>NZ_PGCM01000003.1:0-398350 GCF_002786345.1 Pseudomonas sp. FEMGT703P | reverse complement strand
AAACACTACCTCCTGAAGAGGAGGCGCATTCTACGCAGCTTTCGCTGCTTTGCAAGCCCTTTTTAAATCTAACTTCTTGTTTTATAAGAAGTTTAAGGAGCCGCTTACGTCTGAAGAGGTGCGCATTATAGGGACTGGAAAACGAAGGTCAATCGATTATTGCGCTTTTGTTTCAATACCCATGAAATCAAAGGCTACAGCCACACAAACCATCTGCGCGCCGCCTGCAGAAACGACAAAGCCGTTGAAGCTGACGCTTCAACGGCTTTGTCGCACCCACTACACCTAGCGCCTTATGACTCTAGCTTAAGCGTAATGCGCGCAAACGCCTTCTTGCCGGCCTGGCAGACATGTACCGCCCCCACCTTATATATAAAGGAGCGATCCACCACCTCACCATCCACCCGAACACCGCCGGAACCCAAAAGGTCGCGCGCCATAGCAGCGTTCTTCACCAAACCCGCTTTATTAAGGAGCGCAGCAATCGGCATGTCCTCAACAGATAACACCTCGATCTCTGGCAGATCGTCAGGCAGTTCGCCCTCTTTCATGCGATTACCCGCCGAGCGATGAGCACTGAGCGCCGCCTCTTCGCCATGGAAGCGAGCAACGATCTCTTCAGCCAGTTTGATTTTGATGTCACGGGGGTTTGCGCCCTGCTCGACATCACGCTTGAACTGTTCAATCTCGTCCATGGAGCGAAAGCTAAGCAGCTCGAAATAGCGCCACATCAATGCATCCGGCATGGAGACCAGCTTGTTGTACATGACACCAGGCGCTTCTTGGATCCCTATGTAGTTGCCCAATGACTTGGACATCTTCTTCACGCCATCCAACCCTTCAAGCAACGGCATGGTGACGATGCACTGCGACGCCTGACCATAGGAGCGCTGCAACTCGCGCCCCATCAGCAGGTTGAATTTCTGATCCGTGCCACCCAGTTCAATATCCGCCTGCAGCGCAACCGAGTCATACCCCTGAACCAGCGGATAGAGGAACTCGTGGATAGCTATCGGCTGATTGGTCGAGTAGCGCTTACTGAAGTCATCGCGCTCAAGCATGCGCGCCACGGTGTACTGTGAGGTGAGGCGAATGAAATCCGCCGGCCCCATTTTGTCCATCCACGTGGAGTTGAAAGCAACCTCGGTTTTTGCAGGATCAAGAATCTTGAATACTTGGGTTTTATAGGTCTCCGCGTTCTCGAGCACCTGATCACGGGTCAACGGCGGACGGGTGGCACTTTTACCGCTGGGATCACCAATCATTCCCGTGAAATCACCAATCAGGAAGATCACCTGATGGCCTAATTCCTGGAACTGCCGCAGCTTATTAATGAGCACGGTGTGCCCGAGATGCAGATCCGGCGCCGTCGGATCAAAACCGGCCTTAATACGCAGCGGCTGACCACGCTTGAGCTTTTCAATCAGCTCAGCTTCAACCAGAACCTCTTCCGCGCCACGCTTGATCAGCGCCAACTGCTCTTCAACCGACTTCATGACAGGACTCACGACCACTCAAAACAAAAGGGAACCAACCATACAAGATCGCAGACAAATCACAAGTTCTGCCGGCCACCCCACCTACGCTAAGACCGCCTAGCGACAACCGGGGTTGCCTAGCTAGCGATTTGGTTATATTTTATACAGTTACTGCATATTCATCATTTCGTTTATCTATTTCTTTTCATTTTTAAAGTCAAAAAGCCGCCTATGACCTCTCCAACTAAAGCGCCGCCCCTGTACCCGAAAAGCCATATCTTGGCGGCCAGTGGCGTCGCCGCCCTACTGAGCCTAGCCCTACTGGTATTCCCCTCTCGCGAAGTTGAAGCAAAGAAAACCTACCTGAACCTTGAGCTGGACAGCGGCGCTGAATATGCGGAGCTGCAAGACGATGCAGAATCCGCCAACACCCAGGCCCGTCAGTCACCATTCGCCAATACAGCAGCCACCGAGACACCGGACGAACAGCCAACTGCACAGGCTGTAGAACCCGAACAAACTGACCCGCTACACCATATTGTTCGCGTGGAGAACGGTGACACGCTGTCTACCGTGTTCGCCAAAGTAGGCCTGAGTGCGACCACGCTGCACGCCGTGCTCAACAGCAGTAAAGAAGCCAAGCAGCTGACACGCCTCAAAGTAGGTCAGGCACTTGAGTTCAAACTGAGTGAGGACGGCCAACTCGAAAGCCTGCACAGCAAACTCAGCGACCTGGAAAGTATCGCCCTGGCCAAAAATGACAAAGGCTTCAGCTTCAAGCGTGAGCTGGTTAAACCCGAAGTCCAGACTACCTACAGCCACGGCGTGATCAACAGCTCGCTGTTTCTCTCAGCCAAGCGGGCCGGTCTGTCGCACAGCCTGACCATGGATCTGGCCAATGTATTTGGCTACGACATCGACTTCGCCATGGATATTCGCGAAGGTGACGAGTTCGAGCTGATCTACGAGAAGAAAGTAGTCAACGGCAAGCAGGTTGGGACCGGCAACATCCTCTCCGCACGCTTCACCAACCGCGGCAAGACCTATACAGCCGTGCGTTACACCAACAAACAGGGCAATAGCAGCTATTACAACGCCAATGGCGAGAGCATGCGCAAAGCCTTTATCCGCACCCCGGTGGATTTCGCCCGTATTAGCTCACGCTTTTCCACAGGTCGCCGCCACCCAGTGCTGAACAAGATTCGCGCGCACAAAGGTGTGGATTACGCCGCTCCTCGCGGAACCCCTATCAAAGCTGCAGGCGATGGTCGCATCACCCTGGCAGGCCGTCATGGCGGCTACGGCAATGCTGTCATTATCCAGCACGGTCAACGCTACCGTACCTTGTATGCGCACATGAACGGCTTTGCCAAAGGCATCCGCAGCGGTACTAACGTCAAGCAAGGGCAGATCATCGGCTATATCGGCACAACCGGCCTATCGACCGGGCCACATCTGCACTATGAGTTCCAGGTGAATGGCGTTCACGTTGACCCGTTGAGCCAGAAACTGCCAATGGCCGACCCGATTGCCAGCAGCGAAAAAGCCCGCTTCATGCAGCTGAGCAAACCGTTGATGGCGCAAATGGACAAAGAGAAGTCCACGATGCTTGCCCTCAACAATCAGCGGTAAACCATGCCCCTCTATCTCGGTGTGATGTCCGGTACCAGCCTGGACGGTCTGGACATTGCACTGATTGAACAGACACATAGCACTCGCTTAGTCGGTACCCGCTACCTGCCGATGCCTGAAGAGCTGCGCAGCAGCTTACTTAACCTGTGTGCGCCCGGACCAGATGAGTTAGCCCGCGCCGCGATTGCCGAACAGCATTGGGCCACCCTGGCAGCACAGGGCATCAATGACTTACTTGCGCAGCACGAAACGCCCACACACAGCGTTCGCGCCATCGGTAGCCACGGCCAGACCGTGCGCCATGAACCTGCCCGCGGCTTTACAGTCCAGATCGGCAACCCCGCCTTACTTGCGGAGCTGACTGGCATCAGCGTGGTCAGTGACTTTCGCCGCCGCGATGTCGCTGCGGGCGGCCAGGGGGCGCCGCTGGTTCCGGCGTTTCACCAGGCATTGTTCGCGAGCGAAGGCAGCACTCGCGCCATCCTGAACATTGGCGGTTTCAGCAACCTCAGCCTACTTGAACCCGAACGCCCGGTGCATGGTTTCGATTGTGGCCCGGGCAATGTGCTGCTGGACGCCTGGATTCAACGCCACCAAGGCCTGACGTACGACCAAGACGGCCAATGGGCGGCAAGCGGTCAGGTGCAGAAGGCACTTCTGCACGCCCTACTCGGCGACCCCTACTTCCAGACTCAAGGCCCTAAAAGCACGGGGCGCGAGCTATTCAACCTGGCCTGGCTGGATCAGCACCTGCAGAACCAGCCGACGTTTGCTAAGGCTGACGTGCAGGCAACCCTTCTGGAACTGACCGCTATCAGCATTACCGAGGCGCTCAAGGCTGCTCAGCAGCACACCGAGATGCTGCTGGTGTGTGGTGGTGGTGCGCATAACCACACACTGATGCGCCGCATGGCGCAGCTGCTGCCTAATAGCAAGGTGAGCAGCACCGATGCGCATGGCGTGCCCGCAGACTGGGTCGAAGCCATGGCCTTTGCCTGGCTGGCGCACTGCTGCCTGGAAGGCATTCCCGCCAACCGGCCTAGCGTCACCGGCGCTCGCGGCCTGCGGGTGCTTGGTGCGATCTACCCCGCCTAATCACTTTTTCAAATCCACTGCGCGCAGAAACGACAACGCCGTGCATAAGGCACGGCGTTAGCTTGAATAGCCTGTAACTCAGATCGAGAACGAAGAGCCGCAACCGCAGGTAGTGGTGGCGTTCGGGTTGTTGATGACAAATCGCGAACCTTCCAGACCTTCCTGATAATCCACCTCAGCACCTGCCAGGTACTGGAAGCTCATCGGATCGACCACCAGACTCACGCCTTCGCGCTCGATGATGGTGTCATCCTCGGCCACTTCTTCATCGAAGGTGAAGCCGTACTGGAAGCCGGAACAACCGCCTCCCGTTACAAACACGCGCAATTTCAGACGCGGGTTGCCTTCCTCATCGACCAGGCTCTTCACCTTGTTCGCTGCGCCCTGCGTAAATTGCATAGCGCTAGGGGTGAAGGTTTCGACGCTCATGCTGATTAACTCCCGGCGCTACGCGCCATACTGCATTCTGATCGGCATTATCCGCTTACCCGAGAAAAGCGGTCAACTATTGTGCAGCATCCAGCGTTTCTGGTAATTCCAACGGCCGCGCTTCGTCCTGCAAGCGGCAGAGGCGGCCTTCGATCTGCGCACCCATGGCCATTTCCATCAACGCGTAATACAGATTGCCGCGCACTCGCGCTCGCGCGCCCAACTCAAGGTGACCACTGGCGTGCACATCGCCCATCACCTCACCGTCAATCACGATATGGGGGGCGCGAAGCTCACCTTCAACCCGTCCCTGCACACTGACGCGCACCATGCCTTCGCTGGCCACCAGGTTACCGATGACTTTGCCATCGACCTGCACCGCGCCTTGAAAGCGCAAATCGCCATGCAGCTCGGCACCTACCGCAATCAGGCTCGTCTTGCCCGCGAAACGCTGCACGTCGGTACGCGCCTTGTCTTTATTCCACATAAGGAACAGTTACTCCTCTTTGTTCCACTTGAATGTGCGCAGCAGAGGCTTCTCGCCCTGCACCTCGGCACGCACCTTGATCTCGCGCGGGACAAACCCTTCTGGCAACTTTAGCTCGGCAAACCGCCCAGCTTCAGGAATAGCCTGAAAGTGCTTGAACACGAAGATAATAGGCTGCTCAGGCAACGCATCGGGCAGGTCCGCAGACAGCGCAGCCAGTTCGAGCGTAACGTCCTGCTCGCCTTGCTTGCCGACGATCGACACATGCAACTGCCCTTCCAGCGGCGCCTCACCTTTGCCCACGCGACTGAGGAGTATCTTGTAGCGGAAAAGCTCGGGGCTGTCCGTGGCCTGCAGCTCAAAGGCCCGGATGCGCAAACCTTCACGACGACTAGCAGGGGCCAATACACCTTTGTAGAAGGCCAGATCCTGCTGCTGTTTATAGATCTGCTCTTCCAGCAGCTTGATACTCAGCCGGCTCTGCTCGTTGGCCTGCTGGCTGACTTTTTCTGCACTGCTCAATACCGCCACACGCTGCCGCAGCTCTTCGAGGTCACGCAGCAGTTGCTCATCGCGCTCTGATTCGACTGGCTGCCCCACTGTCACGGCAGGTTGCGTGTAATGCTGCCACCAGCTGCCCGCATAAAACGCCAGCGGAATACACAGCACCAGCAGCAGGACGAATACACGCCGGCGCCTGGCGCGCCCGGGATCGCTGAGGCGGACCTCCCAGCCCGCCATCAGGGCAGCATGGCTGCGTGAGATAAGCCCAGGCGCTCATCGAGTCCGAAGAGAATGTTCATGTTCTGCACCGCCTGGCCCGACGCACCTTTGACCAAGTTGTCGATCACCGAGAGCACCACCACTAGGTCGCCATCCTGTGGACGGTGCACGGCGATCCGACAGACGTTGGCACCGCGCACGCTGCGCGTTTCCGGGTGGCTACCAGCGGGCATAACATCAACGAAAGGCTCGTTGGCATAACGCTGCTCGAACAACGCCTGTAGGTCTACCGAGCGGTCGACAACGGTGGCGTAAAGCGTGGCGTGAATACCGCGGATCATCGGCGTCAGGTGCGGCACAAAGGTCAGGCCGACATCCTTACCCGCAGCCCGACGCAGACCCTGGCGGATTTCCGGCAGATGCCGATGACCTTTCACCCCATAAGCCTTCATGCTCTCACCGGCCTCGCTGAACAGCGAACCCACGCTGGCACCGCGCCCGGCACCGCTAACCCCGGATTTGCAGTCAGCAATCACCTGCGTGGTATCAGCCAGCCCGGCCTCAAGCAGCGGAATCAGCGCCAGCTGCGCGGCAGTGGGGTAGCAGCCCGGCACGGCGATTAGACGCGCCTGCTTGATCGCGTCACGGTTAACTTCCGGCAAGCCATACACCGCTTCCGGCAGCAGGTCCGGCGCGCCGTGCGGCTGACCGTACCACTTGGCCCATTCATCGGCGTCCTGCAGGCGGAAGTCGGCGGACAGGTCGATCACCTTGGTGCCGGCGGCCAGCAGCTCACCGGCCAGGGCATGCGCAACACCATGCGGGGTGGCGAAGAACACCACATCGCAGGCGCCCAGGGTAGCAACGTCCGGCACGCTGAACGCCAGGTTGTCGTAATGACCGCGCAGGTTCGGGTACATCTCATCGACACGTATGCCGGCCTCGGAGCGCGAGGTAATCACCTCGACCTGCGCTTGCGGGTGTTGCGCCAACAAACGCAACAGCTCGACACCGGTATACCCCGTGCCGCCGACGATTCCGACCTTGATCATCACTTGCCCCTTTGCAATACCAGCAGTGGAAAGCTGCCGATGATACGGCCGCTTCGGCCAGGGGCCAACACTTGAGCGCGGCATGTGATGACGGAGGCAGTCATGCCCACTACTATCGGGACACTTTCCTGTAACGAGTGCGCACGATGCTCTATCTATGGCTCAAGGCTTTTCACATCATCGCCATGGTCTGCTGGTTCGCCGGCCTGTTTTACCTGCCGCGCCTGTTCGTCTACCACGCTATGAGCACCGATGAAGTCAGCCGCGAACGCTTCTGCATCATGGAGCGCAAGCTCTACCGCGGGATCATGTGGCCATCACTGATTCTCACCGTCGGCCTAGGCCTTTGGCTGCTCAGCCTTAACCCGAGTTACTACTTCAGCCAGGGCTGGATGCACGCCAAGCTAAGCCTGGTGGCGCTGCTGGTGGTCTACCAGTTTATGTGCGGCGCCCAGCTCAAGGCCTTTGCCCGTGGCGAGAACCAACGCGGCCATGTGTTCTACCGCTGGTTCAATGAAGCGCCCGTGCTGGCCTTGCTCGGCATTGTCATTCTGGTCGTGATTCGCCCTTTCTAAATACTCCAAGAGGATTACCGCATGTCGCTTCCGGCCCTGCTTGAACAACGCCTGCGCCTACCCGTCGTCGCGGCGCCGATGTTTCTGGTGTCCAACCCACAACTGGTTCTGGCCTGCTGCAACAGCGGCATCGTCGGCAGCTTTCCGGCGCTCAACCAGCGTGACAGCGGCGGTTTCAAGGCCTGGCTGGAGGAGATTCAGGCGGGCCTCGACGCCAACTCCGCGCCCTATGCGGTCAACCTGATCGTGCACGGCAGCAACCCGCGCCTGCAGGCGGACCTCGCCATCTGCGTTGAACAGTGCGTGCCCATCGTGATTACCAGCCTCGGCGCGGTGAAGGACGTGGTCGATGCGGTGCACAGCTATGGCGGTCTGGTGTTTCACGACGTGACCACTCGCCGGCATGCTGAGAAAGCCGCCGAAGCCGGCGTCGACGGCCTGATCGCGGTAGCCGCTGGCGCAGGCGGACATGCCGGCACCTGGAGCCCGTTTGCGCTGATCGCCGAGATACGCCAGTTCTTCGACAAGACCCTGCTGCTGGCTGGTTGCCTCAATCAGGGCCATGAAGTGCTGGCCGCCCAGCTGCTCGGCGCCGACCTCGCTTACCTTGGCACCCGCCTGATCGCCACCCAGGAAAACGCCGCTTCCGCCGCTTACAAGCAGATGATTCTCGACGCCAAAGCCGCCGACATCATCCACACCCCGGCGGTCTCCGGGGTGCCCGCAAGCTTTATGCGCCAGAGCCTGGAGCTGGCCGGCTACGACCTCAAGCAGCTGCAGAACAAAGGCGAGGTCAACTACGGCGAGAAGCTCAAGCCGATGGACGAAGAAGCCAAGGCCTGGAAAACCGTGTGGTCGGCCGGCCAGGGTGTTGGCACTATCAACGACCTGCCCAGCGTCGAGCAGCTGATCGCCCGCCTCGACAGCGAATACCGGGCCGCCCTCAAGCAAAGCCTGCAGTTGCAACAACGCTGGGCGCGGTGAAGCGACGCAATCTGCTCGGTCTCGGCGCGCTGGGGCTGTTAGGTGGCTGGGCGCTGCGCCCGGGCGATCTCGGCCTGCCGCACGCGCCCTACTTTGCAGCACTCAACCAGTTACTGCGGCGTGCCGGCACTGGACTGCCGCTGCTGGTGGTAGACCTGGAACGCCTCGATCAGAACGCCGACCTGCTTGCTAGCCAACTCGGTCAGCAACTGCCACTGCGCCTAGTGGCCAAATCACTGGCCTCCACCGGGCTGCTCGACTACCTAGCAAAGAAGCTCAGCACGCAGCGTTTTATGGTGTTCCACCAGCCACAGATCAATCAGCTGGCAGTCAACTTCCCCCAGTCCGACCTGCTGCTCGGCAAACCCTTGCCCAGCGCCGCGGCCCTGAGTTTCTACCAGCAACTGCCACAAGGCAGCGGCTTTGTCCCGGCTGAGCAGCTGACCTGGCTGATCGACAGCCAAAACCGTCTGCAGGAATACGCCGCACTGGCCAACGCCCTCAACCAACCGCTACAGATTGCCTTTGAAATCGACATCGGCCTGGCACGTGGCGGTTTTGCGACGCCCGCAGAACTTGGCGCCGCACTCACCTGGCTGCGTAATACACCCAATCGGCTACGCATACGCGGCCTGATGGGCTATGACGCGCACCTCGCCCATACGCCGTTCTGGACAGACCCAACCAGCGCCTTTACCCAGAACGCCGCACGCTACCGCGCATTTATCACCAGCGCCGCCGCATTCAGCGAGCTATGGCCGCAACAACCGCTGCTCAATGGCGCTGGCAGCCTGACCTATGCCCTGCACACCCAGCTCGATACGCCGCTGAATGAAGTCGCAGTCGGCTCCGCACTGCTCAAACCCAGTGATTTCGACAGCGACCTGCTGGCCGCCCAACAAGCCGCCCTGTGGATTGCCAGCCCGGTGCTCAAAGCGTTACCCGGGCAGCTACCGTTTCTCGACGGCTCACAGCAACTGCTGCAGTGCTGGAATCCCAATCGCCAGCAGGCTTACTACCTGTATGGCGGGCAATGGCCAGCAACTCCGGTATCCCCGGCGGGGCTCAGTTATGACTCACTGTATGGACGCAGCGCCAACCAGGAACGCCTGATCGGCTCAGCCGGCACAGGCTTACAGGTCGACGACTGGGTGTTTCTCCGCCCACAGCGCTCGGAGGGCCTGTTCGAGTTATTCAACCAACTCGTTCTTCTGCGCAACGGCCGCTTGGTAGGCAGCTGGTCCGCCAGCAGAGCGTGAAGCGCCTCTAGACCCAGGCACATTTGCGCGCAGGCGGCTTGTTTACTGGCCTGCAGGCCGGCTAGTCTGTAGCGCAACTCTACCCTGGCACCGACAAGGACGCCGACATGACCCAAGCCCGCTTCAAGATTGTGTTTAACGGCGAGTTGATGCCTGACGTCAGCCTGGAAACAGCCAAAGAAAACCTCGCACGCCTGTTCAAGAGCGACCTGACCCGGATCAACTCGCTGTTTAGCGGCGGCAATGTCGATATCAAGCGCGACCTCAGCGAAAACGAGGCAGACCAGTACCTCAAGGCACTGCAGAGCGCCGGGGCCAAAGTGCGCAAGGAACAGGACCTGGCCGCCAGCCTGAGCCTGGTGGAAACCGATGATCATCGTACGGAAAGCAGCGAAGCCGAAAGCAACGTACTGATGACATGCCCAAAGTGCGGTCACCAGCAAAGCAAAGCCATCGAATGCTCGGCCTGCGGCATTGTTATCGAGAAATTTATCGCCCGCCAGGCCATGCTCGCAGAAAACCCGCCTGAAGTGGTCAGCGCGGCAGCCACGCCCTACGCCACACCGAAAGCAGCAGTAGCAGAAGCCCTGCCGGAGTTCGGCGAGCTCAAGGCTTTTACCACCGACGGGCGCATCGGTCGTTTGCGCTACCTGGCCTGGTCGATGGTGCTGATGCTGGCCTGCTTGCCGTTGTTCGGCATCGCCGGTGGGTTCTTCGCCGCATCGGAGATTCTCGGCGGTCTGCTGATGGTGGTCGTGGGTATCGCCGTGGCGGTAGTCGGCATCATGTTCGGTGTGCAACGGCTGCATGACATCGGCTGGTCGGGCTGGCTGCTGCTGGTCACCCTGGTGCCGATTGTCGGCGGCGTATTCTCCTTGCTGATGTTTATCATCCCCGGCAGCACCGCCGCTAACCGCTTTGGTCCGCCGCCACCGCCGAATAGCCGCGCGGTGAAAGTCCTCGCCCTGCTCTGGGTGGCCATCATCGTCATCGGTATTGTTGCGGCCATCGCCCTGCCTGCCTATATGGGCTACGCCGACGCTGGTCTGTAACCCACTCGCAACCTTGCGCGGTACATGGGGTCGAAAGGCCCCATCACGGAGAACCCTATGACCCGTTACGCGCTTATTACCGGAGCCTCCAGCGGTATTGGCTTGGCCCTGGCTGAAGCACTGGCTCGACGTGGCCGCAATCTGATTCTGGTGGCGCGCCAGCGCGACGCGCTGGAAAGCATTGCCTGCGAACTGACTCAACGCTTTTCCGTGGAAGTGCTGTTTCGCGTCTGCGACCTTAGCCAGCCACTGCAGGTCAGCGGTCTGCTGCATGAGCTGGAGCAAGGCGAACGCACCATCGACCTGCTGGTAAACAACGCCGGTGTTGGCACCTCGGGTGCCTACGTGGCCCAGGATTGGGCTCGCGAGCAACAGCTGATCGAACTGAATATCCTGGCACTCGCCCGCCTGTGCCACGCCATCGGCACTATCATGGCCGGCCAGGGCAGCGGACAGATTCTCAACGTCGCATCGGTCGCCGGCTTTCAGCCAGGACCAGGCATGAGCAACTACTACGCGAGCAAGGCCTATGTGCTGCACTTCTCCGAAGGCCTGCGCGAAGAGCTTAAAGCGTATGGCGTCAAAGTCTCCGTACTCTGCCCGGGACCAACCCGCAGTGCGTTTTTCCGCACTGCACAGATGGATATACAGGCCCTGCAGGGCGGCAAGCTGATGATGAATGCCGAGGAAGTGGCCCTGATCACCGTCAAGGCGCTGGAGAAGAACCGCGCGATCATCATCCCGGGCTGGCGCAATCGCCTGATTGCGCTCAGCCCTAGATTAGGACCGCGCTGGCTGGTACGGCGCATCAGCGCACGGCTCAATCGCCAGTTTGGCAAGCCGGTTAGGTAGCTAGCCGGCGTTGACCGTGCGTCCGTCCGCCCAGGCACGCAGGGCCGCCAGGTCTTCAGCCATCACCACCGACAGCGGCGCGGTGCTTTGAATGCTCTGCAGCAGCAACGCCTGATTGACCGTTTGTTGCTGGGCTTGCGCGGCATACAGGGCACTGACCACCGCCTGCTCGATCTCCGCACCGGAAAAGCCATCACAAGCGGCGGCCAGCTGGCTCAGATCAAACCCCGCCACATCCAGCTCACGCCGCGCCAGGTGAATACGGAAGATGTCGGCCCGCACCTCCGCGTCCGGCAAATCGACAAAGAACAGCTCATCGAAACGGCCCTTGCGCACCAGCTCCGGTGGTAGCCGCGAGATGACGTTAGCGGTCGCCACCATAAACACCGGTGCCTTGCGCTCGGCCATCCAGGTCAATAGGGTGCCGAGTACGCGCTGGCTGACGCCACCATCGTGATCACCACTGGCCAGGCCTTTCTCGATCTCGTCTATCCACAGCACACAGGGCGCCATCTGCTCGGCGAGCTTCAAGGCTTCACGCAGGTTGCGCTCGGTCTCGCCGAAGAATTTGTTGTACAGGCAGGCAAAATCCAGACGCAGCAGAGGCAAGCCCCACAGACCCGCGATGGCCTTGGCGGCCAGACTCTTGCCGCCGCCCTGCACACCCACCAACAGCACGCCTTTGGGCAAATCGACGCCTTTACCTTCAAGAAAAATGCTCTGCCGGTCACCCAACCAGCGCTTGAGGTTGCTCAGCCCACCAACCTCGGCGAAACGCGCGGTGTCGTACTCGAAACTCAACACACCATCGAGATCGAGCAACTTGAATTTGGTCTTGTTCAGCTCCGGCAGGTCTTCCTGGGTAATAGCGCCGTCATCGCAGATTACATTGCGCGCCAGCGCACGGGCTTCGGCATGGCTGAGACCACGGAGGTTTTTCACCACTTGCTGCAAGGTGCGGTTATCGGTGCGCACCCGGGCATTGCAGTTGCGCGCACTCCAGCCGGTGGCTTCCTCGCGCACGATGGCCAGCAACTCCTCCTCGGAAGGCAGAGACAGGCTGAAGCGTGAGGCGTATCGCTGCACCTCAGGCGGCAACTTGCAGGCATGGGACACCAGCACCAGCGTCGGCTTGCTGGGCTCCTCACTCATGGCTATTTCCTTGAGCAGGCGCACCAGTTTGGGGTTGTCGTCTAGAAACGGATGCAGATCGCACAACACATACAGCGTCGGCTGCGTGTCCGCTTTGATCAGACGCAGCGCAGTTTCCGGCTCCAGGGTGGCGCTGTCGACCGGTTCCTGAATGGAATAGCCCACACGCTGCAAACCCTCGGTCACCGACCACACCTGCAAACCAAGGCTGCGGCGCACGGCCAAGCTGGTCAGGGTTTCCAGCACCCGCGGCTCATCCCAGGATTCGATCAGCACCAGTTTGGTCTTGGAGTCCAGTACCAAGCCCAAATCATGAATATCGTTTTTCACCCACGCTCCTTGTCCACTAAACTCGGGCCTCTTTAAATACCGGCCGGGAGACTGTCCATGGACTGTCTATTTTGCAAGATCGTCGCTGGTGAAATACCGGCGCGCAAGCTTTATGAAGATGATCAGGTGATTGCCTTTCACGATATCGGCCCGCAGGCACCAGTGCACTTTCTGGTTATCCCGAAAAAACACATCAGCACCCTCAATGATCTGAGCGAGGCAGACAAGCCGCTGGCTGGGCATATCCTCTTTACCGCGCAGCGCCTGGCCAAGGAGCAAGGCTGCGAGGAAGGCTTTCGCGTGGTGATGAACTGCAATGACCTGGGCGGCCAGACGGTGCACCACATCCATATGCACGTGCTGGGTCAGCGGCAGATGGCATGGCCACCGGGTTGAGTCGTTCCTTACTCGGCGCACTGACCGTGCTCGCCCTGCTGGTCATCAACACTGCGCAGGCACATACGGTTGGCAGCGTATTCAGCGACGCCTTACCCAAGGGCCAGCAAGGGCCACAGTTGGTGGTGGTGCCTGCCGGGCGCTATCTGCTCGGTGATCACAGTGGCCGCGGCAACCATAACGAACGCCCGCTGACTCCGATCGAAATTTCTCAGCCATTTGCCATCGGTCGTTATGAGGTGACGTTCAGCGACTGGCAGCAGTATGCCGAGGCCACCGCGACGCCAATGCCAGATAACGAAGGCTGGGGCCTGTCAGCGCAGCGGCCGGTAATCCATGTGTCCTGGCATCAGGCCGCGGCCTACAGCCAATGGCTCTCAAAGGTCACCGGCCAGCGCTACCGTTTGCCCACCGAAGCCGAATGGGAATATGCCGCCCGCGCCGGCAGCACCAGCTATTACTGGTGGGGCGAGCAGCTCGACAGCCCAGAAAATCGGCCGCGTGCGCATTGCCGTGGCTGCGCCACCTCACGGCTGATCCAGAGCAAGACCGAACGTGTCGGCCAGTTCGCCGCCAATGCCTTCGGCCTGCATGACACTGCCGGCAATGTCTGGGAGTGGACCGCTTCGCGCTTCGCCAGCCCGTTCGATGGCAGTGAGCAACGCAGCGCCGGTTTAATGGATCAGAGCCCGCGAGCAGTTCGTGGCGGCGCCTGGAACAGTGGCCCAACCTACCTGCGCAGCAGCCAACGCGACATGAAGCAGCCCCAGCACAAGGACTACGCTCTGGGTTTTCGCGTGCTGCGCGAACTCTAATGGCGCCGACGTGCGGCAAGGCTGCGACGAAACGTCAACAGACCTTCTCCCGCGCGTGGAGTAAACTGAACGCCGTCATCATCGCCGGAGGTCCTTATGGCCAGCGAACGTCACTTCTCACCCGTTGATCGCCTGCTGCTGCAAGCCGATGCCGCCCTGCGCACGTTGCTGCCCTTTAGCGGTCAACCGACGCGGCCATCGCCGGCCATCGTGCAACCGGAAAGCGAGCTGGATGAGCAGCAAGCACAACACATCGCGGGCTTGATGCGTATCAACCACACGGGCGAAGTCTGCGCTCAGGCGCTCTATCAGGGCCAGGCGCTGACTGCCAAACTGCCGCAGGTGCGCCAGGCCATGGAGCATGCGGCTGATGAAGAAATCGACCACCTGGCCTGGTGCGAACAGCGCATCCGTCAGCTGGGCAGCCAACCGAGCATCCTCAATCCGCTGTTCTACGGTCTGTCCTTCGGCGTCGGCGCTGCGGCTGGCCTGATCAGCGACCGGGTCAGCCTGGGTTTTGTCGCCGCCACCGAAGATCAGGTGGTCAAGCACCTCGACGACCACCTGCAGCAGCTGCCTCAGGAAGACCAGAAATCCCGCGCGATACTCGAACAGATGCGCGCCGATGAAGAACAACATGCCTGCAACGCTCTTGAGGCCGGCGGCCTGCGCTTCCCGGCGCCGGTGAAGTTCGGCATGAGTCTGTTGGCCAAGGTGATGACCAGCACCACCTACCGCGTATAAGGCTGAATCGGCGGCACAAAAAAGGGCACTGATGTGCCCTTTTGCATCAACGGCGTTATCGCAGCAGGCTACTCGCCCAACTCGATAATTTCGTAGTCATGGGTGATTTCAACCCCGCCGCGGCCCAGCATGATTGAAGCGGAGCAGTACTTCTCGGCGGACAGCTCCACCGCACGTTTCACCTGAGCCTCCTTCAAACCGCGGCCCTTGACCACGAAATGCAGGTGAATCTTGGTAAACACCTTGGGTTCTTCCGTGGCGCGTTCAGCTTCCAGAAAGGCTTCGCAGCTCTCGACCGCCTGGCGGGATTTTTTCAGGATGCTGACCACATCGAAGTTGCTGCAGCCGCCCAGGCCGATCAACACCATTTCCATCGGGCGCACGCCCAGGTTGCGTCCACCGCTCTCCGGCGGGCCATCCATCACCACTGCATGGCCGCTGCCTGACTCTCCGATAAACAGGGCTTCACCGGCCCACTGAATACGCGCTTTCATTACCCAGGCTCCGCTGTTAAAAAGGGAGGCAGCTTAGCACAGCGCTTTTACTCGCCACCCAGCAGTCAGCGTGTAAAAAGTTCCGGGCTGAATGTTAGCCAGGTCGCAAAACAGGACCTCGCTACAGAGGGTTTGTTAAGCTGGCGCCTGATTACTGGCACACTTGTACGGATAACTATTATTAGAACTAGCCGCACAACGGCTCACCTTTATACATTCGGGATTCGGGCATGGTAGCTATTACCCTTACACCTAAAATAAAAAATCTCGACAAGCTTCTCGCACATTGCCACCGCCGTCGTTATACCGCCAAAAGCACCATTATCTACGCGGGCGATCGCTGCGAAACGCTGTTCTTCATCGTCAAAGGGTCGGTCACTATCCTGATCGAAGACGATGATGGTCGTGAAATGATCATTGCTTACCTCAACTCCGGCGACTTTTTCGGAGAAATGGGCCTGTTCGAGAAGGACGGAGCCGAGAAAGAACGCAGTGCCTGGGTGCGCGCCAAGACTGAGTGCGAGGTGGCGGAGCTGAGCTACGCCAAATTCCGCGAACTCACCCAACAAGACCCGGACATTCTCTACGCCCTGGGCAGCCAGATGGCTGAACGCCTGCGCAACACCACGCGCAAAGTGGGCGACTTGGCCTTTCTGGATGTCACCGGTCGTGTTGCGCGCACCCTGCTCGACCTGTGCAAGCAACCCGACGCCATGACTCACCCGGACGGCATGCAGATCAAAATCACCCGTCAGGAAATCGGCCGTATCGTCGGCTGCTCGCGTGAGATGGTCGGCCGCGTGCTCAAGGCTCTGGAAGAACAGGGCCTGGTCAACGTCAAAGGCAAGACCATGGTGGTGTTCGGTACACGCTGAGTACCAAAGCTGCAGCCATAAAAAAGCCGACGCATGCGTCGGCTTTTTTATGGCTTGATGATTTCAGTCCACGTCAGGAGCCGCGATCACTCGCTTGCGCTCCGGAAAAAACAGACGTTCTAGCTCAGCCCCTGGATTGTCGGCACGCATAAATGCCTCGCCAACCAGGAAGGCAAACACCTCACTGATTTCCATCAACTCGACATCGGCACGGTTGAGGATGCCGCTCTCGGTGACCACCAGGCGGTCACGCGGAATGCGGGGCAGCAGGTCGAGGGTGGTTTCCAGACTCAACTCGAAGGTATGCAGGTTGCGGTTGTTGATCCCCACCAGCGGCGTATCCAGGGTTTTCAGCGCCCGCTCCAGCTCATCGCCGTCGTGCACTTCCACCAGCACATCAAGATCGAAGGCTTTAGCCGTCGCGGCCAGCTCGGCCATCTGCGCGTCGTCCAGGGCCGAGACGATCAACAGCACACAGTCGGCACCCAAGGCACGGGCTTCAACGATCTGGTACGGATCAATCATGAAATCCTTGCGA
Source organism: Pseudomonas sp. FEMGT703P (assembly GCF_002786345.1). NCBI lineage: Bacteria > Pseudomonadati > Pseudomonadota > Gammaproteobacteria > Pseudomonadales > Pseudomonadaceae > Pseudomonas > Pseudomonas sp. FEMGT703P. The sequence continues at coordinate 381,388 of NZ_PGCM01000003.1, read as the reverse complement.
ATCACCGGCAGTGAACACGCCCCACGGGCTTCCTGCAGGTAACGATCCGCGCCCTGAAAGAAATCGATATCGGTCAGCACTGACAGGCAGGTGGCGCCACCGGCCTGATAACTCTCGGCAATCTCGGCTGGCACGAACTGCTCGCGCAGCACGCCCTTGCTCGGCGAGGCTTTTTTGATTTCAGCGATCACCGCCGGCTGCTTGCGCTTGGCCTGGCTTATCAGCGCCTCGGCAAAGCCGCGCACCGGATCGGCAGCACGGGCTTGCTGCTCAAGCTCGGCCAGCGAAACAACGGCGCGGCGTGCGGCGACTTCTTCAGCCTTACGCGCGAGAATCTTCTCCAGAACGGTTGGAATACTCACCCGGCATTCTCCTCTTTGAATACAGCGGTAAAGGACACCAACTCCTGCAATTTTTCCCAGGCCAGGCCAGTGTGCAAGGCGTCATGGGCCAGCTGCACACCCTGCTTGAGGCTGCTCGCCAGGTCCGCCGCATACAGCGCCGCACCGGCATTCAGGGCAATCATGTCGGCCGCTTTCTGCCCGGCTTCGCTCTTACGCTTCGTCAGGGCATCACGAATCAGTGCCAACGAGGCCTCCGGACTTTCCACCGCCAGGCCGACCAAACTCTGGCTCTTCAGCCCGAGGTCCTCCGGCAGCACTTCGTATTCGGTGATCTGGCCGTCCTTCAGCTCAGCGACATGGGTCGCCGACGCCAGACTGAATTCATCCAGGCCATCACGCGAATGCACCACCAGGATGTGTTGGCTGCCGAGGCGCTTGAGTACTTCGGCCAGCGGCCGGCACAGCGCCTGGCTGAAAACGCCCACCACCTGATGCTTGACCCCGGCCGGATTGGTCAGCGGGCCGAGCATATTGAAGAGGGTGCGCAGGCCCAGCTCACGACGTGGCACGGCGGCATATTTCATCGCCGAGTGATGCACCTGGGCAAACATAAAGCCGACCCCGACGCTCTCGATACAGCGTGCCACCTGCACAGGCGTCAGACTCAGGTAGATCCCTGCAGTCTCCAGCAGATCAGCACTGCCGCTCTTGCCAGAAACCGCACGATTTCCGTGTTTGGCCACCTTGCCGCCTGCAGCCGCAACCACAAAGCTTGCCGCCGTGGAGACGTTGAAAATATTCGCGCCATCGCCACCGGTGCCGACCACATCCACCACATGATCGAGGGTCTGCAAGTGCACATGGCTGGCCAGCTCACGCATGACCGAAACGGCACCGACGATCTCGTCGATGGTCTCGCTTTTCATGCGCATGCCCATCAGAAAGGCGCCGATCTGCGCATCCGTGCACTGGCCCGTCATGATTTCGCGCATGACGTCCTGCATTTCTTCGGTGCTCAGGTCGAGCTGGTTGACCACTCGATTGAGGGCTTCCTTGATGTTCATCAGCGCTGGCCTCCTTGTTGTTTGAGGAAGTTGGCAAACAGCTCGTGGCCCTGTTCGGTGAGGATCGACTCCGGGTGGAACTGCACGCCCTCAATATGCAGGGTCTTGTGCCGCAGGCCCATGATCTCATCTACCGAACCATCTTCATGCTGTGTCCAGGCGGTGATTTCCAGGCAGTCCGGCAAGGTTTCGCGCTTGACCACCAGGGAATGATAGCGGGTCACTGTCAACGGGTTGTTCAGGCCGGCAAAGACGCCCAGATCGCGGTGAAACACCGGGCTGGTCTTGCCATGCATCACCTGGCGCGCACGCACGACATCGCCGCCGAAAGCCTGGCCGATGCTCTGGTGGCCCAGGCACACACCGAGAATCGGCAGCTTGCCGGCGAAATGCATAATGGCCTCAATGGACACCCCAGCTTCGGTCGGCGTGCACGGCCCCGGCGAGACCACGATGCGCTCAGGTTTAAGCGCCTCGATCTCGGCAATCGACAGTTCATCATTGCGGATCACATGCACGTCTGCGCCCAGCTCGCCCAGGTACTGCACCACGTTGTAGGTAAAGGAGTCGTAGTTATCGATCATCAAAAGCATGGCGGGACTCCTCAGCGCGTGGACGGGTCAGTGACGGTTTGCTCGGCGAGCGCCACAGCACGGAACATGGCGCGACGCTTGTTCAGCGTCTCCTCCCACTCCAGCGCGGGCACCGAGTCGGCCACAATGCCGGCACCGGCCTGCACATGCAGCTCGCCGTCTTTGATCACCGCGGTACGAATGGCGATGGCGGTGTCCATATTGCCGTTCCACGCCAGGTAGCCCACGGCGCCGCCGTAGACACCGCGCTTGACCGGTTCCAGCTCATCGATGATTTCCATCGCGCGAATCTTCGGTGCGCCGGACAAGGTGCCCGCCGGCAGAATGGCGCGCAGCGCGTCCATCGCCGTCAGGCCTTCTTTAAGGTGGCCGGTGACGTTGGAGACGATGTGCATCACATTGGAATAACGCTCAATTACCATCTTCTCGGTCAGTTTGACGCTACCGGTGCTGGCTACACGACCGACGTCGTTACGGCCCAAGTCGATCAGCATCAGGTGCTCGGCCACTTCCTTGGCATCGGACAACAGGTCCTCTTCCAGGGCCAGGTCAGCCTCCTCGTTGGCACCACGCGGGCGGGTGCCGGCAATCGGGCGCACGGTGACCAAGCCATCTTCCAGGCGCACCAGCACTTCCGGCGAGCTGCCGACCACGTGGAAGTCGCCGAAGTTGAAGAAGTACATGTAGGGCGTCGGGTTGATGCAACGCAGCGCGCGGTACAGATCAATCGGCGCAGCCTTGAACGGGATCGACATGCGCTGCGAGATCACCACCTGCATGCAGTCGCCGGCGAGGATGTACTCCTTGATCGCCTTGACTGCATTTTCGTAGTCATCGCGTTTGAAGCTGGAGATAAAGTCCGGCTCGGCACCGGCCGGCGCCGCCAGGTCCACGCCCAGGCGCGGGGTAATCGGCTGACGCAGCTTGTGCAGGATGTCCTGCAGGCGCGCTTGGCCCTGCTCCAACGCATCGGCATCGCTCGGATCAACCAGCACGATGGCGTGCATCTTGCCGGCCAGGTTGTCGAACACCACCACCGCATCGGACACCATCAGCAGGATATCCGGTGTACCCAAGGCATCGGGGTTAACACCCTTGGCCAGTTTGGGCTCGACGTAGCGCACGCTGTCATAGCCAAAGTAACCGACCAGACCACCGTTAAAGCGCGGCAAGCCGGCCAGCGTCGGTACCTTGTAGCGATCTTTGAACTGCTCGACAAAGGCCAGAGGGTCTTCGCAGTGATGACGCTCCACTTCGACACCGTCGACGCTAATGGTCACGTCATGCTCGTACGCACGCAACACGGTGCGTGCCGGCAGGCCAATGATGGAGTAACGCCCCCACTTCTCACCGCCCTGCACGGACTCCAGCAGGTAGGTGTTGGCCTCATCGGCCAGCTTCAGATAGATCGACAGCGGGGTGTCGAAATCCACCAGGGTTTCGCAGGCAACAGGAATGCGGTTATAGCCGGCAGCGGCTAAACGCAGGAATTCTTCGCGGGTCATGATCAGCCTCGTGGCTTGAGGTAATTCGGTCGAGTGCAAACGCGCCGCCTAGGCGGCCAAGATCAGATCAGGGGCGCCAGCGCCAACGGGCCAGGGCCTTGATGATTTTCATGTCGGTGCTTGCCGACCAACGCGTGCAGGTAACCACCACGAAGCTCTCTTATTTCAGGCGGGATTGGAGTTCGGCCACACTAGCGCAGGGCCGGACCCGAATCAACCCGCAAACCCCGGCAAAATCAGGGCTCAGCCGGGCGCAGCAAGCCGCTCAGACAATCCAGCACATGCGCAGGATTCTCCTCGGCAATCGGTCGGCCGTGGTTATAGCCGTAACTCAGCGCCACACAGGGCACGCCGGCAGCTCTGGCCGCCAACACGTCATTGCGCGAGTCACCGACAAACAGCGCGTGCGCAGCGTCCACTCGGGCCAGTTGCAGCACATACAGCAGCGCTGCCGGGTCGGGTTTCTGCTGAGGTAGCGTGTCGCCGCCGACAATCCAGCGGAAATAGCCACCGAGGCCTTTATCATCTAGCAACGGCGCGACAAAGCGTTCGGGCTTGTTGGTGACAATCGCCAGCTCCACTTGCTGCTCACGCAGCCAGTCCAGGGTCGGCTTTACACCGGCATAGACCTGGGTCAGCGCGTGGTTTTCGGCGTAATGCTGCATAAACAGCTCCAGCGCCTGCTCGGCGAGGGCCTCATCTACATGCTCATGTTGCAGCCCGCCCGCCAGGGCGCGACGTACCAGCACCCGCGCGCCATTGCCGACCCAATTACGCACCTGTGCCACACCCGCTGCCGGCCGCCCCAAATCGCGCAAAGTCTTGTCGATGGCAGCGGCCAGATCAGGCACCGAATCCACCAAGGTGCCGTCCAGATCAAACATCACCAGGCGCGGCAACTCGCCCAGGAACAGCTCGCGCAGCAGACTCATCCGCGAGCCTGAGCCAATTCAGCGCGCATGGCGTCGATCACTGCTTTGTAGTCCGGCTGATTGAAGATCGCCGAGCCGGCGACAAAGGTGTCGGCACCGGCAGCGGCGATTTCGCGAATGTTCTGCACATTCACCCCGCCGTCGATCTCCAGGCGGATTTCGCGGCCAGAGGCATCGATCAGCGCGCGGGCCTCTTTAAGCTTTTCCAGGGTATGGGGAATGAATTTCTGCCCACCGAAGCCTGGGTTGACGCTCATCAGCAGGATCATGTCGACCTTGTCCATCACGTGCTTGAGCACCTCCAACGGGGTGGCCGGGTTGAACACCAGACCGGCCTTGCAGCCGCCGTCGCGAATCAGCTGCAGCGAGCGGTCGATATGCTCAGAGGCTTCCGGGTGGAAGGTGATGTACGTGGCACCGGCCTCGATAAAGTCGCCGATGATGCGGTCAACCGGCTTGACCATCAGGTGTGCGTCGATCGGCGCGGTGATGCCGTATTTACGCAGCGCAGCACAGACCATCGGGCCGATGGTGAGGTTGGGCACGTAGTGGTTGTCCATCACATCGAAGTGCACGATGTCGGCACCGGCGGCGAGCACCTTGTCGACTTCTTCACCCAGGCGGGCGAAATCAGCGGAGAGAATCGACGGGGCAATGGCGAAGGGTTGCATAACGCACCTCGGTGGCATTCACGAAAGGCGCGCATTGTACCCGAGCGGATTCTCAGGCGTCGCTGGGACGATGGTCGGCAGGTGGCGCGGAGGGTGGATGGCACCATTTCATCCACCCTACGATAACGCAGATAACGAAAGACCCGCCAAAGCGGGTCTTTTGTATGAGCGCTGCGGGCTTACGCCAGTTCGTCGAAGCACTCGGCGATGATCGCCAGGCCACGGTCGAGCAGCGCATCTTCAGCGGTCAACGGCACCAGCACGCGCAGGACGTTGCCGTAAGTACCGCACGACAGCAGGATCAAACCCTTCTCGCGCGCCTTGGCAACAATCTGCCCAGTCAGAGCGGCGTTGGGTTTGTGCACGTCGCCACCTTCACAAAGCTCCATGGCAATCATGGCGCCCAGGGCGCGCACTTCGCCGATGCTGTTGTGCTTGGTTTGAATGGCCTTGAGGCCAGTGACCAGGCGCTCGCCCACTGCTTTGCAGCGATCCAGCAGCTGCTCTTCCTCAAACACTTCCATCACGGCCAGGGCTGCGGCGCAGGCAATCGGGCTGCCGGCGTAGGTGCCGCCCAGACCGCCTGGGGCGATGGCGTCCATGTATTCAGCTTTGCCGCACACGCCCGCCACCGGGAAACCGCCGGCGATGGATTTGGCAAAGGTGGTCAGGTCGGCGGCGACGCCCATCTGTTCCATGGCGAAGAAGGTGCCGGTACGGCCCGCGCCGGTCTGCACTTCGTCAGCGATCAGCAGGATGCCGTGCTGATCACACAGGGCGCGCAGGCGCAGCATGAAATCTTTTGGCGCGACGTAGAAACCGCCCTCGCCTTGCACCGGCTCGATGATGATCGCGGCGATGTCGCGCGGCTCAGCATCATTCTTGAAGATGCGCTCGATGCTGGCGATGGCGTCATCGGTGCTCACGCCGTGCAGCTCGCACGGGTACTGGGCGCGGAAGATGCCGCCCGGCATCAGACCCATACCGGCCGAGTACGGCACGACTTTACCGGTCAAACCCAGGGTCATCATGGTGCGGCCGTGGTAGCCGCCGGTGAAGGCGATCACGCCAGCACGGCCGGTGGCAGCGCGGGCGATTTTGATCGAGTTTTCCACGGCTTCGGAGCCGGTGGTGACCAGCAGGGTCTTCTTGGCGAAGTCGCCTGGCACGCGTGCGTTAACTTTCTCGCACAGTTCAACGTACGGCTCGTACGCCAGCACCTGGAAGCAGGTGTGAGTCAGTTTGGTCAGCTGTTCTTGCACCGCCGCCACCACTTTCGGGTGCAGGTGGCCGGTGTTGAGCACCGCGATGCCGCCGGCGAAGTCAATAAACTCGCGGCCTTCAACGTCGGTTACGGTGGCGTTCTTCGCCGATTCAGCAAAGATCGGGTGGATCTGGCCCACGCCGCGTGGAACGGCAGCGGTGCGGCGTTGCATCAGGGATTCGTTGGTCTTGCTCATGCGGTCCTCGTTAGGAGTGCAGGTTGTTCAGGAGGTGGAAAACGCGTTGCGCGTCTTCCACCTTATGGATTCAGGCCACGCTTAGATTCCGAGGCACAGGTATTTGATCTCCAGGTACTCATCCAGGCCGTACTTGGAGCCTTCACGGCCCAGGCCGGAGGACTTCATCCCGCCAAACGGCGCGACCTCGGTAGAGATCACCCCGGTATTGATGCCGACCATGCCGTACTCCAGCGCCTCGGCCACACGGAATACACGGCCCAGATCACGGGCATAGAAGTAGGCGGCCAGACCAAACTCGGTGTCGTTGGCTTGGCGAATCACCTCAGCCTCATCGCTAAAGCGAAACAGCGGGGCCAGCGGACCGAAGGTTTCTTCACGGGCCACGGCCATCTCGGCCGTCACGCCGGTAACGATGGTTGGTTCAAAGAAATTGCCGCCTAAGCTATTGCCGCCCGCCAGCAGGGTAGCGCCTTTTTCCAGGGCGTCGTGCAGGTGGCGCTGCACCTTGATCACGGCGTCGGCGTTGATCAGCGGGCCGGTGGTTATGCCCTCGTCCATGCCGTTGCCGACCTTGAGCTTGGCCACTGCGGCTTGTAGCTTGGCGGCGAAGGCGTCATACACACCGTTCTGAATGTACAGGCGGTTGGCGCATACGCAGGTCTGCCCGGCGTTACGGTACTTGGAGATGATCGCCCCTTCCACGGCGGCATCCAGGTCGGCGTCGTCGAAGACGATAAACGGCGCGTTGCCGCCCAGCTCCAGTGAGAGTTTTTTCAACGTCGGCGCGCACTGCTGCATCAGTTTGATGCCCACGCCGGTGGAGCCGGTGAAGCTCAGCTTGCGCACGATGGGGTTGTCGCATAGCTCACCGCCGACCTCACGACTGGCGTCCACATCGGCCGGGATCACGCTGAGCAAGCCCGCCGGAATGCCCGCTTGCTCGGCCAGTGCGGCCAGCGCCAGCGCGGAGAACGGCGTTTGCGGCGCAGGTTTGAGTACCATCGCGCAGCCCACGGCCAGCGCCGGGCCGGCTTTGCGGGTGATCATCGCGCTGGGAAAATTCCACGGGGTGATGGCTGCCGTCACGCCCACGGGTTCTTTTTGCACCAGGATGCGCTTATCGCCGGCATGGGCGGGAATCACATCGCCGTAAGCACGCTTGGCTTCCTCGGCAAACCATTCGATAAACGAGGCCGCGTAGGCAATCTCGCCACGGGCCTCAGCCAAGGGTTTGCCTTGCTCGGCGGTCATGATCCGCGCCAGATCTTCCTGGTTAGCCATGATCAGGTTGAACCATTGGCGCAGGCGATTGGCTCGCTCCTTGGCCGTCAGAGCCCGCCAAGCCGGTTGCGCGATTTGCGCAGCTTCAATGGCGCGGCGGGTTTCGGCGCGGCCCATGTTCGGCACGCTGCCGATCACTTCATCGGTCGCCGGGTTACGGATCTCGGTTCGTGCACCGTTGTCGGCCTCACACCACAGGCCGTTCACGTAAGCCTGCTGGCGCAGCAGGCTGGGGTTATTTAATTGCAGGCTCATGGGACTCTCGTGTTCCGGAGGATTCAGGATGGCTGCTGCGTGCGCAGTTTCTCGCTACGGCCACGCAGCCACTCCAGGGTCAGCAGCAGCAGGATGGAGAAACCGATCAGCAGGGTCGCGGCGGCGGCAATGGTGGGCGACAGGTTCTCGCGAATGCCGCTGAACATCTGCCGTGGCAGGGTGGCCTGTTCGGGGCCGGCGAGAAACAGGGTCACCACCACCTCATCGAACGAGGTGGCGAAGGCGAACAATGCGCCACTGATTACCCCGGGTGCGATCAGCGGCAAGGTCACCCGGCGAAAGGCGGTCAGCGGCGAAGCACCCAGGCTGGCGGCGGCGCGTACCAGGTTGTAGTTGAAGCCTTGCAGTGTCGCCGACACGGTGATGATGACGAACGGCACGCCGAGCACCGCATGCACCAGGATCAGCCCCAAGTAGCTGTTGCCCAACCCCATGGGGGCGAAGAACAGGTAGCTGGCCACCCCGACTATGACCACTGGCGCCACCATCGGCGAGATGACCAGGCTCATCACCAGGGCCTTACCACGAAACTCGCCACGGGTCAGGCCGATGGCGGCCAGCGTACCGAAGAGCATCGCCAGGAGCGTGGCGGCGGGAGCAATGATCAGGCTGTTTTTCAGCGAACGCATCCACTCAGCGGAGGTGAAGAAGTCTTCGTACCAGCGCAGCGAGAAGCCCTGCAACGGGTACACCAGAAAACTGCCGGAGTTGAACGACAGCGGAATGATCACCAGAACAGGCAGGATCAGGAACAGCAGCACCAGCGCACACAGGCTGCGGTGGGTCCAGAACCAGGCACGTTCGATCGGCGATTTGTAGGGGCTCAGCATCTGCATTCTCCAATCATTCTCTAGCGGGGCAACGCCCCTCTCCCGCCCTGCGGGCACACTCGCCCGGAGGAGCGAGGGTCATCAGTTGGCCTGCTGCGCAGGCCTTTTTATCCCAGACGCAGGCGGCTCGCGCCCACCAACCAGCTGTACACCACATAGAGCAGCATGGTGGCCAGCAACAGCAGGCCGCCGAGGGCTGTGGCCATGCCCCAGTTGATGGTGGTGTTGGTGTAGAAGGCGACGAAGTAGCTGATCATCTGGTCGCTCGGGCTGCCCAGCAGGGCCGGGGTGATGTAGTAGCCAATGGACAGGATGAACACCAACAGACAGCCGGCACCGACGCCAGCCAGGGTCTGCGGGAAGTACACCCGCCAGAAGCTGGCGAAGGGATGGCAGCCAAGGGAAATCGCCGCACGCATATAGCTCGGTGAGATGCCCTTCATCACGCTGTAGATCGGCAGAATCATAAACGGCAGCATGATGTGCACCATCGCCACATAGACCCCGGTGCGGTTGAACACCAGCTGCAGCGGCTGGTCGATAATGCCCATGGCCATCAGCGCGCTGTTGATCAGCCCGCCCGACTGCAGCAGTACGATCCACGCCGCCACCCGCACCAGGATCGAAGTCCAGAACGGCAGCAACACCAGGATCATCAGCAGGTTGCTGGTGCGGGTCGGCAGGGTGGCCAGCAGGTAGGCCAGCGGATAGGCCAGCACCAGGCAGAGGGCGGTGATCACCAGGCCCATCCAGAAGGTACGGGCGAAAATGTCCAGGTAGATAGCCTGATCCGGGGTAGCCGGGGCCAGTTCGCCAAGGTCGTCAATGCGGTGGTCGAGGGCCGCCAGCAAGTAGTAAGAGGTGAAAGCGCTGTCGTTACGGCGGATCACCTGCCAGTAGGCTGGGTCGCCCCAGCGCTCGTCGAGGCTCTCCAGGGCATTCTTGTAGGAGGCCGGTTCCTGCTTGAACGGCAGCGCACGCCCGGTCTTGGCCATCAGGCTGCGGTAACCGGCCAACTCCATGTTCAGGCGCTTGGACAGATCACCAATGGTCTGCTGCTTGCGCGCCTCGGCCAGGTCGAGGCTGAGAGCCTTGTAGGCCGCCTCTTCCGGCAGGCCACGGCCATCCCAGGTGGCAATCGCCGCAACGGTACGCGGCAGGCTGCTCACCACCTCGGGGTTTTCCACGCTTTTATAGAGAAGAATGCCAATCGGCAGGATGAACACCACCACGAGGAACACCAACAGCGGCAGGATCAGGCCCTGCGCCTTGAGGCGGTTGATCCGCTCGGCACGCGCCAATTTCTGCTTCAGGGTGAGCCCGGCGAATTCGCTGAGGGGGACGGTTTCAGCCATTGCTAGCTCCGCTAAATCTGGCCGCGCGAGGCGGCAGGAAAAAAGAGACAAGGGGGCGCCAACGGCGCCAGCCCCATCCCCAGACCCTCTCCCGTAGGAGAGGGGGTGTTAGCAACTTACTTGGCGGCCCAGGCGTTGAAGCGCTGTTCCAGCTGTTCGCCGAAATCGGCCCAGAACTCCACGTTCATGGCGACCTGGCCGGCGATGTTTTCCGGGGTGGTCGGCATGTCTGCCAGCAGGCCCTTGTCGAGCAGCGCGACGGCGTTCTTGTTGGCCGGGCCGTAGGCGATATTCGACGAGTAGACCTTCTGCTGATCAGGCTGCACGGTGAAGGCAGCGAAGGCCTTGGCCGCATCAAGGTCCTTGGCACCTTTTGGGATAGCCCAGGAGTCGAAGTCGTAGACGCCGCCATTCCACACCACTTTCAGGTTGCTCTCCTTCTGCACGGCAGCGATGCGGCCGTTATAGGCGGAGCTCATGACCACGTCACCGGAAGCGAGGAACTGCGGCGGCTGAGCGCCGGCCTCCCACCACTGGATGTGCGGTTTGATCTGATCGAGCTTTTTGAAGGCACGATCCTGGCCTTCCTGGGTAGCGAGCACGCCATACACGTCTTTCGCTGCCACGCCGTCAGCCATCAGGGCGAACTCCAGGGTGTACTTAGCACCCTTGCGCAGGCCGCGCTTACCGGGGAATTTGGCCACGTTCCAGAAATCGGCCCAGCCGGTTGGGGCGCTGGCCAGCTTGTCGGCGTTGTAGGCGAGCACTGTCGACCAGACGAAGAAGCCCACGCCGCATGGCTGCACGGCACCGTCGATAAAGTTGGCGGCATCGCCGAACAGGGCCGGGTCGAGTTCCTCAAACAGACCTTCGTCACAGCCGCGCGCCAGCTCCGGCGACTCCACTTCCACCAGACTCCACGACACACTTTTGGTATCGACCATAGCTTTGACCTTGGCCATCTCACCGTTGTATTCACCGGCGATCACCTTACCGTTACCGGCCGCTTCCCACGGCTGGTAGAAGGCCTTGGTCTGCGCCTCCTTGTTGGCACCACCGAAGGAAATCACCGTCAGATCGGCGGCGGCCGCTTGGCCGGCGCAGGCCAGGCCGAGAGCCAGGGCGCCGAGGCGCAGGTTGCTGTGCAGTTTGCTCATTGTTGTTCTCTCCACTGTGCAGGGTTGTTAAACAGGCTCTGGGGTACTAAAGCACTCACTCCGCCAGCAGCGGGTCGAGAGCGCGAACGTGCTCCACATGCCAGCCAAGCGGCACCACATCGCCCACACCCATGGTGGGATCGAGCTCGGCGATCGGCTGCTTGACGAAGAAATCGGGCTTGCCGCACACCTCCATACGGATGCGCACGTGGTCGCCCAGGTAGATGAATTCCGCCACGCGCCCGGAGAAGCGGTTGGCGCACTGCTCGCTGGCACCGTTCAGGCGCACGCGCTCGGGGCGAATCGACAGGGTCACCGGCTCACCCAGCCCACCAACGTTCACCGCCAGCGCCTCGACCTGCTCGCCACGAGGCAGGCCAATCACGCAACGCTCGCCGTCGTGGCTGATCAACTGGCCGCTGAGACGGTTGTTTTCGCCGATAAAGTTGGCGACGAAGGTGTTCTTCGGCGACTCGTAGAGGTCACGAGGCGGGGCGATCTGCTGGATCTCGCCCTGGTGGAACACCGCCACGCGGTCGGACATGGTCAGCGCTTCGCCCTGGTCGTGGGTGACGTAGACCACAGTCACGCCCAGACGCTGGTGGATATGTTTGATTTCCATCTGCATATGCTCGCGCAGCTGCTTGTCCAGCGCGCCAAGCGGCTCGTCCATCAGCACCAGCTGCGGTTCGAACACCAGGGCACGGGCCAGGGCCACGCGCTGCTGCTGCCCGCCGGAGAGCTGCGCCGGATAGCGATTACGGAAGCTGTCGAGCTGGACCATGGACAGGGCTTTTTTCACCCGCTCGGTGCTGTCGGTACGCGACATGCCGCGCACACTCAGAGGGAAGGCCAGGTTCTCGGCCACGGTCATGTGCGGAAACAGCGCGTAGTTCTGGAACACCATGCCGATGTCACGCTTGTGCGGCGGCAGGCGGTTGAGCGAGCGACCGTCGAGCAGAATCTCGCCGGCAGTGGGAGTTTCGAAACCGGCCAGCATCATCAGGCTGGTGGTTTTACCCGAACCGGACGGCCCCAACAGGGTGAGAAATTCGCCCTTGCGGATATCCAGATTGAGATCTTTGACGATCAGGTTTTCGCCGTCGTAGCTCTTTTGCACACCACGAAAGCTCACCAGTACATCGTTTGCCTGAGACCCGCTCATCGCCACACCCTTGTTGTTGTCTGCACGCTGATGGCACAAGACTAGGGGGGTTAAAGCGGGGGCATAATCGGGCTGGATGACAACCTGCTGTCAGGCAGCAGGAGAACCTTCTGTAGGAATTGCCCTACAAAAACCAGCCCTCACTCAGCGCGCACAGAAGTCGTGCGCACGCCACGCCGGCCGGGCCTTGCAAGCCGGGCAAGGACACATCAAAGCATCCTTAAAGCACCGTTTTAGAGCAGTTTATGCTCCATGGCATAGCGCACCAGGTCTGCCACCGAGTGCAGCCCGAGCTTCTGCATCAGCCGCGCTTTGTGGGTGCTGACGGTCTTGTTGCTGACGGCCAGGTGCAGGGCAATGTCATTGACCCCTTCACCGCGCACCAGCCGCTCGAACACGGAAAACTCACGCTCGGACAGCTGCACATGGGGTGGGCGTGAGTCCGTCAGGCCCACCTCAAAGACCATGCGGTCGGCCAGTTCCGGATCAATGTAACGGCCGCCACTGGCCACCTTGCGGATGGCGGCGATCAGCAGCGCCGGATCGCTGTCCTTGGTCGCGTAACCAGCCGCTCCGATCTTCAGCGCACGCGCCGCCATCTGCGCTTCATCGTGCATGGACAGCACCAGAATCGCCGGTGGCCGCAGCAGCGCCCGGATCCGCGGAATGGCCTCAAGGCCGTTGACGCCGGGCATGGAAATATCCAGCAGCACCACATCACACTCAACCTTGCGTAAGGTCTCCAGCAACTGCTCGCCATTGCTCGCCTCCCCCACTACCTCAAGGTCGCGCGCCATACCAATCAGCTGCTTGATGCCTTCACGCACGATGGCGTGGTCTTCTGCCACCAATACCCGAATCACGTCAGTGCCTCCTCATCCAGCGCCACATGCGCCAGCAGCGTAGTGCCCTCGCCTGGCTGGCTGTCAATCTGTAAACGCCCGCCCAGCATTAATACCCGTTCCTGCATGCCGACCAGGCCGAACGATTGCCCGGCTTTGCGGGGTGCCTGCGCAAAGCCCTTACCGTCGTCAATCACGCACAGGCACAGCTCGCCCTGCTCCACGCGCAAGTAAACCTGCACGCTCTGCGCACCGGCGTGGCGCATCACGTTGGTCAGCGCCTCCTGCAAGATGCGGAACAGGCCAATGGCCTTGGCATCGCTGAGTGGCGGCAGGTGGTCGGGCACCTCCACCAGGCAGGGAATCTGGGTGCGCGCTTCAAAGCGGCGCACCTGCCATTCGATGGCCGAGGCAATGCCTGCATCCAGGATCGGCGGGCGCAACGCCGTGGCCACATCGCGGACCAACTGGAACAGATTAGCGATCAGCTTTTTCATGCTGGTCAGACGCTCATCCAGGCCCGCGACCTGACCGGCAAAGGCCAGCTCACACATGGCGGTTTCCAGCTTGAGCACGGTCAGCACCTGGCCGAGCTCGTCGTGCACCTCGCGGGCAATCCGGGCTTTTTCTTCCTCGCGGACGCTTTCCAGGTGGGCCGCCAGTTCGCGCAGGTGGGCACGGGACTCAGCCAACGCCAGCTCGACCTGCTTGTTCTCGGTGATGTCCCAGACGATACCGTCCCACACCACCCGCCCTTCACCCAAGCTACGCGCTGTGGCCTTGATGTCCGCCCAGCGCAGCTCGCCGTCGCGAGTCAGAATGCGACCCTGCCATTGCCAATCGCAGTCGCCCAGCAGCGCGGCATCCTGGGTCTGGTGATAGCGCGCTTGATCCTCAGGATGGACCAGGCTGCGGATGCCACGGTCTTCGCGCTGCAACTCGGCCGCTGGATAGCCCACCAACTCCAGGCTGGCTTCGCTGATGTAGGCAAACTCCACCGGTTGCTCGGCGCTGGCCCGCTCCAGCCGGAACACCAACCCCGGCACATTGCCGGCAATCCCTTTGAGGCGCGCTTCGCTTTCCTGCAAGGCGGCCTGTGCGCGGCGCCGTTCGGTGACATCAGTGATAAAAACCACGAGGTATTCCGATTGGTCAAAGCGCAAAAAGCTCAATGACACATCCACCGGCAAGCGGCTGCCATCGGCGCGCTGACAGTCGATCTCAAAGCCAGGCAAAGGCTCCTGGCTGCCACGGGCCTGCCGCCAGAGAGTCAACCAACGGTCCATGCTCAGCGCAGGTTCCAGTTGCACCAGCGGCATGTCGACCAACGCGTCGCGGCCATAGCCCAGCATGCGTTCAGCCGCCAGGTTGGCATAACGCACATGGCTGTCCCAATTGACCCAGAGGATGCCCACGGTGCTGTTATCAATCGAAAACTGGCTCAGCCGCAGCGCCTGCTCGGCAGCCTCGCGCTGGCTCAGCACTGCGCGGGCGTCCAGCAATTGACGCTCCAGGCTGCGGCGTTGCAGTAACAGGTAGCGGACAATCGCAGCCAGCGTCAGGAGGATGAGACCGAGAAACACACTGACGCCTTTCCAAAACGCCAGTGGGTTGCCCAGCTGACGCGTTGACAGGGGAAACCAGCGCGCTTGCAGCTGCTCAAGCTCTCCACCGGGCAACGCTTGCAAGGTGCGCTGGAGAATATCGGCGAGCAGCGGTGCATCGCGGCGACTGCCAATGCGCAGCAACTGCGGCAAGCCAATGTCACCGATGATGCTCAAGCCGGCAAACTGGGTTTCACGCAGCAACAAGCTCAGCCGCGCCTCGTCTACCACCGCGTAACTGACCTCTTGGCGCAACAACAGATCCAGCGCCTCACGTTCATTGCCCACCGGCTGCAACTGCACATTGCTGTGCGTTACGCGCAGGTATTCCTGTACGGCACTAGGCGCACGCACAGCAACTTTTTCATCGCGGCCGATTCGGTCAAGGTCCACCGCACTGCTGCCGCGCCGCTCGCCCACTACCAGATGCGGTACGCGCAAGTACGGATCAGAAAAGCGCCAACGCCTTAGGCCTTGCGGGGTTTGTTGTAGACCGGGGGCCAGGTCGACTTCGCCGCGTTGCAGGGCGGCTTCCAGCGCGTCCTGGCCGGCAAAACGTAGCCACTGCCCCTGCACACCCATGCCTTGCAGCAGGCGATTCATCAGGTCCACGTTGGCACCTGATAGGCGCTGCTGGCGGCGATCAAATTGCGCCCAGGGCGCCTGCATCACCAGACCAACCCGCAGGGTTTGGTGATCGCTCAGCCACGCACGCTGCTCGGCGCTAAAGGCCGGCCTCAGGGGCAACACATTACTCTCGGCCGCGCACAGCAGCGCCGGCCACAGTAAAAGAACAATCAACAGGCGCTTCAACGCAACCACACTCCACAGGGGGGAAACGACCGAGCAGGATCCAGCAACCCTTACCTTACTCCAGTCCTGAAGGGCTTAGAGCTATTCAGCCCTGACAAAGGCACGCCTAGGTATTAGGCTTCAGTGGCCTGCCCCGAGAAGGAATGCCTGATGCGCCGCTTTAGCCCGACATGGCCCACCCTGTTCAGCCTGCTCTTAGCACTGCTGCTGGTTCACCCCCTGCAGGCTGAGGAGAGCGACAGCGCCACCCCTGAAGCCAGCCCAGAGACTCCCGCCGAGACACCTCGCGCGCCCCTGCCCGAACGCAGCGAAGTGGACGCAACGGCGCTGGAGCAACGGGTGGAGCAGAAGGAGCAGCAACAGCTGAAAGCGGGCGAGGAACCCTTTCTGGCGCTCTGGCTGCCAGCCAACGTGGCCGAGCCCAGCGGCGCTGTGATTATTGTCCCGGGCGATGATGAGAGTGCCGACTGGCCACAAGGCGTCGGCCCCCTGCGCAGCAAATTACCCAATGGTGGCTGGCACAGCTTAAGCCTGACCCTGCCCGACCCCAACAGTGATGCACCGCCAGTGCGCATCGCCGAACCAGCGCCCACCGAAGAGCCCGCCGCCGACGCCGCGCCAACGCCAGCAGAGAACGCGGCCGAGAACAGCCCTGCGGCAGATGAAGCCGCTGCGCAAACCACCGACAGCCCGCTCGACAGCGCCGAAACAGCGGAAACTAAACTGAAAGCCATTGAGGAACAGCGCAAGGCGCATGCCGAGCGGGTTTTGGCACGTATCGAGGCGGCCATCGGCTTTGCCGAACAACAACAAGCCAAGCGCGTTGTGTTGCTCGGTCATGGCAGTGGCGCTTACTGGGCCGCACGCTACCTGGCAGAGCGCAAGCCTGACCAAATCAAAAACTTGCTGCTGGTCGCCGCACAGTTGCCTGCTGGCTACACCCCGCCGCTTGATGAGTTGATCCCACAACTGCAACTGGCCACTGGCGACTTCTACTACAAGGACCTCGCCACCGACCGACAAGCCGCACTCAAACGCTCGCAAGCCAGCAAACGCCAGAAACACCCCAGCTACATACAGATCGCCATGAAAGCGTTGCCGGGCAACCGCGAAGCTGAACAAGAGCAGCTCTACCGTCGTATTCGGGGCTGGCTGACGCTGAAACTGGAGGCAAAGTAGCCTCAGCGAAAACCGTGGCGCTGGCGAATCAAATCATAGGCTTGGTGCAATTCACGGGTGCGCTCAGTGGCTTCACGCACACGCTCAGCCGAGGCGCCGCTGCCCGCCAGCTTATCCGGGTGGTGGCGACTCAATAAGCGCCGGTACGCCTGCTTGATCTGCGCAGGCTCGGCATCGGCAGTTACATTCAATAACGTGAGGGCACGCTGATAGGCGTTGCTGGCCGTCGACACCAGAGGGCCTTGTTGCGGCGCATAAGCGTCACTCAGCTGCGCTTGGGTTGCCGAGGAAACCTGCAACCATTTGCCCCAGAGCATGATGAGCTCATGCTCGGCCTGGCTGACCTGGCCATCCACCCAGGCCATCCGCCAGCAGGCACGCAGTAATGCTTCACGACGTGCACGCTGGCGCCGCAGTGGCGCTCGCAGGCTGTCACGGCCCACCTTGCCCTGCGCGAAGGCCGCTATCGCCTGACGCTGCCCCTCGGTGTCCAGCCCAAGACGTGTCATTTCTGCCCGCGCTTGCTGGATATGCACGGGCAGAACACGGCCGCCACTCTTGGCCAAACGCCCCAGCAAGACGAAAAGTAGCCACTCATCACGCGACTCTGCGCGACCACCTAGGCGTTCACGCAAGGCTGCCCACGACTCTAGGCGCAGACGCCGATCCAGTACCTGCCCGAGCAAACCGCCGAGCATGGCGCCCGGAATACTGGCCACTGCCAGCCCCGCAACCGTCCCCAGCAGGGTCGCAGGCCAAAGCATCTCAGCGCCGCGCCTCTAGCAACTGCTCGACCTGGGCCAAACGTTCATGGGTTCCCACATCCACCCAGCAACCATCAAACCGCTCACCGGTTACCTGTCCGGTTGCCATCGCGGCACGCAACAGCGGTGCCAGCGAAAAGACGCCCGGCTGACAATCACTGAACAGCGCGGGGGATAACACCGCCATGCCGCTATAGGTCAGGCTGTCCTGGCCTGCTTGCGCATCCGTAACCTGCCCTTTCTGCAAACAGAAGTCGCCCTTGACGTGATGGCCAGGGTTCTCGATCAGCACCAGGTGCGCCAGGCCAGATAACGGACGGCGCAACTCGGCAAAGGGGTAGTCGGTGAAGATATCGCCATTGATCAGCACAAACGGCTGATCGCCCAGCAAAGGCAAGGCCTGAAAGATCCCGCCGCCGGTTTCCAACGGTTCACCCTCAGCGGAATAGGCAATGCTGACGCCGAAGCGCGATCCATCACCCAGGTAATCCTCGATCTGCTGTCCCAGCCAGGCATGGTTAATCACCAGTTCGGTAAATCCGGCAGCCGCCAACGCGCGCACGTGGTATTCGATCAAGGGCACGCCGGCCGCACGCACCAATGGTTTTGGAGTATGCAGGGTAAGCGGGCGCAGCCGCTCACCTTTGCCAGCTGCCAGAATCATCGCCTTCATACGGGCTCCCGTCGCAAGCTGCCGAGCAACTCAGCCAATTCAGCCAGCTCCGGCCGACGCGCCAATACCGCCTCTATATAAGAGAAGAAACGCGGCACGTCCCCCAAGTACTTGGGTTTACCATCACGATGGCAAATACGCGCGAAGATGCCTATTACCTTGAGGTGGCGTTGCACCCCCATCAAGTCGCTGGCCCGCAGAAAATCATCCAGCACCGGCTGAACCGGCACACCCGCCTCACGTGCCTGCTGCCAATACTGTTCCAGCCAACTGCGCACGCGCGCCTCGGGCCAACTGAGGAAGGCATCCTTGAAGAGACAAGTGACGTCATACGTCACCGGGCCATAGACGGCATCCTGAAAATCCAGCACACCCGGATTCGGCTCGCTGAGCATCAAGTTGCGCGGCATGTAGTCACGGTGCACCAGCACCTTGGGCTGGGCTAGCGCGCTGTCGATCAACAACTGACTGGCACGTTGCCAGAGAGCCTGCTGCTGCTCGCTGAACTCGACACCCAGGTGGCGCTGTACATACCACTCGGGGAAGAGCTGCAGTTCACGACGCAGCAAAGCATCATCATAGTGGGGGAGTGGCGTGGTCATCGGCAGTCGCTGAAACGCCAAGAGCGCTTGCAGCGCGTCAGCAAACAACTCATCAGCATTGTCTTCGTTGATCACATCCAGGTAGGTCTGCCGGCCAAGATCGTTGAGCAATAAAAAACCTCGCTCAAGGTCAGCGGCAAGAATCTGCGGCACATTTAGGTGCGCCTCAGCGAGCATATGCGCCACTTTTACGAACGGCGCGCAGTCTTCCTGCGGCGGCGGCGCATCCATCACGATCAGGGTCCGCCCGGCGCCTTGCCAGCGGAAATAACGGCGAAAACTGGCGTCACTGCTAGCAGAGGTAAGCGTGGCGGCGGGTACAGCGCCCCAACCCTGTTTAGCAAACAGCCCAGGCAGCTGCTGATCCAGCCAGTTTTCGAGAAGTTTTAAGCGTACATCTTCATCAGGCATTACAAGGTCTCCGACGGCGCTAGCCGTTGCGCGGGTCATGCTTTATTATCCAGCATCTTTTCAAGCCCATCGAGAGGCGTGCGGCCTCAGGGCCAATGGCGCGCAGGAAGCCCGGAAAAAATAAGATGGCAGTAAAATACCCCGCGTTTCGTAAAAAATTCCCTCTACTGGTCACTGGCAGCCTTCTGGCGCTACAACCTTTAGCCGTTCCTTTTGCTATCGCTGCCGAGCAGTATGATTGCCAGGTTTCCGCCACCGGCGGCTGGGCATGTGCCCCGAAGACCAGCAATGCTGCACTGCCTGCACGGCCAGTACAACGTGATTCGGTCGCCAGCAACAAAGCCGGCGAAAGCAGCACCGAAGCACCTGAAGGGAAAGCCGCGCAAGCGACCCTGGTGACTGAAAGCCGTGGCAAAGGCCTTGCTTCGCGCAGCGCTGACTACAGCCACCTGGACTGGGTGCCGCGCGAAAACCTCAGCGCTGCTCAGTTAGCTGAAGCCGGCCCTTACTGCGCAGGCGCGTATGTAGAGCCGACGCGCCCGGGCATGGACGACAAAACGCCGATGGACGAGGCACCGATGTTCGTATCGGCCAAAGCCTCGCGTTATGAGCAAGAAGAGCAAGTCGCCACCCTCGCCGGTGACGTGGTTCTGCGCCAAGCGGGCATGCAGGTCGAAGCGGATGAAGCCAACCTGCGCCAGGCGGAAAACCGCGGCGAGCTGATCGGCAATGTGCGCCTGCGTGATCAGGGCATGCTGGTAGTGGGTGACCGCGCCGAGCTGCAGCTGGACAACGGTGAAGCCAAAGTCGACAACGCCGAATACGTCCTGCACAAGAGCCATATCCGCGGCAACGCGCTCTACGCCAAGCGCGAAGAAAGCGCGATTATCCGCCTGAAAGACGGCACCTATACCAGCTGTGAGCCCGGCAGTAACGCCTGGCACCTGAAGGGCAACAACATCACCCTGAACCCGGCCACCGGTTTCGGCACGGCGACCAACGTCACTCTGCGGGTGAAGAATATTCCGGTTTTCTACACACCTTATATCTACTTCCCGATTGATGACCGTCGCCAGTCCGGCTTCTTGCCGCCGAGCATCGGCAGCTCAAGCGATAATGGCCTGACTCTGCAAACACCGTACTACTTCAACCTGGCGCCGAACTATGACGCCACGCTGTACCCGACCTATATGAGCGATCGCGGCTTGATGATGGAAGGCGAATTCCGCTACCTCACCAAGAACAGCGAAGGTCAGGTTGGCGGCGCGTATCTCGACGACAGTAACGATGATCGTAAGCTGCAGTCGGATTACGAAGATCAGCGCTGGATGTACAGCTGGCAACATAAGACAGGCATGACTTCGCGCCTGCTGGCGGAAGTTGATTACACCGACATCAGCGACCCTTACTACTTCCAGGACCTGGATACTGACCTGGGTGTAAGCGCAACGGGTTATGTCAATCAGCGCGGCACATTGACTTATCGTGGCGACAGTTACACCGCGCGCCTGAATGCTCATGCTTATGAGCTGGCCAACATTACTGACATCACCCCGTATAACCGCCTGCCGCAGCTCACGCTGGATGGCGTACTGCCATTTAAACCCGCAGGCGTTAACTTCAGTTATGGCACGGAATATGTGCGCTTCGACCGCAGCCTGCGCAAAGGCAACTTCGTCAATGAAGATGGCGTAGTTGAGCAGCCGTGGTACGACACCGTCGTCAAAGGCCTGGCTCGCGCCAACGGTGATCGCCTGCATGTCGAGCCGGCAGTTAGCCTGCCATTGAACTGGAGCTGGGGCTATTTCAAGCCGCAGGTCAAGTATCTGCAGACCAACTACGACCTGACACTTGATCAGCAAGGCAAGAATACGCTGCTGGCAGAGCAGGAATACAAGAGCAGCCAAAGCCGTGGTGTCGGCATGTTCAGCCTGGACAGCGGCCTATACTTTGACCGCAACACTCAATGGTTCGGCAAGTCCTACCGTCAGACTCTTGAGCCTCGCCTGTTCTACCTCTATGTTCCCGAGGAAGACCAGACAGATATTCCGGTCTTTGACACCAGCGAAAGCAACTTCAGCTACTCCTCGCTGTGGCGTGAAAACCGCTTCTCCGGCAAGGATCGTATCGGCGACGAGAACAAACTCTCTCTGGGTGTGACTAATCGCTGGATTGAGCCAAATGGTTTTGAGCGTCAGCGCTTCAGCATTGGCCAAGCGTTCTATTTTGAAGATCGCCAGGTCCAATTGCCAGGCATTGATTACCGCACTCGCGGTGATGCAACAGCATCGGTATCGCCTTACGCGCTTGAGTACCTGTATCGCTTTAACCGCGACTGGCGCTTCTCGTCGGACTTCAACTGGGATCCAGACAGTGGCAGCACCCGCTCGGGTAGCGCCATGTTCCACTACCAGCCAGAAGACAATCCGAACAAGGTGGTCAACGCCGGGTACCGTTACCGCAATGATACTGTGCGCTATGACGAAGCCAGTGGTAACTGGGTAGTTGGCGGTGGTGACTACGGTACCCCAGGCAGCCCGAACTACATCAAGGACTACTACAAGATCAGCCAGCACGATTTCTCGGTCATCTGGCCTATCGTGCCGCAGTGGAGCGTGATCTCTCGCTGGCAGTATGACTACGGCCGCGACCGTACGCTGGAGGCCTTCGCAGGCTTCGAGTACGACAGCTGCTGCTGGAAACTGCGTCTGATCAACCGCTACTGGATTGACTACGACGAAGTCAGCTTGAACCCGTCACTGAACGACCAGGCTGATCGCGGCATCTTCTTGCAGATCGTACTCAAAGGTCTGGGTGGCGTAGTCGGCAATAAAGTTGAGACTTTCCTCGACCAAGGCATTCAAGGTTATCGTGAACGTGAAGATCAAGCTTTCTGATTGCGTGCGCCCCCTGCTGTTGGGCGCGCTGTTTCTGGGTACCGCAGCAAATGCTGCGGTTCAACCACTCAACCGCGTTGTAGCGATTGTCGACAATGATGTAGTGATGCAAAGCCAGCTCGACTCACGCTTGCGTGAAGTGCAGCAAACCATCACCCAACGCGGTGCAGCCCTGCCGCCGGAGCACGTGCTCAGCCAGCAAGTGCTTGAGCGCCTGATCATCGAGAACATCCAGCTACAGATTGGCGAACGCTCTGGCATTCGCATCACGGATGAAGAGCTGAACCAGGCCATTGGCACCATCGCCCAGCGTAACGGCATGAGCATCGAGCAGTTCCGCGCCGCCTTGGCGGCAGATGGCCTCTCGTACACCGATGCCCGTGACCAAGTTCGCCGCGAGATGATCATCAGCCGTGTGCGCCAACGCCGCGTGGCTGAGCGCATCCAGGTCACCGATCAGGAAGTGCAAAACTTCCTCGCCTCAGACATGGGCAAGATGCAGCTGTCGGAAGAATTCCGCCTGGCTAACATCCTGATCCCGGTCACCGAAGCTGCATCTCCGGAAGATATTCAGGCGGCCGAGCGTCAAGCTCGTGAGCTGTACCAGCAACTGCAACAGGGTGCCGACTTCGCCCAGCTGGCCATTGCCCGCTCGGCCAGCGAAACCGCGCTGGAAGGTGGCGAAATGGGCTGGCGTAAAGCTGGGCAGTTGCCACCGCCTTTCGACAGCATGCTTAGCGCACTGTCGGTGGGCCAGGTGACGGAGCCGATGCGGACTCCCGGCGGCTTTATCATGATCAAGCTGCTGGAAAAGCGTGGCGGTGACAGCCAGGTACGCGACGAAGTGAACGTTCGCCATATCCTGATCAAACCCAGCGAAATCCGTAGCGAAGCTGAAACCAAACGCCTGGTTGAACGCTTGTACCAGCGGATCCTGGCCGGGGAAGATTTCGCCGAACTGGCGAAGAACTTCTCCGAAGACCCAGGCTCGGCGCTGAACGGCGGCACCCTGAGCTGGATCGACCCGAATGTACTGGTACCTGAATTCCGCGCAGTGATGAACAACACGGCAGCTGGCGAGCTGTCCAAACCTTTCAAGAGCCCTTACGGCTGGCATGTTCTCGAAGTCATGGGCCGCCGCGCCACGGACAGCAGCGCACAGTACCGCGAGCAGCAGGCAATGACCGTACTGCGTAACCGCAAGTACGATGAAGAGCTGCAAGCGTGGCTGCGCCAGATCCGCGACGAAGCCTACGTCGAAACCAAACTCTGACAGGCACATCGCGCTCGCGCAGACAACCGAAAAGCCTGGCTCATGCACATGCAGAGCCGGGCTTTTTTGTGGCCGCTCAAACCTGGCGGCTACTCGCCAGGGCGACGCATAATGCCTCATCGCCCTCGTCACCTGATGGGCTAACCCTTATGGCACAGACGTGAGAGCCCCTCCATGAACACCGCCCGCCTTTTTGCGCTAACACCTGGCGAACCAGCCGGCATAGGCCCCGACCTCTGCCTGCTGCTGGCGCGTCACGCACAGCCGCATGCGCTGATTGCCATCGCCAGTCGCGACTTGTTAGCTGAGCGCGCCCAGCTGCTTGGGTTAAGCATTGACCTGATCAACGTCAGCCCCGGTGCCTGGCCAGGCCAGGCTGCGGCGGCAGGTAGTCTGTACGTCTGGGATACACCACTCGCCGCGGCCGTGGTTGCTGGCCAGCTGAACGCACGTAACGCGCCCTACGTACTGGAAACACTGACCCGCGCCGGCCAGGGCTGCCTCGACGGCCACTTCGCGGGCATGATTACCGCCCCCGTGCACAAGGGCGTGATCAACGAAGGCGGGATTGCCTTCTCCGGGCACACCGAGTTTCTCGCCGAACTGACCCACACCGAGCAGGTTGTGATGATGCTCGCTACCCACGGCCTGCGTGTGGCGTTGGTGACCACACACTTGCCACTCAAGGATGTAGCCGCAGCCATCACCCCAGAGCGTCTAAGTCGCGTCACACGTATTCTCGACCATGACCTGCGCACGAAATTCGGCATCACTGCCCCGCGTATTCTGGTTTGCGGTCTCAACCCGCACGCCGGTGAAGGCGGCCATTTGGGCATGGAAGAAATCGAGGTGATAGAGCCCACCCTGCAGCAGTTACGAAGCGAAGGTATCAACCTGATCGGCCCACTACCCGCCGACACGCTGTTCACTCCCAAACACCTAGAGCACTGCGATGCGGTGCTGGCGATGTACCACGACCAGGGCTTGCCGGTGCTCAAATACAAAGGCTTTGGCGCTGCGGTGAACATCACCTTGGGGCTGCCGATCATCCGCACCTCGGTCGATCACGGCACTGCGCTGGACTTGGCGGGTAGCGGTAAAATCGACAGCGGCAGCCTGCAGGTCGCCTTGCAAACGGCCTATGAAATGGCCTCCAGCCAGGTGAAAAGCGCCTGACTGCAACGCCCGGCACGGGGCGTACGCCGCCAATGCTGTTAAACTGACGGGCTTTCTACCCGCGTTAAATTCGCTTCAAGCCGATGCTTTGAAGCCTGGAGCTGCTGCATGTCCGAATACCAACACCGCGCGCGCAAGCGTTTCGGCCAGAACTTCCTGCATGACGCAGGGGTGATTCACCGCATTCTGCGCGCCATCTTCGCCCGCGAAGGTGAACACATGCTGGAAATCGGCCCAGGCCAGGGCGCATTGACCGAAGGGTTGCTGAGCAGCGGCGCGCAGCTCGACGTGATTGAACTCGACCGCGACTTGGTGCCGATCCTGCAACACCAGTTCGGCAGCAACCCGCGCTTTCGCCTGAACCAGGGCGACGCCCTCAAATTCGATTTCAACCAGCTACAGGCTGCACCACGCAGCCTGCGTGTGGTCGGCAACCTGCCCTACAACATCTCCACGCCACTGATCTTCCACCTGCTGAGCAATGCCGCATTGATTCGCGACATGCACTTTATGCTGCAGAAGGAAGTGGTTGAGCGCATGGCCGCAGTGCCCGGCGGCGGCGACTGGGGCCGGTTGTCGATCATGGTGCAGTACCACTGCCGTGTGGAGCACCTGTTCAATGTCGGTCCTGGCGCGTTCAATCCGCCGCCAAAAGTTGATTCGGCGATCGTCCGCCTGGTGCCACACGAGGTGCTGCCGCACCCGGCCAAGGACCACCACCTGCTTGAGCGTGTGGTTCGCGAAGCCTTTAACCAACGGCGTAAGACACTGCGTAACACCTTGAAGAACTTACTGCCGGCCGATGCCATCGAAGCGGCGGGCGTCGATGGCAGCCTGCGCCCTGAGCAACTGGATCTGGCTGCGTTTGTACGCCTGGCGGACAAACTGGCCGAACACCCCAACGCCGACTGACAGCGGCTAGACTGCTTCTGCCTACCGAGTTAATTACGCATGAGCGATTCGCGTTACAACATCGACGTCAGCGTCGTCACGCGCTACCTGCCGGAGCAATCCCAGCCGGAGCAGAACCGTTTTGCGTTCGCCTACACCGTCACGGTGAGCAACAAGGGTGAACTGCCGGCCAAACTGCTCTCGCGCCACTGGGTGATCACCGACGGTGACGGCCGTGTGCAGGAAGTGCGTGGCGCCGGCGTCATCGGCCAACAGCCGCTGATCGAGGCAGGCGCCAGCCACACCTACAGCAGCGGCACGGTGATGGCCACCCGCGTCGGAATCATGCAGGGCAGTTATCAGATGCTCGCCGAAGACGGTAAACGCTTTGACGCACTGATCGCGCCCTTCCGTCTTGCGGTGCCGGGCTCGCTGCACTGATGGCCACCTACGCTGTCGGCGACCTGCAAGGCTGCCTGAAACCGTTGCAATGCCTGCTTGAACGCGTGGCCTTTGATCCAGCGAAGGACAAGCTATGGCTGGTCGGTGATCTGGTTAACCGCGGCCCTGAATCCCTGGCAACGCTGCGTTTCCTCTACAGCATCCGCGATGCATTGACCTGCGTATTGGGTAACCACGACCTGCACTTGCTGGCCGTAGCGCACAATATCGAGCGACTGAAGAGAGGCGATACCCTGCGCGAAATCATCGACGCGCCGGATGCGGCTGACCTGCTCGACTGGCTGCGCCGGCAGAAAATCCTGCATTACGATGAAGCCCGCGATACCGCCCTGGTGCACGCGGGTATCCCGCCGCAGTGGAACATGGACAAAGCCCTCCGCCGCGCGGCCGAAGTGGAAGAAGCCCTGCGTGATGACGCGCGCCTGCCGCTGTTTCTCGACGGCATGTACGGCAACGAACCGGCCAAGTGGGACGGCGACCTGCATGGCGTTACGCGCCTGCGGGTCATCACCAACTACTTCACCCGCATGCGCTTCTGTAAAGCCGACGGCACCCTCGACCTGAAAAGCAAGGAAGGCGTCGGCTCAGCACCACCGGGCTACGCCCCCTGGTTCAGCTACAAACAGCGCAAGACCCGTGGCCAACGGATCATCTTCGGCCACTGGGCAGCGCTCGAAGGGCAATCCACCGAACCCGACGTGATCGCGCTGGATACCGGCTGCGTATGGGGCGCGAGCATGACCCTGATGAATATCGATAGCGGCGAAAAATACAGCTGCGACTGTAAGGAGCAAGCATGAGCGAATTCAAACGCATCCCCCCAGAGCAGGCTCAGGCCCTGCGCCAGCAAGGCGCCGTAGTGGTCGACATCCGTGACCCGCAGAGCTTCGCCGCCGGCCACATCAGCGGCTCGCAACACCTCGACAACCACTCGCTGCATGCCTTTATCACTCAGGCTGATCTCGATGCGCCGCTGATCGTCACCTGCTACCACGGCAACTCCAGCCAAAGCGCCGCGGCCTATCTGGTCGGCCAAGGCTTCAGTGATGTCTACAGCCTCGATGGTGGTTTCGAGCTGTGGCGTGCGACCTTCCCAAGCGACACCGCACAAGCCGCCGAAGAATAATTTTTTTCACCGCACAGGCCGCACCAGCAGCGGCCTGCCGGCCTCCACTGACCAACGGTAATATCCTGTTATCGTTCCCCGCCACTTGACCCCGCCGATTCCGAACTATCCTTTAGCCCAGGCCATCCAAAACAAGGTAGAGCCGGCCAAACGGCATCGGACCATCGGTATGACTATTTGGTGTTCTGGGGGTTTTACCCGGCTGCATCCGCACCGGAGCTGCCAAGCACCTGACCGACCCCGCACCGGCTCTGCGCATCGAGCGAGGTGAAGTCATGAGCATTTTCAGCCACTTCCAACAACGTTTCGAAGCGACTCGCCAGGAGGAGTTCACCCTCCAGGAGTACCTCGAACTGTGCAAACAGGATCGCAGCGCCTACGCCTCGGCAGCAGAACGCCTGCTGCTGGCCATTGGCGAGCCTGAACTGCTCGACACCTCGACCGACCCCCGGCTGTCGCGCATCTTCTCCAACAAGGTGATCCGCCGTTACCCGGCTTTTGCTGACTTCCACGGCATGGAAGAGTGCATCGACCAGATCGTGTCCTACTTCCGTCACGCAGCCCAAGGCCTCGAAGAGAAGAAACAGATCCTCTACTTACTTGGCCCAGTGGGCGGCGGTAAATCCTCGCTGGCGGAGAAGCTCAAGCACCTCATCGAGAAAGTGCCGTTCTATGCGATCAAGGGCTCCCCGGTGTTCGAGTCACCGCTCGGCCTGTTCAGCGACGCCGAAGACGGCGCCATCCTCGAAGAGGACTACGGCATTCCCCGGCGCTACCTGAATAGCATCATGTCGCCCTGGGCTACCAAGCGCCTGCAGGAGTTTGGTGGCGATATCAGCCAGTTCCGCGTGGTCAAACTCTACCCCTCGATCCTTAACCAGATCGCCGTCGCCAAGACCGAACCAGGCGATGAGAACAACCAGGACATCTCCGCCCTGGTCGGCAAGGTGGACATCCGCAAACTTGAGGAATACCCACAGAACGACGCCGACGCCTACAGCTATTCAGGCGCACTGTGCCGGGCCAACCAGGGCCTGATGGAATTCGTCGAGATGTTCAAGGCACCGATCAAGGTGCTGCACCCACTGCTCACCGCCACTCAGGAAGGCAACTACAACAGCACCGAAGGCCTCGGCGCGATTCCCTACAGCGGCATCCTGCTGGCGCACTCCAACGAATCGGAATGGCACAGTTTCCGCAACAACAAGAACAACGAGGCGTTTATTGACCGCATTTACATCGTCAAGGTGCCGTACTGCCTGCGCGTAAGTGACGAGATCAAAATCTACGACAAGCTGCTGTTCAACAGCTCCCTGGCCAAAGCTCACTGCGCACCGGACACGCTGAAGATGCTCGCGCAGTTCTCCACCCTCAGCCGCTTGAAGGAGCCGGAAAACTCCAACGTCTATTCGAAGATGCGCGTCTACGACGGCGAAAACCTCAAGGACACCGACCCCAAGGCCAAGTCGATTCAGGAGTACCGCGATACGGCGGGCGTGGATGAGGGGATGAACGGTCTGTCCACCCGCTTCGCCTTCAAGATCCTGTCCAAGGTGTTCAACTTCGACCCCCATGAAGTGGCCGCCAACCCGGTGCATCTGCTCTATGTGCTGGAGCAGCAGATCGAGCAGGAACAGTTTCCGGCAGAAACGCGTGAGCGCTACCTGCGCTTTATCAAGGAGTACCTGGCGCCGCGCTACATCGAGTTTATCGGCAAGGAAATCCAAACGGCCTACCTGGAGTCCTACAGCGAGTACGGGCAAAACATCTTCGACCGCTACGTGCTGTACGCCGATTTCTGGATTCAGGATCAGGAATACCGCGATCCGGAAACCGGCGAGATTCTCAACCGTGTAGCCCTCAATGAAGAGCTGGAAAAGATCGAAAAACCGGCCGGTATCAGCAACCCGAAGGATTTCCGCAACGAGATCGTCAACTTCGTGCTGCGCGCCCGTGCCAACAACAATGGCAAGAACCCGACTTGGCTGAGCTACGAAAAACTGCGCGTGGTGATCGAGAAAAAGATGTTTTCCAACACCGAGGACCTGCTGCCGGTCATCAGCTTCAACGCCAAAGCAAGCAAGGAGGATCAACAGAAGCACAACGACTTCGTCACCCGCATGGTCGAGCGCGGTTACACCGACAAGCAGGTACGCCTGCTCTCCGAGTGGTATCTGCGGGTTCGTAAATCGCAATAGAGCGGCCTGACGCAACAGACCACGCAGCAGCGCAGCGCGCGGCACAGTGCCCTGCCCGCGTTTGCGCCTGATGCCTGCAGTGCACGGAGGGCAGTTATGAGCCATGTGATCGACCGACGCCTGAACGGTAAGAACAAGAGCACGGTGAACCGCCAGCGCTTCCTGCGGCGTTACCGTGACCACATCAAGAAGGCCGTGGAAGAGGCGGTCAGCCGCCGCTCCATCACTGATATGGAGCACGGTGAGCAGATCAGCATTCCCGGCCGCGATATCGACGAGCCGGTGCTGCACCATGGTCGCGGCGGCCGCCAGACCACCGTGCACCCGGGCAACCGTGAATTCACCACCGGCGAGAAGATTGCCCGCCCGCAAGGTGGAGGCAGCGGTCAGGGCGCCGGCAAAGCAAGCAACTCGGGCGAAGGCATGGATGAGTTCGTCTTCCAGATCACCCAGGAAGAATTCCTCGATTTCATGTTCGAGGACCTGGAACTGCCCAATCTGATCAAGCGTCATCTGACCGGCACCGACACCTTCAAGAGCGTACGCGCCGGCATCAGCAATGAAGGCAACCCCTCACGCATCAATATCGTGCGCACCCTGCGCTCGGCCCACGCGCGGCGCATTGCCCTGTCCGGCAGCAGCCGCAACAAACTCAAGAGTGCTCAGGCCGAACTGGAACGCCTGAAGCTGGAGCAGCCGGATAACCTCGGCGATATCCACGCACTTGAAGAAGAAGTCAGCAAACTGCGCGCGCGGATCAAGCGAATTCCTTTCCTCGATACCTTCGACCTCAAGTACAACCTGCTGGTCAAACAGCCCAACCCCAGTTCCAAGGCGGTGATGTTCTGCCTGATGGACGTCTCCGGCTCCATGACCCAGTCGACCAAGGACATCGCCAAGCGCTTCTTTATCCTGCTGTACCTGTTCCTCAAGCGGAACTACGACAAGATCGAGGTGGTGTTTATCCGCCACCACACCAGTGCCAAAGAGGTCGACGAGGAAGAGTTTTTCTATTCACGGGAAACCGGCGGCACCATCGTTTCCAGCGCGCTGAAACTGATGCAGGAGATCATGGTCGAGCGCTACCCGATCAACGAATGGAATATCTACGCCGCCCAGGCGTCGGATGGTGACAACTGGAATGATGACTCGCCGATCTGCAGGGACATATTGATCAACCAGATTATGCCGTTCGTGCAGTACTTCACTTACGTAGAGATCACCCCGCGCGAGCATCAGGCGCTGTGGTTTGAGTATGAGCACGTGAGTGAGGCATTCGCCGACACCTTTGCCCAGCAGCAGCTGGTGGCGGCCGGTGACATTTACCCGGTATTCCGCGACCTGTTCCAGCGGAGGCTAGCCACATGAGCACGAGCAAAGACAAGCACCGCCAGCCGATCTCCACGGGTTCGGAGTGGACCTTCGAGCTGATCCGCCAGTACGACCGCGAAATCGGCCGCATCGCCGAACGCTATGCGCTGGACACCTACCCCAATCAAATCGAAGTGATCACCGCCGAGCAGATGATGGACGCCTACGCCTCGGTCGGCATGCCGCTGGGTTACCACCACTGGTCCTATGGCAAGCACTTCCTCAGCACCGAAAAGGGCTACAAGCGCGGGCAGATGGGTTTGGCCTACGAGATCGTGATCAACTCCGACCCGTGCATCGCCTACCTGATGGAAGAAAACACCATCTGCATGCAGGCCCTGGTGATCGCCCATGCCTGCTACGGCCACAACAGCTTCTTCAAGGGCAACTACCTGTTCCGCACCTGGACCGATGCTAGCTCGATCATCGACTACCTGGTGTTCGCCAAGCAGTACATCATGCAGTGCGAAGAGCGCCACGGCATCGACGCGGTGGAAGACCTGCTCGACTCCTGCCACGCGCTGATGAACTACGGCGTCGACCGCTACAAACGCCCCTACCCGATTTCCGCCGAGGAAGAACGGCGGCGCATGAAGGACCGTGAAGAACACCTGCAGAAGCAGATCAACGACCTCTGGCGGACCATTCCGAAAAGCGCCAGCAAAGGCGACGGCAAAGACAACAAACGCTTCCCTGCCGAGCCACAGGAAAACATCCTCTACTTCTTGGAAAAACACGCCCCGCTGCTCGAGCCCTGGCAGCGCGAGATTATTCGCATCGTGCGCAAGATTGCCCAGTACTTCTACCCACAGCGCCAAACGCAGGTGATGAACGAAGGCTGGGCCACCTTCTGGCACTACACCCTGATGAACGACCTGTACGACGAGGGCCTGGTCACCGAAGGCTTTATGATGGAGTTCCTGCAGTCGCACACCAGCGTGGTCTATCAGCCGCCATTCGACAGCCCCTATTACAGCGGCATCAACCCCTATGCGCTGGGCTTTGCCATGTACCGCGATATTCGCCGCATCTGCGAAGCGCCTACCGAGGAAGATCGCCGCTGGTTCCCCGACATTGCCGGCAGCGACTGGCTCACGACCCTAAAATTCGCCATGAACAGTTTCAAGGACGAGAGCTTTATCCTGCAGTACCTGTCACCCAAAGTGATCCGTGACCTCAAGCTGTTTAGCATTCTTGATGACGACCAGAAAGACGAGCTGGTTGTGCCCGCGATTCATGACGAGCCCGGCTACCAGCAGATTCGGGAAACCTTGGCCGCGCAATACAACCTGGGCAACCGCGAACCCAATGTACAGATCTGGAGTATCGACCGCCGCGGCGACCGCTCGCTGACCCTGCGCCACCAGCAACATGATCGCAAACCGCTGGGCAACTCCACCGAGGAAGTGCTGAAACACCTGCACCGCCTGTGGGGTTTCAATATCCACCTGGAGATGTACCAAGGAGAACAACTGATCGGCACCCAGCATGTACCGCCCAAGCATGAAACCGAACATGACAGCGACTACCCGCGCCTCGACCTGATGATCCCGCCCATTTGATCGGTTGCGCGCCCACGATGCCAAGCACCAGCATGCGCAGCAGACCAACCGGGAATCTGCTGATGCGCCTGTTTATCGTATTACTGCTGTGCCTGGCACTGGCCACCTGCAGCAGCCAGCTGCCGCGCGCCCAGGTACTGTCACCCGCCAGCGCCGAACTGACCGGCAGACACAGCTTCAGCCTGATCGCCGCCGAACAGGCCGTAGACGGCGATGTGCCCTTTTCCGAGCGCTATACACAGCTTGAACAGTTATTGCGCGAGGGCTTGAGCGCCCGTGGTTACCGGGCTAACCCGCAGGCAGAGATTCAGGTGTATTACTGGCTGGCAGTGCAGGACAGCCCACTGGACTTCAAGGTCGAGGCCGCCCCACCTACCCCGCTTGGCCCCTACCAGGCGATCCACCGCCTGCGCGATGAAACCGGCACCTTGCGCGTCCGCCTGACCACTCCGGCGCAGCACATCCTCTGGGAAGGCTTGGTCAATACCGGCCTGAGCCCCGCCAAAGACAGCGCTGAACTGCTCGAACGCGCCACCCAAGCACTCTTGCAGCAAATCCCCCTAGCCAGCCCGTAGTCCGGATGCAATCCGGGAATACGCTGAACCACTCAGAACTGCATCCAGGCTACCCCTCGTCAGTGGCCAGCCGCTATCCTCCGCACTTAGCGGAGGAACCATGATGCAGATTTACAAAGTCGGCGGCGCAGTACGTGATCGCCTGTTGGGTCGTGAAGTCAGCGAGATCGACTGGGTCGTCGTCGGCGCCAACGCCGAACAGATGCTTGAGTTGGGCTATCGCCCAGTGGGCGCGGACTTTCCGGTATTTCTGCACCCGCAGACCAGCGAGGAATACGCCCTGGCCCGCACCGAGCGCAAAAGTGGGCGCGGCTACGGCGGTTTCACCTTCTTCGCCAGCCCGGAAGTGACCCTGGAGGAAGATCTGATCCGCCGCGACCTGACCGTCAACGCCATGGCCGAGGACGATCACGGCACGCTGATCGACCCCTACGGCGGTCAGCGCGATCTCGACGCCCGACTGCTGCGCCATGTATCCCCGGCCTTCGCCGAAGATCCGCTGCGCGTGCTGCGCGTCGCCCGCTTTGCCGCCCGTTACGCACCACTGGGTTTCAGCGTAGCGCCTGAAACCCTGGTGCTAATGCGCGAACTGAGCGAGTCCGGCGAACTCAACGCGCTGACACCGGAGCGCAGCTGGAAAGAAATCTCCCGCGCCCTGATGGAGCCGCGCCCGGATGTATTTATCCAGGTGCTGCGCGACTGCGGCGCTCTGCGAGAACTGCTGCCCGAGGTCGACGCGCTGTTCGGTGTGCCACAACCCGCCGCCCATCATCCGGAGATCGACACCGGCGAGCATGTACTCAGTGTGCTGCGCCAGTGCGCCGAGCACCAGCAGCCGCTGACCGTACGCTGGGCCTGCCTGCTGCACGATGTCGGCAAAGGTCTGACGCCGGAGGCCGAATGGCCCCGACATATAGCCCATGAACACACCGGACTGAAGCTGATCCGCGCGATCAACCAGCGCTGCAAGGCGCCCAAGGATTGCCAGGAACTGGCTTTGCAGGTCGGCGAATTCCACACCCACGGCCACCGCGCTCTGGAGCTGAAGGCTTCGACCCTGCTCAAACTGCTGCAAGGCTTCGACGTATTCCGCCGCCCTCAACGCTTCGAAGAATTTATCGCGGCCTGTGAAATGGACGCCCGCGGCCGCCTCGGCCTTGAACAACGCGCCTACCCGCAGGCTGACTACCTGCGGGCCGCCATGCACGCCGCCCGTGCAGTGGCCGTGCAACCCCTACTGGCGCAAGGTTTGAAAGGCGCCGAGTTAGGTGAAGCGCTCAACAAAGAGCGCCTGAAGGCACTGACAACATTCAAAGCTGCCGCTTCCGCCAGCCCCACTCCGGACTAAGAAGCCGGGTAAGCGGCTATCAGTTCAGTCGGGGTGAGCGCTTGCTCACGCCAGCTGAATGCCACCGGCCACAGCTGCTGGTCAATCTGCGCCGCATGCCAGAGTTCGGCAAAGCTGCGCTGCTGCGCCGGATGCAGAACATCCGGCACCAACAGGGCCAGGGGCCAAAGGACGAAAGCGTTCTTGAGGATTTCTGCACGCGGAAGGATCAAACCGTCGAAGTTGCCGACCCGGTCGCCATACAGCAGAACATCGATATCCAGCGGCAGTCCCTTGCGCTCAGGCGCATAGCGACCATTGTCGGCTTCGATAAACTTCAGCCGACGGTCCAGCTCACCTAACGGCAGGTCGCTATAGCCGGCCACCACCAGATTGAAAAACGGCCCGCTCTTGATGCCCACCGCCTGGCTTTCGAATACCGGCGAGCAGCGCATCTCACTGAGCAGACCATCAAGCGCATCGAGGCCTGCACACAGGTGTGCTTCGCGGCCGATATTGCTGCCCAGACCGAGTAGTACGGGAGTTAGCGACATCCGCGCTCGATCTCCACGCCCACCCCACCACTGGCCGCCGGTACAGCGCCGGGCTTGGTCAGCTTGAGCCGTACCCAGGGAATCTGGAACTCAGCCATCAGCAACTCGACCAACCGCTCGGCAAAGGTTTCCACCAGGATAAACTGCGACTCGCTGGCAAATGCCTGAATCCGCTGCGAAACCTTGGCGTAATCCAACGCCTTGTCCAGCTCGTCACCGGCAGCAGCGGGACGATTATCCCAGCCCAGGTACAGGTCCAGGCGCAAACACTGGCGAATGGTGCGTTCCCAGTCGTAGGCACCAATCACCGTATCGACTTCCAGGCCCTCGATAAAAACTGTGTCCAAGCACGCTCTCCGCGGCACGACAAGGCTGTCGCACCTAGTTAGAATCAGGGCTCCCTTGCCCCGGAATGGATACCATGTTTTGGCTGTTGGCGTCCTTCGCCTACCTGCTCGGCTCGTTGTCCTTCGCCATCCTGCTCAGCCGCCTAAGCGGCGGGCCGGACCCGCGCGCCAGCGGCTCGGGCAACCCCGGCGCCACCAACATGCTTCGGGTCGCCGGGAAACGCCTGGCTGTCCTCACGCTGATCGGCGACCTGCTCAAGGGCTTGCTGCCGGTGCTGATCGCCAGCCTGCTCAACTTCAATCTGCAACAACAAGCTTGGGTTGGCATGGCCGCCGTTGTCGGCCACCTGTACCCGCTGTACTTCAACTTCCGTGGCGGCAAAGGTGTCGCCACGGCCGCTGGCATGCTCTTGGGGCTTTACCCGCCAGCCGCTTTACTGGCCGTTGGCGCCTGGTTACTGACCTTTGTTCTGACTCGTACCAGCTCGCTGGCTGCACTGATCGCCACACCGCTGACCCTGCCGCTGCTGGCGTGGCAACAACCCGACGCCCTATTGCCGGTCTGCGCGCTGACCGGACTGATCGTCTGGCGCCACCGCAGCAATTTACGCGATCTGTTCGCCGGCCGTGAGCGGCATTTCTAAATCGAATGAACGAACCCAGCCGGCTTACAGCGCCGGCAGTTGCTCCATCGGCCAGCGTGCCTGCACCTTGATGCTCAAATCCTCATGCTGCCCCGCCAGTAAACGCTGGCAGCCGGCATAAGCGATCATCGCGCCGTTATCGGTGCAGAACGCTGGACGAGCGTAGAACACGCCGCCCTTCAGCTCAGCGAGCATCTTCTCCAGCGACTGCCGCAGCGCCTGGTTGGCACTCACGCCGCCGGCGATCACCAGGTTGTTCAACCCGGTTTGCTTGAGGGCCCGCTTGCATTTGATGGTGAGGGTGTCGACCACTGCCTGCTGGAACGCCAGGGCTATGTCGCAGCGAGTCTGCTCGGAGTTGTCGCCCGCCGCCTGACACTGCTGCCAGGTATTCAGGGTAAAGGTCTTCAGGCCGCTGAAGCTGAATTCCAGCCCCGGGCGGTCAGTCATTGGCCGAGGAAATTTGAAGCGCCCAGGCGTACCGCTCAGCGCCAGACGGGCAATCTCCGGACCACCGGGATACTGCAGCCCCATCAACTTGGCGGTCTTGTCGAATGCCTCGCCCGCCGCATCATCCAGAGACTCGCCGAGCAGCTGGTACTGACCGATACCATCGACCCGAACCAACTGGGTATGCCCGCCCGACACCAACAAAGCGACGAACGGAAAAGCCGGCGGCTGTTCTTCCAGCATCGGCGCCAGCAAATGGCCTTCCATATGGTGCACACCGAGCGCAGGAATATCCCAGGCGAACGCCAGTGCCTGGGCACAGGACGCTCCCACGAGGAGCGCACCGACCAGGCCGGGGCCGGCGGTGTAGGCGATGGCGTCGATGTCTGTCGCAACGCAACCGGCTTCGCTCAACACCTGACGGATCAACGGCAGCATTCGCTTGACGTGATCGCGCGAAGCC
Source organism: Pseudomonas sp. FEMGT703P (assembly GCF_002786345.1). Taxonomy (NCBI): domain Bacteria; kingdom Pseudomonadati; phylum Pseudomonadota; class Gammaproteobacteria; order Pseudomonadales; family Pseudomonadaceae; genus Pseudomonas; species Pseudomonas sp. FEMGT703P. Next base: position 344,548 of record NZ_PGCM01000003.1, on the reverse strand, counting down.
AGCTCCGGCACTACGCCGCCATATACACGGTGCAGATCAATCTGGCTGAAGAGCGCATCGGCCAGCAGGCCACGTTCGCTGTCGTAGAGCGCGACACCGGTTTCGTCGCAGGAGGTTTCCAATCCCAGAACCAGCATGGGCAGTGCCTTGTAGTAGTGTGTGCAACTTCGAAGGCGCGCATGATAATGGCCGCTGGCGCGAGCCGGCCAGCGCTTTTCGATCAGAGGCTTTGCATTCCTCGCGATGAGGCGGTAACATCCGCAACCCTTAAAAACCTACGTTCTCCAGCGCCATCTGCCAGGAGTAACGTTACCCCCGGTAATAAAGAAGGTAAGCCCTGGATGCCAGCCGTCAAAGTTAAAGAGAACGAACCCTTCGACGTAGCTCTGCGTCGTTTCAAGCGCTCCTGCGAAAAAGCCGGTGTTCTGGCTGAAGTTCGCAGCCGTGAATTCTACGAAAAGCCAACTTCCGAGCGTAAGCGTAAAGCAGCAGCCGCTGTTAAGCGTCACGCCAAGAAAGTGCAGCGCGAGCAGCGCCGCAGCGTTCGCCTGTACTAATCAGTACAAGCAACGCCTGACACCCGGCCTGGCCGGGTTTCGCTTTTAGACTCCGCGCCACCCTCGGGTGACGATCGGAGTCTTTTAGTTTTTGCCCCACCCTGTTCTGCCCCAGCGCATGACAGTATTCTGAGCGCCTATGGCCGGCCTGATCCCACAGTCTTTTATCGATGATCTGCTCAACCGCACCGACATCGTCGACGTGGTCGCCTCGCGCATCCAGCTGAAAAAAGCCGGCAAAAACTACACCGCCTGCTGCCCCTTCCATAAAGAAAAAACCCCCTCGTTCAGCGTCAGCCCGGACAAACAGTTCTATTACTGCTTTGGCTGCGGCGCCGGCGGCAACGCACTGGGTTTTATCATGGACCACGACCAACTGGACTTCCCCCAGGCAATCGAGGACCTGGCCAAGCGCGCCGGCATGGAAGTGCCTCGCGAGGAAGGCGGACGCAACAACAAACCGCGCCAACCCACCGACTCACCGCTTTACCCGCTGCTGACTGCTGCCGCCGAGTTCTACAAACAGGCACTGAAAAGTCATCCGCAGCGCAAAGCCGCGATTGAGTACCTCAAAGGCCGCGGCCTGTCCGGCGAGATCGCCCGCGACTTCGGCATGGGCTTCGCCCCGCCTGGTTGGGACAACCTGCTCAAACACCTGGCCAGCGACAGCCTGCAACAGAAGGCGATGATTGACGCCGGCCTGCTGGTGGAGAATGCCGAAAGCGGCAAACGTTATGACCGCTTCCGCGACCGCATCATGTTCCCGATCCGCGACAGCCGCGGCCGAGTGATTGCCTTCGGCGGCCGGGTGCTGGGTGACGAAAAACCGAAATACCTGAACTCCCCGGAAACCCCGGTATTCCACAAAGGCCAAGAGCTTTACGGCCTGTTCGAGGCACGTAAGCACAATCGCGACCTCGACGAGATTATGGTAGTCGAGGGGTATATGGACGTGATCGCCCTGGCCCAGCAAGGCCTGCGCAACGCCGTCGCCACGCTCGGTACCGCCACCAGCGAAGAACACCTCAAACGCCTGTTTCGCGTCGTGCCGAGCGTATTGTTCTGCTTCGACGGCGACGCAGCCGGCCGCAACGCCGCCTGGCGCGCCCTGGAGGCGACCTTGTCGAGCCTGCAGGACGGCCGCCGCGCGCGCTTTCTGTTTCTGCCCGACGGCGAAGACCCGGACACTCTGGTACGCAGCGAAGGCACTGACGCCTTCCGCGCACGGATCAACCAACACGCCCAACCGCTGGCCGACTACTTCTTCCAACAGCTGAGCGAAGAGGCCGATCCGCGCTCACTGGAAGGCAAGGCGCACCTGATGACCCTGGCCGCGCCACTGATCGACAAGATCCCCGGCAACAACCTGCGCGCCTTGATGCGCCAGCGCCTGAGCGAAATTACCGGCTTGTCCGGCGAAGCCCTGCAGCAGATGGCGCCAACCGCCCGCAGCAGCCAGTCGAGCCAGAGCAGCGCCCCATCCAGTGACTACCCGGATTACCCCGAAATTCCCGACAGCGCCTATTACGATGTCGAGCCAAGCCGCAACGAATACGAAAACCCCAGCCCTGCACCGGAATTTGAACGCAATAAAGGCAAGGGCAACTGGAAGAAAGACGGCGGCAAGTGGAGCAAGAAGGGCCAGGGTGAGTTCGCACCACGCGCACCACGCACTGCCGTCAGCGTCGAATCGCCGCACCTGAGCGCCCTGCGCACCCTGCTGCATCACCCGCAACTGGCGCAGAAGGTCGAAGATGTCAGCCACTTCGCCGCCGAAGACGACACTTACGCCCAACTGCTGGTCGCCTTGCTAGGCGCCCTGCAAAAGAGCCCCAACTTGCGCTCACTGCAACTGATCGCACGCTGGCACGGCACCGAACAGGGCCGCCTATTGCGCGCCTTGGCAGAAAAGGAATGGCTGATTTCAGCCGACAACCTTGAACAACAGTTTTTCGACACTATAACTAGTCTAGTAGCCCGCCAACGCGAGCGCAGCCTGGAACATTTGCTGCGCAAAGCCCGTCAAAGTGAGTTGAGCGCAGAAGAGAAAGACCAGCTGCGCAGCTTGCTGAGCCGTAATGCATCACCGGTAATCCCGAGCTCAACTGGCGCTTAGGGGTGTTACTCGGGTATAATCCGCGGCTTGTTTTTTGCCCGCCAAGACCTTCAGTGGATAGGGTGTTATGTCCGGAAAAGCGCAACAGCAGTCTCGTATCAAAGAGTTGATCACCCTGGGTCGTGAGCAGAAGTATCTGACTTACGCAGAGGTCAACGACCACCTACCGGAAGATATTTCTGATCCGGAGCAGGTGGAAGACATCATCCGCATGATTAACGACATGGGGATCCCCGTACACGAGAGTGCTCCGGATGCGGACGCCCTTATGTTGGCCGACGCCGATACCGACGAGGCAGCCGCTGAAGAAGCAGCTGCAGCGCTGGCAGCGGTGGAGACCGATATCGGCCGCACGACGGACCCAGTGCGCATGTACATGCGTGAAATGGGCACCGTGGAACTGCTGACCCGCGAAGGCGAGATCGAAATCGCCAAACGCATAGAGGAAGGCATCCGTGAAGTCATGGGCGCTATCGCCCATTTCCCCGGCACTGTCGACAGCATTCTGGCCGAGTACACCCGTGTCACCACCGATGGTGGTCGCCTGGTTGAAGTCCTCAGCGGCTATATCGATCCGGATGACGGCATTGTGCCCGCTGAAGCGGCTGCGCCTGTTCCAGTTAAAGACGGCGATGCCGCCGAAGAGACTGACGACGACGACGCCGAAGCCAGCGATGACGAGGAAGAAGAAGGCGATGGCGGCCCGGACCCTGAAGAGGCTCTGCGCCGTTTCACCGCGATCGGTGACGCCCTCGAACTCGCCAAGAAAGCCCTGAAAAAGCATGGCCGTAACAGCAAGCAAGGCACTGCCGCGCTGAAAGAAATGGCCGAGCTGTTCATGCCGATCAAGCTGGTACCTAAGCAGTACGACGCGCTGGTTGTCCGCGTACGCAGCTCCCTTGAGCGCCTGCGCGCTCAGGAACGCGCCATCATGCAACTCTGCGTGCGTGATGCACGTATGCCGCGCGCCGATTTCCTCAAGCTGTTCCCTGGCAATGAAATCGATGCCGAGTGGTCCGTTGGCCTGGCCAAAGGCAAGGCTAAATACGCCGAAGCCATTGGCAATGTGCAAGCTGACATCCAGCGCTGCCAGCAGAAGCTGACTGCACTGGAAGCCGAGTGCGAACTGACCCTGGCTGAAATCAAGGACATCAACCGTCGCATGTCGATCGGCGAGGCCAAGGCCCGTCGCGCGAAGAAAGAGATGGTTGAAGCGAACTTGCGCCTGGTGATCTCGATTGCCAAGAAGTACACCAACCGCGGCCTGCAGTTCCTCGACCTGATTCAGGAAGGCAACATCGGCCTGATGAAAGCGGTGGACAAGTTCGAATACCGTCGCGGTTACAAGTTCTCGACTTACGCCACCTGGTGGATTCGCCAGGCGATCACCCGCTCGATTGCTGACCAGGCGCGGACCATCCGCATCCCGGTGCACATGATCGAGACGATCAACAAGCTCAACCGTATTTCCCGGCAGATGTTGCAGGAAATGGGTCGTGAACCGACCCCGGAAGAGCTGGGTGAGCGCATGGAAATGCCTGAGGACAAGATCCGCAAGGTACTGAAGATCGCTAAAGAGCCGATCTCCATGGAAACCCCAATCGGTGATGACGAAGACTCTCATCTGGGTGATTTCATCGAAGACTCGACCATGCAGTCGCCAATCGATGTCGCCACCGTTGAGAGCCTTAAAGAAGCGACCCGCGAAGTACTCTCCGGCCTCACCGCGCGTGAAGCCAAAGTACTGCGTATGCGCTTCGGCATCGACATGAATACCGATCACACCCTTGAGGAAGTCGGTAAGCAGTTTGATGTAACCCGTGAGCGGATTCGTCAGATCGAAGCCAAGGCGCTACGCAAGCTGCGCCACCCGACGAGAAGCGAGCATCTGCGCTCCTTCCTCGACGAGTAACACCAAAACCCCCAGCCATGCTGGGGGTTTTGCATTCTGGGCAACTACCAAGGCTTGCCAGGCAGGTCTACACTTTTGCTTATTGCCCAGCGAACGAGCCCATCCATGCCGCGTGTTGCAGCCACCCTCCTGTTGTGTTTGGCATGCTGGGCTGCGCCCGTTCTCAGCCTTGAACTGACGTCCATAGAACAGGCCTGGCTAGCCGAAAACCCGCAACTGAGCCTGGGCGTGGACCGTGACTGGCCACCGTACGAGTTCATCGACGGTGACGAACAGTACCAGGGACTCGCCGCCGACTATGTTCGGCTGATCGAACAGCGCCTGCCGGTCACCCTGCGTCCGGCTCCCGCGCAGAACTGGAGCGAAGTGCTGGCCGATGCCCGAACCGGCAAGCTGCACCTGCTGCCCAGCCTGATGGCCACCCCCGAGCGCGAGCAGTATCTGACGTTCACACGCCCCTACCTCGACTTCCCGATTGTCATCCTGAGCCAGGAACAAGGTCCGCAACCCAGCAAAATCCGTGACCTACGAGGGCTGCGTGTGGCCGTGGTCGACAGTTACGCCACCCACGAACTGCTGCGCGACAAACACCCCGAGCTACGCCTCTGGCCGCGCCCCAGCGTAGCCGCTGCCTTACAAGCACTGGCCTCCGGACAGGCCGATGCCATGGTCGGTGACCTCGCCTCCAGCATCTGGCATATGCGCCAACTCAAGCTCGACGGTATTGTCATCAGCGGCCAAACCCCACTCCGCTATCAACTGGCCATGGCCGTCCCCAAGGATCAAGCCATCCTGGCCGGAATACTCGACAGACTTTTGGCCGAACTCACACCCAGTGAAATCGCCGAAATTCAGCAGCGCTGGGTGAGTGATCCACTCGACTCTCGACCATTCTGGCGCAGCCTACTGCTGTTTGGCCTTCCCGGCCTGCTGGCAGCCCTGCTGATCATCTTCAGCATCCTGCGCATCAACCATCGGTTGCGCAGTGAAATGCACAACCGCGAACAGCTGGAAAACGAACTGCGCAACAGCGAGCAGCATTACCGTGGCTTGGTGGAAAGCCTCAACGCAGTCGCCTGGCAGATGGACCCTAGCAACCTTCGCTACACCTACGTTGCCCCCCAGGCGGAAAAGCTCCTCGGCTACCCAGCGCACGCTTGGCTGCAACCTGGTTTTGTCGAGCGCGTCTTGCACCCCGACGATGCACGCTGCGCCATCGACTATTGCCGCAGCGAAACCCAAGCTGGACGCGACCACAGCATGGATTACCGCATGCTCGCTGCGGACGGCCGTGAAGTTTGGGTACGCGACATTGTCACGCTGTCACCCCTAGATGGCAGCCAGACGCTGCGTGGCCTACTGATCGACATCACGGAAACCAAACGCACCGAGCAGGCCCTGGCCCTCTCGGAGCAGAAGTTTGCCTCGGTCTTCCACAACTGCCCGGACATCATCGCCCTGCTCAATCAGCACGACGGCCGCCTGCTCGCCGTCAACAAAACCTTCGAACAACAGTTCGGCATCAGCGCCGCCGAGGCCATCGGCCATACAAGCTCGGAGCTCGATCTGTGGAGCGAGCAAGGCATCGGCCCGCGCATTCTGGACATGCTGCGCCAAGGCAACGTGCACAACATCGAGAGCGCCTTTCGCCGACGCAACGGCAGCCAGTTCACTGCACTCATCTCCGCGCAACAGGTCACCGTGGATGACACCACCACGCTGGTCGTGGCCGTACGCGACATCAGCGAACTGAAAGATACCCAACAGCGCCTGAAACTCTCCGAAGACAAATTCGCCAAGGCCTTCCATGCCTCACCAGATGGCCTGCTGATCACCCGCTTAAGTGATGGTCGATTGCTCGATGTCAACGAAGGCTTCAGCCGCATCACCGGCTACAGCATGAACGAGGCAACCGACAGCTCGACCCTGCAACTGGGCATTTGGGACAACCCGGATGACCGCACACGGATGTTCGAGCACGTGCAACAGCACGGATCGGTCCGCGACTTCCGCGCGCTTATTCGCACCCGCAACGGCTCGCTGCGCACTTGCGAGATGTCAGTGCAGCCGATTCCCATTGAAGGCGACACCTGCATGCTGACCATCGCGCGCGACATCACCGAGCGCGAGCAAATGCAGGAAAACCTCAAGCAGGCCGCTACGGTTTTCGAAAGCACGGCCGAAGGCGTGATGATCACCGACCTGCAGCAACGCATTACTGCGGTCAATCGCGCGTTCACCACCATTACCGGCTACAGCGAGGCCGAAGCCCTCGGCCAGTCGCCGCGCCTGCTCGCCTCCGGCAACCACGACAGCGCCTTCTACGCCGCCATGTGGCACAACCTCAGCGCCTCTGGGCATTGGCAGGGTGAAATCTGGAATAAACGCAAGAATGGTGAGCTCTTCCCCGAGTGGCTGACCATCAGCGCGGTACGTGACAGCAATGAGCACATCACCCACTTTGTCGGCGTCTTCGCCGACATCAGTTCACTCAAACATGCCCAGGCCAGCCTCGACCACCAGGCCCACCATGACCCGCTGACCGACCTGCCCAACCGCATGCTGTTCGAAGCGCGCCTACGCGCCGCCCTTGAAGATGCCCGCGTCGACAAACGCATGGGCGCAGTGCTGTTTATTGACCTCGACCGTTTCAAAAACATCAACGACAGCCTTGGCCACCCGGTCGGCGACCAACTGCTAAGGAGTATTGCCGAACGCTTGAAAACCCACCTGCGTGATATCGATACGGTGGCTCGCCTGGGCGGTGATGAATTCATCATCCTGCTGCCGGGCCTGCAGCACGCAGAGGACGCCGAGCGGGTCGCGCACAAGCTACTCGAGTGCTTCAGCCTGCCCTTCCGGTTCGACGAACAAGAGCTGTTTATTAGCGCCAGTATTGGCATCAGCCGCTACCCCGACGACGGAGAAGATGTCGCCACCCTGGTGAAAAATGCCGACGCCGCCATGTACCGCTCCAAGGCGCGCGGCCGCAACCGCGTGGAGCGCTACACCCGCGACCTGACCTTCCAGGCCACCGAACGCATGGCCCTTGAGCGCGAATTACGCCGTGCCATCGAACTGGAACAACTGCAGCTTTACTACCAGCCTAAACGTAGCCTGAGTACCAACCGCCTGATCGGCGCCGAAGCCCTGCTGCGCTGGCACCACCCGATCTTTGGTGAGATACCGCCGGACCGCTTTATACCCCTGGCCGAAGAAACCGGCCTGATCATCGCCCTCGGTGACTGGGTACTGCGCCGGGCCTGCTGGCAAATGCAGCAATGGCAACAACATCACGCACCGTTCGGCCCGCTGTCGGTCAACCTGACTGGCATTCAACTGCGCCAACCACACCTGCTGGCACGCATTTCTAGCCTGCTGGAAGACCACAACCTAGCCCCCGAACTGCTGCAACTGGAAATCACCGAAAGCTTCATCATGAACCAAGCCGAAGAAGCGCTGAACCTGCTGCATCAGCTGAAAAGCTTGGGCATCCAGCTGGCCATCGACGACTTCGGCACCGGCTACTCCTCGCTCAGCTACCTAAAGCGCTTGCCGGTCGACACCCTGAAAATCGACCAATCCTTCGTGCGCGGCCTGCCCAACGACAGCAATGACGTTGCCATCGTGCGCGCCATCATGGCACTGGGCCGTAGCATGCAACTGACCGTGATCGCCGAAGGAGTTGAAACCAAAGCCCAGGAACTGTTCCTAGCTGCCGAAGGGTGCGAGCAAATCCAAGGTTTCGTTGTAAGCCGCGCGATCCATGCGGACGCCTTCGCACAAAACTTCCTCACCCCGCGCCATTCGGTTGGCGCTGCAGAGAAGGCACCGGTATAATCCGCCCGCCTCTGAGGGCCCATAGCTCAGTTGGTTAGAGCAGAGGACTCATAATCCTTTGGTCCACGGTTCGAGTCCGTGTGGGCCCACCACCTTCAAAGCCGCGCATTGCGCGGCTTTTGCGTTTCTACCTGTATCGACTTCATATCTACTCTTCAACCATTTTGCCTCTCCACAAACGCAGTAAACGCTTTTAAGGGCAGCGGCTTGCTGAACAGGTAGCCCTGAAACTGCATGCAGCCGTTACTAAGCAAAACCTGCTGCTGCGCGTCGGTTTCGACACCTTCAGCAATCACGTTCATGCCCATGCTTTGTGCCAGGGCGATAACGGTGCGCACGATGGTTTGGCTGCTGGTGTCGGTGAGCAGGTCGCAGACGAATGAGCGGTCGATTTTCAGGGTGTTGAGGGGCAAGCGTTTGAGGTGGCTGAGGGAGGAGAAGCCGGTGCCGAAGTCATCCAGGGAGAAGCGCACGCCGCGCTCGACCAGGGCGTTCATCTTCCGCAGCAAGTCGTCGATGTCCTGCACGATCAGGGTTTCGGTCAGTTCCAGGTCGAGGTGGCGGGCGTCGATGGCGTGCTCGTCGATCAGCCGCAGCATGTCCGCCACAAAGTTGCTTTGGCGAAACTGCTTCTGGCTGATATTCACCGCCAAACCGATGTCGGCGTAGCGTGGGTCGTCCTTCCAACAGCGCAGCTGGCGAACGGCCTGCTCCAGCACCCATTGGCCGATGGGGATGATCATCCCGGTCTTTTCTGCATGGTCAATGAACTCGCCGGGGCCGAGTAAGCCGCGCACGGGGTGTTGCCAGCGGATCAACACTTCGGCGCCAATGACCTTGCCAGTGCTGTCGAGCTGAGGTTGGTAGTGCAGCACAAACTGCTGCTCGCGCAGTGCTACGTCGAGGTCGCTGTCGAGCATCGAGCGTTCAACGGTATCGCTTTGCAGAATGTGCAACAGCACAAACAGCATCAGCATGGCGGCAATGCCCTGCACCCAGGAGCCGCTGATCCGCACCTCATCCGGGAGGTGATAAGCCGTTGTCGGGCTCCAGGATGAAGAGGCCAGGGCGGTAAACAAACTCAGGCAGAGCAAGGCAACGCCATAGCGCAACCAGATCGGCTCATCGCGAAAAGCCATCAGCGCAGCGACGGCAATCGGCAGCAGGTACAGATGCGTGGCGCGCGGCGCGGCGGCGGTGTGCGGGTCCATCAACAGGGTGGTGCCAACGATCACCAAAATGATCACGCCGAACAGCAACATATTGGCCTGGCGCACCTGGTTGCGCATCGTCAGGGTAAACACACCCATGCCGCAAAGGATCATCGCCAGGTCCATCAAGGCAACCCCCCACTGCCCACGCAGGCTGAAGAAGATGCCCCAGAAGCTGCCCACCAGCAGCAAAACCAGGCTGGCAAGCATGCGCATACGGCGCTCACGGCGCTGCCCAATCAGGGTTAGATCGGGGGAGTACCAGAGTTTGATCACCTGCTTGAGAAAGGCAGACAAAACGGTCATTAAAAGTCCCTGTTTGACCCGTTACTTCGCCAAGGAAGCCGCTGGCGGGCATGCCGACGCAGCGATTAATCGATGGGCCGATCTGAGTGTAGACGGCGTAACAGAGGCGCTATGACCGATTACCATGCAGCGACGTTACTCGCCGGCATGCTCGGCACTGTGCCGACCAACCACGCAGTTACGGCCCTGCTCTTTACCGCGATACAGGCGCTGGTCGGCGCAGCGGTAAAGCTGCTCGGCGCTACTGCCATCGGCGGGCCACTCGGCAAGGCCGAAGGTGGCGGACAAGGGAATGTCCTGGCTGCCATAACGCATCGGTTGGCTACACAGTTGCGCACGCAGGTTTTCCACCAAGGGTTCGGCGCCGCGGCCATCGGTGTTGCGCAGCAGCAGGCCAAACTCTTCACCCCCCAGGCGACCCAGCGTATCGGTGGACCGCAGCCGATGGCTGAGGCTGTTGCAGATGTGCCGCAGCGCTTGATCGCCAGCATCGTGGCCGTACTGGTCATTCACCGCCTTGAAATAGTCGATATCCAATACCACCAGCACCAGCTTGGCCTGGCTGCGTTTCGCCTCGCTGATGCTCTGCTCCAGGGTTTGCTGGAAGCTGCCACGGCTGGCCACACCGGTCAGCGCATCGGTGCGCGCCATATGCTGCAACTTTTGGTAGGCAGTGGCGCGCCGGGCTTCGTAGAGGTAGACGAAGACCAGAATCATCACACCGCAAAACACGGCGTTACCCAGATCGATGAGGCTTTCGGCATCGCGCTGAACCGGGTAGGTGTACAGGTACAGCAGGCAAGCGCCGATCACAAAAGGCAGTGACAGCAAGCTGCCGCGCTTGAGACCAAGCAGAAGGTAGGACAGCACGGGAATGCTGTAGACCCAGACAAAGGCAGTTTTCGAGGCGTTGGGGATAACGATGATGTACAGCAGAAAGCTGAAGGTCGGCACCAGGTAAAGGTAGATCCAGGGCAATAGGTTGCGCACCCGGACAATCCGCCAGGCGCCCCACAGTAACGTTGCGGTGGCAACCAACTCGAAACTGGCGAACAGGTAGTTACCGGCCATAAATTGCAGCGCGCAGAACACTCCGAGGGTCAGCCCGGTACTGGCAAAGATCATACGGATCAACGAACGCTGACCGACGTCCTGCAAGTCGTCGACGGCGGCGTTGCTGTCACTGCCCGGTTTGGTTCGCGGTCGAAAAAACATGGCCCGACGCTGCATGGGTGGCGGTTTGATGGCTCACTGTGCCTCAACTGCCAGGGACTTGACCAGATAGGCAACGTGCGAACCGCCGATCACGGGCGGTTGACTTGCCCGCCAAAGCCCTTAAAGTGCCGCCCCATGCACACGCACATTTGCCCTATTTCCGCGTTTTATTACGCCCTGCCCCCTCTCACCAGGCGGTAGATGCGTTGTTGCATGTCCGATCCGCCTGAGGCGGCCCGGATAGCAAACCCTCACTCCAGTCTCCTCAGGCCTTTGCCTTAACCAGGAGACACGTATGCCCAGTAACACCTTTGATCTGCTCGACCAGCTCGCTGCCCGTGGTTTTATCCACCAGAGCACCGACCTCGATGGCCTGCGCCTGGCGCTCAGCCAGGGCCCGATCACCTTTTACCTCGGTTTCGATGCTACGGCGGACAGCCTGCACGTAGGCCATTTGCAAGCCTTGATGCTGATGCGCCTCCTGCAACGCGCCGGGCATAAACCGATCCTGCTGATTGGCGGTGCCACCACACGCATCGGCGACCCGAGCTTTCGCGACAGCAGCCGGCCGGTGCTGACGGAAGCGCAGATCCAACACAACATCACCGGGATTACCGGCTGCTTTGCCCGCTACATCCAGTTGGGCGATGGCCCCAGCGACGGCCTGGTGGTGGACAACGCCGACTGGCTGGACGGTATCGGCTACCTACAGTTTCTCGATCAAGTCGGCCGGCACTTTTCCATCAACCGCCTGCTGACCTTCGACGCCGTGCGCAACCGCCTGGAGCGTGAACATTCGCTGAGCTTTCAGGAGTTCGGCTACACCCTGCTGCAGGCCCACGACTTCACCGAGCTGGCGCGTCGGCACAATTGCACCCTGCAACTGGGTGGTGCCGACCAGTGGGCCAATATCATCAATGGCGTGGAACTGGGCCGGCGCCAGGGCTGCCAGCCGCTGTTCGGCCTGACCATGCCGCTGCTGACCACCCGTGACGGGCGCAAGATGGGCAAATCCGCCAGCGGCGCGGTGTGGCTGAATGGCGACAAGCTCTCGCCGTATGACTTCTGGCAGTTCTGGCGCAATTGCGATGACGCTGACGTGGGGCGCTTTCTCGCCCTGTTCAGTGATCTACCGCTGGATGAGGTAGCGCGCTTGAGCGCTCTCGAAGGCGCCGAGCTAAATCAGGCGAAAATCATCCTGGCCAACGCCACCACTGCCCTAGCCCATGGCGAGCAGGCCGCACGCGACGCCGCAGCCACCGCCCTGGCGCTGTTCACAGCGCAGGAAACGGATGCCGAACTACCGCAACTAAGCGTTAGCGCGGAAGACCTGGCTAGCGGTTTAAGCCTGACCGACCTGCTGCTGCGCCATGATCTGCAGCCCTCACGCAGTGCAATACGCCGCCTGGCGAGCGGCGGCGGTCTGCTGTTGAATGGCGAACGCCAGAGCAACCCGGACCAGCCGTTGCAAGCCTGGCAGCTGGGTCGACGGCTAAGCCTGGGCAAGAAGCGTCATTACCTGCTGCAGTCGCGGTGACGCAGATCTGCGGCTGATCGCGCACATGGCACTCTGTACTTACCGGCGGTATGCAGATCGCCGCCGGTTGCCCCCTGCGCGCAGCGCCACCCATAATCGGCCGCACCTGATTCTGGATGTACTGCGCCCATGGCCATTGCCCGCGACGACCTCGACCAACACGGCCTGATCATTGGTGTTTCGCCCGAGCGCTTCCGCGCCGTGGCCATGCCGCTGTTGTTCGACCACCTGAACGCGCAATGCGAGGGCACCATCGCGGTCAACCGCCAGGCGCGGATTGTCTGGATCAACGATAAGTACGCCGAAAAGGTTGGCATCAGCGACCCGCGCAGCGTACTCGGCAAAGAGATCGAAGACGTGCTGCCAGCCAGCCGCTTGCGCGAAGTCGTGGAGAGCGGCCAGCCGAGTATGCTCGACCTGATGGCCTTCGGCAGCGAGCATTTCGTGGTCACGCGTATTCCGCTGCGCGACGAGGACGGCACCCTGGTCGGCGCGCTGGGCTTTGTACTGTTCGACCGCGCCCGTCACCTCAAGCCGCTGATGGCCAAATTCAATACCCTGCAGAGCCAGCTGGTCGCCACCCAGCACGAGTTGGCCAAGGCGCGCCGCGCGCGTTACACCATTGCTGGTTTTATCGGCGCCAGCACGGCGGCCAGCGAGGTCAAACGCCAGGCCCGCCGCGCCGCGCAACTCGACGCCACGGTGCTGCTGCGCGGCGAAACCGGCACCGGCAAGGAGCTGCTGGCCCAGGGCATCCACAACCTGTCGCCACGGGCCAACGGGCCGTTTGTCGCGGTCAACGTCGCAGCCATTCCGGAAACCCTGGTCGAGGCCGAACTGTTCGGCACCGCGCCCGGCGCCTTTACCGGCGCGGATCGCAAGGCGCGTATCGGCAAGTTCGAAGTGGCAAACGGCGGCACGCTGTTTCTCGATGAAATCGGCGATCTACCGCTGCCGCTGCAGGCCAAGCTGCTGCGCGTCTTGCAGGAGCAGGAGGTTGAGCCGCTGGGCTCCAATCAGGTCAAACCGTTGAATGTGCGAGTGATCGCTGCCACGCACATTGATCTAGAGGCCAAAGTCGCCGCCGGGCAGTTCCGCGACGACCTCTACTACCGCCTTAACGTGCTGGCCCTGCGCGTGCCGCCGCTGCGTGAGCGCCGCGAGGATATTCCGGCGCTGCTGGAGCATCTGCTCGACGATATTGCCAACCGCTCGACGCAGGCCCCGCTGGAAGTCAGCGATGACGCCCTCGCCCTACTGAGCGCACAACCCTGGCGCGGCAATGTGCGCGAGTTGCGCAACCTGCTGGAACGCGCGCAATTGGATGTCGATGGGCGCCTGAATGCGCAAACCGTGCGCGCGTTGTTGGTCGACCCGGTGACGCCCGCAGTGCACACCCCTGCACCGCAGCCAGCTACCAGCGTGACGCAAACATTGGCGGAGCAACTGGCACAGGCCGAACGCCAGGCGCTGATCGACGCCCTGCAGGCCACAGCCGGCAACCGCCAACAGGCGGCGGAACGTCTGGGCATTTCCCGCGCAGGGCTGTACGCCAAGCTGGCCCTGCATGGGTTGGGTAAGCACGACTAAGCCAGTCGCGCGGCTCCCAAAGCGGACGCAACTCACTGTAGGAACGGCGGGGGTGCCCAACCCTTGGCCGCGATGTTTCTGAACATGCCAAAGATCGCGGGCAAGGAACTAGGCGTCCCCCGCGCCTAAAAAAGCGAAAGTCCATAATTTTGGACTTTAAGCCCATCGAGCAATCCAAAAATTTGGACTGATTCCAAAAATAAAGACACATCGTTCTCCCCCGGCAACCACGCCAAACCGCCTAAGCCCGACGCAACCCATCAAGCACAAGCCTTTCAGCCACCTAGACCAAAGTCGTAGCCCCGTCTGGCACAGCTTTCGCTCTAGTCTGCCCAACGCTTTGTCTCGCTGCCTGGCTTAACGAGCAAGCTCATCAGCGTCGCCATAGAGCGGTGCTTAAAACAACAACAAAAGGAACCAGCCATGGGTACCCTCGGTATTCTGATTTCCCTCGCATTGTTGATGTACCTCGCCTATCGCGGCATCAACGTGCTGATCCTCGCCCCTCTGCTCGCGTTGCTGGCCTTGCTGTTTGCCGGTGACATCCACCTGCTGCTGCCCACCTACACGCAAGTGTTTATGAAGGCCATGGGTGGCTACGTGATTCAGTTCTTTCCGCTGTTTCTGCTGGGCGCGCTGTTCGGCAAGTTGATGGACGACTCGGGATCGGCCCGCGCCATCGCCCAGGGCATCGTCGCGAAAGTCGGCAGCGAGCGGGCGATCCTGGCCATCGTGCTGGCATGCGGCATCCTCACTTACGGCGGCGTGTCGCTGTTCGTGGTGGCCTTTGCGGTGTACCCGATTGGCGCGGCGTTGTTCCGTGAAGCGGGCATTCCCAAGCGCCTGATCCCCGGCGCCATCGCCCTCGGCTCGTTCACCTTCACCATGACCGCGCTGCCCGGCACCCCGGCGATTCAGAACGCCATCCCCAACCCGTTTTTCGGTACCGACGCCTTCGCCGCGCCGGGCCTGGGGGTGATCGCCGGGCTGATCATGTTCGGCCTCGGCACCTGGTGGCTTACCGCACAGTCGCGCAAGCTGATGGCGGCGGGCGAAGGCTATGGCGCGCACCGTGATGACCCGGTCGCCGAGGACAACCGGGCGATCCCGGGTTTCTGGCTGGCGCTGCTGCCGATCTTCGTGGTGATCGTGTTGAACTTCCTGATGGCCAAGCAGATTCTGCCGAGCATCGATACCAGCTACCTGGCCAAGCCGGAATTCGGCGGCCTGCAAGACGCCAAATCGCTGATCGGCATCTGGGCGATCATCGTCGCCCTGAGCGCGGCCATCCTGTTGTTAATCGCCATGCACTGGCAGCGCTGGATGGACCTGAAGAAGAGCGTCAACGACGGCGCCTTCGGCTCCATGCTGCCCATCCTCAACACCGCAGCTGAAGTGGGTTATGGCACGGTGATCGCCTCGCTGGCGGGCTTTGTGATCATTCGCGACCTGGTGCTCGGCGTCTCCGATAACCCGCTGATCTCCGAAGCGGTGGCGGTGAATATCCTCGCCGGCATCACCGGTTCGGCGTCTGGCGGTATGTCGATTGCGCTGAAAACCCTCGGCGAGCAGTACCTGACCATGGCCAACGCCGCCGGCATCAGCCCAGAGCTGCTGCACCGCGTCGCGGCCATGGCCTCTGGCTGCATGGACACCCTGCCGCACAACGGCGCGGTGATCTCACTGCTGGCGATCTGCAAGCTGACGCACCGTGAGTCGTACAAATTTATCTTCGTTAACACCGTGGCGTTCCCGATGGTGGCGCTGGTGGTCGTCATCACCCTGGGCACGCTGTTCGGTAGTTTCTGACGGGCCTGGCATGGCGCCCCTGTGCGCCATGCCGCCCCTACTCAATGTTGTTTAATCGCTTTCGAGTACCCGCTATGAGCAAGATCATGACCGCCGCCGCTGCGGTGGCGCGCATCCCGGACAACGCCAACCTGGCCACGGGCGGCTTCGTCGGCATCGGTTTCGCCGAAGAAATCGCCATTGCCCTGGAGCAGCGCTTTCTGGCTGAACAGGCACCGCGCGACCTGACCCTGGTGTATGCCGCCGGCCAAGGCGATGGCAAGGGCCGCGGCCTCAATCACCTGGCCCACGAAGGCCTGGTGCGGCGGGTGATCGGCGGCCACTGGGGCCTGGTGCCGGGGCTGCAGAAGCTGGCGGTGGATAATCGCATCGAGGCCTACAACCTGCCGCAGGGGGTGATCTCCCAGCTGTTTCGCGATATCGCCGCCGGCAAGCCGGGGCAGCTGTCGCGCGTCGGCCTGGGCACCTATGTCGACCCGCGCCACGGCGGCGGCAAGCTCAATGCGCGCACCACCACCGAGCTGGTGCGGCTAATGCCCATCGACGGCGAGGACTACCTGTTCTACCCGACATTCCCCATTCACGTGGCGGTGGTGCGCGCCACCAGCAGCGATGCCGAGGGTAACCTGAGCTTCGAGCGCGAGGCGCTGACCATCGAGAGCCTGGCCATCGCCATGGCCGCACGTAACTCGGGCGGGCTGGTAATCGCCCAAGTTGAGCGCATTGTCGAACGCGGGTCGCTAAATGCTCGCGAGGTGAAGATCCCTGGGATTCTGGTCGACTGCGTGGTACTGGCCGAGCCGGCCAATCATCAGCAAACCTTTGCCACCGCCTACAACCCGGCCTTCGCCGGCGAAACCCGGGTGCCGATGGACAGCCTGAAAGCCATGCCGCTGGATGTGCGCAAACTGATCGCCCGCCGCGCGGCACTGGAGCTGAAAGCCGGTGCGGTGGTCAACCTGGGCATCGGCATGCCCGAAGGTGTGGCCGGGGTAGCGGCCGAGGAAGGCGTGATCGAGCGCTTGACCCTGACCGCCGAACCCGGGGTGATCGGCGGCATCCCCGCCTCGGGGCTGGATTTTGGCGCGGCGAGCAACCACAGCGCGCTGCTCGACCAGCCCTACCAGTTCGACTTCTACGACGGCGGCGGTCTGGATATCGCCTTTCTCGGCCTGGCTCAGGCGGATGCGGCCGGCAACCTCAATGTGTCGAAATTCGGCAGCCGGCTGGCAGGCGCAGGCGGCTTTATCAACATCAGCCAGAACGCCAAGCAGGTGGTGTTCCTCGGTACCTTCAGCGCGGGTGAGCAGGACATTCGCATCGAAGACGGCCAGTTGCGCATCATCAAGGACGGCGAACTGCGCAAGTTTGTCGCCGAGGTGGAACACCGCACTTTCGCCGGCCACCAGGCTGCCGAACGCGGCCAGCCGGTGCTGTATGTCACCGAACGCTGCGTGTTCCGCCTGACCCTGGACGGCCTGGAGCTGATCGAAGTGGCGCCGGGGGTGGATATCCAGCGCGACATCCTCGACCGCATGGATTTCACCCCCATCGTGCGCACGCCGCAACTGATGGATGCGCGGCTGTTTCTGCCGTCGCCGATCGGCCTGAGCGAGCAACTGAACGCTGATTAACATTTGAGTGTGAGTTTACGGGCCCTCTGGGCCCGTTTTTTTGCCCGGATTTTTCTGTACACCCTAGGTGCGGATCACGCCTCACCGGTCCACCGTGGGTAGCCCAGGCGAACGCCAATGCGTGGACATACACAGCGATTTCTACCCTAGATTTTTTCGCCCAACTTCTGCCGCGCCGCATACAGGCACACCAACTCCATCGCCACGGTGGCACCGGCCAGAGCGGTGACTTCCGCGTGATCGTAAGGCGGCGACACTTCCACCACATCCATGCCAACCAGATTGATCCCACGCAGGGCACGGAGAATTTCCAGCGCCTGATGGGTACTCAGGCCGCCGCACACCGGCGTGCCGGTGCCGGGGGCAAAGGCCGGGTCGAGACAGTCGATATCAAAGGTCAGGTACACCGGGTTATCACCGACCCGCGCGCGGATCTGCGCGGCAATCTGCTCCGGCGTGCTGCGGTGCACCTGGCGTGCATCCAGCACCTGAAAGCCCATCACGTCGTCATTGGTGGTACGCAGGCCGATCTGCACTGAGCGCGACGGATCGACCAGGCCTTCACGGGCCGCGTGGTAGAACATGGTGCCGTGGCTGACGCCTTGCTCACTGTCGTCGAGATCCGGCCAGGTGTCGCTGTGCGCATCGAAGTGCACCAATGACAGCGCGCCGTGTTTACGCGCATGAGCCTTGAGCAGCGGGTAGCTGATGAAGTGGTCGCCGCCCAGGGTGAGCATGGCGCAACCGGCCTGAACGATATGCTCGGCGTGCGCTTCGATGGCCGCCGGGATCTTGTGCGGCAGGGCGTGATCGAAATTGCAGTCGCCGTAGTCGATCACCGCCAGGTGGTCGAAGGGGTCGAACTCCCAGGGGTAATGCCGTTCCCAGGCGCTGGTGATCGACGCCGCGCGAATCGCTCGCGGACCGAAGCGGGTGCCGGGGCGGTTGGTGGTGGCGGTGTCGAAGGGCACGCCGCTGACCACCAGATCCACGCCCGCTAGGTCGCGGCTGTAACGCCGGCGCATAAAGCTGGTGACCCCGGCATAGGTTGGCTCGGAGAAAGTGCCGTAGAGGCTGTCGCGGGTAAATGCCAGGTCGTTGCCGTTGAATGCTTCCATTGCCTTGTCCTCAATACTGACTGCGGAAAGTGGTCCAGATGCGCGTGCGTTCACGCTGTTGGCGCAACGGCATCAGTTGCTCGGCAAACAGGCGGGCGCGCACTGCTTCACCGGGGTAGATATCGGCATCGCCGCTGATCGCCGGGTCGACCAGCGCCGTGGCGGCCTGGTTGGCGTTGGCGAAAAACACGTTGTTGGTCAGCTCGGCGATGGCCTCAGGGCGTAGCATGTAATCGATAAAGGCGTGGGCCGCCTTGGGGTGCGGCGCATCAGCCGGGATGGCCATGGTGTCGAACCACAGCAGCGTGCCTTCACGCGGGATGCGGTACTGCACTTCGAACGGCTGCTTGGCCTCAGCGGCGTTGGCCGCCGCCATATAG
This sequence comes from Pseudomonas sp. FEMGT703P, assembly GCF_002786345.1. Taxonomy (NCBI): domain Bacteria; kingdom Pseudomonadati; phylum Pseudomonadota; class Gammaproteobacteria; order Pseudomonadales; family Pseudomonadaceae; genus Pseudomonas; species Pseudomonas sp. FEMGT703P. Next base: position 325,323 of record NZ_PGCM01000003.1, on the reverse strand, counting down.
GCGTCGCCGTTGTAGGTCAGCGCCAGGCAGATTTCGCCCTTGGCCAGGTCATTGATATGCCGTCCGGCGCCGACGTAACGCAGGTTGGGCTGCAGCTGGGTGAGCAACTGCGCCACCGCATCGAGGTCGGCGCGTTCGCTGCTGTAAGGGTCTTTGCCGAGGTAGTTGAGGACGATGCTGATTACTTCCTGCGGCGAGTCGATCACCGCGATGCCGCAATCCTTGAGCTTGCTGGCGTACTCGGGCTTGAACAGCAGATCCAGGCTGTTCAGCGGCACACCCGGCAGGCGTTGTTCAAGCGCCTGACGGTTGAAACCCACGCCGACCGTGCCCCAGGTGTACGGCAGGCCGTACTGGTTGTCGGGGTCGGCACTGGCGAGCTTGCTCAGCAGCGCCGGATCGAGGTTCTCCAGATGCGGCAGTTGCGTGCGATCCAGCGGTTGCAAAGCTTTGGCCTGAATTGCCCGCGCCAAGCCGCTGGAGGCCGGGAAGACGACGTCATAACCGCTGCCGCCGGTCAGCAGTTTGCTGTCCAGGGCTTCGGCACTGTCGAAGATGTCGTATTTGACGGTGATCCCGGTTTCGTCCTTGAAGCGTTGCAGGGCTTGCTCCGGTAGGTAGGCGGACCAGCTGTACAGGTTCAGGGCTTTCTCTTCGGCCTGAGCGGCGAAGGCGCAACACAGCAGCAGCGGAACAAGGGCCTGACGCATGGGAATGACCTCGGTGAAGGGATGAGCTGGGCACAGCTTGCCTGCCGGTTTGCTTAGCTTAAATATGAAGTGGTCTACTCTGGCATCGACATTCATCAATGTTAGGTGCCGTCATGCTCAGCCAGTTACGCGACCTCGATCTGCAGTTGCTGCGCCTGTTCGTCACCGTAGTGGAGTGCGGCGGTTTTAGTGCCGCCCAAGGCGAACTGGGGATTGGTCAATCGACCATCAGCACGCAGATGGCCAAGCTGGAAACCCGCTTAGGTTTTCGCCTGTGCGAGCGCGGCAAGGGCGGCTTTCGCCTGACGCCCAAGGGCGAACAGGTGCTCAGCGCCACGCGCAAACTGTTCAGCGCCATCGACACTTTCAAGGGTGAAGCCCAAGGCATGGCCGACAAGCTCTTGGGCGAGCTGCGCATCGGCCTGTCGGAAGGGCTTGCAGCCAGTGTGCTGGAGCAAGTGGCCGAGGCCATTGGCAACTTTCGCGGGCGAAACCAGGCGGTGCAGATCGAGCTGCTCACCGCCATGCCGGCCGAGCTGGAACGCCGCCTGCTGCAGGGCCAGCTACACGTAGCGATTGGCTATTTCTCTGGTAACCAGACCGCGCTCGATTATCAGCCGCTGTTTCGTGAGCGCCAGGTGCTGTTCTGTGCCGCCGGCCACACACTGTTCAATCGCCCGCAGATTCGCCTGGAAGACCTGCAGCAGGCTGATCGGGTCCAGCATCCTTATCGCTTTGTGCAGGTGCACGAACCGTTACAGAGCAGCACCAGCTCGGCGCAAACCGAGCAGGTTGATGGTGCACTGGCGTTTATCCTCTCCGGGCGGCATATCGGCTACCTGCCCGAGCATATTGCCGAGCCTTGGCAGGTCCGTGGGCGCCTGAGGGCAATCGAAGCTGACAGCCTCGGTTTTGATGTGCAGTTTCACCTGACCAGCCACCGCGGTCAGCACCCCGGCGATGCGCAGCGAGCGTTTGTCGAGGACCTGCTGCGGGCATTCGGCGTCAGCCCACCCGCCTGCCCTTAATGCCTAGGCGCGCGCTCACGTGCAGACGCCTGTTGCAACTGCGTACTCAGGCGGTCAATCGCAGCAATCGTCTGGCTGATGTCGTGGTGGATGCTCGGCACGCCGAGGCACGGCCAGGGCGATGCATCAGCCGACAGCGGCTCGGCCTCCAGTTGCAGCTGTGGGTCAAAGAGATCGTGGGTCAGGGGAAGCAGGTGCATGACAGGCTCCTTGCCGGACAACCCGGCGTGACGGTTGAGGTCAGGAGGCAGTAAACAAGTGGCCAATCGGCCAAGGGCCAAGTCTTGTTGCTATGACCTCAGCATCGGCAACCGACGTGACAGGTTGATGACCGCGCGGAGCCTGCCGGTTCAGACTCCACCGTGAAGCCGTCGGCGTCAACCCGCCAGCGGCCCGGTGGTCGTGTGCAGCAGCGGCGGCATCGGGCAATCCAGCAGGTCAGCCACGGCACGCAGCAACTCGGCCTCGGCCACCTCGATGCGCCCGTCATGCTCGATGCAGCGCGCCATGGCCTTGAGCAGACGCGGCTTCTGCAAGGGCTGCAGCTGGTTGAGCCGTTTGAGCGCAGCCTCCAGGGCTTTCAGATCGCACTGCGTTGCCGGCAACAGGTTGAGCACGGTGTATGGCAATTCGCTCGCCGCCTTTGCCAACGCTGCTTGCGCCTGATCCGGCGGAACATTGCCGGCATGGGCCAGAAACGACAGCAACACCTGCGCGTCATCCAACACTTCCAGCAGGTGGAAATGCCCACTGAGCCGCCGACTGGGGGCCAGGTTACGCTCTACGATGCGCAGCAACGTCCATTCCAGCAGCTCAACCTGGCCATCGGCACGAATCAGCCGCGCCATCACCGCACACAACCCAGCCGCCTGTTCGGCGCCCAGCTGCTTGAGCGCCGGCATGGCCAGGTCCAGCAGGGTCAGCCGCTGGTTGCCTGGCAGCTGGCGCAGCGGTTGTTCCAGCGCCTGCACATGCTCCATCAGCTCGGCGCTGAGCAGTGGCTGGAGCATCTGCAGTTGCTGGTCACGCAAGGGCGCCGCAGGCGCCAGCAGCAACCCATAAAGTAAGGCCTGGGCGCCGATGCCATGGTGCGCCGCCTGACGCAGCGCCGGGTGCAATTCATCCAGCACTTTATGCGCCTGCTGCAGGTGGGCCGCACGTGGCTCGCCAATGCTGGCGATGGCCGCCGTGGCCGAGGCGGCGCTAAAGCCGGTCAGGGCCTGATCCCAGCCCTGGGCCACTGCACGTTGGTCTGCCGTGGCATTGGTGGGCAGCAGACTGAGGATCGAGACATCCGGGTAGCGCCCATCCCACTCTGGCGTAATACGCCGAATCCGCTCTTCCAGTGGCGGATGGGTCGCCAGCATGCCCTCCAGCGCCCGGCTGATACCGGCGGCGAAGTACATATGACTGAACTCGGCCGCATGCCCGGCGCGCAATTGCGAGCCATACTGGTTGCCGCCGATCTTCTGCAGCGCTCCGGCAATGCTCTGCGGATTGCGGGTGAACTGCACGGCCGAGGCGTCGGCGAGAAACTCGCGTTGCCGGCTCACGGCGGCCTTGATCAGGCTGCCGAAGAACGTCCCGGCATAGCCCAGCAACCATAAAGTAGCGCCCACCGCGATGATCGCTGCCGCCGAATTGTTGCGGCTGGAACGCGAACTGCCACGGGAGCTGCTGCGCAGCAGAAACCCGCCGATAAGCCCCAGCAGCAGAATGCCGTGCAGTACCGCGACCAAGCGTGTGTTGAGGCGCATATCGCCGTGGAAGATATGGCTGAACTCGTGGGCAATCACCCCCTGCAGCTCTTCACGCGAGAGCAGGCTGATTGCCCCGCGGGTAATCCCGATCACCGCATCCTGCGGCGTCAGGCCGGCGGCAAAGGCATTGATCCCCACATCATCCAGCACATACACCGGCGGCACTGGAGTGCCCGAGGCCAGAGCCATCTCCTCCACCACATTAAGCAGGCGCTGTTCCTCCAGGCTCTGCGGCGCGAGGTTGATCAAACGCCCACCCAGCCGTTCGGCCACCGCCTGACCGCCACGGCTGAGCTGCAAGCTCTTGTAGAGGCTGCCCAGCAGCACCACACCGATTACGGCCAGGGCGACCATAGCCACCTGTGGCCAGCTGGGCAGTAACGTGCGCGGACCATCCAGCATGCCCAGAGACTGTGGGTCAGGGCCGAATACCTGCCAGACCACACCCAACGCCAAGCTGGTCAGGCCGATCAGACTGAGTACTGCCAGTATCATCAGGATCAGCAAACGCCCGCTGTTTCGTCGGGCGCGATCCTGTTGCTCGAAGAAGTTCATCCCAGAGAATCCTTAGAATGACACCTTCGGCGCTTCCTGAATCGCCGCGCTGTCGGCGAACTCCAGCAGGCTGGCGTCCTGGGCGTGGCCAAAGCTGGCGGCCAGCAGCACCGTTGGGAATGCCTGCTTGTAGATGTTGTAGGCCATTACCGCATCGTTGAACGCCTGGCGGGCAAAGGCCACCTTGTTCTCGGTGCTGCTCAACTCTTCGCTGAGCTGCTGCATATTCGCCGAGGCCTTGAGGTCCGGGTAAGCCTCAAGCGTCACGTTCAAGCGACCCAAGGCACTGTTCAGCAGCCCTTCCGCGCCGCCCAGCTGCGCCATGCTCTGCGCATTGCCCGGCTGCGCGGATGCGGCCTTGAGCCCGGTCACGGCATTGTTGCGCGCAGCAATCACGGCTTCCAGGGTCTCGCGCTCATGCGCCATATAGCCTTTGGCGGTTTCCACCAAATTGGGGATCAGGTCATAACGGCGTTTGAGCTGCACCTCGATCTGCGCAAAGGCGTTCTGGAAGCGATTACGCAGGGTCACCAACTGGTTGTAGATGCCAATCACGTAAAAAATCAGTGCCGCGAGAACCGCCAGGAAAATCAGCGTGGAAATGGACATGGGGAAATCCTTATCAGCATGCGAAAGAACGCAGATGGTAGCGGAAAAGCGGTGAAGCGACTGCTCACCGCTGCACGCGGGTCGCACACCCAGGGCAGGCACGCGACCAATCCAACTGATGCCATGTCATATCGCCCGGTTATGAGGCAGAAAACCCTTGGCAAAATAGACCGACCGGTCTATATATTTAGCCCATGAAAAAGATCTCGACCCGCGACAAGCTCATTCACGCCATGGCCGACGCCTTGCAACGCAAGGGGCTGCATGGCGTTGGTCTGAATGAGCTTTTGGACATTGCCGGCGCGCCCAAGGGCAGCCTCTATCACCACTTCCCCGGCGGTAAAAGCGAGCTGGCAGTAGCCGCAATTGACCACATCAGCCGCACTATCGACAGCCTGTTTGCCCAACTTTTCAGCCAACGAAGCGACCCACTCAAGGCCATGCACCACTGGTTACAAGGTGCACTGCAGCAGCTGGAAAACAGCCAGTTTGAACGTGGCTGCCCGCTGGCCACCATCGCGCTGGAAAGCGGCCCGGAGGATGTAGAAATCCGCGCCGCTCTGCAGCGCAGCTTCACCGCCGTGCGCCAAGCACTGAGCCAGCAACTGCACGCCTACGGTTACCCCAGCGAACAGGCCGATAACCTCGCCGCGCTGTTTGTCGCGCTGTATGAAGGCGGGTTGCTGCAAGCCCGCGTGGCCGGCAGCAGCGAGCCGCTCAAGCGCGCCGCCACAGCCCTGTTCAACCTGACCCGCGAACAGCTTCCGGGAGGAGTCCGCCCATGAATACCCCAGCCATTCTTAGCGAGACCGTGCAGTTGCCAGCACTCGACGGTTACCCGCTGACCGCCACGCTGTATCACGCCCCGGAACCGGTCGCACAGCTGGTGATTGCCGGCGCCACCGGCGTGCCCCAGGGTTTCTATCGACGCTTTGCCGAATATGCCGCACAGCGCGGTTACAGCACGCTGACCCTCGATTATCGCGGCATCGGTCAATCGAAACCGGCCAGCCTGCGCGGCTTTGCTATGGATTATCTGGACTGGGCGCACCTCGATCTGGCGGCCGCAGTCGACCAACACCGCCACCCACAACGACCGCTGTATATGGTCGGTCACTCCTTTGGCGGACATGCCTTTGGCCTGCTGCCGAACCATGATCAGGTCCAGGGGTTCTACACCTTCGGCACCGGTGCTGGCTGGCACGGCTGGATGCCCAAGACCGAGCAGCTGCGCGTGCTGACTATGTGGCGCCTGATTGGCCCATTGATGACCCGTTACAAAGGCTACCTGGCCTGGAGCACCCTGGGCATGGGCGAGGATTTGCCGCTGGGGGTCTACACCCAGTGGAAGCGCTGGTGCCGCTACCCGCGCTACTTCTTCGAGGACCCGCAGATGCCGGGCCTGGCCGAGCGCTTTGCCACGGTCAGCACGCCGATCATTGCCGCCAATGCCCTGGATGACCTGTGGGCCCCGCCCGCCTCACGCGATGCCTTTATGGCGGCTTACAGAGCCGCGCCCTATCAAGCGCGCACCATCGATTCAGCCGCCAGCATCGGCGCCATTGGCCATATGGGCTACTTCCGTCCTGCGGCGCAGGTGCTGTGGGATGAAACACTGGACTGGTTCGCTGCGTTGCAGGCACAGCGCCAAGCCGCCTGACGAACCCACAACACAGAAGGTATCGCAGATGAGCATGGTTCCCGAGGGCTTTACCCCATTGTTTCGCAGCAGCCCCTTTCTCGATTTGCTGGGACCCATATACAACCAGCGCACTGATAAGGGCCTGGTGATTGGCTTATGGGCCGAAGAGAAACACTGCAACGCCCGCGGCCTGGTGCATGGCGGCGTGCTCAGCAGCCTGGCCGACGTAGCACTGGGCTATAACAGCGCCTTCGCCCAGGAACCGCCCACGCCAATCGTCACCAGCAGCCTGACCATCGACTACGCCGGCACCGCCAAACGCGGCGACTGGATAACCCTGGAAACCGATGTGCAAAAGGTCGGCAAAAGCCTGGCGTTTGCCAATTGCTACGTTGTGGTTGAGTCAGTGCGGATTGCCCGTGCCAGCGCGGTATTCAGCGTGGTCACGCAATAGGTTCGGTAGGTCGAGAAGGGTTCTGCGGTTTGGCGAACGCCATAAAAAAGAAAACCCCGCATTGCGGGGTCTTTGCAGACTGTTTGCTGACATCCTTGATCTGCTTGCCGTCCTGGCAGCTGTCCCACGTATCCTTGTTGCTAAAGTGCGCTTCCTGCGCGACGTCCACAGGGAGCAGATTAGCCAGCGCGAGTAACTCGGCATAGTGGCGATCTGCAGCACGCCGTGTAAGCCATAGCCTACACAACCGCTTCTTGGGTAAAACCGAGCAAACGCTCGGCTTTATTTTGTGACGCAGGTCTTGTTAGACTCGATCTTGTCTTACAAAAACAACAGACCCCGTCAACGGCGGTCACTGGGGCCACACATGCGCTCATTGCTTTTCGCCATCGGCTGCCTGACAGCCACCCTCAGCTCACTGGCATCCGCCAACGGGCAAAACCAGCTTTCTGATCCCAAGGCCGCGACGCAGTTATTCTGGAGTCAGCTGTATGGCCAGGGTGGAAGCACACTGTATTGCGGCAAAGCCTTCACGGAAGAAAGCGGCCAACTCAAAGCCAGCCCGATATACAGCAGCAAACAGCTGAAAAGCTCGCTGCGCTGCATCACCGACCGTCAGTGCGGGATCATGAACCCGCGTTACGTCTTCATGGCTTCAGACCTGCACAACCTCTACCCAGCACTCACCCGCGTGGAACTGGTTCGGCGCAATGCGCAGTTCGGTGAGCTGGATGACAGCGTGCCGAGCAAGTTCGACGATATCGGCTGCGACATGAAAACCAGCTTCCAGCTAGTGGAGCCGCGCGATGAAGCCAAGGGCAATGTGGCCCGGGCGATTTTCTACATGCACGTGGAATATGCCCTGCCGATTGTTGGTCAGGTGCAGGTGTACAAGAAATGGCACCAGATGGACCCACCCGATGCCGAGGAAAAAGCGCGCAACGACAAGATTGCCAGCCTGCAAGGCACGCGTAACCGCTTTATCGACAATCCGGAACTGGTTGAGCAGTTGATCAATAACTGAGAGCCCCGCACACAGCCGCTGAGCACTGATCCCAGACACAAAAAAACCGGCACTTAGGCCGGTTTTTTTGTCATACCGAACGCCTTAGAACTGCGCAGCATCCAGCAGGTACAGCGACTCGCTACCGGCTTTGACCGACGCGGTCAGGGAGTGGATACGCGGCAGCAGGCGGGCGAAGAAGAAACGCGCGGTACCCAGCTTGCTCACGTAGAACTCGTCCTGATCCTGCTTGGCCAGTGCGGTACGGGCCATCAGCGCCCACATGTAGGCGTAGGCGGTGTAACCGAACACTTGCAGGTACTCGACCGAGGCGGCGCCGACTTCATTCGGGTTGGCCTTGGCGCGCTCCAGCAGGTCGCTGGTCATCAGTTCCAGATTGGCGATGGCGTCTTTCAGTGGGTTGACGAACTCGGCCAGCGAGGCATCGGCGCTGTCAGTGAAGGCTTTGATCTCTTCAGCGAAGTGCTTGTAGAACGCACCGCCGCTGCCGACCACTTTACGGCCGACCAGGTCGAGCGCCTGAATGCCGTTGGTGCCTTCGTAAATCTGAGTGATGCGGCAGTCGCGGATCAGCTGCTCTTGGCCCCACTCGCGGATAAAGCCGTGGCCGCCGAAGATCTGCTGGCCGTGCACGGTGGTTTCCAGCGCCATGTCGGTGAGGAAGGCTTTGGCCACGGGCGTCAGCAGAGCGACCAGTTCTTCGGCGCGCTTGCGGGTGGTGGCGTCTTCGCTGTACTTGGCGGTGTCCAACTGCATAGCCACATAGCTGGAGAAGGCACGGCCGCCTTCGTTCAGGGCTTTCATGGTCAGCAGCATGCGGCGCACGTCCGGGTGCACGATGATCGGGTCGGCGGCTTTGTCTTTAGCCACCGGGCCGGTCGGCGCACGGCTCTGGATACGGTCGCGGGCGTATTCCACAGCGTTCTGGTAGCTGCGCTCACCCAGGGACAGGCCCTGAATACCAACGCCCAGACGCTCGTAGTTCATCATGGTGAACATCGCGGCGAGGCCTTTGTTCGGCGCATCGACGATCCAGCCGGTGGCGCCGTCGAAGTTCATCACGCAGGTGGCCGAAGCCTTGATGCCCATCTTGTGTTCGATCGAGCCGCAGGACAGGGCGTTTTTCTCACCCAGCGAACCGTCGTCATTGACCATGACTTTCGGCACCAGGAACAGCGAGATGCCTTTCGGGCCAGCCGGTGCGTCCGGCAGCTTGGCCAACACCAGGTGGATGATGTTTTCGGTCAGGTCGTGCTCACCGCCGGTGATGAAAATCTTGGTGCCGCTGATCTTGAAGCTGCCGTCAGCTTGCGGCTCAGCCTTGGTGCGGATGATGCCCAGGTCGGTGCCTGCATGCGGTTCGGTTAGGCACATCGAGCCCGCCCAAACACCGGAGTACATGTTTGGCAGGTATTTTTCTTTCAGCTCTTCGCTGGCGTGGGCGTTGATCGACAGGCAAGCACCGGCGGTCAACATCGGGTACAGGCCGAAGGACAGGTTGGCCGAGTTGACCATTTCCTCGACCTGGGCCGAAATCACCTTGGGCATGCCCATGCCGCCGAATACCGGGTCACCACCAACACCAACCCAGCCGCCATCGGCGTAGGTCTGGTAAGCCTCAGGGAAGCCGGCTGGGGTTTTCACCGCACCATCGGCCCAGGAGCAGCCTTCTTCATCGCCACTGCGGTTCAGCGGAGCAATAACGCCGCCGGTGACCTTGCCCGCTTCTTCGAGAATGGCCGCAGCCGTGTCTTCATCAACAACTTCAGCCAGGGCCGGCAACTGGGCCCACAGCTTGGAAACTTCAAACACTTCATTGAGCACGAAGCGCATATCGCGCAGGGGAGCTTTGTAGTCGGCCATGGGGTAAATCCTCGAGCGAAGCAACAGGTATACAGATGTACAGAAAGTCTAACCGAACAACTTTTTAGACACATAGCGTCGCGTACAGACTGAACAGTCACAACTCATTCATTCGGCCACACACAGTAAAAACCCGCCAATTGGCGGGCCTTTACCTGCACGTACCGTCCGTCAGAGCGCGAAATGCTCGGCGGGCAGACGCATCAAGCATTCACTGCCGGCTTCAGCACCAGCCAGGTGAGTCGCGGTACGCGGCAACAAGCGCTTGAAATAGAACTCGCAGGTGGCCAACTTGGCCTGATAGAACGCAGCATCACTCGCGCCCGCCGCCAACTGCTGCTCGGCGACCAGCGCCATGCGCAACCAGAAGTAGGCCAGGATGACGTAGCCGGAGTACATCAGGTAGTCCATCGACGCCGCCCCGACTTCGTCCGGGTTCTTCATGGCCGCCATACCAATTTTCTGGGTCAGTGTGCCCCACTGCTGATTCAGCGTGGCCAGTTGAGCGACATAGCCCTTGAGCTGCGGATGCTCGGCCTGCGCTTCGCAGAATTTATGCACGATTTTGGTAAACCCGCGCAGCAACTTACCCTGGCTACTCAGCACCTTGCGCCCCAGCAGGTCGAGGGCCTGGATACCGTTAGTGCCTTCGTAGATCAGGGCAATGCGGCAGTCGCGCACCAGCTGCTCCATGCCCCACTCGCGGATAAACCCGTGGCCACCGAATACCTGCATGCCATGGTTGGTCACCTCCAGACCGGTTTCGGTCATAAAGGCTTTGCAGATCGGCGTCAAAAAGGCCAGCAGGTTCTCGGCTTCCTCACGCTGTTCGGCACTGGCACCGCTGTGGGCTTGATCGATCAGCTGTGCGGTGAAATAGGCCAGCGCACGGTTGCCTTCGTTGAACGCCTTCATGGTCAGCAGCATGCGCCGCACATCAGGGTGCACGATAATCGGGTCAGCGGCCTTATCCGGGGCTTTCGGCCCGGTCAGCGCACGCATCTGCAGGCGATCAGTGGCGTACTTGATCGCGCCCTGGAAGCTGGTTTCACCCAGACACAGCCCCTGCATGCCGGTGCCAAGGCGCGCATGGTTCATCATGGTGAACATGCAGTTAAGGCCTTTGTTGGCCTCGCCGATCAGGTAACCGGTGGCGCTGTCGAAGTTCATCACGCAGGTGGCCGAGGCCTTGATGCCCATCTTGTGCTCGATCGAGCCACAGCTGACCCCATTGCGCGCCCCGGCCTGACCTTCAGCATCGGGCAGGAACTTGGGCACGATAAACAGCGAGATGCCTTTGGTGCCCGCAGGCGCGTCAGGCAGCTTGGCCAAGACCAGGTGCACGATGTTTTCGCTCATATCGTGCTCGCCAGCCGAGATAAAGATCTTGCTGCCGGTTACCGCATAGCTGCCATCGGCCTGAGGCACGGCGCGGGTTTTAATCAGCCCCAGGTCGGTGCCGCAGTGGGCCTCAGTCAGGCACATGGTGCCAGTCCAACGGCCTTCGGTAAGTTTGCTCAGGTAGGTCTGTTTCTGTGCTTCGGTGCCATGGGCATGAATGGCCGACATGGCGCCGTGGGTCAGGCCCGGGTACATACCCCAGGACAGGTTACTGGACCCCACCATCTCACTGATGATTAACCCCAATGAAGACGGTAACCCTTGGCCACCATAGGCCGTATCAGCGGAGAGCCCATTCCAGCCGCCCTCCACATACTGGGCAAAGGCTTCCTTGAAGCCCGCAGGCGTGGTCACCACGCCATTGTTAATCTGGCACTCTTCTTCATCGCCTGAGCGATTCAATGGCGCCAGCACCTGCTCACAGAACTTGGCACCCTCGGCCAGAATGGCGCTGACCATGTCCGGGGTGGCATCGCTGGCACCCATCGCGGCATAGCTCGCGTGAAAATCGAAAACTTCGTCGATCAGAAACTGCATATCGCGCTGGGGGGCTTTGTACTCGGGCATGCTGGGTTCTCCGTCAGCTAGAGCGTGGGTTAGCGCACTACGCTACGGCTCATGCGGCGCGCCAACAATCACCGTGCAAATGCTGAATACACTGCCATTAGCCGGCGCGTTTAACCCCGCACGTTATCCAGCTTGACCGCACCGCGACGCTGGCCGTAACTGCGTACACAGTTACGGCCGGCGCCCTTGGCGTTATACAACGCCTGGTCAGCGGCCTTGAGCACCTCATCCGGATTACGCTGTTCCACCCCGCGTTCGGCCACGCCCATGCTGACCGTCACCGACACCTGATTGGCCGCACTGCCAGCCCGCCGCGCCCGGCCTTGCTTGTCGTCCTGCGGGCGCTGCTGTTTGTCGCGCAACTGAATGCGGTAGGTCTCAATGGCCTGGCGCACCACTTCAAGGTGGGGTAGGCACTCTTCAAGCGTTTTGCCGGGGAACACTAGGGTGAATTCCTCGCCGCCGTAGCGGTAGGCCTTGCCCCCGCCACCGATCTTGCGCAGCTGAGCGGCGACCAGGCGCAGCACCTGATCACCGACATCGTGACCATGGGTGTCGTTGAATTTCTTGAAGTGATCGACGTCGGCCATAGCGATCACATAACTGCGGCCCAAGCGCTGCAAGCGCTCATTCAATGCACGTCGTCCCGGCAGGCCCGTAAGCTCGTCACGGAAGGCCATCTGATAGGCCTCGTGAGCCAAGGCTGCTACCAATATCAGCATGACCTGACTGCTCATCACATTCAGCGCATTGGGCTGGATAAAGGTGTTCGGCAACATCCACAGCACGCCGCACAAGCCGAGCAGCTGGGCCGCATGCAACGGCCTTGGCGCCCGCAGGTACTGCACTGCCAGGAGGATCAGGCCGAGGATAAACACCGGATAAGCCAGCTGCACCAGCGCCAACCACTCCACCTGCAACGCCGGCCAGCGCACCCGCGATAGCCAATGCAGCAGCGCATCGGGAAAGCGCTGCGCCAGGCCCACCGCCACCGCACCGACTGCCAACAGAACCGCTGCACGGGCAATCAGGTCCTGCAGCAGATGGGTGCGTTCCTGCCAGGCCGCGTAGAGGCTGTAGAGCAGCGGCAACAACAGGCTGCACAGATGGAAGATCAGCGCCGCATCACTGCGCACCTGCCCTGTGGCACGAAAATGATCAACCTGGCTATCCAGCAGGAAGTAAGCGAGGTACAGCGTCAGCAGCAGAAACACTTCGCGCTGACGGCCATACACCAGGCAAAAGGCGCCGCCGAGTAACAGCAGGAGGGTGGGCAGCACGTTGAACAGCGAGGTGAAGAACTCGCTCAGCACAGCCAACCGCGCCAACAGCACACCGCCAAGCAGCAGCAGCAGCGAAGGCAGAAAATGACTGAAGCGCACAGCAGCAAGACGCGACAAGACAGGCTCCACACCGCGATAAAAGTGGATAACGTCGCGCAGTTTGCCTGTAACGCGCGCGTTGCGCACGGAACCTAACGACAAATCGACAAGCGAGCTGGCGCGTTTTATTTGCCCCATAAAAAAACCGCCACCCAAGGGCAGCGGTTCTTTCGACCTAAAGGACGAAGGCTTAGTAGCCCAGGGCGAAGTTCTCTTCGGCCATGTCCATTAGGTTGTTGGCGCCAGACAGCATCGCCTCTACGTGCATACGGGTACGCGGCAGAATACGGGCGAAGTAGAAGTTGGCAGTCTGCAGCTTGGCTTTGTAGAACGCCTCGTCTTCAGCACCGGCAGCAATCTTCTCAGCAGCCAGGCGAGCCATGTCGGCCCAGAAGTAAGCCAGGCAGGCATAACCGGAGTACATCAGGTAGTCCACCGAAGCGGCACCGACTTCTTCACGGTCTTTCATAGCGGCCATGCCCACTTTCATGGTGATGTCGCCCCACTCTTTGTTCAGCTTGGCCAACGGCTCAACCAGGCCTTTGATGGCGTCGTTAGCTTCGTTGGTCTGGCAGAACTTGTGCACGATCTTGGTGAAGTTCTTCAGCGCGCCGCCCTGGGTCATCAGAATCTTACGACCCAACAGGTCGAGGGCCTGAATACCGGTGGTGCCTTCGTACATCATCGAGATACGGCAGTCGCGAACGTTCTGCTCCATGCCCCACTCGGCGATAAAGCCGTGGCCACCGTAGATCTGCATGCCGTGGTTGGCGGCTTCGAAGCCGACTTCGGTCATGAAGGCTTTGGCGATTGGCGTGAGGAAGGCCAGCAGTTCGTCTGCAGCTTTCTTCTCGGCTTCGTCTTTGCTGTATTTGACGATGTCCACTTGCTTAGCAGTGAAGTACACCATCGCACGGTTACCTTCAGCGAAGGCTTTCATGGTCAGCAGCATACGACGCACGTCCGGGTGGACGATGATCGGGTCAGCGGCTTTGTCCGGCGCTTTCGGGCCAGTCAACGAACGCATCTGCAGACGCTCGCGAGCGTACTTCAGACCACCCTGGAAACCGATTTCAGCGTGAGCCAGACCTTGCAGAGCAGTACCCAGGCGGGCCGTGTTCATGAAGGTGAACATGCAGTTCAGGCCTTTGTTGGCTGGGCCGATCAGGAAGCCGGTGGCGCCGTCAAAGTTCATCACGCAGGTGGCGTTACCGTGGATACCCATCTTGTGCTCGATCGAGCCACAGGAAACGGCATTGCGTGCGCCAACAGAGCCGTCAGCGTTGACCGAGAATTTCGGCACGATGAACAGCGAAATACCTTTGGTGCCTTGCGGCGCGTCGGGCAGGCGGGCCAGAACGATATGGACGATGTTATCGGCCATGTCGTGTTCGCCAGCGGAGATGAAGATCTTGGTGCCGGACACTTTGTAGGTGCCGTCAGCTTGCGGCTCAGCCTTGGTGCGCAGCATGCCCAGGTCGGTACCGCAATGTGGCTCGGTCAGGCACATGGTGCCAGTCCACTCGCCGGAAACCAGCTTGGTCAGGTAGGTGTGCTTCTGATCATCGGTGCCGTGTTCGGCAATGGTGTTCATCGCACCGTGCGACAGGCCTGGGTACATGCCCCACGACCAGTTGGACGAACCCACCATTTCGCTCAGCACCAGACCCAGCGACTCAGGCAGGCCTTGGCCGCCATGGTCAGCGTCGTGCGCCAGGCTCGGCCAGCCGCCTTCAACATACTGCTGATAGGCTTCTTTGAAGCCGGTAGGGGTTTTCACGCCTTCCGGGGACCAGGTGCAACCTTCGGTGTCACCTACACGATTCAGTGGCGACAGCACTTGCTCACAGAACTTGGCGCCTTCTTCAAGGATGGCGTCGACCATGTCCGGAGTAGCGTCCTGGCAGCCAGGCAGGCTCTGATAATGCGCTTCGTAGCCGAGCAGTTCGTCGCGTACGAAACGGATATCACGCAAGGGGGCCTTGTAATCAGGCATAGCGGTTAACCTCTGCGGTGGATTCTTAGTGTGTAGGTGACCGGGTATTCGGTCGGTTTCGGGAGCAATCCCGGCGCTCGCCTGCCCCTTGGCAATCGAGCTAATCAAACAAGCGTTTGAAACATACGTTTATGCCTATTTAATGTCAAGCACCCCACGTGCCGTTCAGGCCACCAGATCGACAATCGGGGCCGGCGTCTGCAACCCGCTGAGCTGCTTGTACAGATCAAGACTAGGTGGTGGTGGCACATCCTGCTGGGCGGGCGCGGTGGATTTCTCTTCCTCGTCCGACGGCGGCTCTTCCTCTTTGCTGCGTTGCTCGGCACGCGCCTCACGGGCGGCCTCAACCTCACTGCGCTGCTGTTGTGCCAGCTCGACACGGGCCTCGGCCATCTGCAACTGAGCTTGCGCGGCCACCTGACGATCCTGCGCAGAGGGCTCTGCGGGCGCCAGTGCAGCACGGATGACAACTTCCATCTTGCGCAGGGTGGCTTCCGGGTCGTTCGGAATGGGGCTGGTGTCGATGCCGACCTCACCACCCACCGCGTAGCGCTTGCCATCAGGGCCGCGCTCATAGGTGTAGCTCGGCGCGCCGGCATAGCGGCCACCGACGGCGGCATGCGCCTGCTCGTGGGTGCGCACTTCCTGATCACGGCTGACCAGCTTGGCGATTTCCAGTTGCTCAAGACGCTGCTGCTGAGGGCTGGGCTCGCCTTCGCGGCTTTTCGCGTTTTCGGGATTGGTCGAGGCGTCAGCAGGTTTATCCGCTTCTTCACGCGCCGAAGCCGACTGCTCATCGGCCAGTGGCTGGGCCGCGGTTACCGGCGACTGAGCTGCGCGGGTGATGTCCGGGGATACATCAGGGGAAATATTGGACGCAAGAAGACGAGCCGGCAGTAACGTGGCTGCAGGCGCAGGATAAGACGATGCGCCGCCAATCTGCATGCAATGACTCCTCGCCCCGCAGTTGCTGCCTCATTACCAGGCATGAGAACGCTCGGGGCGGGCGACTCAGGCCGTTGTATCGATCAGGGTACCGAGCACTTCGTCAGCGGTTTTGACCACCTTGGCGCCGGCTTCAGCCTCATTTTGACCTTGGCGCAAAGCGACCAGGCTTTCCGCCAGATCAGGGCGCGTCTGCTCGGCCGAACTCGGCGAAGGGTTAACCTGATTAGCCGGCGGCGCAGAAGTGGGCTGCGGTTGCGGACCCAGCGCATTGCTGGCGATATCCGCCGCAGCCTGATCGACCCGGCGCTGGCCAGACTGAATGGTGCTGATGCCCGAGTTGAAGGCGCTTCCTGAAATTTCCATGTCCAAGCTCCCGCTATGGCAAACCACTAACAGCTTCAATTGAAGCAGAAGTTGCTCGAAAAACGTACAAGCAAAAAGCTATGGCACTTGGCCTGCTTATAGCGCGCGGTGCAATAGATCGAGGTTGAGGTAGCCAGAAACCGCAGCCGGCGTGGCTTCGGCCAGGCGCGGAACATAGCCCAGACAGGGGGCTGGTAGCCGTTCGGCTAGGGTGGCCAGATTGTCCTCAAGCTGAGAGGTCTGAGGATCGACCAGATTGGCCACCCAGCCCGCCAGCAGAAGGCCGTCACGCAGGATGGCCTCCGCAGTGAGCAACGCATGATTGATGCAGCCCAGGCGCACGCCGACCACCAGAATCACCGGCAACTGCAAAGCAATCGCCAGGTCCGACAGGGCTTCCTGACCGGCCAACGGCACCCGCCAACCGCCCGCCCCTTCGACCAAAGTAAAGTCCGCCTGCTTGTCCAGAATTGCCTGTACCGGCCCCTGCAACGCGGCAACATCCAGCAATATACTCACCTCGCGCGCCGCCAGATGCGGGGCAATCGCCGGCTCGAAGGCCAGCGGATTGACCTCTTCATAGCGCAGCGCCAGGGTGCATTCGCCGAGCAATGCCAGGGCGTCGTCGTTGCGCAGGCCATCCACTGTGCGCACACAGCCGGATGCCACCGGTTTGGCCGCAGCAGTCGACAGCCCCGCCATTCGTGCCGCGTGCAGCAGCCCGGCGGCGATGGTGGTTTTGCCAATTTCGGTGTCGGTGCCTGTAACGAAAAATGCTTGGCTCATAGCGATCTCTGACGAGGGGTATTGGCTACGTTCTGAAGTAACTCTGGGCAAGCGGGGCTTATCTCAACCCTTGCGCAATACGCCGTAAACCACCTTATAGGTCGCTGGCAGGCCTTGTGGCTGACGGAACTGCTCATAGGCGTTAAGCAGCGCCAGCATGCGCGCCCGCCCCGTCAAACCGCCGGGCCGGCCGGGGTTGAGGTTGTGCGCGCCCAGGGCTTTCAGTTCATGGGTCAGGCTGCGCACATCCGTGTAGTGCAGGGTTTCCGGGGTGGTTTGCAGGCTTACACAGGTCAACCCGCTACCAGCGCACAGGCGCTGGTAATCCTCGAAACGGCGGAAGCGGTTGACGTGGACAAAGCCATCCACCGCTTGCCAGCTGTCGCGCAGTTCCTGCAGGGTGCCGACACACAAGCTGCTAAACGCCAGCACGCCGCCAGGGCGCAGCACACGCTCGGCTTCGCTAAGCACGGCGGAAAAATTCGCGCACCACTGCAAGGCCAAGCTGGAAAACAGCAGCTCGCAAGACGCATCGCGCAACGGCAGGCGCTCGGCATCGCCGGCAATAAACTGCTGCGCGCCGCCCAGCGGCCGAGCGTGCTGCAGCATGCCCTCGGCGATATCCACAGCCACGCCCTGGCTGGCCGGAAAACGCTCGCCCAGCGCACGACTGAAATAACCGGTGCCACAACCCAGGTCGAGCCAACGCACCGGGCTGATCGCTGCCGGTAACTGCGCCAGCAACTGCTGACCCACGTTGCGCTGCAGAGCCGCCACGCTGTCGTAGCTTTGCGCCGCGCGGGAGAAGGATGCCGCCACCTGGCGCTTGTCCGGCAGGCCGCCGAGAGGATCATTGGCCAGATCAGTCATCACCGGCCTCGTGCAGAAAGGCCTGAATCGCCGCCGCAATTTCATGCGGGCGCTCTAGGGCAAAGGCGTGGCTGGCGTTATCAATCAGGCCGACTTCGACATCTGGCAACAACTCCAGCAAGGCCTGCGCGGCACTTGCAGGAACCAGTGCATCGGCGCCGGCGAACAGATGCAACTGTGGGCCGGCAAAGGACTGTAACGAGGTCCGCGTATCCAGATTGGCAAGCAGATCCAGCCCAGCCAACAGAGTGGCGGACTGCGGTTGTGGAGCCGCGCCGAGCAACTGCCGCGACAGGCCACGGGCATCCGCAGCGCCTTGGGCGCAAAGCAGGGAGAAACGCTTCAGGGTAGCGGACGCATCAGCAGCGCAGCCCTGACGAAAAGCCTTAAACGTCTCGGCGGGCATAGCCGCAGACCAGCTTGGCTCGGCGACAAAACGCAGGTTACTGGCCAGGGTCAGCAGACCGCTGCAACGTTCACCTCGACGCGCTGCCAGCTCAGCGGCAAGCATGCCGCCGAGGGACCAGCCGCCAAGCCAGGCGTCCTCTGGCAGGTTGGCGTCGAGTTCGTCCAGCCAGTCGGCTAGATCGCTAGAAACCAATAAAGGCAGCGGCTCGACCTGCACCTGCAAGCGCGGATCGAGGCCGCGCAGGGCCTCGGCCAGCGGCTGCAAGGGCGCAGTACCCAACCCCCAGCCGGGCAGCAAAATCAGTCGATCACGCATGTACGGCCGCCTCACCAGCCAGCAGCGGCCAGCATTCAGCCAGAGCCTCCAGCAGCAGTTCCAGCTGTTCCAGGCTGTGCGCAGCGGACAACGTGACGCGCAAACGTGCACTGCCGGCGGGTACGGTAGGCGGACGAATCGCCGTCACCAGCAGACCGCGCTCGCGCAGCATCTGTGACAGTTGCATCGCACGGCCACTGTCGCCAATCAGAATCGGCTGAATCGGCGTGGCGCTATCCATCAGTTCAAGACCGATGGCCTGTGCGCCTTCACGGAAGCGCTTGATCAGGGCGTTCAGGTGCTCACGCCGCCAGTGCTCGCTGCGCAGCAATTCCAGGCTTTGCAGGGTGGCGCAAGCCAACGCCGGCGGCTGACTGGTGGTGTAGATATAGGGGCGGGCGAACTGCACCAAGGCTTCGATCAGGTCGTCACTGCCGGCGACAAAGGCACCGGCCGTACCGAAGGCCTTGCCCAGGGTGCCGACCAGCACCTGCACATCATCCAGGCCCAGGCCGAAGTGCTCGACAATGCCGCCGCCGGTGGCGCCCAGTGGACCAAAACCGTGGGCATCATCGACCATCACCCAGGCATTGGCACGGCGCGCTTCAGCGCACAGTGAAGGCAGATCAGCCAGATCGCCGTCCATGCTGAACACGCCGTCGGTGACGATCAGGGTATTACCGATGACCTTGCGCAGGCGATTGGCCAGACTGACGCCATCGTTATGCAGGTAACGGGAAAACCGCGCACCGCTGAGCAAGCCGGCATCCAGCAGGGATGCGTGGTTAAGGCGATCCTCCAGCACGCTATCGCCCTGCCCCACCAGCGCGGTGACCGCACCGAGATTGGCCATATAACCGGTGGAAAACAGCAGCGCGCGAGGGCGTCCGGTGAACTCGGCCAGTGCTTCTTCGAGCTGGTGATGTGGAGTGCTATGACCGATCACCAGATGCGAGGCACCGCCGCCCACACCCCATTTCTCCGCGCCAGCGCGCCAGGCTTCGATGACCTGCGGATGATTGGCCAGGCCGAGGTAGTCGTTGGAACAGAAGGCCAGCAGCTGCCTACCATCGACCTGCACCAGCGGCCCCTGCGGTGATTCCAGCAGCGGGCGTTGGCGATAGAGGTTGGCAGCGCGGCGTTCAGCGAGGCGAGCGGATAGATCGAAAGGCATAGGCAGACCTGGCAGAAACTCGTTTGCTAAGACCCGATCCATTAGCGATCTGCGGCGATCACCGAGAGACCGAACTGCCGCAAACGGGCTTCTGCATAAACAGCGGTTTAGGCCGAAGCGGCGTTATAGAACAGCTTGGAATCACGCTGTTCGACCAGCGCCTGCTCAATGGCCGCCTGATGCACTTCATCGGCATGCTCTTCACGCTCCTCCGGCTTGATGCCGAGGCGGGCGAATAATTGCATGTCCTGGTTGGCTTGCGGGTTGGCAGTGGTCAGCAGTTTTTCGCCGTAGAAGATCGAGTTGGCGCCGGCGAAAAACGCCAGGGCCTGCATCTGCTCGTTCATCGCCTCGCGGCCGGCGGACAGCCGCACATGCGACTGCGGCATCATGATCCGCGCGACGGCGAGCATGCGGATAAAGTCGAACGGATCGACATCCTGCTCATCAGCCAGCGGCGTGCCTTTGACTTTCACCAGCATGTTGATCGGCACCGACTCCGGGTGCTCCGGCAGGTTGGCCAGCTGAATCAACAGGCCAGCGCGATCGTCCAGCGACTCGCCCATGCCGAGGATGCCACCGGAGCAGATCTTCATCCCCGAATCACGCACATAGGCCAGGGTTTCCAGGCGATCGGCGTAAGTGCGGGTGGTGATGATGTTGCCGTAGAACTCCGGCGAGGTGTCCAGGTTGTGGTTGTAGTAGTCAAGGCCGGCAGCGGCCAGGGCCTGGGTCTGCTCTTTATCCAGCTTGCCCAGGGTCATGCAAGTTTCCAGGCCAAGAGCTTTAACGCCCTCGACCATTTTCAGCACGTAGGGCATGTCCTTGGTCGACGGGTGCTTCCACGCCGCGCCCATGCAGAAACGGGTGGAACCGATGGCCTTGGCCTCGGCGGCGGCTTCCAGCACTTTCTGCACTTCCAGCAGCTTTTCCTTTTCCAGGCCGGTGTTGTAGTGGCCGGATTGCGGGCAGTACTTGCAGTCTTCTGGGCAGGCACCCGTCTTGATCGACAGCAGGGTCGAGACCTGCACACGGTTCTGGTCAAAATGCGCGCGATGCACGGTCTGCGCCTGGAACAACAGGTCGTTGAACGGTTGCTCGAAGAGCGCCTTGACCTCATTCAAAGTCCAGTCGTGACGCAGGTTGGCGGCGGTAGTGGCGCTCATCGGTAATTCCTTATTGTTGGCGGCGTCCTGCTAGATTCAGCGGACGCGACACGGATGTTCGGCATAGTTATGGAAGGCGTATGCGCTGTCAACCCGACTCACAGCACCCGGTTTACAACTGGTTAAAAAGCAAGCAAATCTGCCTGCTCTGCGATGAAGCCGCAGACGCTGCGCTGGCCATCTGCACCAGCTGCGAAGCCGAGCTGCCCTGGCTTGGCGGGCATTGCCAGGTCTGCGCTCTGCCGCTGCCCAGCCAAGGCTTGGTATGCGGCGCCTGCCTGAACAAGCCGCCGAGTTTTAGCAAAGTCGAAGTGCCCTGGCGCTACGCCTTCCCCATCGACAGCCTGATCACCCGGTTCAAGCATCAGGCCAAGTGGCCATTGGGACGTCTGCTCGGTGAGCTTTTGTCACATCACCTGCAACATGCCTTCGATGAAGGACTGCCTAAGCCTGACCTGCTGCTGCCTGTGCCCCTGGCCAATAAACGCCAACGCCAACGGGGCTTCAACCAGGCCGGCCTGCTCGCTGAATGGCTGAGCGCCAGCCTACAACTGCCGCAACAGGCACACTGGCTGCAGAGGGTGATCGACACACCGGCGCAACAGCAGCTGGATGCGGCCACCCGTAAACGTAACCTGCGTAAAGCCTTCGCCTTGGCGCCGAACAGTGCAGTCAGCGGCCTGCATGTGGCGCTGGTCGATGATGTACTGACCACCGGCGCCACCGCCGAAAGCCTGGCGCGCCTATTAAAGAAGGCCGGCGCGGCGCGGGTTGATGTCTACTGCCTGGCGCGCACACCGAGGCCAGGCGACTGAGTAATGAGTTGCAGGAAAGAGCCTGTTCAAAGGCTCGCGAGCTAGAGCCATGCAAGGCGCTACGTAGTAACAGCCTCCGGCTGGTCAAAACGGCGAGGAAGCGGAGTTTACTGGTGTAAATGAGCATTCCGAGCCTGTTTTTAACGCAGCAGGGCCGACGCGCAGCAAACTTTGGACAGGCTCTAAGCGGTACACTTTGCGGCCCACCTGCTGGAGTCACCTATGTCCCATCCATTTGCCGCACTCACACCCGACCTGGTGCTGGATGCCGTGGAGAGCATCGGCTACCTCAGCGACGCCCGCGTACTGGCGCTGAACAGCTATGAAAATCGCGTCTATCAAGTGGGCATCGAGGACGAGACACCGCTGATCGCCAAGTTCTACCGTCCGGATCGCTGGACCGATGACGCAATTCGCGAAGAGCACAGCTTTACCTTCGAGCTGGCCGAATGCGAAGTACCGGTTGTAGCGCCCCTGGTACGCGACGGCGAAACCCTGTTCAGTTACCAGGGCTTTCGCTTCGCCCTGTTTCCGCGCCGTGGCGGCCGGGCGCCGGAACCTGGCAACCTCGATCAGCTGTATCGCCTCGGCCAACTGCTTGGCCGCCTGCATGCGGTCGGCTCACTCAAGCCGTTTGCCCACCGTGAGGCCTTGCAGGTGAGCAACTTCGGCCATGCATCGCTGGCCACCCTACTCGATGGCAACTTTATTCCACGCAGCCTGCTGCCGGCCTACGAGTCAGTGGCTCGTGATCTGCTCAAACGCCTAGATGTGCTGTTCGCCGCCAACCCGGTGCAGTCGATCCGTCTGCATGGCGATTGCCACCCCGGCAACCTGCTGTGCCGCGACGAGACCTTCCATATGGTCGACCTCGACGACTGCCGTATGGGCCCGGCGGTGCAGGATTTGTGGATGATGCTGGCTGGCGACCGCCACGAACGCCTCGGTCAGCTGTCGGAGTTGATGGATGGCTATCAGGAGTTTCACGACTTCAACCCGCGCGAACTGCCGCTGATCGAAGGCCTGCGCACCCTGCGCCTGATGCATTACAGCGCCTGGCTGGCACGCCGCTGGGACGACCCGGCCTTCCCCATGAGTTTCCCCTGGTTTGGCAGCGAGCGTTACTGGGGTGAGCAGATCCTGATCCTGCGCGAGCAGCTGTCGGCGTTGGATGAAGAGCCGCTAAAGCTGTTTTGACGCCTAGCCCGGACGCAACCCGAGTTACCGGGCTGACCACTACAGTTAGCCCTGTCGCCGTAACGTCTTTGTTACAGCCAAGTGGCCTAGGGCGCCGAAGAAAATTCTGCCCATCCAGACAAGCCCGCGCCGCGCCGACTAGAATCGCAAGCCTCTCGTTAGCAGCCTAAGCAAGGACCCTGCATGGCCACCGCCAACCCGCGCCGCGGGTATATTCTCGGCCTGACCGCCTACATCATCTGGGGCCTTTTCCCGCTCTATTTCAAAGCTATCCAGAGCGTGCCTGCGCTGGAAATCATCGTTCATCGCGCACTCTGGTCCGCGCTGTTCGGCGCGCTGTTGCTGCTAGTGTGGAAGCACCCCGGCTGGCTGCGCGAGCTGCTCAACAATCCCAAACGCTTTGCCGTACTGGCTTTGAGCGGTGTGCTGATCGCCAGCAACTGGTTGGTGTATGTGTGGGCGGTAAATAACGAGCGCATGCTTGAGGCCAGCCTGGGCTACTACATCAACCCGCTGGTCAACGTGCTGCTGGGCATGTTGATTCTCGGCGAGCGTCTGCGCCGCCTGCAGTGGCTGGCCGTGGCCCTGGCCGCGCTGGGTGTATTACAGCAGCTGTGGCAGGTCGGCAGCATTCCCTGGGTATCCCTGGTACTGGCGCTGACCTTCGGCTTCTACGGGCTGATCCGCAAACAGGCGCCGGTTGCCGCGCTGCCCGGCCTGGTCGTGGAAACCTGGCTGCTGCTGCCACTGGCGCTCGGCTGGCTGCTGATGCACCCAGCGGCGATGAGCACCCAGGCCGACTTCTGGAGCACCCCGGAAGCCCTCTGGCTGATCGCCGCTGGGCCGATTACCTTGGTGCCGCTGGTGTGTTTCAACGCCGCCGCCCGCCATCTGCCCTACACCACCCTGGGTTTTCTGCAGTACCTGGCGCCGACCCTGGTGCTGCTGCAGGCGATCTTTCTGTTTGATGAGCATTTCGACCCGAGCAAACTGCTGGCCTTTATCTGCATCTGGACGGGTTTGGCGATCTACAGCGTGGATGCCTGGCTCAGCCTGCGCAAACGCCAGGCTGACTAAAAAACAACCAGCACCCTGTAACGCCCGAGGCCGCTGGTCTGCAGCCAGTTGCCCCCGGCTTATCCACAGAAGCATCCCCGGCCTTTGTGCACAACCAGTTGCTAAGTGCTTAAAAAATAAGCACTTAGCAAAAAGCCCCGGGGCACTAAGCAGTGCTCCGGGGCTCCTCATGCTACGCACAGAGTTATCCACATTGATCGTGGATAAACCTCGACGTTACTCTTCAACCTGCAGCTTTAGCTCCACCATCAGATCATCCGCCAGGGTTTCCAGATGCGTCTGCAACTGCTCCAGGCTCAGACTCTGCGGCACGCCCAGCACAGCCTGGGCCTGGAACAGCAGCTCGCCGCTCATGGGCGCAGGCACCACTTCGGTGTTCAGGCTTTCCAGGTTGACCCCATGACTGCTGAGCAGGCGGGTGATATCGCGCACGATGCCCGGACGATCATTGCCCACCAGCTCCAGGCGAATAGCCTGCAAAACCGTTACCGGCTCGGTGCCGCCTGCGGCGATCTGCACACGGATGCCATGGGCCTGCAATTCCTCCAGCGCTGTGACCAGGCCGGAATGCGCGTCCAGCGGCACATCCACCCGCAGGATCCCGGCGAACTGCCCGGCCATGCGCGACATGCGGCTTTCCAGCCAGTTACCACCGTGCTCGCTGATGCACTGGGCGATACGCTCGACCAGCCCCGGCTGATCCTGGGCAATAACCGTCAATACCAGATGGTCCATGAACAACTCCTTATACGAGGCTTATTTGAGCGCCAGCCAATAGGTAAAAAACACCTCATCACGCACATAACCCAGGCGTTCGTAGAGGGCTTGTCCTGGCAGATTGCTCTTTGCCGTCTCCAACTGCAAACCGCATGCGCCTGTGGCCTCGGCATGGGCGCGAGCGGCGTTCATCAGCGCTTCGCCAACACCCTGACGGCGCACCTGCTCGCTGACGTACAGGTCACTCAGTAGCCAGGCTGGCTGCAGCGCCAGCGAAGAGAAAAAGGCATAGAGCTGGACGAAGCCTTGCGCCGCACCTTGCGCATCACGGGCCAGCAGAATGACCGAATCGTTGTTGCGCAGGCGCGCGGCGAGAAAATCCCTCAC
Organism: Pseudomonas sp. FEMGT703P; assembly: GCF_002786345.1. Lineage (NCBI taxonomy): Bacteria > Pseudomonadati > Pseudomonadota > Gammaproteobacteria > Pseudomonadales > Pseudomonadaceae > Pseudomonas > Pseudomonas sp. FEMGT703P. Next base: position 300,108 of record NZ_PGCM01000003.1, on the reverse strand, counting down.
CTGCGACTGAGGTTTGGCCACCTCATAAAAGCGCAGATACGCGCCAAACAGCTCGGCCAGTTCGTCCAGATCTGCGGCAGTGGCTGCCTGTATATCCATGGTGATCACACTCCATAAGCGGTGGAGCAGCAGTATAGGCAGACGCGCCTAAAGCAGTAGATCGAGAAACATGCGCAATAAACTGTGTACTGTTTTTTAATTTATATGAAACAATATTCAAATATTACCGCGACAATACGCCACACACAGTGACTGCAAAGCACTTCTTGGTCGCAGAGCGACGCGCACCCACTGATTTTCCCCGGATCTTGATGTAGTATGCCGCGCCTCGGACTACATGACGTATTTCCCATGTCCGACGCGGCTATTGAGTAGAGCTGAGCAGAGTGAGGCAAGTGATGACTGAACGCGTTCAAGTAGGCAGCCTGCAGGTTGCCAAAGTGCTGTTCGACTTCGTGAATAACGAAGCCATCCCCGGTACCGGCATTGCTGCCGATAAGTTCTGGGCGGGTGCCGAAGCGGTCATCAATGACCTGGCCCCGAAAAACCGTGCGCTGCTCGCCAAACGCGATGCGATTCAGGCGCAGATCGACGGCTGGCACCAGGCCCGCGCAGGTCAGGCCCATGACGCCGCTGCCTACAAAGCCTTCCTCCAGGAAATCGGTTACCTGCTGCCAGAGCCGGCTGACTTCCAGGCCACCACGCAGAACGTCGACGAAGAAATCGCCCGTCTGGCCGGCCCGCAGCTGGTAGTGCCGGTGATGAACGCGCGTTTCGCCCTCAACGCTTCCAACGCCCGCTGGGGCTCGCTGTACGACGCCTTATACGGCACCGACGTGATCAGCGAAGAAGGCGGCGCCGAGAAAGGCCGTGGCTACAACAAAGTTCGCGGCGACAAGGTGATTGCCTTCGCCCGCGCCTTCCTCGACGAAGCCGCGCCGCTGGCTGCTGGCTCCCACGTCGACTCCACCGGTTACCGCATCGAAGCCGGCAAGCTGGTTGTCAGCCTTAAAGGCGGCAGCAACAGCGGCCTGCAAGACGACGCGCAGCTGATCGGCTTCCAGGGCGACGCCAGCGCACCGACCGCCGTGCTGCTCAAGCACAACGGCCTGCATTTCGAGATCCAGATCGACGCCAGCACCCCAGTCGGCCAGACCGACGCGGCCGGTGTTAAAGACGTGCTGATGGAAGCTGCGCTGACCACCATCATGGACTGCGAAGACTCTGTAGCGGCCGTCGATGCTGACGACAAAGTGGTGATCTACAAGAACTGGCTCGGCCTGATGAAGGGCGACCTGGCGGAAGAAGTGGTCAAAGGCGGCCAGACCTTTACCCGCACCATGAACCCGGATCGCGTCTATAGCACCGTTACTGGTGGCGAGCTGACCCTGCACGGTCGCAGCCTGCTGTTCGTGCGTAACGTTGGCCACCTGATGACCAACCCAGCGATTCTCGATGCCCAGGGCAACGAGATTCCGGAAGGCATCCAGGACGCGCTGTTCACCAGCCTGATTGCCATCCACAACCTGAATGGCAACACCAGCCGCAAGAACACCCGCACCGGTTCGGTCTACATCGTTAAGCCGAAGATGCACGGTCCGGAAGAAGTGGCCTTCACCACCGAAATCTTCGGTCGCGTGGAAGACGTCCTCGGTCTGGCACGCAATACCTTGAAAGTCGGCATCATGGACGAAGAGCGCCGCACCACCGTCAACCTGAAAGCCTGCATCAAGGCCGCCAGCGAGCGCGTGGTGTTTATCAACACCGGCTTCCTCGACCGTACCGGTGACGAAATCCACACCTCCATGGAAGCTGGCGCCGTTGTGCGCAAAGCTGCCATGAAAGGCGAGAAGTGGATCAGCGCCTACGAAAACTGGAACGTCGATATCGGCCTGGCCACCGGCCTGCAAGGTCGCGCGCAGATCGGTAAAGGCATGTGGGCCATGCCCGACCTGATGGCCGGCATGCTCGAGCAGAAGATCATGCACCCACTGGCCGGCGCCAACACCGCCTGGGTACCGTCGCCGACCGCCGCCGCGCTGCACGCGCTGCACTACCACAAGGTCGACGTGTTCGCCCGTCAGGCCGAACTGGCCAAGCGTGAGCGCGCGTCCATCGACGATATCCTCAGCATTCCGTTGGCCAAAGACACCAACTGGTCGGCTGACGAGATCCAGAACGAACTGGACAACAACTCCCAGGGCATCCTCGGTTATGTAGTGCGCTGGATCGACCAGGGCGTCGGCTGCTCCAAGGTGCCGGATATCAATGACGTCGGTTTGATGGAAGACCGCGCTACCCTGCGCATCTCCAGCCAGCTGCTGGCCAACTGGCTGCGTCATGGCATCGCCACTGAAGAGCAGATCGTTGCCAGCCTCAAGCGCATGGCCCCAGTAGTTGACCGTCAAAACGCCAGCGACCCGCTGTACCGTCCGCTGGCACCGAACTTCGACAGCAACATCGCCTTCCAGGCTGCCCTGGAACTGGTGGTCGAAGGCGCCAAGCAGCCGAACGGCTACACCGAGCCAGTCCTGCACCGCCGCCGCCGCGAGTTCAAAGCCGCCAACGGACTGTAACCCGCAGCTGTAGCCACATAAAAAACCGCCCTTCGGGGCGGTTTTTTATTATTGGCCGCCAGCAAAGCACAGGCACAGTGACTTGCATCAGGCTGGCGGCCTCGCTTTTGTTCGACAATTTCAAGCAGATACTCACTTTATTGGCTATAGGAATAGGCATGCCAGCCGAAACCATAATATAGCCATAACGGAATATGACTAAAAAATGACCGAAAAGCGGCATTACGCCACTATATGAACTCGGTATACTCCGCGCCCCTCTTTGGGTACATCTGCCATGTTGAAAAATCTCTCGCTGACACTGAAGTTCTTACTGCTGCCCGCCATTGCCTTGCTGGGTCTGCTGCTGTTCGTGGGCTACACCTCGCTACAACTGGCAAACAACGATGTGCGCCTGGTCACCCTGGAAACCAATAGTTTTCCGACCCTGGAGAAGGCCGATGCGGTGATCTTCCAGTACTCACGTTTACCGGGCCTGCTTAATAGCGCAGTCGCCGCCGGAGAGCTGGAAACCCTCGATGAAGCGCGCAAAGTCCTGACTGACATTGCGGACATGCAGCAGGAACTGCAGACCCTGGTCACCCAAGCGAACCGCCGTCAGGAACTGGACGCCTGGCGGAGCGCCATACAGCGTTACGCGGACAACGCCCTGCCCGCCTCGGAGCAGCTAATTAAAGGCAGCGCCAGCTTTGAGGACCTGGCGCCCAACCTGGGCCGCATGGCCAGTGACTTGGGTGAAGCGCAAAAACTCGGCAATGCGTTCCGTACCCATGCTTATGAGGACTTTCAGGAAACCCTGGCGCAAACCCGCACGGATAACGCCACCACCACCCGCGTTGGCTTTGCTCTGTCAGCCATTCTGGTACTGCTGATCAGCATTGCGTCAGTGCTGGTAATTCGCGGCACCATGGCCAACGTGCGTGGCGTGATTACCTCACTGCAGGCAATCGCCCGGGGTGATGGCGACCTGACTCGCCGAGTGAATGTCGACTCCAATGATGAAATCGGTGAAATGATTCAGCTGTTCAACAGCTTTATCGACAAGCTGCAAGGCACCATCCGCCAGATCATCGAAGCTGCCAGCCCGCTCGCCGGCATGTCCCAGGAACTGTACCGGCTGACTCAAGACTCCAAGGAAAACTCACGTTCGCAACAAGGCCATACCGACTCGATCAGCCGTGACATCCTGACCATGACCAACAGCATTCAGGAGGTTGCCCACCGCTCACAACAGGCCTCCGAGGAAGCCGGGGCAGCCTCGCAGCAGGCCGACCAGGCGCGCAAAAACATCGGCAGCCTGTCGAGCAGCATCAGCGACCTCGGCAGCAGCGTAATGGGTGCCGTCAGTGCCATGCAGCAGCTGGAAGAGGAAACCCAGCAGGTGGGCTCAGTGCTGACCGTGATTCGCAGCATTGCTGAGCAAACCAACCTGCTGGCACTCAACGCCGCCATCGAGGCCGCGCGGGCGGGCGAGCAAGGCCGGGGGTTTGCCGTAGTGGCCGATGAAGTGCGCAACCTGGCCTCGAAAACCGCCGCCTCCACCGCAGAAATCCAGAACATCATCCTGCGTCTGCAGAACAGCGCCAATGGTGTACTCAGCGTGATGACCGCCAATGGCGAAAAAGCTCAGGCGAGCATCGAGCGCTCCGTGCAAGCCACCCAGATACTCGAAGCGATTGCCGGCGCCGTCGGCCATATCAATCAGCTTAATGCTGGTATCGCGCAGTTCACCCAGGAACAAATCGGCCTTTCCAGTTCCATCCAGCAAGATACACAAGTGTTGCAGCAGGACGCACAAGCAACCGCTCAAGGTGCAGAAGCAACGGCTCGTCTCGGCGAACAGTTGGTCAGCACAGGGGATCATCTGCGCGCGGCGACAGCCCAATTCCGCGTTTAACCTGAACACAGGAGCATCACTGCATGTTTAAAGCTCGTCTGCTTCCCTTGGCCATCTGCCTGGCCGCTGCTCCAGCTTTCGCGCTGGAGCAAGGCGAACACCGCTTCAATACCTTTGGTACGGTCGGCATCACCCACCTCGGTGGCGAAGATGATGGCCGTAGCTATGGCATCACCGGCCAGACCACTGATTCCTGGCGCGGCGACCAGCTGTCGAAATTCGGAGCCCAGATCCAGTACGGCCTGACCGACACCGTGGGCATCACTGCGCAAGTCACTGCCAAGCCGGCGCAGGACGACTGGCAGGCCAATATCGAGTGGCTGTACCTGTCCTGGCAGACAACTGACAACCTGATGCTGCGCGTCGGCCGCCTGCGCACCCCGGTGTACATGTACTCGGAAAGCATCGACGTAGGCTTCAGCTACCCGTGGCTGCGCTTGCCTGACGAGGTGTACAGCCAAGTCCAGCTGTCCAACTACGAAGGTGTAGACGCGGTCTACAACATGCCGCTGTCCTTCGGTTCACTGGCCTTCCAGGTCGCCGGTGGCCAAGCTAAAAACCGTGACATCTTCGCCTTCGATGAGATGCACGACATCGACTACGAGAAAGTCTTTGGCGCCAATATCAGCCTGGCCACCAATGACTTCGGTACCCTGCGCGTAGGGTATGTAGAAGCGGATATCAGCACCGAGATCGAAGACTTCGTCAACCGCCCGAACATCCCTTTCCTCGGCTTGAATGGCCCAGGCGTTCAGCGCTTCCAGACCATTGATAAGCAAAAGGGTAAGTTCACTTCCATTGGCTATCAGTACGACAACGGCACCTGGCTGACCAGCAACGAGTGGACCTCGCGTAGCATCGAAGCTGACAACAGCGGCACCATTGATGCGTTCTACCTGATGGGCGGCCGTCGCTTCGGCGAGTTCCTCACTCACGTGACTTACGCCCAACTGGACGACGATGCTGGTCGGCAGAACTCCTGGACTCTGGGCCTGAACTACAACCTGCTGCCCAACGTCGTGTTGAAAAGCGAATACAAACGCGTAGACACCTCCGGTGGCTATGACGGCGTATTCGTCCGTACCGCACAGGAAGCCTTCGATAACGCCCTGTCCGACAGTTCCAACGGTGCCCTCGGCAGCCCAGCCCGCAACTTTGACGGTGACATCATCAGCGTCGGCGTTGACTTCGTATTCTGAGGAGAGCATTGATGAAGCATTCCATTCAAACGCTCTGCGCCGCCATTTGCCTGGTAGCAAGCGGGCTGGCGCAGGCCGAAGTTGCCGTCATCGTCAATCCCGGCGCTGCCAAGGCTCCAAGCCAGGCAGACGTCAGCAACATCTTTCTGGGCAAAGACAAGTCCATGAAAGGCGTTGACCATAAGGATTGGTCTGCAACCAAGGACAAGTTCTACAGTGCGGTGACCAACAAGAGTGAATCACAGCTCAAATCGTACTGGTCTGGACTCGTTTTCACCGGCAAGGGTCAACCGCTACCAAGCGTTGGCGGCGACGCTGATGTCATCGCCAAGGTAGCCGCTGAAGCCGATGCGATTGGCTATGTAGATGCCGCCGCAGTGAATGACAGTGTGAAGGTTCTCTTTACCCTGCCTTAATCATTGCAGCATCGTCATCAGAGCCCTTGGATTGAAAAATCCAAGGGCTTTTTTATGCCTCTTGCACAGGGCGCCCAACGCCTAGACTTACGTCCAATGGCCTACCCCACAGCGCCAGTCGATCATGCTCATAGAGAAAACCGTGAGGCCGCCCATGAGCAGCGCAGATGCAATCGCCCAAGCGGGCAAAACGGCGGTGTTGCAGAACATCCATGGCACCATGGCCTTTCTGCAGAAATTTCCGCCGTTCAATCAGATGGATGCCGCTCATCTGGCGTATCTGGTGGAGAACTGTCAGCTGCGTTTCTATGGCGAAGGTGAAACCATCATCAAGCCGACCGACGGCCCGGTTGAGCACTTCTACATTGTCAAACAGGGCCGCGTGCATGGCGAACGCCCGCATTCCGCACGGCGCGGCACGGAAACCACCTTCGAGATCACCAGCGGGGAATGCTTCCCGCTGGCTGCGCTGATCGGCGAGCGCGCCACCCGCACCGAACACCTGGCCGCCGAAGACACCTTCTGCCTGCTGCTGAACAAGCCGGCGTTTATCAAGCTGTTCTCATTGTCCAACCCGTTGCGCGACTTTGCCTTGCGCGGGGTCAGCAGCCTGCTCGATCAGGTCAACCAGCAGGTGCAGATGCGCGCGGTGGAAACCCTTGGCGCGCAGTATTCGCTCGACACCCGCCTCGGCCAGCTGGCCATGCGCACCCCGATCAGCTGCAGCCCGGACATGCCACTGCGTGATGCGGTCAAGCTGATGCACGAGCAACAGGTCGGCAGCATTGTGATCGTTGATCCCAAACTCAAACCACTGGGCATTTTTACCCTGCGCGACCTGCGTCGCGTGGTGGCTGACGGTGTCGATCTGGCGCAGCCCATCGACTGCCTGATGACGCAATCACCCTTTGATCTGCCACCGGATGCCAGCGCCTTCGATGCGGCGATGGCCATGACGGAGCGGCATATCGCTCACGTCTGCCTGGTTGAGAACGGCCAGCTATGCGGGGTGATTTCCGAGCGGGATCTGTTCAGCCTGCAGCGGGTCGATCTGGTGCATCTGGCGCGCACCATTCGCCACGCCGGGCGGGTGGAAACCCTGGCAGCGCTGCGCAACGATGTGCGCCAACTGGTCGACAGCATGCTCGCCCACGGCGCCAGCTCGACGCAGATCACCCAGCTGATCACCCTGCTCAACGACCATACTGTCTGCCGGGTGATCGAGCTGACGTTGGAAGACCTGGGCGACCCTGGCATACCGTTCACCTGGCTGGTATTCGGCAGCGAAGGCCGCAGCGAACAAACGCTGCACACCGATCAGGACAACGGCATCCTCTTCGAAGCCGCCGATGCAGCCGAAGCTGCGGCCATTCGCGGCCGCCTGCTGCCGCTGGCCCAGGAGATCAACCAACGCCTGGCGCAGTGCGGCTTTACCCTGTGCAAGGGCAACATCATGGCCGGCAACCCCGAGCTGTGCCTGTCACGCCACGAGTGGTCACGGCGCTTCAGCAGTTTTGTTCAGGAAGCCACGCCGGAGAACCTACTGGCTTCGAGTATCTATTTCGACCTGCGCGCCGTGTGGGGCGCAACCGAGGGTTGCGATCACCTGCGCGAAGGCCTGCTGCAGCAGGTGGGAGGCAACAGCCTGTTTCAGCGCATGCTGGCGGAAAACGCCCTGCGCCAGCGACCGCCGGTGGGCATGTTCCGTGACTTTGTGGTCGCTCGCAGCGGTGCTGAGAAGGACACCCTGGACCTCAAAATGCAGGGCCTGACGCCCTTTGTTGATGGCGCCCGCCTGCTCGCTCTTGCCCATGGCGTGAACGCCTGTAACACCCTGGAGCGCCTGCGCGCGCTGATTCAGCAGGGAGTGATCGAAGCCCAGGATGGCGCAGCCTATGAAGAGGCCTACCACTACATTCAGCAGGCACGGATGCAGCAGCACCAGCTGCAGGCACGCGATGGCCTGCCCTACTCCAACCGCGTCGATCCCGATCACCTCAACCACCTCGACCGGCGCATCCTGCGTGAATCGTTCCGCCAGGCACAGCGCCTGCAGAGCAGCCTGGCGCAGAGGTATCAGTTATGAGCAAGTTCACCTGGTTTACCGGGCAACGACCGGCTCTGACGCAAGCACAACTCACGCGCCGACAGGCGCTGGCCGAGACCTCCTGCCTTAACGATGGTCCGCTGAATGAGCAGCGCCTTGTGGTGCTGGACCTGGAAACCAGCGGACTGAATATGCGCCGTGATCAAGTCCTGTCCATTGGTGCGGTGGTAATCGACCAGGGCGCCATCGACCTTGGTCAGCAATTCGAATGCACCTTGCTCCGCGAAGGCCACCAGGCCAGCGCCAGCACGCTGATCCATGGCATCGCGCCCAGCGAAATCGCCAATGGCGAGGACCCAGCCGAAGCCCTGCTGAGCTTTATGGAGTTTGTCGGCGACAGCCCGCTGCTGGCATTCCACGCCGAGTTCGACCAGCGCATGCTGGCCCGCGCGCTCAAGCAGAGCCTGGGCTACCGCTTGCAGCATGCCTTCTTCGATGTCGCGGAAATCGCCCCACTGGTCTGCCCCAAGGCAAAACTGCCGCACGCAGGCCTAGACGACTGGACGCAGCATTTCGGCCTGCAGGTACAACAACGTCACCACGCCAGCGCCGACGCTCTGGTGACTGCAGAGCTGGCGCTGATTCTGTTCAGCAAGGCGCGCCAGCAACACCTCGACAACCTGCCGGCACTGCTGCAGCAACTCAACAGCCGTCGTCGCCAGCGCGCGCATTCGATGTAAGAGCAGCGCCTACAGATCGCGCATCAGGAGGCCATATTCCAGCTGCACCTCAGGCGGCACCGGCAGGTAGAGCACATGGCCGTCGCCCGGCGCGACTGCCACAGCATGGCCCTTGCTGTTTTCCAGCTGTTCGAGGGTGAAGCGCAGATTGCCCTCGGGCGTCATCAGCTCCAGACCATCGCCAACGGCAAAGCGGTTTTTTATCCGCACCTCGGCCAGTTCGCCACGCCGCTCGCCAGTCAGTTCACCGACAAACTGCTGCTGCTCGGACACCGAGCTGCCGCGCTCATAGTTCTGATATTCATCGTGCACATGACGGCGCAGAAAACCCTCGGTGTAGCCGCGATGGGCCAGGGACTCCAGGGTCGTCATCAGGGATTTATCGAAGGGCCTGCCGGCCACCGCATCATCGATGGCCTTGCGGTACACCTGAGCGGTGCGCGCCACGTAATAGTGGGATTTGGTACGGCCCTCGATCTTCAGCGAATGCACGCCCATCTGCACCAGGCGCTCAACATGCTGCACCGCGCGCAGGTCCTTGGAGTTCATGATGTAGGTGCCATGTTCGTCCTCATAGGCGGCCATCTGCTCGCCAGGGCGACTGGCATCTTCCAGCAGAAACAGCTGCTCAGTGGGTGCACCCACGCCCAAAGTCGGCTCGACAATCTGCACCACCTCGCCCAGTTCGTTCTCGCCGGCCAGAGTCGCCTGGTACTGCCAGCGACAGGCGTTGGTGCAGCTACCCTGGTTGGGATCGCGCTTGTTGATATAGCCCGACAGCAGGCAGCGCCCGGAATAGGCCATGCACAGCGCGCCGTGGACAAACACCTCCAGCTCCATGCCCGGCACTTCACTGCGAATCTCGGCAATCTCCTCTAGCGACAGCTCGCGCGACAGAATCACCCGGCTCAAGCCCTGCAGCTGCCAGAACCTCACGCTGGCCCAGTTCACCGCATTGGCTTGCACCGACAGGTGAATCGGCATTTGCGGGAAGTGTTCGCGCACCAGCATGATCAACCCGGGATCGGACATGATCAGCGCATCCGGCCCCATTAGTACCACCGGCAGCAGGTCACGCAGAAAGGTCTTCAGCTTGGCGTTATGCGGCGCGATATTGACCACCACATAGAACTGCTTGCCCTGGGCATGCGCCTCGCGGATACCCGCCTCCAGATTGGCGTGGTCGAACTCGTTATTGCGCACCCGCAGGCTGTAACGCGGCTGCCCGGCGTACACCGCATCCGCGCCATAGGCGAAGGCGTAACGCATGTTTTTCAGGGTGCCGGCTGGCGAGAGCAGCTCGGGGTAACGCGGAGTCGGTGCCATGGATAAAGCGCTCAGCCAACAGGGCCGGGCACTCTAGCGCGGCAGCGGCCAGCGGCTATTGATCTGCATCTATGTCACTGCGGTGTCATGGCATAGCGCAACCACCCATCGCGGCAGCGCATCGGCTGATTGCAGCGCAGGGGGCGGCGCTGTCATCATATGCGAATAATTCTTGATTTGTTTCCTATCTCCTATTGCGAGGTCCGCGTGTCGGCCGGCGATTCCACCCACCAGCAAGTTGTCGGTCTGTTCTATCGCGATCACCGTGACTGGCTGCTCGGCTGGCTGCGCAAAAGCCTGTATAGCCCGGAACGCGCCGAAGACCTCAGCCAGGACACCTTTGTCCGCCTGCTCGGCCGCAGTGACCTGGATCAGGCCCGCGAGCCGCGCGCACTGCTGACCACCATCGCTAAAGGTCTGCTGATCGATCACTTCCGCCGCAGCGCGTTGGAACGTGCCTACCTCGAAGAACTCGGGCAACAGCAGCAGGACGTGCAACCCAGCGCCGAAGAACAGACGCTGGCCCTGGACGCGCTGCGCGAGATCGACCGCTTGCTTGGTGAGCTGTCGAGCAACGCCCGCGCGGCCTTTCTGCATAACCGCCTGGATGGCATGGGCCACGCGGAAATCGCCGAGCGCCTCGGCGTGTCAGTATCCCGCGTGCGCCAGTACCTGGCTCAGGGCCTGCGTCAGTGCTACATCGCCCTTTACGGAGCACCGCAATGAGCGCGGTATCGGCGCAGGTGCTGGATGCCGCCATCGAATGGCAGCTGTGCCTGGACTCCGGCACGGTCAACGCCGAACAGCAGCACGCGTTCGCCGCATGGTTGGCGGCGCATCCCGACCATGCGCGGGTCTGGCAACAACTCAATGGCCTGGATATCCGCCTGGCGTCAGCCGCTGCCGCACCCGCACGCCAGGCCTTGCTGCACAGTGCGCGCAGCAAAGGTTTGCGTCGTATGGGCGGCACCGCGCTCGGCCTTCTGCTGAGCAGCGCGCTGGTGCTCGGCCTGTTGGCGCAACAACGCCCGCTCGGCGATTACCTGGCCGATGAACACACCGGCCGTGGCGAACAGCGCGAACTGCTGCTGAGCGACCACAGCCTGGTGCGCCTGAACAGCGCCAGCGCCGTGGACATCGAATTCAGCGACAGCCAGCGCGCAGTGCGCCTGCACAGCGGTGAAATCCTGGTGCAGACCGCTCACGGCGATTCGCGACCCTTTGTGGTGCTCACTGAACACGGCAGCCTGCGCGCCCTCGGCACGCGCTTTCTGGTGCGCCGCGAAGGCACCAGCACGCGCCTCACCGTGCTGCAGTCGGCCGTCGCCGCGCACCCGGTCGAAGGCAGCAGCGAGCGGATTATCCAGAGCGGTGAGCAGGTGCTGATGCAGCGCCAGCGCCTGGGCAGCGTGCTGCCTGCGCCACTCAGCGCTGCGGCCTGGAGCCACGGCATGTTGGTAGCCGATAACCTGCGCCTGGCCGACCTGCTCGACGCCCTGGGCGAATACCGCAGTGGCTACCTGGGCCTCGACCCAAGCCTGGCCGACCTGCGCATCAGCGGCAGCTTCCCCCTGCACGACAGTGACAAGGCCCTGGCGGCCCTGCCGCCGAGTTTGCCCGTGCGTATTGAGCGCCTTGGCAACTGGTGGGCCAAGGTCGTACCTGCCGCGCAGTAGGTGTCGCGCTGCGCCGCCGGTTGATACGCCAGGGCGTTGGTAAATTATTTTTAACGAGCCCTGTCACTTTTTCATTCTGCTTCGGCAACAGGTCATTGAGATACATTCCCGCTTAGGAGAGTTTCGTAATGACCCGCGTCATGCCCCTGTTTCGCCCCGGCCTGCTGGCCGCTGCCATCAGCCTTGCCAGCGTCTGCGCTCCCGCCCTGGCGGATAGCTACCAACTGCCGGCCGCACCGCTGGCCAGCACCCTGACGCAGATCGCCAGCCAGGCCGGCATCGTCCTGAGCATCGACCCCGCGCTGACCGCAGGCAAACAATCGACACCGGTGGCAGGTGACTACGACGCCCTCGACGCCCTGCACCAGGCGCTGCAAGGCAGTGGTTTGCAATTGCAGCAGAACAGCGCCGGCAGCTACAACTTGGCACCCGTGCCGCAAGCAGCGGTGGCGTTGCCGGATGTGACGGTGACCGCCGCGCAGAATGTGGAAAGCGCCTGGGGCCCTGCGCCCGGCTACCTGGCCAATCGCACTGCAACCGGCAGCAAGACCGACACACCGCTGCTGGAAGCACCACGCTCGATCTCGGTGGCCACCCGCGAGCAGATGCAGGATCGCAAGGTGCAGAACCTCGATGACGCTGTGCGCTATATGCCCGGTGTCATTGCCAGCAGTTACGGCAGCGACAGCCGCGCCGACTGGATGAAGATCCGCGGTTTCGAACCGATCCAGATGCTCGACGGCCTGCCGCTGCCAAAGGGCAGCTACACCATGGCCAAGCTGGAAACCTGGAACCTGGAACGCGTCGCCGTACTGCGCGGTCCGGCCTCGGCCGTGTATGGCCAGACCCCGCCAGGCGGCCTGGTGGATGCCGTCAGCCGCCGCCCGCAGACCGAAAGCAGCCATGAAGTGCAGGTGCAAGTCGGTAACTACAATCACAAGCAGATCAGCTTCGACAGCACCGGCAAGATCGACGATGAAGGTCGCTTCCTCTACCGTCTCAGCGGTACCGGCCGTGACAGTGGCACCGTTATCGAGCATATGGACGACCAGCGTTTCAACCTCGCGCCCAGCCTGACGTGGAACATTGCCGACGACAGCAAACTGACCTTCCTCGGCCAGTTCAACCGTGACGATACCGGCGGCACCAGCCAGTTCCTGCCACTGCAAGGCACCCGGCTGAGCACCCCTGCCGGCAAGGTCGACTACAACAAGAACCTTGGCGACCCTGACTGGGAGTTCTACGACAAGACGTTCTACGCCCTGGGCTACGCCTTCGAGCACCGCATCAACGACATCTGGCAGTTCAATCAGAACCTGCGCTATAGCAAGCTCGAACTGGATAACCAGATCATCACCGCTGGCGGCTGGGCCACTGCGGTGGCCGATGACGGCGCGGTGGCGCGCGGTGCCAACGTGTACGACGAAAACATCAGCCACTTCGCTGTGGACAACAACTTTCAGGCTGATTTCAACACGGACGCAATCGGCCACACGCTGTTGCTCGGCGTCGACTATCTGCGCGTCAACACCGATTACCGCTGGCTGTACGGCACGGCTCCCAGCAGCAACATCATTCGCCCGATTTACGGCCAAGACTTCAGCGGTGTCGCCTACACGGCTTTTCAGAACTACAACCAGAAGCGCACAAGCACTGGCCTCTATCTGCAGGATCAGATGGCTCTCGACGCCTGGCGCCTGACCCTGGGCGGCCGCTGGGACAAACTGGATACCGACTCGGTGTTCTACAACGCCAACGATGCCCAAGACAGCCGTCGCGACAGCCAGTTCAGCGGTAACGCAGCACTGAGCTATGTGTTCGATTCCGGCTTCACCCCTTACATGTCTTACGCCGAATCCTTTCAGGCAGAAGCGGGTGGCAGTGAAGGCAAAGCATTCCAGCCGAGCACAGGCAAACAGTATGAATTGGGGATCAAGTATCAGCCGCCGGGCAGCGACATGCTGTTCACCGCTGCGGCGTATGACCTGAAACGGCAGGACATCGTCAGCACCAACACGTTGGGGGCCAGCCAGCCTCTGGAGGAAGTGCAAGTTCGTGGTTTCGAGTTGGAAGCGATCGGCAACGTGACCGAAAATTTCACGCTGACCGCCTCTTACACCTACGCCAACAGCAAGATGACCAAAGTCGGTGATCCGCGCGACAAAAACCGCGCGCTGCCGCTGACCCCCGAGCATCAAGCGGCGATCTGGGCCGACTATGACTGGGCCGCGGGTCCGCTGGCCGGCTTCGGTGTTGGCTTCGGCGCGCGCTACATCGGCTCCACCGACAATATTTCTGTCGGCAGCATCGGCTTTGTGCGTGACACATCAGATGGTCACTCCAACGCCTACACCGTTTACGACGCCGCTGTGCGTTATGACCTCGGCCACCTCGATAGCAGCCTGCACGGCGCCAGCGTGGCGCTCAACGCCAACAACCTGTTCGACAAGGAATACCTGGCCACCTGCGACGGTTTCTACTGCTATGCCGGTGATCCTCGCCGCGTGACCGCCAGCCTCAACTACGCCTGGTAAGCCCCCACGCAGCCACCCTGCGCCGCCACATAGGGCGGCGTAGGCATTTCTGGATATGCCGATGAAAGCCACCACCATCCGCCGTTGGTCCCAGGTGCACACCTGGACCAGCCTGATCTGCACTCTGTTTCTGTTGCTGCTGGCCCTGACCGGGCTGCCACTGATCTTCCACCACGAGCTGGAACACCTGCTCGGCGAAGCGCCCGAGCTGCGCGAGCTGCCAGCCGAGACGCCACACCTGAGCCTGCAGCAACTGGTCGAAGCGGCCGAGCGTCATCGGCCGGGGGAAGTGGTGCAGTATTTCGGTTTCGAGGACGACGAACCCAACGGCGTAGTGGCGATTACCGCCGCCACAGCCGGCACCGAGCCGAATTCCTCGCACACTTTTATGCTCGATGCGCGCAGCGGCGAGGCGGTTGAGATGCCAGCAGCCAACGGCGGCATCCTGATGGTCATTCTGCGTCTGCACGTGGACATGTTCGCTGGCCTGCCGGGCAAGCTGTTGCTGGCGTTTATGGGCGTGCTGTTCGTGGTGGCGATCATCTCCGGCGTGGTGCTTTACGCACCCTTTATGCGCCGGCTGAAATTCGCCGAAGTGCGCCATGAGAAATCCACCCGCACGCGCTGGCTCGACCTGCACAACCTGATCGGCATCGTCACCCTGACCTGGGCGCTGGTGGTGGGCGTGACCGGGGTGATCAGCGCCTGCGCCGATCTGCTGATCAGCGCCTGGCGTACCGAAGCCCTTGCCGCGATGGTCGCGCCTTACCGCGACGCGCCGCCGTTAACCGAGCGTGCACCAGTCAATCAGGTGCTGAGTATCGCTGCGCAGGCCACGCCGGGTATGCAGCCGGACTTTATCGCCTTCCCCGGCACGCGCTTCTCCAGCGAGCACCACTACAGCGTATTTATGAAGGGCAATACGCACCTCACCGCCCACCTGTGGACGCCGGTGTTGATTGATGCGCGCAGCCTGGACGTCACCGCCATCGGCCAACGGCCCTGGTACATGGATGCGCTGTCGATGTCGCAACCGCTGCACTTTGGCGACTACGGCGGCATGCCGATGAAAGTGCTCTGGGCAGTGCTGGATGTGCTGACCATCAGCGTGCTCGGCAGCGGCCTGTACCTCTGGTGGGTACGCCGGCGAACCCCGGCGACGCAACGTGAGCGCGCGGAGACCCCAGCATGAACTGGCGCCAATCGACCTTCACGCTGCCGCTGCTGCTCGGCCTGCTTAGCGCCATCGGCCTGACCAGTGCCCTGCTCGGCGATGGCGGCTGGGATGCCGTGGCCTGGCTGGGCCTGGGTCTGCCGGCCGTGATTGGTTGCTGGCCATTGCTGCAACGCAGCGGAATCCGGCGCCCGTAGCCCTGAACGGGGCCAGGGCTAGCCGGTGATTAGCGAGGAGAATTGACGATGCTGCGACCTGCTACTGGCAGACCTGCTGGTAGAGCGCATCCTCTTTGGCTACGACCTTCAACTGATCCAGCAGCGGCTTTTTCTCTGCGTCCAAGGGCAGCAGTTCTGCCGTGCTGCAATTGAGCAGATGCGCCTGATGGCTGACATGGTCGATGTGCTGTTTTTCAAAACGGTACAGGTTAAAGGCGCTGATCACGCCACCCTCGGTTTCCTGGTGCTGCACGCTTTTGCTGTCGAGCACGGTGAACGCCGTGGTCATCGGCCAGTAAAACGTCCAGGGCCGCCAGAACACCTCGCCGTTTTCGCTGGCTACCAGCACCGACTCTGCTGGCTGACGCTGCAGCTGGTGCTCGAACCAAGAATACTCGTAGTAAATCTGGTAGCTCAGCATGCCCAAACCGCCAAACGCCGGAATGATCCACTTGGGCAAGCGGTTGCGTGTCAGTTTGCGCAGCAGCATGGCAATACCAGCCGCCCCCAGCCCTGAAACCACGATGGCAAGTATTGTCCACAACATGTACTGACTCCCGATAATAAAAACTGCCTGGCGCAGTTGATGACGCTGCACCGCAACGCGCCAGAAGGTATGCGCCATGGATAGCTGGAAATAAAACGGGCCTCCTTAGGAGGCCCGCTGGTAAGACCCTGATCAAACATGATCCGGGGTGATTATGCTCAGTGGCTCAATGCGCCACCAGCACCTTTGGGAGTGCGTACGCTTTCTACCAGCTCCTGAATCTCCTTCGGCGGCGCTACGGTCGCAAGCGACACGGCGTAGGCAACCGCGAAGTTGATCACTGCACCCACAGTGCCAATAGACAGCGGCGAGATACCGAACATCCAGTTCTCCGGAGTGTTGGCAAGGGTCGCAGTGCCTGGAATAAAGAACCAACCCAAGTACAGGAAGATGTAAACGACGGTGAAGACCAGGCCTACCAGCATGCCGGCAATCGCGCCCTTATCGTTTACCCGTTTTGAGAAGATCCCCATCATCAGCGCAGGGAACAGCGTGGCCGCGGCTATACCGAAGGCCAACGCCACCACCTGCGCCGCAAAGCCTGGCGGATTGAGCCCCAGCCAAGTGGCCAGCAAGATAGCCGCCGCCATAGAGAGCCGCGCAGCGCGCATTTCGTTCTTCTCGCTGATCTTCGGATTTATCAGCGTCTTGATCAGGTCATGACTCACGGCCGAAGAAATGGCCAGCAACAGACCCGCAGCCGTGGACAACGCAGCCGCAATGGCACCCGCCGCGATCAGACCAACAACCCAGCTAGGCAGGTTGGCGATTTCCGGGTTGGCCAATACCAGAATGTCGTTGTTAACGGTCAGCTCATTGCCTTTCCAGCCGCGAGTTTCAGCAGTTGGGGTGAAGGCTGGAGCGGCATCGTTGTACAGCTGGATACGACCGTCAGTGTTCTTGTCTTCCCAGGTGATCAGACCGGTTTTCTCCCAGTTCTTCACCCACTCAGGACGCTCTTCATACGCCAGCGCTGGAGCCTCGACACCTTGTGGATAGACGGTGGTCAGCAGGTTCAGGCGCGCCATGGACGCCACAGCCGGAGCGGTGAGGTACAGCAGAGCGATAAAGATCAGGGTCCAGCCAGCCGACCAACGTGCGTCAGCGACTTTCGGCACGGTGAAGAAGCGAATGATTACGTGCGGCAGACCGGCCGTACCAATCATCAGCGACATGGTGAAGAGCACCATGTTCAGCTTGTTGGTGACATCCGCGGTGTAGTCGGTAAAGCCCAGACCCGCTACGACTTCATTGAGCTTCTGTAGCAGCGGTACACCTGACTCAGTGTGCTCGCTGAACATGCCGAACATCGGAATCGGATTACCCGTCAGTTGCAGGGAGATGAATACCGCCGGGATGGTGTAGGCGATGATCAACACCACGTACTGCGCCACCTGGGTGTAGGTAATGCCCTTCATACCGCCGAACACCGCGTAGCAGAACACCACGCCAGCAGCGATCCAGATACCGGTGGAGTTGCTCACTTCGAGGAAGCGCGAGAACGCCACGCCAGCACCAGCCATCTGACCGATCACGTAAGTAACGCAGATAATGATCAGGCAGACCACTGCAGCCAGGCGTGCGCCGTTGCTATAGAAGCGATCGCCGATAAAGTCCGGCACAGTGAACTTGCCGAATTTGCGCAGGTACGGCGCCAACAGCATGGCCAGCAGCACATAGCCACCGGTCCAGCCCATCAGGAAAGTTGAGTTGGCATAACCACCGGCAGCAATCAGGCCCGCCATGGAAATAAACGAAGCCGCGGACATCCAGTCGGCTGCAGTCGCCATGCCGTTGGTAATGGGGTGAACGCCACCGCCGGCGACATAGAACTCTTTAGTCGATCCGGCACGGGCCCAGAACGCGATGCCGAAGTAGAGCGCAAAGGAGGCGCCCACAAACAGCAGGTTTATTGCAAACTGGCTCATGGATTATTCCTCGACACCGAATTGTTTATCGAGTCTGTTCATTTTCCAGGCGTAAAAGAAAATGAGTCCGATAAAGGCAATGATCGAACCTTGCTGGGCGAACCAGAAGCCAAGGTCAGTACCGCCGACAGAGATACCTGCCAGCATGGGTCGAAGAAGTATGGCGAAGCCGAAAGACACCAGGGCCCAGACAATCAGGCTCCAAGTAATCAGCCGAACATTCGCCTTCCAGTACGCTGCAGCGTTAGCTTGATCAGAAGTCATAAACTCCTCCGGTTATTGTTATTCTCATGCACCTTCAAGCTAGCAGCAGGCCACTAGGGCCGACAGATAGACATTGGTATTAGCTGCTTAACAACGCCTTGAGTGCTGTTTTTTATCCAGTAATAAGAAGCCGTTAAGCACGCATAAAAAAGCACCGAAGTCGGCGCTAAGCCGTGAACCGAGCATCATCACGATTGCGCCCTTGTAACAGCCTCCGTTTAAGCCCTGCCCGGCCAACTTCCACTCGCCGTTACTCAGGCCGCGCCGGCTTAGCGCCAAGCGTAGCCGGCGCATTCGGCATACGCTTAGGCGACTGACACACCGCGTAGGTAAACAACCGGGCAATACGCCGCGCCAGCAGATGCCCGGCACGCGACTCTTCGCGTAAACCCACATGCCCGCTCATCGCACATACCACAGACGAAAGAAGCCAAACGCCAGCAGCAGCCCCACCTGGCCCAGCGCCGTGCACAGACTGAGAAAGGACTGCACTTCAAGGTTCTGTGGGGCGTTGGCCAAGCCAGTCAGGCCCTTCCAGAAGGCTTCTGGCAATAGCACCAGGCTCAATTGCGCCAGGGGTTGTCCGGTCAACTGCAGGCCTTTGATCAGGTCAAACTGGCCGCAGAACATCAGGCCCAACAGCACCATAAAGGCCACCGCCAACCCTAGAGCGAAGCAGGCAGAAAACTGCATCAATAAACGCATCATGTTCAACTCCCACGCAGGTAAAAAGCGGCGCAAGCTGAACCTGCGCCGCAAGGGTTTAGCGATCGCTGACAGGGCTGGCCAGTGGCAGGCGACCGACGCCGTACCAGTCGAGTTTGCGGGTCAGCACCATCACCCCGGCGAGCACACCGAACACCAGCACCGAGCCCATCAGCAAGGCGTAGTCCTCAGCCCCAAGCAGGCCGAACAACATGCCGTAGAGCAGCGCCAGCAACGCACCAAAGCCCACTCCGCGCAGGGCGCTGTGCAGCACGTAACTGACGTAGAAACCAATCAGCAGCACACAGGCGGTCGCGGCAATGCCGTAGGCCAGGGCAAAACTCAGGTGCTCGGACAGCGACAGCAGCAACAGGTAGAACAGCGCCAGCGACATGCCCACCAAGGCGTATTGCACCGGGTGTACGGCCATGCGTTTGAGCACTTCAAAGAGGAAGAACACGGCGAAGGTCAGGCCGATAAACAGCAGCGCATATTTGATCGCCCGCTCGGTCTTCAGGTACTGGTCCACCGGGTCGACAAAGCTCACGCCAAAGTTGCGCGCGGTCAGCGCATTGCAGCTGTCGCCTTGCACGCAATCAGCCAATGCTTCTTCCAGGTTGGTGGCGAAGAAACTGGTCTGCCAGTGCGCTTTGAATCCGGCGGCCGAAACCTCACGGCTGCTCGGCAGGTATTCCCCGACAAAGCTTGGGTGCGGCCAGCCGGAGGTCAGCTCAACCCGGCTGTCACGCCCCACCGGGGTGATGCTCAGTTGCTCAGTACCCTGCAGTTTGAGGTTGAAGGCGAACTCCAGCACTTGCCCACCCTGGGTGTCCAGCAGCGGCAGCGGCGCATGCACACCTGCACCGAAGCGCTCTTCAGCGCTGCCCGGGGCGAAGCTCAGGCTCATGCCGTTGAAGCGCAGTTGCAGGTCATTGCTGATGCCCCGCACATCGCTGATGCCGACCGAGAGGAACGGCCGGTCAAACTGGTACAAACCCAGCTCATCACCCAACCCCAGACGCGCCGGTAGCTTAAAGGCGCCACTGATCTGGTTGTCGCTGCGGTACAGCAGCGCTTTATAGATGCCGCGTGCACGCTCCTCGGTGCTTACCTGGCCATTGAGCACAAAGCGCTCTGGCAAGAAGTACAAACGGCCACGGCTCTTCTGCTCTTCCAGGTAACGCTCGCCAGTCTTGGCGTGGGTTTTCCACTGGTTCCACACCTTGGTGTAAGGCATTACCAGAATCGGTCCGGTCAGCTGCTGGCGGTAGCTGGAACTGCGCGCGATGTCCTGCAGCACCTCGGCACGTTGATACTGCCGCTCGCTCACCAGCCCGCCAATCATCGACAGCGGGATCAGCAATAACAAAATCAGCAGGGCAATGGCGCCCAGCTTGAAACCCAGAATGCGGCTCATGGTGCAACTCTCCGATACGGTTTAGGTGGGCAGAGTCTGGGTGGCGCAAATGGTGGCTTTATGGAGGGCAGATGGAGAGTGTGTGGAGATGCGGAGCAGACACCCAGCAGGCCAATAGACAGTCATCCGGGAAATGCGTAGCGTGCCGCTGAACGCCACTTAAGGATGAACGGCCATGACCCAGCACAACCCCTACGCTACCCCGCAAGCCAGCGTCGCCGACGCAGAATCACTGGTGTCCGACGAGCAGATTGCAGCCCTACCCATCTCGGATAAATGGAAGCAGCGCTTTAGCGCGATCCACCATGCCGGCGGCATCAAGATGCCCAGGTTCAAGCAGCTGCCCGCCGAGGAGCGGCGCAAGGCTTTCAGCTTCAACTTTCTGGCGTTCTTCTTCGGGCCGATCTACTACGCCATCAAGGGCATGTGGAAAAAGGGTTTGGCGCTGTTCGTCGTCTGCGCAGCGGTAGTGATCATCCTCGGCATCGGCCTGGACTACCTCGGCTACAGCAAAATCGCCAACGCGCTGGGCTACGGTATCAGCGCGGTATTCGCCACGCGCGCCAATATCGATTACTACAAGAAGATGCTGCTGAATGATAACGGCTGGTGGTAAGTGCCCAGCGCCTGCTGAAAACCACCTGCCTTGCTACCGACTACGCCTTCAACGGTCTGCTACCTAACTGCATCAGGAGAATAAACGTGGCGGAGTATGTCGCTGAGGTGATCTGGCAACGCGGTGAGCAGGACTTTCTTGGTAACCGCTACAGCCGCAAGCATCTGCTGCGTTTTGATGGAGGTCAGGAGGTCGCCGGTTCGTCCTCACCGCATGTAGTTCCGCTGCCAATGTCGGATGCAAGCGCCGTCGACCCCGAGGAAGCCTTCGTCGCATCGCTTGCCAGCTGCCATATGCTCTGGTTCCTCTCCATCGCCGCCAAGTGTCGTTTCTGCGTTGATGACTACCACGACTGCGCCAGCGGGCTGATGCAGGAAAATGCCGCCGGAAAGCTGTTTATCGCCCAGGTTACTCTGCGTCCTGCGGTCACTTTCTCTGGTGAGCGCCTACCCAGCCGCGAACAGATTGAGCACATGCACCACCAGGCCCATGAAGAGTGCTTTATTGCCAACTCGGTGAAATCTGAGGTGCGCTGCGAGCCACGTTTTATTGAGTGACAACCCACCGACCGTATCGATGACTGAACACGATGCGGATTAACGCAACAGCTGCTAGCGGGAGATAGGGCGTGAACCCAACTGCATACGGCTGCCCCGATGGACAGCCACTGTTCTACTTCCATGGCGTGCCGGGCGCAGCGGTTGAGGCGGCGATGCTGCATCAGGCTGCCTTGGCGCACGGCATCAAGCTGCTGGTGGTGGAGCGCAATCTGCCCGGTGAATTCGGCAGCGCGGCTTATCTGCAACAACTGACGCAACAGATCAGCGATAGCACCGCTGGACAACCGATTCGCCTGCTCGGTTTTTCCATCGGTGCCTGCCTGGCGCTGCGTGTCGCCGCACTACTGGGTGAGCAAGTGGCTGAGGTGTACCTACTATCAGCCGCCGCACCTCTGGAAATCCCCAGCAATAGCGTCGGCATGGGCGCGGGCCGTTATACCTTCCTTTGGGCGCAGCATTACCCAAGGCTGTTCCGGGCCTTTGCCGGGTATCAGGCGCTGCTGGCGAAGATCAGCCCGCGCCTGTTGCTGAAACTACTGTTCGCCGGTGCCGGCGGCAAAGACCCGGAACTGTTGCGCCAGGCCGATACCCAGGCCTGGCTGGCAGATATTCAGCGCGCGTGTTTCAAACATGGGACTAGCAGCTATCAGCGTGACGTAAACCTCTACGTCGAACCCTGGGCGGTAAAACTGGATAGCGTCACGGCGGCGGTCAACCTGTGGCATGGCGACGCCGATAACTGGGCGCCAATTGCCATGTCCATTTACCTGCAGGAGCATCTGCGCAATGCCAATGCGGTGATCCGCTGCGCCGAACAAGCGCACTATGGCTGCCTGCTGGAGAACGCTGAAGCCGTGATGGCGATGGTGCAGCGGAACAGTTCAGCAACCCGCGCGTCAGGCTGATAGCGCAAACTCCCTAGATTTATAACAACCCAAGGATGGCACCATGAAAAAGCTCGTACTGCCGCTGATCACCCTGCTGGCCTTCAGCGCCTACACCTTCTACGTGATGCTGCACGCAGAGCAATCACTGCTGCAATTTGGCATTCAGTTGATGTCCAGCCCTGACACCGCCCAGGTGGTGATCGACCTGTATATCCTCGCGGCGCTGGCCTGCATCTGGATGTACCGCGACGGCCGCCAACGGGGCAAGTCACTGGCCTACCTACTGCCATTCTTTGCCCTGACTGCGCTGTTTGTCTCAGTCGGACCGTTGCTGTATCTGGTGCTCAAAGCGCTCAATACAGCGAGCAAAGCGCCGCAGGATAGCGCCTCGACTACAGCTTGACTGGACGGGGCAGCCCGAAGAACCGGGCTGCCAAACGCTTAAAAGTTCAGATTGAAATTGCCAGTGCCGAAGATGCCAACCAGGCCAATCACGATCAGATAAATCGCCACGATGTAGTTCAGCAGGCGCGGCATCACCAGAATCAGAATGCCGGCAATCAGCGAAATCAGTGGAGTAAGGGCAAGGGTCATCGTCGTCACCTGAGGATTATTGAAAGGCCAGTATGCGCGCCACAACCAAAGCGCACAGCACTATCCACCCACTGGGCCGTAACCCATCCAACACCCGGCTAAACCACCCGCGTATCAAAGGCCATTTATGAGCAGTGCTAGCTTGTTAACCTCACTACTCCAGTACAAGGCCTGGGCCAATCAGGAACTCATTGCTGAGTTGCAGCGACTGGATCCACTCACCCAACACAGCGAGCTGCACGCCGCCCTGCGCATCCTCAATCACATCTATGTGGTCGAGCGAATATTTGTCGCCAACCTGCAAGGCATCAACCACAGCTACAGCGCCACCAACACCGCGGAAACGCCCACGCTGGCAGCATTGCAGCAGGTAATGCAGGAGACAGATCGCTGGTATTTGGACTATGTCGCGGGACTCGGCGCCGAACAGTTGGCCGAGCGCCTGAGCTTCACGTTTGTTGATGGCGATACCGGCTGCATGAGCCGCGAGGAGATGCTCGCGCATATCGTCACCCACGGCGGCTACCACCGTGGCGCAGTCGGCCGAATCATGGCGCAGCTGCAGCTGGCGCCGCCGCGGGATATCTACACGCGCTTTCTGCATGATGATCAGCCGCAGCGGCGCGCAGTGAGCTAACGCGGTAAGTGCTATTCGCCGCGAATGTACTGTTCCAGCTGCTGGATCAGGCTGGCCTGTTCGGCGATGGTGTGTTTAACCAGGTCGCCGATCGACAGCAAGCCGATCAGTTCGCCTTCGGCGATTACCGGCAGGTGGCGCAGGTGGCGGTCGGTCATCAGCTGCATGCAGTGCTGAGAGGTGTCGCGCGGCCCGACGGTCAGGACATCTGCGGTCATAATTTCGCTGATCTGGGTGCTGAATGCCGAGCGTTGTAGCAGCTCGATTTTACGTGCGTAGTCACGCTCGCTGACGATGCCGACCAGGCGGCCCTTGTCCAGTACTACCAGCGCACCGATGCCTTTTTCAGCCAGCAATTTGACTGCGTCGAGCACTGTGGTGTCCGGGCTAACGCTGTAGATCGCGGCATGTGGCTTGGCCCTGAGTATCTCGGCTACGGTTTTCATGCAGTGACTCCATTCTGGTCTTGTTGGCAGTAAAGGTCGCGCGTGGGCTGTTGCTATGAGGATAGCCAACCCGACAACAGGGATCAGAGCATCTGCCTGGCGGTTGCGCAACCTTGCTTAGCCACAGACGTCAGCAAGGAGCAGGCCAAGATGTGCCACTAATCACTGGTTGCCGCCGGCAAACGCAGGCGCACTTCTACGCCGCCGCTGACATTGCCAATGTGCAGTTCGCCGCCATGCAGCTGCACCACCTCCTCGACAAAATTCAGCCCCAAACCGGTGCTCTTGCGTCCACTGCCGGGGCGCGGCAGGGAATAGAAGCGTTCACTCAAACGCGCCAAGGCATAGTCCGGTATCGGCTCACCCTGGTTGAACAGGCGCAGTTCAATCTGCTCGCCGACGCGCTCGGCCGTAAATCGCAACTGACCCTGCGGCGGAGTGAAATCCAGGGCATTGTCGAGCAGGTTGACCAGCGCCTGGCGCAGTAGAAAACGTTCACCACGGAGTGCAAGGCTGGCTTCAATCCTATTCTCGACCTGCACAGCAGCGGCTTCTATTCGCGCCATCTGCGCCTGTAAAAGCGACGTGACCAGTGCTTGCAGCGGCACCGCGACCTGTTCCTCCAGGCCCTGGCGCTGTTCGACCTGGGCCAGGTGCAGCAGGCGCTCGATCAACTGCTGCATGCGCGCGCTTTCCTGCTCGATATTGGCCACGAAACGCTGCCGCTGTGCCACCGGCATTTCGCCGTCGAGCAGTTCCGCCGCGCCACGAATCGCTGCCAGGGGGCTTTTCAGCTCGTGGGTCAGGGTGTGCACGTAGCGTTCGACATAGGCTTTGCCTTCCAGCTCGGTGCGCATGCGCTCGATGGCCTCAGCCAACTGCGCCAGCTCACCGCCGCGTACGCTGGGCAGTTCGGCACGTTGACCGGCGCTAACCGCCTGGGCGTAGTGGGTCAGTTTGCGCAGTGCGGCGCTGAGCCACCAGGACAGCAGCGCGCCGATCAGCAGACCGAGCACGATCAAACCGCCGCCGAGCCAGGCCAGACGCTGCTCGGAGCGTTCGATATAGGGCTGCAGGGTGCGATTGGGCTTGGCCACCGAGACCACGCCGATAATCTGCGCGCCGTCCATGATCGGTGCAGCGACATACATCACCGAGGAGTCGGGATCGTTCGGGTCTTCCTTGGTCGAGCGCGCGCCATACTCGCCGCGCAGGGTGCGCAGCACATCGTTCCAGCGCGAGTAATCCTGGCCCACCGCCGCGCCTGTGGAGTCGAGTAAGACAATGCCATCGGCGTCGGTGACATAGATGCGGTGGTTGACCTGGGTTTTCTCCACGCCCCAGATTTGCGCCTGCGGTTGACGCTGACCATAGGCTTGCAACAAGGCGGGCAGGCGGCTTTGTTGCAGGCGGCCAGCCTTGACCTCATCACGCAAAATCTCGGCCAACAGGTTGGCGGTATCGACCAGGGTTTCTTCGGTGCTTTGCCTTACGCCGGGGCGGATTTCGTCCATCACCGTGCTCAGCACAAACCAGCCCGCCAGCCCGACAAACAGGAAGTACACCAAAAAGATGCGTATCCCCAACGGCATCAGGCGTGCCTCGGCGAGTAGCTGTAACCCAGGCCGCGATGAGTCTGGATCGGCTCCGCCTCAGCGGCCACCAGGCGCAACTTGGCGCGCAGGCTTTTGATATGGCTGTCGATGGTGCGCTCGTAGCCGACATCGGCGGCCACGCCCAGGCCGTCGAGCAACTGCTCGCGGGAGAACACCCGCTCGGGTTGCGCCAGCAGGCTTTGCAGCAAACGGAATTCGTGGCGGGTCAGGCTCAGTAGCTGGCCGTGATAGTGGATCTGCACCCGCTCGATATCCAGCTGGAACGGAGCGCAGGCCGGGCTGGTGGCAGGTGCTTCACGCGGCGCTATGCGTTTGAGAATGGCCTTGACCCGCGCGGCGACTTCCCGGGGGCTAAAGGGTTTGACCACGTAATCGTCGGCACCGATTTCCAGGCCCACCACGCGGTCGATTTCCTCGCTGCGGGCCGTAAGGAAGATCACCGGCACCTCGGAGAAGCGCCGCAGCCGTTTGCAGGCCTCGAAACCGCTGATATCCGGCAGGCCGACATCGAGAATCAGCAAGTCCGCCGGACTGCGCTGCTGTTCGGCCAGGGCCTGCTCGGCCAGGCTCAGCCAGGTGGTGGTGAAGCCTTCGCTTTGCAGGGCGAAGATCAAGGTGTCGGCGATCGCGGCTTCGTCTTCGACAATCAGAATATGCGGCATGGGCGTCCTGCTCGTGGCAACTCGGCGGGGAGCCTGCGGCAGGCAGCCGATAGCGTCAAGATCGGACGAAACCGGCGGACAAACTGTGCGTTGTCCGCCCTACGCCGACCTGGCCTTAATCCAGCTTGAAGCGCGCAGTATTCTGCGCCAACGCCTGACTCCCCTGACGCAGTTGTTCGGCGGCGTTGCTGACAGCTTGCGCACCTTCAAGCAAGGCGCTGGCGGCATGATCGACCTGCTGGATATTGCCGCTGACTTCATCGGCCGTTGCCGCCTGCTGCTCGGCGGCAGTGGCGATCTGCGCCAGACGGTCAGTGACAAGTTGCACCGATTCGACGATGGCATTCAGGTCCTCGCCCATGGCCAGCACGCTACCGACATCGCCTTCGGCCTGGCGCACGGCGTCTTCCATCTGGGTGACCGACTGGCCGACCACCCGGTGCAAGTTGGCCACCGTGTCGGCGATTTCCGCGGTGGAGTTCTGCGTGCGCTGCGACAGGCTACGCACCTCATCGGCGACCACGGCAAAGCCGCGGCCCTGATCGCCAGCGCGCGCCGCTTCGATGGCCGCATTGAGCGCGAGCAGGTTGGTCTGCTCAGCGATGCCCTTGATCACATCCACAACCCGAGTGATTTGCGCCGTCTGCTCTCGCAGCTGTTGCAACGTAGTGGCACTGTCGCCGAGGCGGCTGCTTAGCTGGCGCATGCTCTGACTGGTGCGCGTGCTGCGCTGGTTGCTCTGATTAGCGATCTCGCGGGTCTGGTTGGCTTCTACCGCCGCCTGCTCGCAGCTTTGCGCAACGCTTTGCGCGGTGGCAGCCATTTCAGTGGCGGCCGCCGCAATCTGGCTCATCTGTGCCTGCTGCTGCTCCACTGACACCAGGGCATTACGCGCCTCGCCGTTGAGCAGTTGCACAGTGCCGCCCAATTGCTGGCTCTGTTGATTGACCCCCAGCATGGAATCGCGCAACTGGCCAACGGCGGTATTCAGGGCCTGGGCGATATTCGCCAGGTCATCCTCGCCATGCACTTGCATGCGCACACGCAGATCACCATCGCGCAAGCCTTCAGCGGCCTGAATGATCCCAGCAGTGCTGCGCCGGATCGACGCGTTAAGGCAGAACAACACATACAGCGCCAGCAATGTCAGAACGCTGAACACACCAATGGCTTGAGCCATGGCGCTCAGCGCCTTGCTCCGATAATCACCCAAACTGGCAACAAACTGCTGATACAACGCCGCTTGCAGCTTCAGCAGTTGGCCCTGAAGAGCATCCGCGCGCTGCACAAATTGATCCGGGGTCAAGGCCATCGGGCTGGCTTCAAACATGTCGCGATCGATGCCCGCGAGGAAGGCTTCATAGCCCTTCAGTGCCTCATCATAAGGCCCCTGCAGCTGGCGCATGGCATGCGGCGCCTCAAGGGTGAGCGTGGCCTGTGCCTTCAGCAGCTGACTGCGTGATTCATCCAGGCTGCGGCGTAGGTCGCGGATCAGTACGCGGCTCTGTAACGTGAAGTGCTGCGACACCACCGCGCCATAACCTTGACTGGTGAAGCTGCCAAGCTGCTCGAGCAGGCGCGGCAAGGTGTAGGTCAGCTGCTCCATCATCAGGTACGTGTCGAGCTGCGGGTCAAGGATCAACCCACTGTCGGTGGCCACCTGCTCGCGCAAGGCCAGCAGGCTCAGCAGGTTCTTTTGGTAACGTTCAAGCGCATCGGGCAGGGCCAGTTTACCCAGCACATCGATACTCAGTTCGGCCTGGCCGGTTGTAAGGCTCTGCAAATGTTGACGGGACTGATCACTCAGCAGCTCTGACTGAAGCGGCTGTTCCAAGGCTTGCAAGGCGGGCTCAAGGCCGCTGGCATGCTCACGCAGCAGCGCTTCGGCGGCTTTCTCTGTGCCCTTCCAGCGCGACAGCAACGTGCGCTGCTCAATCAACGCCTGCTGCACGCCAGCCATGCCCTGCAGTGCATTGATGCCCTCTACCTCATTGGCAATGGAGGTGAGCCGCTCCTGGTAATTACTGCTGATCACCCACAAGGCAAAAACCAGTGGCATCGCGAACAAGACAAACACCAGCTGAAACTTGCGCGCGAAGCTGAAACGCTCCAGCAGCCGCACACCTGGTTTGAGTACTCCAGTCATACACACCTCAACCTGTTGAGCACGCCAACTACAGGGGCGCGCCAAAGCGAAACTTCAAGCAAGAAGTACGCCCAAGCCGCGAGCCTGCGGACAGTCATAGGTAATGAGCATAGTTGAGTGACCGGGCCACGACCCGTTATCCGCTCGACACGCGAGCCATGGCACCCAAGGCACTACCTGGAAATGCCGCTCCAGAGTTCCTCGACATTGCGAAAGCCCCACTCCTCAGCAGACTCCCGGCCAACAATCTTGTCGCGACCGACCAGCTTGCTGAGGTCGAGGGTTTCCTGCGGGATTGGGGTTTTCGAGCGGGCCGAAAAGAACACCTTCACCCGCGGTGCAAGCAAGGATTTGGCTTGCTGCTCCAGCACCACGCCAATACGCCCGCTTTCCAGCCGCACCAGCGAACCCACGGGGTAAATACCCACGGTTTTGACAAAGGCCTGGAACACTACAGGGTCAAAATGGCCTTTCCATTCGGCCATCTTGCGGATGGATTCGGCTGGGTCCCAGCCACGCTTGTAGGGGCGATCAGACGTGATGGCGTCATACACATCGCACACCGCGCCCATGCGCGCATACAAGCTGATTTGCTCACCGGCCAGGCGGTGCGGATAACCGCTGCCATCGACTTTTTCGTGGTGGTGCAAGCACACATCCAGCACCAGCGCGCTGACCTGCTTGCTGGCAATCAGCATGCGCGAACCGGCTTCAGGATGATCGCGCACGGTGGCGAATTCATTGTCAGTGAGCTTACCGGGTTTGTTCAGCACCTCATTGGGGATCGCCATCTTGCCGATGTCATGCAGCAGCCCAGCCAACCCAGCCTCACGCACCTGGGCCTCGTTGAGCCCCAGGTTGCGAGCCAAAGCAATCATCAGCGCGCAGACCGCCACCGAATGCATGTAGGTGTATTCGTCGGCGTTTTTCAGCCGCGCCAGGCTAATCAGCGCATTGGGATGACGCATGATCGAATCGGAAATTTCCTCAACCAACTCCCCGGCCTGTTCAAACTGCAAGGCCTGGCCCATGCGCGCATCGCTAAACATGCTGACCACTGCAGCCTTGGAGCGCTCGCAGAGCCTGGCCGCGCGCTGCAACTCATCCTCCATCGACACCGCCAGATTGACTGGTGGGGTCTGTACCGCAGCCAAGAGTGCGGCCTCGGCTTCGGCGGCAACCTCTTCAGGGCTGACACTGACGGTGCCAACCTCGACATCCAATCCCTTGCTGACATCAATCCACAGCTCACCGATGCTGCTGGCCTTGATCCGCTGCAGGTCTTTTTCAGAATTGAGAAGGAACTTGGATTTCCAGAAGGGGTGGTCCATCCATGCGCCACAGAACTCGTGGATATACATACCGACTCGCACGTCGGTCACAGCGATGCACTTCAACATGGATGGCACTCGAACAGAAAAATAATCCGGTTATTGTCAGACAAGAATAGATGAACAATAGCCGGCATTATGCGGACTTGGAACAGCTAATGGCCATAGGACATCGGTCGCAGATCAGTGGCTTGGAAGCCTTGACACGACTGCTTATCATTGCCGCTCAAGCGCACCCTAAGGAGCTGCCATGCGCCGTTTGTTGACCGGTCTGAGCGTCATTTTTCTGCTGCTGTTAAACACGCTGATTCTGATCGGCCCGCTGCTGCTGATCGCCCTCGGCAAATTCGTCCTGCCGGGCAAAGCGCTTAAGACTGCAAGCTCACGCGGGGTGATGTGGGTAGCGGAAACCTGGGCGGAAATCAATAAGCTGATCTTTGCCGCCCTACTGCCCGTGCGCTGGGATATTCGCGGCAGCGCTGACCTGCGCCCAAGCACCTCCTACCTGGTTATCAGCAACCATCAGTCGTGGGTGGATATTCCAGCGCTGGTGCAGGCCTTCAACCGCAAGACCCCGTACTTCAAGTTCTTCCTCAAGCAGGAACTGATTTGGGTACCCTTCCTCGGCCTGGCGTTCTGGGCATTGGACTACCCCTTTATGAAGCGCTATTCCAAAGCGTTTCTCGCCAAGCACCCGCATATGCGGGGTAAGGACCTGGAAATCACTAAGCAGGCCTGCGAAAAATTCAAGGACCTGCCGGTGACCGTGGTCAACTACCTCGAAGGCACTCGTTTCACCCCGGCCAAGCTGGCGCAACAGGGTTCGCCCTTCCAGTACTTGCTCAAGCCCAAAGCCGGCGGTGTGGCTTTTGTGCTGGCGGCGCTGGGTGAGCAGCTTGATACGGTGCTGGACGTGACCCTGGTCTACCCCGGTGCGCGCATTCCCGGTTTCTGGGCGCTGATCAGCGGGCAGGTGGACAAGGTGATTGTCGACATCCAGACCCGCGAGCTGGACCCGGCGCTGTGGCAGGGCGACTACGAAAATGATCCGAACTTCCGCCAGTTTGTGCAGAACTGGGTGAACACACTCTGGGAAGACAAGGATGCGCGAATAGCGCAGATTCGCGCTGAGCTGAGCACGCCAACACACGGCTAGCGTCGGCCTACTGCGGCAGGTCGCGGCGAATCATCCAATGTTCCGGCGGTGGCATCAGGCGGCTGATGTCGAACTGCGGCAGGCTGGCCTGATCGAGCATCTGGATCATCGGGCTGACCTGCCGGGCATGCGGCTGATCTTCCAGCACCCGGACCGCCAGATCGACAGCAATCCGCGCCTGTATCACCGGTGAATCCGTGGGCGCAGCAACAATAAAGCCGTCGCGAATCTGCTCGATAATCCGTTCGGTGGTGTAGGTCGCCAGTACCTGTGCCCGGTAGTTTTGCCCGGAGGTCTGCACCAGCTGGGCGGCAAACCCGGC
Source organism: Pseudomonas sp. FEMGT703P (assembly GCF_002786345.1). Taxonomy (NCBI): domain Bacteria; kingdom Pseudomonadati; phylum Pseudomonadota; class Gammaproteobacteria; order Pseudomonadales; family Pseudomonadaceae; genus Pseudomonas; species Pseudomonas sp. FEMGT703P. Next base: position 268,471 of record NZ_PGCM01000003.1, on the reverse strand, counting down.
AGCTTCGGCGTTACCCAGCAGGTAATCGAGGTGCGGATGCGTTTTCAGCAGCCCGCGCACCAGCTGCGCCTGGCTGGCGCGATCGACAGGGGCATAGCCGCCATGCTCCACGCGCATGCGACCTGCCTGCTCGGCCTCGCGCAGCGACCGCTCAAGATCCTCGACCCAACCCGCGCCCTGCGGCCCGGGTAACCAGCCAAGGCTGAACGACCCAGCAGGACGATGCTGCTCGATGTAACCCAGCGCAGCCTTGAGCATGTCGGCAAAGTCCACGCTCGAATTGGCACTCAACCCCGGGCAATCGCTGCCGTTCACCAGATCAATCACCGGTTTACCCTGCTCGACCAGCGTGGCGATAGCCCCGCAGAGGGCCTGGGCGTTTATCGCGGCGATGATGTAGGCATCGGCGTTTTGTTGCCGGCATTGTTCCAGCTGCTGGGCCTGCACCTGCGGATTTTCATAGCCACCGGCTTCATAGATGCCAAGGCGAACGCCCTGTCGGGTGGCCTCTTCATCCAAACCCCAGGCCACACCCCACCAATAGCGATCCTTGCCATGGGGCAACAGCGCACAGATGCGCCAGTGCTTGGCCGCTTGCGCCAAGGGTTGGTAGGGCTGTACCTGGCCATCCGCCTGCACGGGCACAGGGAACCAGTCAGCAGCCGAGGCCAGGCCTGTCGTGCACAACAAAAAGAGGGTTAAAACGATTACCCGCATGAACTCCGGCCCTGGAAAGTGCGCACTGAGCAGCCGTGCCGTGCACTTACTGTAGCCAATTTTACGGGTCTAACGAGGGCGCAATACTGCGCAGAAGGCGGGCACTTGAGTACCCGCCGAGGTGCAGCTATTGATCAAGCGGCGCTGAACAGCTTGTGCGGGTCGATGACGAATTTCTTCGGTACACCGGCATCGAATTCGCCGTAACCGCGCGGCGCGTCGTCCAGGCTGATCACCTGCACGCCGACCACTTCGGCAATGTTGATGCGGTCCCACATGATCGCCTGCATCAGCTGGCGGTTGTACTTCATCACCGGGGTCTGGCCGGTGTGGAAGCTGTGGGATTTGGCCCAGCCGAGGCCGAAGCGGATGCTTAAGGACCCGATCTTCGCCGCTGCATCCACCGCACCCGGATCTTCGGTGACATACAGGCCGGGAATGCCGATCTTGCCGGCGACCCGTACCACGCCCATCAGCGAGTTGAGCACCGTGGCCGGCGCTTCGTGCTGCACGCCTGCGTGACCATGGCCACGAGCCTCGAAGCCCACCGCATCCACCGCACAATCGACTTCCGGTTCGCCCAGTAACGCAGCGATCTGTTCGTGCAGCGGAGTGTCTTTGGACAGGTCAGCAATCTCGAAACCCACCGCCTTGGCATGGGCCAAACGCACCGGATTAACGTCACCGACAATCACCACTGCCGCGCCCAGCAAGCGTGCCGAGGCAGCCGCAGCCAGACCGACCGGGCCGGCACCGGCGATATATACAGTACTGCCAGGGCCAACACCGGCCGTTACCGCGCCGTGGTAGCCGGTGGGCAGGATGTCGGACAGGCAGGTCAGGTCGCGGATCTTCTCCATGGCCTTGTCGCGGTCCGGCAGTTTCAGCAGGTTGAAATCGGCGTACGGCACCATGGCGTATTCGGCCTGGCCGCCGGTCCAGTCGCCCATGTCGACATAACCGTAGGCACCGCCGGCACGCGCTGGGTTGACCGACAGGCAGACGCCAGTGTGCTGCTCTTTGCAGCTGCGGCAGCGGCCGCAGGCCACGTTGAACGGCACCGAGACCAGATCACCAATTTTCAGGTTCTCCACGTCGCGGCCCTTCTCGATCACCTCACCGGTGATCTCGTGGCCCAGCACCAGGCCGGTTTGCGCCGTGGTACGACCGCGCACCATGTGCTGGTCGGAGCCACAGATATTGGTGGAGACCACGCGCAGGATAACTGCGTGCTCGATCTTGCGACCGCGCGGGTCCTGCATTTTCGGATAGTCGATTTTCTGCACTTCGACCTTGCCAGCGCCGAGATAGACGACGCCACGATTACCAGACATACGTATTTCTCCTTTCTTGTTGTGAATACAAAGGCGCGGCCAACGGTCGCGCGGCCTTGTACTGGAGCGTTTGAGTCAGTTGCCGGGTGGGCCGAGGGTTTGGCAGTCGGTGATCCACCCGTAGCGGGAATTTCCAGCGCTGTGGCTTAGGCGTGCAGCACCACCGTGCGGCCGTCATTGAGGAAGACGCGGCGTTCCAGGTGATAGCCGATGGCCTTGGCCAGGGTCTGGCACTCGATGTCACGGCCCTTGGCGATCAGGTCTTCGGGGTAGTGGGCATGGTCCACCGGCTCTACGCCCTGGGTAATGATCGGCCCTTCGTCGAGGTCGTTGTTGATGTAATGGGCAGTGGCGCCGACCAGCTTGACGCCCTTCTCGTAAGCCTGGTGATAGGGCTTGGCACCCTTGAAACCGGGCAGCAGCGAGTGGTGGATATTGATCGCCCAGCCATCCAGCTTGCGGCACAGCTCGGGCGACAGCACCTGCATATAGCGGGCGAGCACCACCAGCTCGGCACCCGTGTCCTCGATCACCTGCAGCACCTTGCGCTCCTGCGCCGGCTTGTCTTTCGGATCGAGCGGGAAGTGGTAGTAGGGGATGTCGTGCCAACGTGCCAGCGGTTCCAGATCCGGGTGGTTGGACACCACGGCCACCACGTCCATGGCCAGATGGCCGATACGCTGGCGATAGAGCAGGTCGTTCAGACAATGGTCGGCCTTGCTGACCATCAGCACCACCTTGGCGCGGTAGCCCGGCGGGGTCAGTTCGACCTGCATGCCAAAGGCGCTCAAGCGCTCGTGCAAACCGGCACGAAAGGTCTGCTCGTCAAAGTCATCCGGCTGACGGAATTCCACCCGGATAAAGAAGCGCGCCGACAGGCGATCATCGAATGAATGGTGCTCGGTGACGTAGCAGCGCTGCTCGAACAGAAAGCGCGTCACCGCATCCACCGTGCCGAGCACGCTCGGGCAGTGGGCGGTGAGAATCCAGGTATCGGGGGTGCGGCTCATAACAAACTCCAGAACAAACTCCGCTGCTTTGCACCCCTCCCTCCATTTATGGGAGAGGGGCCGGGGGAGAGGGCCGCCGGTACACCGCGATCAGCCCTTCCCCTCTCCCCAACCCTCTCCCCATAGGGGAGAGGGAGCCGTTCGTATCAGCCTCAGGCTTTGATTGCCAAGCCATATTCGGCACTGGCGTCCTGCAGCCACAGCCAGAAGTAATCGGAGAAGCTGCGGCGGATCAGCAGTTCCCAGGTGTCTTCGGCGGTGTGACGAATCACCAGTTGCGACTTGGCAAAGTGCGTACCCACCGCCTTGCCGACCGGGAAGTTGCTCGGATGCACGTCATAGCTGGTGGACTTCATCAGCACTTCGCGCACCTTCGGCCCAGTCAACTCCAGCAGGGTCTGCCCGCCGCTGACGTTTACTATCGAGATGTGCTGGCCATCCAGCGCTTCGCGCAGTTTTTGCTCGACCGCGAACTCGCTGCCGCTCGGCACAATCAACAGCCATTCATCGGGGGCCAGCCATTGCAGCGAGGTGTCGCCGGCCGCCACCAGGGTCAGTGCCACGGGCAGTTCCAGGCCCAGGGCCTTGTGTACGCCGCCGGCAAACGCCGGGTCTTTGCCATCGCCACGCAGGGTCAGGTGCCCGAGCAGCTTCTTCTCGCGCACCGTCAGCCCGGCGCTGGCCGAGCCTTTACCCGCCAGCTGTTCAAGGCCGGCGTGGAACAGAGGCGATTCGGCATGAGCGGCAGCCGGGCGTTGCTGATAAACGTTGATCAAATTAGACATTCTGGCGATCCCCTTTCGGGTCATAGAACACGGAGCTGACGATTTCGGCTTCGATCAGGCTGCCATCGGCCAGCGGTGCAAACACCCGCTCGCCGGTGCGTTTGAGGCCGCCCTTGACCACACCCATGGCGAAGGAATAACCCAACGCCGCGCTCATGTAGCTGGAGGTGACGTGGCCGACCATCTGCATCGGGATGGACTGTTTCGGGTCGAACACCAGTTGCGCGCCTTCCGGCAGCACCTTGTTGGGGTCGACGGGTTTGAGCCCGACCAGCTGCTTGCGGTCTTCGCGCAGGCTGTCTTCGCGGTTCATGCCGCGCCAGCCGATCCACGAGAACGGCTTGGTGCGGCCTACGCACCAGCCCATGTTGAGGTCATCTGGGGTGACCGAACCGTCGGTGTCCTGACCGACGATGATGAAGCCCTTCTCGGCCCGCAGTACGTGCATGGTCTCGGTGCCGTAAGGCGTCAGGCCATGCTTCTTGCCGGCCTCGATGATCTTTTCCCACACGCCCAGAGCGTAATCGGCCTGCACGTTGACTTCATAGCTCAGCTCACCGGTGAAGGAGATGCGGAACACCCGCGCCGGCACACCGCCGACCTGGCCTTCCTTCCACGTCATAAACGGGAAGCCTTCCTTGTCCAGGTCAATGTCAGTGACCTCGGCCAGCAGCTTGCGGCTGTTGGGGCCGGACAGGGTCATGGTCGCCCAGTGGTCGGTAACCGAGGTGAAGTACACCTTCAGCTCCGGCCACTCGGTCTGGTGGTAAATCTCCAGCCATTCCATCACCCGCGCAGCACCGCCGGTGGTGGTGGTCATCAGGAAGTGATTGTCGGCCAGGCAGGCGGTCACACCGTCATCGAAGACCATGCCGTCTTCCTTACACATCAGGCCGTAGCGCGCCTTGCCCACATCTAGCTTGGTCCAGGCGTTGGTGTACACGCGGTTGAGAAACTCGCGGGCATCCGGGCCTTGAATATCGATCTTGCCCAGCGTCGAGGCATCCAGAATGCCGACCGCGTTGCGCACGGCCAGGCACTCGCGGGCCACGGCGGCGTGCAGGTCTTCACCGGCTTTGGGGAAGTACCACGGGCGCTTCCACTGACCCACGTCCTCGAACTCGGCACCGTTTTGCAGGTGCCAGCTTTGCATCGCGGTGTAACGTTTGGGCTCGAACAACGCGCCACAGTGACGGCCGGCCACCGCACCGAAGGTCACCGGCGTGTAGTTCGGGCGGAACATAGTGGTGCCCATCTGCGGGATGCTGATGCCCAGCGAACGGGCGGCAATCGCCAGGCCGTTGATATTGCCCAGCTTGCCCTGATCGGTGCCGAAGCCCAGCGCGGTGTAGCGCTTGACGTGCTCGACCGACTCGAAGCCCTCGCGGGTGGCCAGCTCGATACCGGCTGCGGTGACGTCGTTCTGCAGGTCGACAAACTGCTTGGGGGCACGCGCCGTCGGCTTGTCGTGCGGCACCTGGAACAGCGCCAGGGAAGGTTCTTCCAGACGGACAGCGACCTGCGGCAGGCTGGCGGAAACCGCCTTGAAGCCGGCTTCGGCAGCCGCCGATACACCCGCCTCGAAACCATCGGCCAGGGCATCACCCAGGCCGAACACACCATTTACCGCACCGGCACACAGGCGCTTCTGGAAGCCGCCCTCGCCTGGCACAAAGGCCAGAATATCTTCACGCCAGGTCGGCCGGCCGCCCAGATGCGAAGCCAAGTGCACCACCGGGCTGTAGCCGCCGGAGCTGACGATCAAATCGCAGTCGAGCACTTCACCCGGGCTGCTGACTTTATGGCTCTGCACATCGATGGCGCAGATGCGCGCAGCGGTAACCCGCTTGCTGCCAGCGGCTTCCACCACGGCGCTGCCGGTGAGAATACGCACACCACGGCTACGAGCCTCTTCCACCCAGCTGCCGCGTGGGTTGCTGCGGGCATCGGCCACCGCCACCACCTGCAGACCGGCGTCGAGCCAGTCGAGCACCACGCGGTAGGCGTAATCGTTGTTGGTCGACAGCACCAGCTGCTTGCCCGGTGCCACGCCATAACGGCGCACGTAGGTGGACACCGCATCGGCGAGCATATTGCCCGGCACGTCGTTGTTGGCGTACACCAGCGGCCGCTCGTGGGCACCGGTGGCCAGCACCACACGCATGGCACGCACGCGGTGCATGCGCTGGCGCACCATACCGAGTGGCGCGATTTCACCAAGGTGATCGGTCAGGCGCTGGTGAATGGTGAGGAAGTTATGGTCGTGGTAACCGTTGACCGTGGAACGCGGCAGCAGGGTCACTTCAGGCATGCCAGACAATTCAGCAATCACCTGCGCGGCCCAGTCGGCGGCCGGTTTGCCGTCGAGGGTTTCGCGGGTGCTGAGCAGACTGCCGCCGAACTCTTCCTGCTCATCGGCGAGAATCACCCGTGCACCGCTGCGCGCAGCCGCCAAGGCTGCGGCCAGGCCCGCCGGGCCGGCACCGACTACCAGCACGTCGCAGTGCTGGTTCATGTAGTCGTAGCTATCCGGGTCCACGGCAGTCGGCGCGCGGCCAAGACCGGCGGCCTTACGGATGTATTTCTCGTAAGTCAGCCAGAGGTTCTGCGGGTACATAAAGGTTTTGTAGTAGAACCCCGGCGGCATCATCTTGCCGCCGACCTTGCCGAGAATGCCCATCAGGTCGGTGTTCACACTCGGCCAGCCGTTGGTGCTGCTGGCGACCAGACCGGCATACAGCGCCTGCTGGGTGGCGCGCACGTTGGGGATCTGCGCCGCTTCGGTGCTGCCAATCTGCAGCACGGCGTTCGGCTCTTCGGCGCCAGCAGCAACGATGCCGCGCGGCCGCGAGTACTTGAAGCTGCGCCCGACGATATCCACGCCATTGGCCAGCAAGGCGGCGGCCAGGGTGTCACCGGCAAAGCCCTGGTAGCTCTGCCCGTTGAAGCTGAATGTCAGAGGCTGGCTGCGATCAACGCGGCCGCCGCTGGCAAGACGATTGACCTGGCTCATGCCGTTACTCCTTGGTCGATGGCCTTTTTCTCAGCAGTGCCAGCAGCGGTAACGCTGGGCTTCTCGCCGATCTTGTAGGTTTCGAGAATTTCGTAGGTCACCGTGTGACGGGTGGCGTTGAAGTACTTGCGGCAACCAGCCGAATGCACCCACAGCTCGTGGTGGATGCCGCGCGGGTTATCGCGGAAGAACAGGTATTCACCCCACTCGGCATCGGTGCAGGCGGCTGGGTCCAGCGGGCGCGGAATGTGCGCCTGGCCCTTGGCGTGGAATTCCTCTTCGGAGCGCAGTTCGCCGCAGTGAGGGCAGAAGATATGCAACATGGGGAAGCCCTCTTAGTGAGCCACGGCAGCAGCGCCGTGCTCGTCGATCAATGCGCCGGTGTGGAAACGGTCCATGGAGAACGGCTTGGCCAGCGGGTGCATTTCGCCCTTGGCCAGGCTGGCCGCGAACACGTGACCCGAACCCGGCGTGGCCTTGAAGCCGCCGGTGCCCCACCCGCAGTTGAAGAACAGATTGGGCACCGGGGTCTTGGAAATGATCGGGCAGGCGTCCGGCGAGGTGTCGACGATGCCGCCCCACTGACGGTTCATGCGTACCCGCGAGAGCACCGGGAACATCTCAACGATGGCCTGCAGGGTGTGTTCGATGGTGCCGTAAGAGCCGCGCTGACCGTAGCCGTTGTAGCCGTCGATACCGGCACCGATGACCAAGTCGCCTTTGTCGGACTGACTGATGTAACCGTGCACGGCGTTGGACATGATCACGCTGTCGATGACCGGTTTGATCGGCTCGGATACCAGCGCCTGCAGCGGATGGGATTCCAGCGGCAAACGGAAGCCAGCCAGGCCAGCCATGTGCCCGGAGTTACCGGCGGTAACCACGCCCACGCGCTTGCCGCCGATAAAGCCTTTGTTGGTTTCCACGCCGATGCACACGCCGTTTTCCTTACGGAAACCGATCACTTCGGTCTGCTGCAACAAATCCACACCCAAGGCGTCGGCGGCGCGGGCATAGCCCCAGGCCACGGCATCGTGACGGGCCACACCACCGCGACGCTGTACGGTAGAGCCGAGCACTGGGTAGCGGGTGTTCTTGCTGCAATCTAGGTACGGAATCTCTGCGGCCACCTGCTTGGCGTCCAGCAGTTCGCCGTCCACGCCGTTGAGGCGGTTGGCGCTGACACGGCGCTCGGAGTCGCGCATGTCCTGCAGGGTGTGGCACAGGTTGTAGACGCCGCGCTGGCTGAACATGACGTTGTAGTTGAGGTCCTGGGACAGGCCTTCCCACAGTTTCATCGCGTGTTCGTAGAGGTGCGCCGACTCATCCCACAGGTAGTTGGAACGCACAATGGTGGTGTTGCGCGCGGTGTTGCCGCCGCCCAACCAGCCCTTCTCGATCACCGCGACGTTCTTGATGCCGAACTCTTTGGCCAGGTAATAGGCCGTGGCCAAACCGTGACCGCCACCGCCGACGATGATCACGTCGTACACCGGCTTGGGCGTTGGGTTACGCCACATGCGCTGCCAGTTTTCGTGGTGGCTGAACGCGTGCTTGAACAGGCCGAAGCCGGAATAACGTTGCATCAGTGGGTACTCCTGATACGAAAACTTAACCGTAGGAGCGGGCCATGCCCGCGAACCCCGTGGAATCGCGGGCATGGCCCGCTCCTACAGGGTCATTGCGTTCAGCGATAAACCGGGTAATCGGCGCACAAACCTGCCGCCAGAGTCGCCACCTGTGCCTCAACATCGGCATCGCCGAGGTGGTCGAGGATGTTGCAGATCCAACCGGCCAGCTCGATGCTCTGTGCTTCCTTGAAACCGCGCGTGGTAATCGCCGGGGTGCCGATACGCAGGCCCGAGGTGACGAACGGCGACTGCGGGTCATTCGGCACGGCGTTCTTATTGACGGTGATGCCGGCACGGCCCAGGGCGGCATCGGCGTCTTTGCCGGTCAGGCCCTGACGGATCAGGCTGACCAGGAACAGGTGGTTGTCGGTACCGCCGGAAACCACGTCGTAGCCGCGCTGGATAAACACCTTGGCCATGGCCTGGGCATTTTTGATCACCTGCGCTTGGTATTCCTTGAAGCCTGGTTCCATGGCTTCCTTGAAGCACACCGCCTTGGCAGCAATCACGTGCATCAGCGGGCCGCCCTGAGCGCCGGGGAAGACCGCCGCGTTAAGCTTCTTCTCGATATCAGGATTGGCCTTGGCCAGGATCAGTCCGCCACGCGGACCGCGCAGAGTCTTGTGGGTGGTGGTAGTGACCACATCGGCAAAGGGAATCGGGTTGGGGTACAGGCCTGCGGCGACCAGGCCCGCGACGTGGGCCATGTCGACAAACAGCAGCGCCCCGACCTTGTCGGCGATGGCGCGGAAACGCGGGAAATCCAGGGTTTTCGAATAGGCCGAGAAACCGGCGACGATCATCTTCGGCTGGCATTCAACGGCCAGGCGCTCGACTTCGTCGTAATCGATCAGTCCAGTGGCAGTGTCGATGCCGTACTGCACGGCGTTGTACAGCTTGCCCGAGGACGACACCTTGGCGCCGTGGGTCAGGTGACCACCGTGGGCCAGGCTCATGCCGAGGATGGTATCGCCGGCATTGATCAGTGCGAGGTACACCGCGCTGTTGGCGGACGAACCGGAATGCGGCTGCACGTTGGCGTAATCGGCGCCGAACAGTTTCTTGGCACGGTCGATGGCCAGCTGCTCGACCACGTCTACATGCTCGCAACCGCCGTAGTAACGCTTGCCCGGATAGCCTTCGGCGTACTTGTTGGTCAGGCCGCTGCCCTGCGCTTCCATAACCCGCTGGCTGGTGTAGTTTTCCGAGGCGATCAGCTCGATATGGTGCTCCTGACGGCGCTCCTCGGCGTTTATGGCGCTGAGCAATTCATCGTCGTAGCCTTGAATCTGGTCGTTCTTGCTGAACATCACTGATCTCCTGCGGCACCGGGGTGTGGCGCATCTGTGTCGGAAGCGGGCTGAGCCCTTGTGAGCCGATGGTATGACTGGCCCTGATCGGTCAGATGCCTAGGCACGCCACGGGGGATTGCGTTTGCGACATGCACGCGTCGCAATTGCGCAGGCCTTATAGGCGACAGCGCGCTGCGGCTTCGCCTGTATGGCAGAGGATGTCGCCCCCGTATCTGCACGCAGGCGTGACCGCGGATACAGTAGAAGCATCCCAAACGGCTTAGCGTTAGCGCCCACAAGGAAGCTCCCATGCCCGATCTCTCGCAACAATTCGCCAGCGACAACTACTCCGGCATCTGTCCGGAAGCCTGGGCGGCCATGGCCGAAGCCAATCAGGGCCACCAGCGCGCCTATGGCGACGACGAATGGACCGCACGCGCCGCCGACCACTTCCGCCGCCTGTTTGAAACCGACTGCGAAGTGTTCTTCGCCTTCAACGGCACCGCCGCCAACTCACTGGCCCTGGCGTCGCTGTGCCAGAGCTACCACAGCGTGATCTGCTCGGAGACCGCCCACGTCGAAACCGACGAATGCGGCGCGCCGGAGTTCTTCTCCAACGGCTCCAAGCTGCTGCTGGCCAAGACCGAAAACGGCAAACTGACGCCCGAGGCGATCCGCGAGATCGCCCTCAAACGCCAGGACATCCATTACCCCAAGCCACGCGTGGTGACCCTGACTCAGGCCACGGAAGTCGGTACCGTTTACAACCCCGACGAAGTGCGGGCGATCAGCACGGTGTGCCGCGAACTGGGCCTGCATCTGCACATGGACGGCGCGCGCTTCTCCAATGCCTGCGCCTTTCTCGGCTGCAGCCCGGCCGACCTGACCTGGAAGGCCGGCGTCGATGTGCTGTGTTTTGGCGGCACCAAAAACGGCATGGCCGTGGGTGAGGCCATCCTGTTCTTCAATAAAGATTTGGCCGAAGACTTCGACTACCGCTGCAAGCAGGCCGGTCAGCTGGCCTCGAAGATGCGCTACCTGTCCGCACCCTGGGTCGGCATCCTGCAGAACGATGCCTGGCTGAAATACGCCCAGCACGCCAACCGCTGCGCGCAGCTGCTCGCCGAGTTGGTCAGCGATATTCCGGGGGTCAGCCTGATGTTCCCGGTGCAGGCCAACGGCGTGTTTTTGCAGATGTCGGAACCGGCGCTGGAAATCCTGCGGGGCCAGGGCTGGCGCTTCTACACCTTTATCGGGGCTGGCGGCGCACGCTTTATGTGCTCCTGGGACACCGACGAAGCGCGAGTGCGCCAGCTGGCAGGGGATATTCGCCAGGCGATGACGGCCAGCTAAGCAAGACGCTCAGGATGCGGGCTGACGCCTGCATCAGCCCCAATCATCAGGAAGGACGGGGAACCAGCGCTGGCAGCAATGTGCGCGAGATCGCCTCGCGCACATTCGGCAACAGCGTCGCGCTGCCACCGAGCAACTCCTCCACCAGACGCCGCAGGGCCAGCGCGCGCTCCGGGCTCAGGCCGCTGACGGCATGTTCGCACGCCTGCTCGGCAGTGACCCCAGACGGAATCGACAACCCTAGCGCCACCAGACGTTCGCGTAGGTCCTCCTGATCGATCAGGTCGGCGTGCATCATGGTCAATTCCTCCAATGGTGGCGTGCTAGCGCAGCACGCCTTCTTCCAATAGCAACTTGAAGATAGCCTCCGCGCCCGCTTGCGGCGAGACATCCTTGAGCACCTGTCCTCCTCCGCCCGACGCTTTGGCGGTGGCGGCTTTCATGCGTTCCGCGCCGGTCTTGGCCTTGATCACCTTAAGGCGTTTGGGCCGGGGTTTCGCCGGTTGCAATTGCGCGTTGGCAAACAGCGGGTCGTCGACCAGCTCCACCTCCTCGGCAGTCAACAGACCACGGCGAGCCGGACCGAAAGCGCTCTGCCGCGCGGTGGGTGCGGCGTTATCGACACTGGCGACAAACGGCAGACGCACCTGCAGGCGCCGGCGCTGGCCGCGCGGCAGGGCTTGCAGCACCTGCGCCAGACCATTGCTGACCTGCTCCACCGCCGCCAGCCCGACCACCAGCGGCCAGCCAAGCTGTTCCGCCAACAGATAAGGCAGCATGCCCGAGCCTTCACCGGTTTCCGCCTGACTGCCGGTCAACACCAGCTGCGCGCTGGAGTCGGCCAGGTACTCGGCCAGCACCGGCAGCGCATCGCTGTGCGCCGGTTGTTCGAGAATCTTGATCTGCTCAAGGCCCATGCCCAGATAGGCGCGCAGTGCTTCCTGCTGCGGGTCTCCGGCATGCAGCACCTGCAAACGCTCACCGGCCAGACGCAAACCCAGCTCGACCGCGCGGGCATCCTGCTCGGCGCGACGTGGGCGCCCGGAGGTGGGGTGAGCGCCTACGGAAACCAGCGTAACTACCTGCAAATCAGTCATGGAGCAGCTCCATAGGGTGGAAGACGCTGTGCTCTTCCACCATCGCAGTGTGATGGTTACTGGTGGATGGGTGAAGCGTCATCCACCCTACAGTTTGCTTAGGCAGCATCACGTTCTGCTCCCTGTCGATGGGCGGCGACCCGCTCGATCAACGCTTGCAAGATCGCAGCGGACTCACCGATTACCGAAAGATCAGCGCGTTTGATCATGTCGCAGGTCGGGTCGAGGTTGATCGCCACCACTTTGTCGCAGGCACCGATGCCTTGCAGATGCTGGATCGCCCCGCTAATCCCCACCGCCACATACACCCGCGCGGTAACCCAGATGCCCGACGCGCCGACCTGGCGCTCGCGGCCCATAAAGCCATCGTCCACCGCCACCCGTGAGGCACCTTCGGTGGCGCCCAGCGCCGCAGCGGCCTGGTGGAATAGCGTCCAGTCCTTCACGCCGTTGCCGCCAGAGAGAATAAATTCGGCCTCGGCCATGGGGATCTGCGCCGGATCGACCGCCACCGCGCCCAAATCCTGAATCCGCGGTAAGTGTCTGACCAGCGCTTCACTGAGCGCCAGCGGCCGCACTTCGTGACGGGTTTCGCTGACCGGCTCGGCGCATTCCACCGCCGCCAGAATCAGGCGTGGCGCTTGTTGCACCAAGTCTTCCCGGCCGGCCCCGGCGCGCCCGCTGGCCATGCCATCGGCGACCTGCCAGACCCGCGTGGCCGGGCGCTCACCGAGTTTGGCAGCCAGGCGGCGACCCAACTCGCCACCGCCGTTACGGCTGTCGGGTAGCAACCAATGGCGCGGCGACAATTGCCGTTCTACTGCGCCGAGTGCCAGCACCCGGGCTTCCGGGGCGTAGCCGTCAAAATTGTCACCGGTGAACTGCAGAAGGCGATCCACGCCATTGCTGTCGAAGGCGCTTTCCTTGTGCTCGCCAAAGATCACCGCGACCACCGCACCGTCGCTGCCGGCCAGCTTGTGCGCCAGGCCGAGCAGGTCCTTGTCGTGGGCGCTCAGGCGGCCGCCGACCATGTCCGGCACCACGGCGATATAGAATGCCGGTTGCTCGATCACATGCAGCGGCAACTGCACCACGGCGCTGGCCGTCGAGCGCTTGGCCGCGCCACCTTGCTGCGCGCCGGAACGATCAATACGTTTGAGGCCATTGGGGCCGATAAAGCCCACGGCATGCGGGTTCTTACGCAGCACTCCAGCGGCGCTGAGCCAGCTGGCCATCACCGGCTGTGCGGCGGCATGCAGCGGGTGCAGGCGGTTGCGGGCAATCCATTCGGCCCGTGGGTCGCGGCGGATGATGTCGCTCATGGGCTTACCTCAGCTGCTTCACGCGGGACGGATGCAGGCTTCTTCACCTCGACCACGCCCTCGATCAATACATCGGCCACCAGCTCGGCAATATCCTTGACCTCCGGGCGCGGGCCGACCACACCTTCGAGCATGGCGGTGCACTGCGGGCAACCCACGGCAACCAGCTCGGCGGCGGTTTCCTTGATATCGACCATGCGCATATCGGGAATCCGCTGCTTGCCGGGGATATCAGTGATCGGCGCACCGCCGCCACCGCCGCAGCAACGGGAACGGAAGCCCGAGCGCTGCATCTCTTTCACTTCAATGCCGATGGCATTCAGCACATTGCGCGGCGCTTCGTACTCACCGTTGTAGCGGCCCAGGTAGCAGGGGTCGTGATAGGTCACGCTGCCGCCTTTGTGGGTGCCGAGGTTGAGTTTCTGCCCAGTGATCAGTTCATCCATATAGGTGCTGTGATGCAGCACCGAATAGCGGCCGCCCAGCTCGCCGTATTCGTTTTTCAGTACATGGAAGCTGTGCGGGTCGCAGGTGACGATGCGTTTGAATTGGTACTTGGCCAGGGTAGCGATATTGCGTTTGGCCAGCAGCTGGAAGGTCGCCTCATCACCGAGACGGCGTGCCACGTCGCCGCTGTCGCGCTCTTCCAGGCCGAGCACGGCGAAGTCGACCTTGGCCGCTTTCAGTACTTTGACAAAGGCGCGCAGGGTGCGCTGGTTGCGCATATCGAAGGCGCCGTCGCCGACCCAGAACAGCACATCCACATTTTGCTTGTCGCTCATTAGCGGCAGGTTCAAATCCGCCGCCCAGTTCAACCGGCCACCCGGAGCGAAACCGCCGGGGTTGTCGGTGGCGATCAGGTTGTCCAGCACCTCAGCGCCCTTGTTGGGCGTGGCGCCTTTTTCCAGCGTGAGATGGCGGCGCATATCGACGATGGCGTCGACGTGCTCGATCATCATCGGGCATTCCTCGACGCAGGCGCGGCAGGTGGTGCAGGACCACAGCGTTTCGGCGTCGACCAGGGCTTTGCCATGCAGGTTGACGATGGGCAGATGCGGGCCCCCGCTGTGCTCGCCCACCGGCTTACCCGGATAAGGCGAACCGGCAAAGTTGGCATCGGTGCCGCCAGCCAAGCCGACAACCATATCCTGAATCAGCTTCTTCGGGTTCAACGGTTGGCCGGCGGCGAAGGCCGGGCAGGCCGCCTCGCACTTACCGCACTGCACGCAGGCATCGAAGCCGAGCAGCTGGTTCCAGGTGAAGTCCGTGGGTTTTTCCACGCCCAGAGGAGCGTTGCGGTCATCCAGATTGAGTGCCTTCAAGCCGGTCGAGCGACCACCGCCAAAGCGCTCAGAGCGGCGATGCCAGGCCAGGTGCAAGGCACCTGCGAAGGCGTGCTTCATCGGCCCGCCCCAGGTCATGCCAAAGAACAGCTCGGACACACCCCAGGCCACGCCGACGGTGAGCAGCAGCGCGAGAATCCAGCCACCAAAGCCTTCCGGCAGGATGCCGGCAACAGGAAGCGTGGCGATAAAAAAGCTGCCGGCAAACAACAGCAGGCTTTTCGGCAGACGCATCCACGGGCCTTTCGACAGCCGTGACGGCGGGTCGAGACGGCGTTTGGCGACAAACAATGCGCCGACAAACATCAACGCGGTGGCACCTAACAAGGCGAAGCCGAGCATGCGATTCTGCAGGCCAAAACCATGCACCAGAATCGCCAGCACTGCGGCCAGGACAAAGCCGCCGGCAGTGGCGACGTGGGTGTTGGCGATATATTTGTCGCGGGCCACCACATGGTGCAGGTCGACCATATAGCGACGCGGCATGGCCAGCAGCCCGCCAAGCCAGTCGACTTGGGCCGGGCGGCCGCGGCGCCACATAAAGAAGCGCTTCGCCGCGCCAATAACCGCAAGGGCCAGGGCAGCGAAGAGCAGGATGGGGAGTAGGGTGTTCAACATGTGAGGCTCCCACCGCCAATGTCAGGGGATGATGCATTTCAGTCACCTCTCCCCTCCGGGGAGAGGGTTAGGGTGAGGGGCTGGCCTGAGAGACCGCTCCCCTCACCCCAGCCCTCTCCCCAAGAGGGAGAGGGAGCTAGACCGGGTCAAACCATCGATGTTGTGCTGGGCTCAGAAATCCTTGCACAACCGCAGTGCATCGTAGATCGCTGCATGGGTGTTGCGCTGGGCTACGCAGTCGCCGATACGGAACAACAAATAACCGTCGCCCGCCTCGGATAAACACGGCTGCGGCTTGATCGCGAACAGCGCTTCCACGTCGATCTGGCCCTTGTTACGCGAGCCTTCCTTGAGTGCGTAGTAAAGGCGCTCATCCGGGCGCACGCCGTTTTCCACCACCACCTGATCGACCACGCGCTCTTCTTTCGCACCGGTGTATTCGTTCTCCAACACCGCCACCAGCTTGTCGCCTTCGCGGTAGACCTTTTCCAGCATCATGTCGCCGGTCATGATCACTTCTTTCGGGTACATGCTGCGGTAGTAAGTCGGGAACGTAGTGCCGCCCATGGCCACACCCGGTTTGATGTCGTCGGTGACGATCTCCACCTTCGCGCCTTTTTCGGCGATAAAGTCAGCCACCGACATACCGCCGAATTCGCAAATGGTGTCGTACACCAGCACGTTATTGCCCGGTGCAACGGTGCCATCGAGAACGTCCCAGCTGCTGACTACCAGGCCTTCAGCGGCGCCCCAATGTTCGTTTTGCTCGATGAATGGATGACCGCCGTTGGCCAGCACGACGATGTCGGGACGCAGGTCGAGAATGCTGGCCTCATCAGCACCAGTACCCAGGCGCAGGTCGATATTCAGACGGGCCAACTCCAGCTGAAACCAGCGGGTAATGCCGGCCATCTGGTCGCGCTGCGGTGCCTTGGCGGCTAAAGTGATTTGCCCGCCGAGGCTGTCTTTCTTCTCGAACAGAGTCACATCGTGGCCACGCTCGGCAGCCACGCGCGCCGCTTCCATCCCGGCCGGACCACCGCCAACAATCACCACCTTGCGCTTAGGTCCGCTGGTTTTTTCGATTATATGCGGCAGGCCCATGTATTCGCGGCTGGTCGCCGCGTTCTGGATGCACAGCACATCCAGGCCTTGATACTGGCGGTCGATGCAGTAGTTGGCACCGACGCACTGCTTGATCTGGTCGACCTGGCCCATCTTGATCTTGGCGATCAGGTGCGGGTCAGCGATGTGCGCGCGGGTCATGCCGACCATGTCGACATAGCCGCCTTCGAGAATGCGCGTGGCCTGGTTCGGGTCCTTAATGTTCTGCGCGTGCAGCACCGGCACCTTGACCACTTCCTTGATCCCGGCTGCCAGGTGCAGGAACGGCTCCGGCGGGTAGCTCATGTTGGGGATGACGTTGGCCAGGGTGTTGTGGGTGTCGGCACCAGAGCCGACCACGCCGATAAAGTCGATCAGGCCGGTGGCATCGTAATACGCGGCGATCTGCTTCATGTCCTCGTGAGAGAGGCCGTCCGGGTGGAACTCGTCACCGGAGATACGCAGGCCCACGCAGAAATCGGGACCCACCTCGGCGCGCACCGCTTTGATCACTTCCAGGCCGAACTTCATCCGGCCTTCAAAGGTGCCGCCCCATTCGTCAGTGCGCTTGTTCACCCGAGGCGACCAGAACTGATCGATCATGTGCTGGTGTACGGCAGACAGCTCTACGCCGTCGAGGCCGCCGGCTTTGGCCCGAGCCGCTGCCTTGGCGAAGTCACCTATGACGCGCCACATTTCCTCCGGCTCGATGGTCTTGCAGGTGGCACGGTGTACCGGTTCGCGGATACCGGACGGCGACATCAGGGTCGGCCAGTCGAAGCCATCCCAGCGTGAGCGGCGGCCCATGTGGGTAATCTGGATCATGATCTTGGCGCCATGCTTGTGCATGGCATCCGCCAGGTTCTGGAAGTGCGGAATGATCCGGTCAGTCGACAGGTTCACCGAACTCCACCAACCGTGCGGGCTGTCGATGGAGACCACCGACGAGCCACCGCAGATCGCCAGGCCGACGCCACCCTTGGCCTTTTCTTCGTAATACTTAACGTAACGCTCAGTGGTCATGCCGCCATCGGTAGCCATAACCTCGGCATGGGCGGTGGACACGATGCGGTTACGAATAGTCAGCTTGCCGATTTGGATCGGCTGGAACATTGCTTCGAAAGCCATGACTCGATCCTCGACTTAGCGCGGTTTGACGATAAACAGGCCATCGTCGTGGCCCTCTTCGGAACCGCCATAGACCTGCTCGGCCACGGTGCGCAGTGTACTGCCCTGGGCCTGGAGAATCTGATCCATGGCGCCGGCAAACCAGCCGGTGAACATGTAATCGACCTTGCGCCCGCACTTGCCGTAGACGTAGACGAAAGCCGAATGCTTGAGCTTCACCGAGGCGGTGCCGGCGGCCAGGTCGATGGCTTCAATCTCGAACAGCCCCCAGCCGCGTTGCGACAAGCGCTTCATGTAGTGCTCAAACACCGCCACGCCTGATAGGCCGTGGCATTCAGCCTCTTTCTCGCACCAGTGCCAGGCAGACTTGTAGCCGGCCTTGTAGAGAATTTCGGCATAGGCCTCAGCGCCCAGTACCTCTTCGATACCGATGTGGTTGTTGACGAAAAAATGCCGCGGCACATAGAGCATCGGTAGCGCGTCAGTGGTCCAGACGCCGGTTTCGTCGTCGACCTGGATAGGCATTTCGGGTGCGTGGGTGGCCATGTGTTCAGTGCTCCAGAATTCGTTGTCTTGCGTATTTGAAAGGTGCCGATGAATGCCTGTGGAGCCGTAGCGAGCACGCCGAGAGCAAGGAGACCCGCAGCGACAAGCGAGAGCAGTACGCATGTACGGCGAGCTTGTCGCGAGGACGCGACGCAGCTATCGGTGGGCGCAGTAGGCTCCGGAGGTATTCATCACTCGCCCCAGACGTCCGCCAGAACCCTTACCCAGTTCTCACCCATGATCTTGCGCACCACGCGCTCGGAATGGCCGCGTTTGAGCAGGGTCTCGGTGAGGTTGGGGAATTCGCCGACGGTGCGGATGCCCAGCGGGTTGATGATCTTGCCGAAGCTGGTCAGGCGGCGGGCGTAGCCCTTGTCGTGGGTCAGGTACTCGAAGAAGTCCTGGCCATGGCCCTGGGTGAAGTCGGTGCCGATGCCGATGGCGTCTTCGCCAACGATGTTCATCACGTACTCGATGGCCTCGGCGTAGTCGTCGATGGTCGAGTCGATGCCTTTGGCCAGGAACGGCGCGAACATGGTCACGCCGACGAAGCCGCCGTGGTCGGCGATAAATTTCAGCTCGGCATCGGACTTGTTGCGCGGGTGCTCTTTCAGCCCCGACGGCAGGCAGTGGGAATAGGTGACCGGCTTTTTCGATTCGAGGATGACTTCCTCAGAAGTCTTCGAACCCACATGCGAGAGGTCGCACATGATGCCGACGCGGTTCATCTCGGCGACGATCTCGCGACCGAAGCCGGACAACCCGCCGTCACGCTCGTAGCAGCCGGTGCCAACCAGGTTCTGGGTGTTGTAGCACATCTGCACAATGCCCACGCCGAGCTGCTTGAACACCTCGACGTAACCGATCTGATCTTCGAACGCATGGGCGTTCTGGAAGCCGAAAAGGATGCCGGTCTTGCCCTGCGCCTTGGCGGTACGAATGTCGGCGGTGGTGCGTACGGGCATCACCAGGTCGCTGTTCTCGCGGATTAGCTTCTGGCTGGCGGCGATATTGTTCACCGTGGCCTGAAAGCCTTCCCACACCGACACGGTGCAGTTGGCCGCCGTCAGGCCGCCTTTGCGCATGTCTTCGAACAGTTCGCGGTTCCACTTGGCGATGATCAGCCCGTCAATAACGATGCTGTCGGCGTGTAATTCGGCTGGGCTCATCAGGCAGTCCCCTTTTAGCGGTGTCGCCAAACCCGTTGTTGGCGCTTTGGACTGAGCATATCCCCGGGGGCTCGGGCGACCCGGTGCAAAAACGACTGGGGTATTGCCGAAAGCGTCAAAGCCGGGTCGCCTATGGATAAGCCACCGAGTGAGCAGCCACCCGACTGCACTGCCGGGCGTGCGGAAAGGTTGCGAGGGGAAGGAAAACGAAACCGCAGAAAGCACAAAGGGGAGCCTAGGCTCCCCTCTAATTGGGTGTGTGCTTTATTTTTATTATTTGGCGACTGTTATTGTTGTTTTATCGCTGTCTGTTGCGTCATCGCTTTCGGTGATTCCAAGTGGAACCAAGGGCAAACGTATTTTTTTGGTTACTGATACAGCAATCGCCATTGCCAAAACCCCTGCAATGATCCAACCGGCACACCGAGCTACCTCAAGGTAGTTTTATTCTTTTCGGCCTGGCTGCGGGAAAACCCGAATCACATACCCTTTCCAAAAAAATCAGTTTGCGACTCGTGGGTACTCTTGTTTTTGTTGTGCCTTGAGTCGATACGATAGTTCTGCTGATGCTTGTTATTGTTTTTGTACAGTAAATAAAGCACTCAGCGTGCCAACTTTAAAAATCACTTATAAATCAATGGTATATGAAAATACCAGGTAGCCAGACTGACATAAGCAGTCACCATTCTGGGGTGCTGCTACTCGTTTGTGTTCCCGTTGCTGGCGGAGCGGTAACACTTGTGCGCAGGTAATGGCGCACATTGGCGGGGCTAAAAAAATGCCCGCAGCAGACTGCGGGCAGCAAAGCGGCCATGAAGGCCTGAGTGTGGAGCCGTTCCGGCGGGCGACCAACCCGCCAGCTCCGTTACTCGGCGGCAACCCCTTTCAGGTAGGGCGCAGGTGCGGCGCCAAGGTTGTTGAGCAGACGCTCGCTGTACCAGTCGATAAAGTTGACCACGCCAAACTCGTAGGTTTTCGAGTACGGGCCGGGCTGGTAAGCGGTGGAGTTGATGCCGCGCTGGTTCTCCTCAGCCAGACGGCGGTCCTGGTCGTTGGTGGCATCCCACACCTGGCGCAGGCGGGCGACGTCGTAATCGACACCTTCCACGGCATCCTTGTGCACCAGCCATTTGGTGGTGACCATGGTTTCCTGGGCGCTGATCGGCCAGACGGTGAAGACGATCATGTGATCGCCCATGCAGTGGTTCCACGAGTGCGGCAGGTGCAGGATGCGCATCGAGCCCAAGTCGGGATCGGTGATACGACC
Source organism: Pseudomonas sp. FEMGT703P (assembly GCF_002786345.1). Taxonomy (NCBI): domain Bacteria; kingdom Pseudomonadati; phylum Pseudomonadota; class Gammaproteobacteria; order Pseudomonadales; family Pseudomonadaceae; genus Pseudomonas; species Pseudomonas sp. FEMGT703P. The sequence goes on along the minus strand of NZ_PGCM01000003.1, from coordinate 247,742 downwards.
CATGAGTTTCTTGCAGCCCTGCTTGCCGTCCATGGTCATGGACACAGTGCCCTTGAGCAGCGGCATGCGCACGATGCGGTTGCGCAGACCAAAGCTGGCATGGGCGTAGGGAATGTTGTCTTTGTCCCAGCGCCCCGTGCACTCCGCCACCTGATCCTTGAACGCCTGGGTGGCGCGCGGGTCGGTAACGTCATCCCACTCCAGCAGGGTATTGAGCAGCTCAGGGTGCGAGCCGTTGCAGTGGTAGCACTCGCGGTTGTTCTCCAGCACCAGCTTCCAGTTGGCCTTTTCCATCAAGGTGGTTTGCACGGCCACCTTGGTGTTTTCCATGTCGTACGGCTCCATGTAATGAGCCAGCGTGCTGAGGAACTCATCAATGGCCGGTGGGTTTTCCGCCAGGGAAATAAAGATGTAACCACCTGCCACTTTGCAGTTGACCGGTTTAAGGCTGTAGTCCTTGAGGTCGAAATCCGCACCCATTTCGGTGCCAGCAAACAGCAGGCGACCGTCGAGTTCGTAGGTCCACTGGTGATAAGGGCACACCAGCTTGGCCACCTTGCCTTTGTCACTGGTGCACAGGCGCGAGCCACGGTGACGGCAGACGTTATGGAAGGCATGCACCACACCATCGGCCCCGCGAATCACCATGATCGGGTTATCACCGATCTGCAGGGTGAGGTAGTTACCCTTGGCCGGGATCTCACAGGTCATGCCGGCAATCAGCCATTCCTTGTGGAAGATCTCCTGCATATCGATCTTGAACAGACGCTCGTCGTTGTAGAACGGCTGCGGCAGCGAAAAGGTGCGCTCGCGGCTTTGCAGCATCTCGGCGGTGGCCTTGCGTGCAGGCTCCAGCGGATCGCCCAGGCTCAGGGTGGAAGTGACGTCCATCGGTAACTCCTCAATGGCGACTCGCTGGGCGAGTTGCCGCAATAAAGTGGCTAGTCGGTATCACGCAAGGTGGCGTCATTGCCCCGTTCTACGCCTGCCGATGGCGACTGGATGAAAGAGGAATTCGCTCGTGACCTTTTGCTTCGGCTGGCTGCGAGTGTGGCGCTGAGCGTGGGCCAAACCTTGTCTATGGACGACATGGTCACATCCGTTTCCGACGCGGCAAACCAAGGCCTGCGCGGCAGGTCGCGATAAGCATGTAAATGTCGCTGGCAGATAAATGAGCCCATCCGCCAGTGCGCACAATCCGCCCCATATAAGGCCGATGCCCGGCCGCGCGGAGAGACGTCCATGACGACGAACGACTTCCTCAACCCCATTACCACCCAGACCTGGAGCAACGGCCGCCACCTGGTGCGTTGCGTCAAAGTCATCCAGGAAACTTGGGATGTGCGCACGTTCTGCTTTATGGCCGATCAGCCGGTGCTGTACTTCTTCAAACCAGGACAATTCGTCACCCTGGAACTGGAAATCGACGGCCAGCCGGTGATGCGCTCCTACACCATCTCCAGCTCGCCTTCCGTGCCCTACAGCTTTTCCATCACCATCAAGCGGGTGCCTGGCGGCAAGGTCTCCAACTGGTTGCATGACAACCTGCAGGAAGGCCAGGAGCTGCCGGTTCACGGCCCGGTCGGGCTGTTCAATGCCATCGACTTTCCCGCCGACAAGGTGCTCTACCTCAGTGGCGGGGTCGGCATTACGCCGGTGATGTCGATGGCGCGCTGGTTTTACGACACCAACGCCAATGTCGACATGGTGTTTGTGCACAGCGCGCGCTCACCGAAGGACATCATCTACCACCGCGAGCTGGAGCACATGGCCGCGCGGATCAACAACTTCAGCCTGCATGTGATTTGCGAGAAGCATGGGCTGGGTGAGGCTTGGGCCGGTTATCGCGGCTACCTCAACCAGAAGATGCTGGAGCTGATTGCCCCGGATTATCTGGATCGGGAAATCTTCTGCTGCGGCCCGACGCCGTACATGAATGCGGTCAAACGCCTGCTGGAAAGCAATGGCTTCGACATGCAGCACTACCACGAGGAGTCCTTTGGCGCGACGCCGGCGGATGTCCGCGAAGAAGCCAAGGAGCTCGCCGCCGAAGCCGCCGAAGCCCCCGCCGTGCCGGCTGCCGAACAGAATCAGGTGGCATTCACCAGCACCGGCAAGAGCATCCGCGTCGATCCAGGCGAAACCGTACACGCTGCCGCAGCCAAGCTTGGCCTGCATATCCCCAAAGCCTGCGGCATGGGCATTTGCGGCACCTGCAAGGTAATGAAAACCTCAGGCGAGGTGAGCATGGAGCACAACGGCGGGATCACCGACGAAGATGTCGCCGAGGGCTACATCCTCTCCTGCTGCAGCGTGCCGCAGGGTGATGTGGCGATCGAGTACTAAGCACCGCGTATCGCGCCGTCGCGCACACAGCAAAACGCCGCACTCGCCTTCAAGGCCAGTGCGGCGTTTTTGTTTTGTGGGAGGGGCTGGGCGGCACTCCGCTTCAGCCGCGACAAGCGATTAACAGCTCGCCGCTAAAGCGCCTCCCACACAGCGTGTAGAAGCCAGCTTGCTGGCGATCCCTGCCAAGCAAAAGCATCGCAAGCAAGCTTGGTCCTAGAGGTTATTCCGCGAGGCTTAGAGCCTGACACTAGCGAAGGTCGACTCCCCCTGCGCCCGCGTCAGCGCGGCCATAGCCGAGGATGGCGATGGGCGCATCAGGTCTTCCGGCATGGGCAGCAGCGCCACCACATGGCCGCCCTGCTGGCCCGCGCGCTCGTCGCGCGGCGGGATGCCGAAGTATTCGCGGTAGCACTTGGAGAAGTGCGGAGTAGAAACAAAGCCGCAGACCGAAGCCACTTCGATAATCGACATGCTGGTCTGCTTGAGCAGTTGGCGCGCACGAATCAGGCGCAGCTTGAGGTAGTAGCGCGACGGCGAACAGTGCAGGTACTTCTGGAACAGGCGCTCCAGCTGGCGGCGCGAGACATCGACATACAGCGCCAGCTGATCGAGGTCGATCGGCTCTTCCAGGTTGGCTTCCATCAGCGCGACGATTTCCTGCAGCTTCGGCTGGTTGGTGCCGAGCATGTGCTTGAGCGGCACGCGCTGGTGATCCTGCTCGTTACGGATGCGCTCGTAGATAAACATTTCAGAAATTGCCGCCGCCAGTTCACGGCCATGCTCGCGGCCGATCACATGCAGCATCATGTCCATCGGCGCGGTGCCGCCGGAGCTGGTGTGGCGGTTGCGGTCAATCGAGAACAGGCGAGTGCTGACTGCTGCGCGGGGGAAGGCTTCCTGCATCGAGGCCAGGCATTCCCAGTGCACGCTGCAATCGAAACCATCGAGCAGCCCGGCCTTGGCCAGCGCCCAGCTACCGGTGCATACCGCGCCCAATTGCGCGCCATGGCGGGCCTGGCTTTGCAGCCACTGCACGTGCTCGCGGGTGACGCTGTGCTGAATGTCGACACCGCCGCAAACGATCACCGCATCCAAACGCGGCGCCGTAGCCAAGCTGGCATCCGGGGTGATCTGCAGACCATCACTGGCGCAGACCGGCAGGCCGCTTTGGCTGAGGGTGTGCCAGCGGTACAACTCCTTACCGGACAGCTGGTTGGCCATGCGCAGCGGCTCGACGGCAGACGCCAGGGAAATCAAGGTGAAGTTGTCGAGCAGGAGAAAGCCGATGGACTGCGGAGCACGGCTCTGGGGTTGTGCCCCATGAGTGAACTGTGACATCAGGTAAACCCTCACGCGAAGCAAAGCACGGTAGTGAGCCCCTCTATGCGGTGGCTCTTTTTATGGTTCTGGGACTGCACAACGCCAGATCGACCACCAGCACAACGCAAAGGCCGTGCCTAAATTGATTGGGCGTTCAATTAAAAACAGAGGGATCGGCCCAACGCTAGTGACACTAGGCGTTGGCAGGAGCGACAGAAGCATTCTGATTACGACCGCAAACGCCCGTTCGACGGGCGCTTGAGCATTTCGGTAGCACTGCCAGGCAGGTGCTTTGTCACCCCGCTACGCAGGGTAAAAACGGCGCGGTAACGGAGCAACGGTCAGGCCGTATTCAGCAGCGTTGCGCTGCCCTTGCCACTGCGCCGAACAACCACGCACCACAAATGTGCACGCAAGCCTGAACGTGCGCATCAGCATTCAACAGCGCTAACGGCCAACCCGCCGCGCGAGGTTTCCTTGTACTTGTCATGCATATCGGCGCCGGTGTCGCGCATGGTGCGGATCACCCGGTCCAGTGAGATAAAGTGCTCGCCGTCGCCACGCAGGGCCATCTGCGCCGCGTTGATCGCCTTCACCGCAGCAATCGCGTTGCGCTCGATGCACGGCACCTGCACCAGGCCACCGACCGGGTCACAGGTCAGGCCGAGGTTGTGTTCCAGGCCGATTTCAGCGGCGTTTTCCACCTGCCCAGGGGTGGCCCCGAGAATCTCTGCCAGCCCTGCCGCGGCCATGGCGCAGGCCGAACCTACCTCACCCTGACAACCGACCTCAGCGCCGGAGATCGACGCGTTCTTCTTGCACAGGATGCCGATGGCGGCAGCAGCCAGCAGGTAATCCACCACATTGGCCTCGGTCACCGACGGACTGAAGCGCACGTAGTAATGCAGCACAGCCGGGATGATCCCCGCCGCACCATTGGTCGGCGCTGTGACCATGCGCCCGCCGGCGGCGTTTTCCTCATTCACCGCCAGGGCGAACAGGTTGACCCACTCCATGCCACTGAGGGTCGAGCCGATCACGTTGGGCTTGCTCATTTCCTGCAGGCTGCGGTGCAGCTTGGCGGCGCGGCGCTTCACATTCAGCCCGCCAGGTAAGGTGCCCTCGTGCTGCAAGCCTTGCTCGACACAATCGCGCATGGCCTGCCACAGACGCATCAGGCCGCTGCGGATTTCAGCCTCACTGCGCCAGGCTTTCTCGTTGGCCATCATCAACTCGGAAACCCTCAGGCCATGGGCCTTGCACAGGCGCAGCAGCTCTTCCGCGCTATTGAAGTCATACGGCAGCTGCGTGTGATCCTGATCCAGCTGACCGCTGGCGGCCTGCTCGGCGTCCACGACAAAACCGCCGCCCACCGAGTAATAAGTGTTTTCGTGCAGCAGGCTGCCATCGGCGGCAAAGGCGCTGAGGGTCATGGCGTTGGGGTGATAGGGCAGGTTTTCTTCCAGCAGCAGCATGTCGCGCGACCAGTCGAAGCCGATGCTGACCCGCCCACCGAGCGGCAACTGCCCGCTGGCCAGCAGCTGCGCGATTCGCGGTTCGATGCTGCTCGGGTCAACCTGATCCGGCCATTCGCCCATCAGCCCCATGATCACCGCACGGTCGCTGCCGTGACCAACACCGGTGGCCGATAGCGAACCGTACAGACGCACCTGCAACCGCGCTGTACGTTCCAGCAAACGCCGCTCGGCCAATGCGCCGCTAAACAGCGCAGCCGCACGCATCGGTCCGACGGTATGCGAACTGGACGGCCCAATGCCGATCTTGAACAGGTCAAACACGCTGATAGCCACACCACTCTCCTGCACGATTGCTACATGCAGGCATGATCAGGATTTCCCCACGCTACCGCCGCTCCACACCGACCCGCCCATATCTAAATCCGTCAGCGCCGCAAACGAACGCGACGTGTGCGACAGCGCGCAGTTTCAAGCGCCGCTGCAGCGATTCACGACAGCAGCGTTCTACTTGCGACTTCACGCATAGGCAGCGAAGGAAATCTGTCGGCATGATCGCCGCGCCCATGGACCGGCCAGCTGCAGTCGCCTGCCACCCGTGGCCCGACTGCGCGCTTGTACGCGCGCCCTGTCACTGCAACCGGGAGAGGCTTGATGACACGTAACAAACGCTGGCTGCTGGCCGCCACCTTCTGCACCACCCCGCTGCTGGCCCAGGCCGCAGAGCCAGCGCAGTGCGGGCTGATTCGCTTCGCCGATGTGGGCTGGACCGACATCACCGTGACCACCGCCGTCACGCGGCAGGTATTCAGTGAATTGGGCTACCGCACCCAGGTCAAACGCTTGTCCGTGCCCGACACCTACAAAGCCATGCAGGACGGCAAGATCGACGTGTTCCTCGGCAACTGGATGCCGAGCATGGAAAACGACATCAAACCCTACGCCGCTAACGGCTCGGTAAAGACCCTCGGCGCCAACCTCATCGGCGCCAAATACACCCTGGCGGTGAACCAGGCGGCGTATGACGGTGGCGTGAAAAACTTCGCCGATCTCGCGCGCTTCAGTAAAGAGCTGGGCGGCAAACTCTACGGAATCGAACCAGGCAACGATGGCAATAAGCTGATCCAGTCAATGATCGACAAGAACGCTTTCGGCCTGGCCGGTTTCAGCCTGGTGGAGTCCAGCGAGAACGGCATGCTGGCCCAGGTCAAACGCGCCGAGCACCTCAAACAGTGGGTGGTATTTCTCGGCTGGGCGCCGCACCCGATGAACAACCAGCTGCAGATGCATTACCTGGACGGCGGTGATGAGTTCTTCGGCCCCAACTACGGCGGCGCCACGGTGTACACCAACGTGCGCGCCGGTCTGGCCGAACAGTGCCCGAATGTCACCCGACTGCTGAAAAATCTGCGCTTCAGCCTGGAGATGGAGAGCTACCTGATGGGCGCCATCCTCAACAAAAACACCAACCCGCGACGCGAGGCCAAAGCCTGGTTGAAGGCTAATCCGCAGACGCGGGCGAGCTGGCTGGAGGGCGTCACACGATTGAACGGTCAATCAATAAAAACCGCCGAAAACCTCGCCAGTGGAAATTAATTTGTCATTTTTTCCGAACAGCGCGCAGCCCCCAGCTCATAGTGCCTGTGGCCATTTGAAACGCTGCAAACCACGGCCGCTGTGGCTTGCAGCCTTGGCAACGGAACAAACAAGTCTGTTATGGTTTTTAAAGCGTCTGTCGCCGCGCAACACGTCAGAGTCGCAAACCGACAATTGCGACAGGCCGAAGACTATATCGTTGAGTCAGCCGATTTCGTCGCTGTCGCCTTAGCAGGGTCGACAGACCGGGCGCCCACAGCCCCGGACCGAAGAATATATAAGTGCTGGCTCACCACGTGATGGGTGCCAGCCCAACAAGAAATTTCGGATGTACGCGCGCCTCGGGTCGAGGTGTGTAAAACCCAAGGATGGGACTTCGTAACACTGCCAGAGGGTTTGGAACGCGGTTTGCAGCACGGCACAGCAAGGTTGACTCAACAGTACGCCCCCATAGCGTCCATTGCCCACAAGGCAACCGGAGCGTTGCAGCGGTTGTGCCTGAGCACCCTGAATGTGTTGCGCGGCAAGGCACGGCCCCGACCCCGGAACCCAGTAAACCCACACAGGCAAGAACAGTCGGCATCACCGTACGTACGCCAGCTGGCGTAGGCGCGGTTCCGCAGCACTGATCTGGATGTCTACTGAAGGGGAATCATCCCATGCAGTCTGGAAAAATCGTCGTCGAAAACCTCTACAAGGTGTTCGGCGCAGAGCCACAAGAAGCCATTGACCTGCTCAAACAGGGCTGGAGCAAGGAACGAATTCTTGCGGAAAAAGGCGCGGTAATCGGCGTCAGCGACGTGTCCTTCAGCGTCGAGGAAGGTGAAATTTTCGTGCTGATGGGCCTCTCCGGCTCCGGCAAATCCACCCTGATCCGCCTGATCAACCGCCTGGTTGAACCCAGCGGCGGCAACGTCTACATCGACGGGCAGAACGTCGCCAAGATGCCCAAGGCGGAGCTTATTGATCTGCGCCGCCGCGACATGAGCATGGTCTTTCAGTCCTTCGCCCTGATGCCTTCACGCAGCGTGCTGGACAACGCCGCGTTCGGCCTGGAAGTGGCCGGCAAGAGCAAGAAGGTGCGCGAAGAGCGCGCCATGCAAGTACTCAAGCAGGTTGGCCTGGACACCTTTGCGCACAAGATGCCGCATGAGCTGTCCGGCGGCATGCAACAGCGCGTCGGCCTGGCCCGCGCCCTGGCGGTTGACCCGTCAATGATCATCATGGACGAGGCGTTTTCCGCCCTCGACCCGCTCAAGCGCCGTGAGATGCAAGACGTGCTGCTGGAGCTGCAAAAGACCGATCGCCGCACCATCATCTTCGTGTCCCACGACATCGAAGAAGCCATGCGCATCGGCACCCGCATCGGCATCATGGAGGGCGGCAAACTGGTTCAGGTCGGCACCCCGCAGGAGCTGATCGACAACCCCGCCAACGATTACGTGCGTAACTTCTTCAACACCGTCGACACCAACCGCTACCTCACCGCCGGCCAGCTGATGGCCAACAGCGTGCCGATCTACGTGCACAACGGCAAAGCGCCGGATGCGCAGAAGGTCTGCCAGGAGCTGCAGGCGCTGGACAAGCACTACGCCTTTGTCGTCGACGAGCAGAACAACTTCCAGGGCTCTATCAGCCTGGAAAAAATCGCCCTACTCGTCGAAGGCGGTGCGACCTGCAGCCTTGACGCGAACGTACTCAAGCATATCAACCCCGTTTCCGAAGGCACCCCGCTGGATCAGGTGATTGAACGCCTGGTGGACAACGAAGGGCCGATCCCGGTGATTGACGCGCACGGCCACTACAGCGGCGCCATCAGTAAAGGTCGTCTGTTGACCCGCCTGCAGGGAGAGTCCCATGAGTGAGAAACAGCTCGACCTGGGCAGCTGGGTCAACGACGTGGTGCAGCACCTGCTGGACAACTACAGCGATGGCTTCGACAGCATCGGCGCCGTAGTCAACGGCTTCTCCGAAGGCATCGAATGGCTGCTGATGCTCCCACCGGCCTGGCTGCTGATTGCCATCTTTATCGGCCTGGGCCTGTGGCGCATCGGCTACAAGTTCGCCATCTTCACCGCCATCTCCTTCGTGCTGATCGTACTCACCGGCTTCTGGGAACAGACCGTGGTAACCCTCGGCCTGACCTTCTCCGCCACGCTGATCAGCCTGCTACTCGGCATCCCGCTGGGCATCTGGGCCGCGCGCAGCGAGCGGGTGGCAACCATCATCCGGCCGATTCTCGACTTTATGCAGACCATGCCGGCGTTCGTTTACCTGATTCCCGCCGCCATGCTCTTCGGCCTCGGCCGTGTGCCGGGGATCATCGCCACGGTGATCTTCGCCATGCCCCCGGCGGTACGCCTGACCAACCTGGGCATCCGCCAGGTGAATAAAGAGATCATCGAAGCCGGCCAATCCTTCGGCTGCACGCCGCGTCAGCTACTGTTCAAGGTCCAGCTGCCCAACGCCATGCCGTCGATCATGGCCGGGGTCAACCAGACCATCATGATGGCCCTGTCGATGGTGATCATCGCCTCGATGGTCGGCGCCGGCGGCCTGGGTAACGACGTACTGGCGAGTATTCAGCGCCTGGACATCGGCCTTGGTTTCGAAAGCGGCATGGCCGTGGTGCTGCTGGCGATCATTCTCGACCGCATCACCGAAAGCTTCGGCACCCCACAAACCGCCAAGCGCAGCAGTCTGTTCAGTTGGTTCAGCGGCAAGCTTCAACGCCAGTAATCTAAATTTAACCATCACAGGGAATCGCAGATGAAGACGATTAAACAGCTCGCAGGTGTCGGCCTGCTCTCCGTGGCCATGCTGCAAAGCGCATGGGCGCAAGAGCCGGAGAGTTGCAAAATGGTGCGCTTCGCCGAAATCGGCTGGGCCGACATCGCCGCCACCACTGGCGTGGCCATGACCCTCAGCGAAGGCCTGGGCTACCAGACGCGCAAAATCATGGCCTCCGTACCCATCGCCTTCACCGGCGTGCAAAAAGGCCAGATCGACGTATTCCTCGGTTACTGGGCGCCCTCGATGGACGCCGTGATCGAACCCTTCACCAAGGATGGCGGCGTCAAAGTCCTGCCCAAAGCCAACCTTGAAGGCGCCAAATACACCCTCGCCGTCCCGACCTACGCCGCTGAAGCCGGGCTGAAAAGCTTTGCCGACATCGCCAAGTTCAAGGACCAGCTGGGCGGCAAGATCTTCGGCATCGAGCCAGGTAACGACGGCAACCTGCTGATCGACGGCATGATCAAGAGCAACCAGTTCGGCCTCGGCGAATTCAAGATGGTCGAGTCCAGCGAAGCCGGCATGCTGGTTCAGCTGCAACGTGCCGTGAAGAAAAATGAACCCGCCGTGTTCCTCGGCTGGGCACCGCACCCGATGAACACCCAGTTCGACATCACCTACCTGGAAGGCGGTGATGACGTGTTCGGCCCCGACTTCGGCGCCGCCAAGGTCTACACCGTCGTGCCGCCAGATTACGAAGCACGCTGCGCCAACGTCGGCAAACTGCTGAACAACCTGCAGTTCACCGTGGAAATTGAAAGCCAGCTGATGGAAAAGGTCCTGGATAAACAGAACCCGACCGAAGTCGCCAAAGAGTGGATCAAAGCCAACCCGGCAATCCTCGACCAGTGGCTGGCCGGCGTTACCACCTACGACGGCCAGGACGGCGTTGCTGCGGTGAAAAAACACCTCGGCCTGTAAGCCACAACGCGCCGCCTCCTTTACCTGCGGGCGGCGCGGTTAGTTCAAGCACCTGAATCAGCACCACACCCGCGAGGCCACACGGCCATCGCCGGGTTTGCTGCACCCCGGATTTAACACGCAATACCGTACGACCCAGCTAGGCCCGCAAGAAGAACGCGCCAGTAACTCACTGAACTGCCACTCTCACTGACGGAGCACACCCTATGCGAAACCTGAAGAACCTCTGCCTGCAAAGCCTCGGCGTTGCCGCCCTGGCCATCGGCATGAGCAGCGCCATGGCGGCGGACAAAGCCACCCTGAAAATCGGCTACGTAAACGGCTGGGACGACAGCGTCGCCGCCACCCACGTCGCCGGTGAAATCCTCCAGAGCAAACTCGGTTACACCGTCGAGCTGAAGCCTGTAGAACCCGCCATCATGTGGCAGGGCGTAGCCCGTGGTGACCTCGACGCCACCCTCTCCGCCTGGCTGCCCGCCACCCACGGCGAATACTTTGCAAAACTCAAAGACAAGGTCGAAGTGCTCGGCACCAACTACGCCGGCGCCAAAATCGGCCTGATCGTGCCGGACTACGTAGAAGCCAAAACCATCGCCGACCTGCAAACCTACGCCAAAGACTTCGACGGCAAAATCACCGGCATCGACGCCGGCGCCGGCGTGATGCGCCGCGCCGAAGACGCGATCAAGGAATACGCCCTCACCGACATCAAACTGATGCCAAGCTCCGGCCCAGGCATGGCCACCGCCCTGACCCGTGCCGAGAAGGACAAGAAAGCCATTGTCGTCACCGGCTGGATCCCGCACTGGATGTTCGCCAAATGGAACCTGCGCTTCCTCGAAGATCCGAAAAAAGTCTTCGGCGATGACGAACACGTCGACACCGTCGCCAACCCCAGCATCAACAGCAAAGCCCCAGAAGCCGCTGCCTTCCTGAAGAAATTCTCCTGGAGCGGTGAAGAAGTCGGCGCCGTAATGCTCGCCATCCGCGACGGCGCCAAACCGGAAGACGCCGCCAAAGACTGGATCAGCAAAAACCCAGAGCGCGTCGCCGAGTGGCTTAAATAAGCCCAGGCTGCACCTCTATATATAAAGCGGGCTACGGCCCGCTTTTTTGTGGGCGCGAAATGGTGGCGGGAGAATGTTCTAGACAGTGGGATATGGGGGTGGATAGGGTTGGGACTAGCCAAACTGTCGCCTAACATCGGCCGCTTTCTGCACCTTCGCGACATTGAGAATGGGATATAGACGGGATACAGCAGATAGGGTGACGTTATGCGACAGGAAAGCGCGACATTGGTATGCCGCATAATTAATAGTTATATTTTCTCAAGCCGGAGCTTTGGATGCTGGATATTGATAGGTTTATCTTTGAATTAGATCGCCTAATTACGGCAGTCCATTTTTACGACGAGGTATACTGTAACGAAGATGGAGTTAATGCGATTAGCAGCTTGTCCTTGGAGGCCGCAAAGATAATCCAGCGCTCTATTCATAACGATATAGTTCTATCTACTGCACGACTAGTATTCGACGGCAAAGGCTTTAATTCCTCCGAAGGCACACGTGAAAATCTAAGCCAGTATAACTTAGTGTGCAACTATAAAGAGCACATCGATCCCGAACTAGAAAAACACAGGACTACAATTGCCGCTCTAAAGAAAAAATTTGACACCAAGAGTTACCGCGACTTAGTTATTGCGCATAACGATAAACCTACCATTACCGGAAAAATATCGATTCCAAAACATAAAATTGACACCAAAACTCTACTGAATTTACTCGACGAGTCTCGCTCACTTATGTTTGGAATACGACTGAAAGTCGCAAAAAACAACAAAGAAACATATCTTCCCGTCACTGATGGAAAAGTGACGCGTTGTGGTGTAGGGCGGGATTTCGTAAGGCGAATCAAGAGAATATAAAAACTGGTTCAAATCGTTCATGGGAATGCCCCTCCACTAACAAAGCCTATGTCCGTAAAGCAGGGATGCCCTTCAATGAAATACGCCTACTTCCTCCTAGCACTTTTATCAGCATCCGTCCAAGCAGATGAATTTTTCGAAGCAGAGTATGGAGAGCAACCGGATCATTTGACGCCTCTAGACCATCCGTCAGACGAGTATGATCAGCGAATTTCTGAACATCTGTTTCTTACAGACGGCGAGTTGGGAAGGTTTATATCGCGACCCTCTTTTGGATTAGAGAGCTGCGTCTCGGTGTACGAAAAAATTTCAGACGAATTACTGAAGCAACCCGACGCACTCTGGCCTGCGACCAGTGATAAAAATAAATACTTCATTACGGTCACACAGGCCGCAGAAAATCTCTGGTATTCGATGGCGCAGAATAACTCCGAGAAAAAGACTAAACATGTTGAAGTGACACGCATAGATCGCGAGATCAGTTTGCGACTTGCAGTCGCCATTCAACGTACGTGGGCGCGCATGCTGCACCACACCAAATACCCTGCAAAGGCATCATTAGGCCTGGACGGTACAACTTTCCAGCTATCCGTATGGGTTAGAGGCTTCGGCGATCTGAATGGTGAAACATGGTCGCCTGATAAAGGTTTGCCTGCGGAGATTGTTTCAATTGGAGTAGACTTAGCTAATTTTGCTAGGGACAAGGCTACGAGTGAAGAGCCTCTTATTCAACGTTTAAATAAACTTGAATCCGAAATTCCGAAATTATAAAAATAACTAAATGGAGCGAAGTGTTTTATATTTGATAAACTCAAAGTCATCACACCGTTAGACTCCTCTTCAAAACCACTTTCTTTGCACACGCCAATTAACCAACCCGGCCTAAACCAATGAACCGCCGCAAAAAAATCAAACAGCTACTCGAAGCTCACGCCAAAAAAGCCAATGCCAAGTTGGCACCGAAGAAGAAATCCACCTATATCAGCAAAGCCGACCGCTTAAAACTGGCCGAAGAAGCCAACCCGGATTCGACCACTACCCCTGAAAGCTAGGCACGCTTTATTGCCCCAGTCAGCCCTTAGTACATATAAGGAAGTACCATGATCACCTGCCATATCCGCTATGTGCTCGACCCGCGCAAACTCAAGGAATTCGAACACTACGGCAAGCTGTGGATTGCCCTGGTGGCGAAGTTTGGCGGCACGCATCACGGTTATTTCCTGCCATCGGAAGGTGCCAACAATATCGGCCTGGCGATGTTCAGCTTCCCCAGCCTGGCGGAGTACGAACAGTATCGGCTGAAATCTTTTGCCGACGCCGAGTGTCTGGCGGCCTTTAAGTATGCCGAAGAAACCCAGTGCATCATCAGCTACGAGCGCACCTTCTTCCGCCCGGTATTCGATGCCTGACTGAACCTTAATTGCCGAGTTAAGCGCCATGTCCCAGCTCGCCCACTTCCAGTTGATGGCCCGCTATAACGCGTGGATGAATGACAAGCTCTACGCGGCCGCCGGCCAGCTTTCGCCGCAGGCGCTGAGTGAGGATCGCGGGGCGTTTTTCCCGTCCATCCTCGCCACGCTTAACCATATTGCGGTGGCCGATATCATCTGGCTCAAGCGCTTTGCCGAGCACCCGGCGTGCGCTGAGCTGCGTGAGGTGATCAGCGATCTGCAACGGCCAGCGGCGCTGGATCAGCTGTTATTCAATACCTTCGCCCCGCTGCATGCTTTGCGCGGCCGGCTGGATAGGCATATCAGCAACTGGGTAGCGGCACTGACCGAGCAGGATCTGGAGCATGTGCTGGCCTACGGCAATATGAAGGGCGTGCCGGCGCAGCGGCCGTACGCCAGCCTGATGCTGCACTTCTTCAATCATCAGACCCACCATCGCGGCCAGGCCAGCACCTTGCTGCATCAGGCTGGTCAGGATATCGGTGTGACCGATTTACTGGCGCTGATTGCCGACATTGAGCCGCGCTAGTGCGCTCCGCAATCCGCCAGAGCCAAGACAGCCGATGAAGCCACTCGCCCTGCTGCTGGTTTATCTCCCGCGCATCGCCTTTCGCCAGGCGGCGCAGGCGCAGCTAGGTGCGTGTTTGTCGGCGGCCACGGCGGCAGCGGTATGGGCCAGAACCCTGGAAGTACAACGTGAATTGCAACGCACGCGCGTGCGCCATTCGCCTGGGGTGAATCTGCTGCTGCGTTATATGCAGTGGGATTTCGCGCTGTACCGCACCCTGCAGGAGCACGGCATTGGCCAGCAGCAGGCCGGCGAGTGGATTGAGCAGATCAACTGGCAGATCTTCGGCCCGGCCAGCGCCATGGCGTTCAAGGTGTCGCGCCTGCGTAGCCGCCGCTTGCAGGCACGCATCCAGTGGCTACTCGATGCGCTGTTCAGCCTGGTGTTTACCCGCCCTTTTCGCCGCAGCAATCTGCCAGCCGCCTCTGGCGTGGCCTTTGATGTGCAGGTGTGTCCGCTGGCCAGTTACTTGCGCGAGCAGGGTGCGCCGGAGCTGACCCACTTTGCCGCGTGCAGCCTGGATTACCGCATGGCTAGCGATTGGGGCGTGACTCTGCGGCGCACACAAACCCTCGCCGGCGGCGCGGCCTACTGCGATTTCCGCTTTAGCGTGCCACCGGTTCAGCTGATTGCTCGCGCAGGCGCGGGCGTCGATAAAACCGCCGCCGATCAACCTGGAAACTAGCCGCGCTGGCCCTCGCGCAGCGGCATGCCCCTGACCGACAGGTCATCCCTGGAACGCCATGTTTGATTGATCGTTCAACAATAACCGGCCTAGACTGCGCGCATTCCGGGGACGCCCCCTATCGACGGAGAAGCCGATGCCCAAGGTTGGAATGCAACCAATCCGCCGCTCGCAATTGATCGCGGCGACCCTTGAAGCAGTGGATCAGGTCGGCATGAGCGATGCCAGCATCGCCTATATTGCGCGGATCGCCGGGGTTTCCAACGGGATCATCAGCCACTATTTCCGCGACAAGAACGGCCTGCTCGACGCCACCATGCGCCACCTGATGCAGGCGCTCAGTGATGCCGTGCGCGAACGCCGCGCCAGCTTGCCGCCGGACCAGCCGCGCGAACACCTGCGGGCGATGATTGAAGGCAACTTCGATGACAGCCAGGTCAACGGCCCGGCGATGAAAACCTGGCTAGCGTTCTGGGCCACCAGCATGCACCAGCCGGCGCTGCGGCGTTTGCAGCGGGTCAATGATCACCGCCTGTATTCCAACCTGTGCGGGCAATTCAGCCGGGTATTGCCGCAGGATCAGGCGCGCAGCGCGGCCCGAGGACTGGCAGCATTGATTGATGGCTTGTGGCTGCGAGGGGCGCTGTCCGGCGAGGGTTTCGACACCCGCCAGGCGATTGAGATCGCCTACGAATACCTCGACCTGCAGTTGCTCAAGGCGCAATAGCCGCCTCTCTTTTAAATAGCCGAATACCGCCACCGACTCGCCCTGCGTGTCGCGTTTGGCTGCGCCCTGTCGTTTTTGTTGATTGATCGTTCAATTAAGATAATTTAGCCTTGCGTCTATATTGCCTACACCGACGACCTGCGCCAGGCGGCTCGCGTCGACCACCGCACACGAGGAACGCGCCATGCCCCGCTTCGACGAACAGCAGCTCTTTATTGGCGGCCGCTATGTAACGGCCAGCAGCGGCGAGACCTTCGACAGCATCAACCCCGCCACCGGCGAAGTACTGGCCCGCGTGCAGCGCGCCAGCAAAGCGGACGTGGAACTGGCCGTGGCCAGCGCCACCGAGGGCCAAAAGGTGTGGGCGGCAATGACCGCCATGCAGCGTTCGCGCATCCTGCGCAAGGCCGTGGACATTCTGCGCGAGCGCAACGATGAGCTGGCCGAGCTGGAAACCCTCGACACCGGCAAGCCGCTCTCCGAAACCCGCTACGTCGATATCGTCACCGGCGCCGACGTGCTGGAGTACTACGCCGGGCTGATTCCGGCCATCGAAGGCGAGCAGATCCCGCTGCGCGAAACCAGTTTCGTCTACACCCGCCGCGAGCCGCTCGGCGTGGTCGCCGGTATCGGCGCGTGGAACTACCCGATCCAGATCGCCCTGTGGAAATCCGCGCCGGCCCTGGCCGCCGGCAACGCGATGATCTTCAAACCCAGCGAAGTGACTTCGCTCAGCGCATTGAAACTGGCGGAAATCTACAGCGCCGCCGGCCTGCCGGATGGCGTTTTCAACGTGCTGACCGGCAGCGGCCGTGAAGTTGGCCAGTGGCTGACCGAGCATCCGGGCATCGAGAAGATTTCCTTTACCGGCGGCACCGTGACCGGCAAGAAGGTCATGGCGAGCGCCTCCAGCTCGTCGCTCAAGGAAGTGACCATGGAGCTGGGCGGCAAGTCGCCGTTGATCATCTTCGAGGACGCCGACCTCGACCGCGCCGCCGATATTGCGGTGATGGCCAACTTCTACAGCTCCGGCCAGGTCTGCACCAACGGCACCCGCGTATTCGTGCCGCGCATGCTGCAGGCGCGCTTCGAGGCCAAGGTGGTTGAGCGGGTCAAACGCATCCGCCTCGGTGACCCGCTGAATGACAGCACCAATTTCGGCCCGCTGGTCAGCGCGGCGCATATGGACAGCGTGCTCGGCTATATCGAAAAAGGCCGCAGCGAAGGCGCGCGCCTGCTGATCGGCGGCAATCGCGTGACCGAGGGCGACTACGCCAAAGGCGCCTATGTCGCGCCGACGGTGTTCACCGACTGCAACGACGGCATGACCATCGTCCGTGAGGAAATCTTTGGCCCGGTGATGAGCATTCTGATTTACGACACCGAAGAGGAAGTGATCCGCCGCGCCAACGCCACCGAGTACGGCTTGGCTGCCGGCGTAGTAACCCGCGACCTGAACCGCGCGCACCGAGTGATCCACAAGCTGGAAGCTGGCATCTGCTGGATCAACACCTGGGGCGAGTCACCGGCGGAAATGCCGGTGGGTGGCTACAAGCAATCCGGCGTCGGCCGCGAAAACGGCCTGACCACCCTCGCGCACTACACGCGGATCAAATCGGTACAGGTCGAGCTGGGCGGTTACACCTCGGTGTTCTGACCCGCCCACGAATTGATCGCCGCCCCGTAGCCCGGATGCAATCCGGGAACAGTCACCGCGTTTTCCCCGGAGTGCATCCGGGCTACAGGAGCTTTTATGCCCCAGGAATTCGACTACATCATCATCGGCGCCGGCTCGGCCGGTAACGTGCTGGCCACCCGTCTGACTGAAGACGCCGACGTCAGCGTGTTGCTGCTGGAAGCCGGCGGCCCAGACTACCGCCTGGATTTTCGCACCCAGATGCCCGCCGCCCTGGCCTTCCCGCTGCAAGGCCGGCGCTATAACTGGGCCTACCTGACCGAGCCCGAACCGCATATGAACAACCGCCGCATGGAATGCGGGCGCGGCAAGGGATTGGGCGGCTCATCCTTGATCAACGGCATGTGCTACATCCGTGGCAACGCCATGGACTACGACGGCTGGGCCGAGGAAAAGGGCCTGGAAGACTGGAGCTACCTGGATTGCCTGCCGTATTTCCGCAAGGCGGAAACCCGTGATATCGGTGCCAATGCCTACCACGGCGGAGAGGGCCCGGTGAGCGTGACGACGCCGAAGAACGGCAATAACCCGCTGTTCCACGCCATGATTGAGGCCGGCGTGCAGGCCGGTTACCCGCGCACCGACGACCTCAACGGCTACCAGCAGGAAGGCTTCGGCCCGATGGACCGTACCGTCACGCCCAAGGGCCGCCGTTCCAGCACTGCGCGCGGCTACCTCGATCAGGCCCGCGAGCGGCCGAACCTGACCATCGTCACCCACGCCCTTACCGACCGCATTCTGTTCAGCGGCAAGCGCGCCAGCGGCGTGGCGTATCTGCTCGGCGATAACGACACACCGATCACCGTCAACGCGCGCCGCGAAGTGCTGCTGTGTGGCGGCGCGATTGCCTCGCCGCAGGTGCTGCAACGCTCCGGCGTCGGCCCGGCGGCGCTGCTGCGCGAGCTGGACATCCCCTTGGTGCACGACCTGCCTGGCGTCGGCCAGAACCTGCAGGATCACCTGGAGGTGTACCTGCAATACGCCTGCAAGCAACCGGTGTCGCTGTACCCGGCGCTGCAATGGTGGAATCAGCCGATGATCGGTGCCAATTGGCTGTTCCTCGGCAAAGGCATCGGCGCCAGCAACCAGTTCGAGGCCGGCGGCTTTATCCGCTCAAGTAGCGAGTTCGAGTGGCCGAATATCCAGTACCACTTCCTGCCGGTGGCGATTAACTACAACGGCAGCAACGCGGTGAAGGAACATGGCTTCCAGGCGCACATGGGCTCCATGCGCTCGCCGAGCCGTGGGCGCATTCAGATCAAATCCAAGGACCCGCGCCAGCACCCGAGCATCCTCTTCAACTATATGGCGCATGAGCAGGACTGGCGCGAGTTCCGCGACGGCATCCGCATCACCCGCGAAATCATGGCGCAATCCGCCCTGGACCCGTATCGCGGACGTGAGATCAGCCCCGGCGCCGAGCTGCAAACCGACGCCGAACTGGACACCTTTATCCGCGAACATGCAGAAACGGCCTACCATCCGTCGTGCTCCTGCAAGATGGGTGAAGACGATATGGCAGTGGTCGACGGCCAGGGCCGGGTGCACGGCGTGCAAGGCCTGCGCGTGGTGGATGCGTCGATCATGCCGCTGATTGTCACCGGCAATCTGAATGCACCAACCATCATGATGGCCGAGAAGATCGCCGACAAAATCCGTGGCCGCGCCCCGCTGCCACGCAGCAGCGCGCCGTATTTCGTCGCCGGCAACGCGGCGGTGCGCGGCACGGCGCAGCGCTCCGCGTAACGCTTCACGCTACATCCAGACGCCGCAGTGGTTTCGCCTCTGCGGCGTTTGTCTATATATGCCCAGCGCGGCGTGATCTGCAGCCCATCGCGGCGGCCTTTAGCTCGGCGAAACCACACGCTGCTTGAAGCTGCGGGCGAAGGGCGTCGATAATGCGCAGTTTTCAACCAGCGCCTTTGTGCGCCGCCGCCCCCACGGCCGACCGAGCAGACCATGAAAGACAGCATTCGCCACCTGATCCAGCAAGCCCTGACCCGCCTCACTGCCGACGGCGTGCTGCCGGAAGGCCTGAGCCCGGCCATTCAGGTGGAGAACACCAAGGACAAGACCCACGGCGACTTCGCCAGCAATATCGCCATGATGCTGGCCAAGCCGGCCGGCATGAAGCCGCGCGACCTGGCCGAGAAGCTGATTGCCGCGCTGCCGAGCGATGCGGCGATCAGCAAGGTCGAGATCGCTGGCCCGGGTTTCCTCAATTTCTACCAGAACACCCAGGCCCTGGCCGCGCGCCTGGATGCCCTGCTGGCTGACGCCAAGCTCGGCGTGCGCAAGGCTGGCCCAGCGCAGCGCGTGGTGATCGATCTGTCGGCGCCCAACCTGGCCAAAGAGATGCACGTTGGCCACCTGCGCTCGACCATCATCGGTGACGGCGTGGCGCGGGTGCTGGAGTTCCTCGGCGACGAAGTCATCCGACAGAACCACGTGGGCGACTGGGGTACCCAGTTCGGCATGCTGCTGGCCTTTATGCAGGAAAACCCGGAGGCCGCCGAAAGCGAGCTGGCTGATCTGGAAGGTTTCTACCGCGCGGCGAAGAAGCGCTTCGACGAATCCCCTGAGTTCGCCGAGCGGGCCCGCGAGCTGGTGGTGCAGCTGCAAGCCGGCGACGCCGAATGCCTGCGCCTGTGGCACCGCTTCAACGATATTTCCCTGAGCCACTGCCAGGCGTTGTATGACCGCCTCGGCGTGAAGCTCTCCATGGCCGACGTGAAAGGTGAAAGCGCCTACAACGACGACCTGGCCAACGTGGTCGCCGATCTCAAGGCCAAGGGCCTGCTCAGCGAAAGCGACGGCGCGCAGTGCGTGTTTATGGACGAGTTCAAGAACGCCGAAGGCAATCCGCTGCCGCTGATCGTGCAGAAGGCAGGCGGCGGTTACCTGTACGCCACCACCGACCTGGCTGCCACCCGCTACCGTGCCAACGTATTGAAAGCCGACCGCGCGCTGTACTTCGTCGATCAACGCCAGGCCCTGCACTTCCAGATGGTCTTCACCGCCGCGCGCCTGGCCGGCTTCGTCCCGGCCAGCATGCAGCTGGAACACATGGGTTTCGGCACCATGAACGGCGCCGATGGCCGTCCGTTCAAGACCCGCGACGGCGGCACGGTAAAACTGGTCGACCTGCTCGATGAAGCCGAAGAGCGCGCCTACGCCCTGGTCAAAGGCAAAAACCCTGAACTGGACGAAGCCGAGCTACGGCAGATTGCACGCGCGGTGGGCATCAGCGCAGTGAAATACGCCGACCTGTCCAAGCACCGCACCAGCGACTACCGCTTCAACTTCGAGCTGATGCTGAGCTTCGAGGGCAATACCGCACCTTATCTGCTGTACGCCTACACCCGCGTGGCCAGCGTATTCCGCAAGCTGGGCAAGGGCTTCGAGCAGATCGAAGGCAGCCTCAACCTGCAGGCCGCCCACGAAATCGAACTGGGCGGCAAGCTCGCACAGTTCAATGAAGTGCTCGCCAGCGTCGCCGACAAGGGCGAGCCGCACCTGCTATGCGCCTACCTGTACGACCTGGCTGGCTTGTTCTCCAGCTTCTACGAGAATTGCCCGATCCTCTCCACCGAGGACGAAGCGCTGCGTAACAGCCGCCTGCGCCTGGCCGCACTGACCGCGCGCACGCTCAAGCAGGGCCTGGAACTGCTCGGCCTGGAAACCCTGGAGCGCATGTAAGTGGCAGCGAAGAAAAAGCCCGCCGCCAAACGCGGCGCCAGCCGTTACCAGGCACCGGCGAAAAAACCGGTGCCGGGTTGGTTCTGGCTAGTTTGCGGCCTGGTGATCGGCGGCTTTATGGTGTTTCTGTTCAGCCTTGAACCGGGCCGCGACGAGATCAAGCGCACCAAGGTCGAACAGGAGCGGGCCTCTCAGGCCAGCAAAGCGGCAGCCGTCAAGCCAGCCACCAGCGAGCCTGCCAAGCCCAAGTACGACTTCTACACCCTGCTGCCAGAATCAGAAGTGATCCTGCCGCCGCAGGCCATTGAGCAACCTGCCGCCGTGCCTGAGCAGAAACCGGTCACCCCGGAAGAGGCCGCGAAGATTGATGCCGCCCGCGCCGAAGCCGCGCTCAACGGCCAGGTGCCGCCACCGCCGCCGGTGGTCGCCAAAGGTCCGGTCAGCTCGCAGTTCTTCCTTCAGGCTGGCTCATTCCGCCGCAAGGACGACGCCGACAGCCTGCGCGCGCAGATCATCCTGCTCGGGCAAAGCGTGCAGGTGGAATCCGGCACCGTGCGCGAGGAAACCTGGCACCGCGTGCTGGTCGGCCCCTTTGCCACCCGCGAACAGCTCGGCCAGGCGCAGAAAACCCTGTCCGCCAGCGGCTTCAGCAATCTGTTGTTACAGCAGCGCCAGGCGCAATAAACCGCGCGATTTCAGGCCCTGCGGCGCGCTCTGCCGACTATTTGTCGGACAGCATGCGCTTCAGGGCTTGAAGCGGGCTGCCGCTGCCCCCACTTCATTCGGCATTGGGCACTTTCGCCCCGCTGCGTGGAGACTCTCACCTTGACCACCATCGTTTCAGTGCGCCGCAACGGCAAAGTCGTCATGGGCGGCGACGGCCAGGTGTCCCTCGGCAATACCGTGATGAAAGGCAACGCGAAGAAAGTTCGTCGCCTGTACCACGGCCAGGTGCTGGCCGGTTTTGCCGGCGCCACCGCCGACGCCTTTACCCTGTTTGAACGCTTTGAAGGCCAGCTGGAAAAGCATCAAGGCCATCTGGTGCGCGCCGCCGTTGAACTGGCCAAAGACTGGCGCACCGACCGCTCGCTGAGCCGCCTGGAAGCCATGCTGGCCGTGGCCAACAAGGACGCCTCGCTGATCATCACCGGCAACGGCGACGTGGTTGAGCCCGAGCATGGCCTGATTGCCATGGGCTCTGGCGGCGGCTTCGCCCAGGCTGCAGCCATGGCCCTGCTGCAGAAAACCGATTTGAGTGCCCGTGAAATCACCGAAACCGCGCTGAACATTGCCGGCTCCATTTGTGTCTTCACTAACCAAACCTTGACTATCGAAGAAGAAGACTGCGCCGATCCGGCCGCTTAAAGCTGCTGCGCTCGGCCATGCTGCGTTGAAAGCAGGCTCGGAATGCTCATTTACAGACGTAAACTCCGCTTCCTCGCCTACTTTCGCCTTGCCTGGCCTTCGCTCGCGACGCTTTAAACACCCTGATTAGCGGTCTTTTCTGGAGTAACCCGCATGTCCATGACGCCCCGCGAGATCGTTCACGAACTCAACCGCCACATCATCGGTCAGGACGACGCCAAGCGCGCCGTGGCCATTGCCCTGCGCAACCGCTGGCGGCGCATGCAGCTGCCGGTTGAGCTGCGCGCTGAAGTGACGCCCAAGAACATCCTGATGATCGGCCCGACCGGTGTCGGCAAAACCGAGATCGCCCGCCGCCTGGCCAAGCTGGCCAATGCACCGTTTATCAAAGTGGAAGCAACCAAGTTCACCGAAGTCGGTTATGTAGGCCGCGATGTCGAGTCGATCATCCGTGACCTCGCCGATGCGGCAATCAAGATGCTGCGGGAGCAGGAGATGGTCAAAGTCCGTCACCGCGCCGAAGATGCCGCTGAAGAGCGCATCCTCGATGCCCTGCTGCCACCGGCCCGCACCGGTTTCAGCGAAGAAGCCGCACCGGGCAACGACTCCAACACCCGCCAGCTGTTCCGCAAGCGCCTGCGCGAGGGTCAGCTGGATGACAAGGACATCGAGATCGAAGTGGCCGACGCTCCGGCCGGCATCGAAATCATGACCCCGCCGGGCATGGAAGAGATGACCAACCAGCTGCAAAGCCTGTTTTCCAACATGGGCAAGGGCAAGAAGAAGAGCCGCAAGCTCAAGGTCAAGGAAGCCCTGAAAATGGTGCGCGATGAAGAAGCCGCGCGCCTGGTCAACGAGGAAGAACTCAAGGCCCAGGCCCTGGAAGCCGTGGAACAGAACGGCATCGTGTTTATCGACGAGATCGACAAAGTGGCCAAACGCGGCAACACCGGCGGTGCCGACGTGTCCCGCGAAGGCGTGCAGCGTGACCTGCTGCCGCTGATCGAAGGCTGCACGGTGAACACCAAGCTGGGCATGGTGAAAACCGACCACATCCTGTTTATCGCCTCCGGCGCGTTCCACCTGAGCAAGCCGAGCGACCTGGTACCCGAGCTGCAAGGCCGCCTGCCGATTCGCGTGGAGCTGAAAGCCCTGACCCCGCAGGATTTCGAGCGCATTCTCACCGAGCCGCACGCCTCGCTCACCGAGCAATACGCCGCCCTGCTGAACACCGAAGGCCTGGGCATCCAGTTCGTTGCCGAAGGCATCAAGCGCATCGCCGAGATTGCCTATCAGGTCAACGAGAAGACCGAGAACATCGGCGCACGCCGCCTGCACACCCTGCTTGAGCGCCTGCTGGAGGAGGTTTCCTTCAGCGCCGGCGATCTGGCTGGCCAGCAGAACGGCACGCCGATCGTGATCGACGCCGCTTACGTCAACAGCCACCTCGGCGAGTTGGCGCAGGACGAAGACCTGTCGCGCTATATCCTGTAACGCGCCCGCCCGTAGCCCGGATGCAATCCGGGCTACGGAGCAACCCAGGAAGCAATCATGCGCATCCCTACCGCGATAAAACTGCACAAAGCCTCGAAAACCCTGGAGCTGCATTACGGGGCGGACGAGCGCTACACCCTGCCCGCCGAGTTCCTGCGCGTGCATTCGCCGTCGGCGGAAGTGCAGGGTCACGGCAAGCCCATTCTGCAGACCGGCAAGCTCGGCGTCGGCCTGAACAAGATCGAGCCAGCAGGCAATTACGCCCTCAAACTGACCTTCGATGACGGCCACGACAGCGGCCTGTTCACCTGGGATTATCTGGAACAGCTGTCCCTGCGCCAGACTGAACTGTGGAACGATTACCTCGCCACCCTCGCCGCCGCCGGCAAGTCCCGCGATCCCAGCGAGAGCGTAGTCAAGCTGATGCTCTGAAGTGCCCAGGCGATATACCGTCAGGAATTGACCCAGGTGCTTCAGCTATTTCCTCACGCCCGCACCACCAAGCGGCAATCTGCCGCAGCGCAGCAGCCCGTCTAGCTCGTTGATCCTGGCGGGTTAGAGCGCATTTTCTAATCCTTCCCTGCATACTCATCATGCATTCGGCCTGGATCGCGGCCGGCTTGCACAAATTCTCAAACTCGGGTAACCAAGTAGTTGGAAGTTTCTCGCGCCAGGCAGCCCCTGCGACGAGGACGATTGCGGAGCGATCCGCCCTTGGTAATCCGGGCAATACCTGGCCCTTAGCCCTGTGTCGCCGAGCACAGCAGTACGCCGGTATTTCGTCTCAGGACAATGGAGCGTTGTAGATGACAGATAAGAATAATGATGACCTGAAACACCAGGCCTCCGAGAACACGCTGGGCCTTAACCCGGTGATCGGCATCCGCGGTAAAGACCTACTTAGCTCCGCCCGAGTCGTACTCAAGCAAGCCCTCAAGCAACCCCTGCACAGCGCCAAACACCTTGCCCACTTCAGCATGGAGCTGAAGAACGTGATGCTCGGCCAATCCGACCTCACCCCCGCCGATGGCGACCGGCGCTTTGCCGATCCCGCCTGGAGCCAGAATCCGCTGTACCGCCGCTACCTGCAGACCTACCTGGCCTGGCGCAAGGAGCTGCATGACTGGGTCGAGCACAGCAACCTGTCCGAACAGGATGCCAGCCGTGGCCACTTCGTGATCAATCTGATGACCGAAGCCATGGCCCCCAGCAACAGCATGGCCAACCCGGCCGCTGTTAAGCGCTTCTTCGAAACCGGCGGCAAGAGCCTGCTAGACGGCCTGTCGCACTTGGCCCAGGACATCGTCAACAACGGTGGCATGCCCAGCCAGGTCAACATGAACGCCTTCGAGGTCGGTAAAAGCCTGGCCACCACCGATGGCGCAGTGATTTTCCGCAACGACCTGCTGGAGCTGATCCAGTACAAGCCGATCACCGAGCAGGTACACGAACGTCCTCTGCTGGTAGTACCACCACAGATCAACAAGTTCTACGTGTTCGACCTGTCGCCGGAGAAGAGCGTGGCGCGCTTCCTGCTGCGCAATGGCGTGCAAACCTTCGTGGTGAGCTGGCGCAACCCGACCAAGGCACATCGCGAGTGGGGCCTGTCGACCTATATCGAAGCACTGAAAGAAGCCATCGACGTGGTCACCGCCGTCACCGGCAGCAAAGACATCAACATGCTCGGTGCCTGCTCCGGCGGCCTGACCACCACCTCGCTGTTGGGCCATTACGCCGCGCTGGGTGAGAAGAAGGTGCATGCGCTGACCCTGCTGGTCAGCGTGCTGGATAACCGTCTGGAAACCGATGTGGCGCTGTTCGCCGACGAAAAGAGCCTGGAGCTGGCCAAGCGCCGCTCCTATCAGGCCGGTGTGCTGGAAGGCAGCGACATGGCCAAGGTGTTCGCCTGGATGCGCCCCAACGACCTGATCTGGAACTACTGGGTTAACAACTACCTGCTCGGTAACGAGCCACCGGTGTTCGATATCCTCTACTGGAACAACGACACCACGCGCCTGCCCGCTGCCCTGCATGGCGAGTTTATCGACATGTTTACCTCCAACCCGCTGATCCGCGCGGGCGCACTGGAAGTTTGCGGCACGCCAATCGACCTCAAGCAGGTTACCAGCGACCTCTACTGCGTGGCCGGCACCACCGATCACATTACGCCGTGGGAGTCGTGCTACAAATCGGCCAATCTGTTCGGCGGCAATGTCGAGTTCGTGCTGTCCAACAGCGGGCATATTCAGAGCATTCTCAACCCGCCGGGTAACCCGAAAGCACGCTACATGACCAACACCCAGATGCATGCGGACCCGAAAACCTGGCAAGCCAGTTCGACCAAGCACGCCGATTCGTGGTGGCTGCATTGGCAAGTCTGGCTGGGCGAGCGCTCCGGCGCGCACAAAAAGGCACCGACGCAGCTGGGCAACAAAAAATACCCGGCCGGCGAAGCGGCTCCTGGCACTTACGTGCACGAGCGTTGATCACCTGCGCACTGCGCATACTGCCCGCGGCACTGGAGGTGTCGCTCGCCCACCCGCTCATTGGTGCGGGTGAGGCGAACCAGGCTTAGCCCTGGTGTTTCTGGAAAAGACCCGGAGGGTCTGATCCAGCGTTTTAATTGATAGGGCTTTTGCGCATGTCGCTACCTTTCGTATTCCGCACCATTGAACTGGACGGCCAGACCATCCGCACCGCGGTTCGCCCCGGTAACGGCGAGATGACTCCGCTGCTGATCTTTAACGGCATCGGCGCCAACCTGGAGCTGGTCATGCCGTTCGTGCGCGCCCTGGACCCCGGCCTGGAGGTCATCGCCTTCGACGTACCCGGTGTCGGCGGCTCCTCCACGCCCAGCACGCCCTACCGCTTTCCTGGCCTGGCCAAACTGGCCGCACGCATGCTCGATTACCTCGACTACGGTCAGGTCAATGCGATTGGCGTGTCATGGGGCGGTGCCCTGGCGCAGCAGTTTGCCCATGACTACCCCGAGCGCTGCAAGAAGCTGATCCTCGCGGCCACCTCGGCCGGCGCGGTGATGGTGCCTGGCAAACCCAAGGTGCTCTGGTGCATGGCCAGCCCGCGGCGTTATGTACAACCGTCTTACGGCGTGCAGATTGCCCCGGAAATCTACGGTGGCGCATTCCGCCGCGACCCGAAACTAGCCCTGGCACATGCCAGTAAAGTCCGTTCAGGCGGCAAGATGGGCTACTACTGGCAGCTGTTCGCCGGCCTCGGCTGGACCAGCATCCACTGGCTGCACAAGATTCGCCAACCGACGCTGGTAATGGCCGGCGATGATGACCCGCTCATCCCGCTGGTGAACATGCGTCTGCTGGCCTGGCGCATCCCCAACTCGGAACTGCACGTGATCGACGACGGCCACCTGTTCCTGGTAACCCGCGCCGAAG
Organism: Pseudomonas sp. FEMGT703P; assembly: GCF_002786345.1. Classification (NCBI taxonomy): domain Bacteria; kingdom Pseudomonadati; phylum Pseudomonadota; class Gammaproteobacteria; order Pseudomonadales; family Pseudomonadaceae; genus Pseudomonas; species Pseudomonas sp. FEMGT703P. The sequence continues at coordinate 220,269 of NZ_PGCM01000003.1, read as the reverse complement.
CTGTAGCGCCGATCATCATGAAATTTCTTGAGGAAGAACGGCAGCGCGCGATCATGCACCCACAACCCGCGCCAGCCCGCACGCTCGGCTAAGCGCACTCAAGCTGGGCGAGCATGTCAACAACACGCACCGGGGCTGTGCCGAAGCACAGTGCTTGACCCACTTTCGGGCACGTTGTATTACCTGAGAATTAGCGCGCGGCAGTCTGGAACGCCCATGCGCGCGCATTGGTATAAGCCTTGCTGCTTATCAAGTCTCATGGTTTGACGACGGAGTGTTGCCCAATGCGAGACCAACCTGCCAAACGTGCCCTGCCCGTACGCAGCAGCGCGATGAATGCCCAAAACGCAGTGGTCGGTCTGCGCGGCCGCGACCTGCTGTCCACCCTGCGCGGCCTGGCGCTGCAAGGGATCAAACAACCCATTCACAGCGCCCGCCATGTCGCCGCACTGGGCGGTCAACTCGGTCGCGTACTCTTGGGTGACAAGCCGTTCAAGGTCAACCCGCAGGACCCGCGCTTCGCCGACCCGACCTGGCGTGATAACCCGATCTACAGCCGCAGCCTGCAAGCCTACCTGGCCTGCCAGAAGCAGTTGAACAGCTGGATCGACGAAAGCAACCTGGACGCTGACGACCGTGCCCGTGCGCGCTTTGTCGCCACCCTGCTCGGCGATGCCCTGGCGCCTAGTAACACCCTGCTCAACCCGCAAGTCATCAAAGAGCTATTCAACAGTGGCGGCAGCAGCCTGTTCAAGGGCGTGAGTCACCTGTTCGATGACTTGGTCAATAACGACGGCATGCCCAGCCAGGTCAGCAAACACGCCTTCGAAGTCGGCCGCAACCTGGCCACCACCAGCGGTGCCGTGGTGTTTCGCAGTGAATTGCTGGAGCTGATCCAGTACAAGCCGATGAGCGAAAAGCAGTACGCCAAGCCGCTGCTGATCGTGCCGCCGCAAATCAACAAGTTCTATATTTTTGACCTTTCCAGCGAAAAGAGCTTCGTCCAGTACGCGCTGAAGAACGGCCTGCAAACTTTCGTCATCAGCTGGCGTAACCCCGACCCACGGCACCGCGAATGGGGCCTGTCGAGTTACGTAGAAGCACTGGAAAAAGCCATCGACGCCTGCCGTGAAATCACCGGCAGCAAGGACGTTAACCTGCTCGGCGCCTGCGCCGGTGGCCTGACCATTGCGGCACTGCAAGGTCATCTGCAGGCCAAGCGCCAGCTGCGCAAAGTGGCCAGCGCCACGTACATGGTCAGCCTGCTGGACAGCCAGATCGACAGCCCGGCCATGCTGTTTGCCGACGAGCTAACCCTCGAAGCGGCCAAACGCCGCTCCTACCAGCAGGGCGTGCTAGACGGTCGTGACATGGCGCGAGTATTCGCCTGGATGCGCCCCAACGACCTGATCTGGAATTACTGGATCAACAACTACCTGCTCGGCAAGCAGCCACCGGCCTTCGACATTCTCTACTGGAACAACGACAACACCCGCCTACCCGCTGCTTTACACGGCGACCTGATCGACTTCTTCAAGCACAACCCGCTGACCCACCCACGCGGCCTGGAAGTCTGCGGTACACCCGTCGATCTGCAGAAGGTTACGGTCGACAGTTTCAGCGTCGCCGGGATCAACGATCACATCACCCCCTGGGATGCGGTGTACCGCTCGACGCTGCTGCTGGGCGGTGATCGGCGCTTTATTCTGTCCAACAGCGGACATATCCAGAGCATTCTCAACCCGCCGGGTAATCCGAAGTCCAATTACCTGGAGAACCCCAAGCTCACTGGTGACCCGCGCGCCTGGTACCACGATGCCGAGCACGTACAAGGCAGCTGGTGGCCGGTGTGGCTGAGCTGGATGCAGGAGCGTTCGGGTGTACAAAAGGACACCCTGATGGCGCTTGGTAATCAGCACTACCCAGCCATGGAAGCTGCGCCCGGCACCTATGTGCACGTGCGCTAAAACACCCAAACATGCCTGATCAAACTGGCCGCAAACCCATGCGGCCAGGTATCGTCAGCCTTCCCGCGGCCAGAATAAGAAGACCGGATGAAAACCCGCGACAGAATCCTTGAATGTGCCCTGCTGCTGTTCAACCAGAAGGGCGAGCCGAATGTCTCCACCCTGGAAATCGCCAACGAGCTGGGCATCAGCCCAGGCAACCTCTACTACCACTTCCATGGCAAAGAGCCGCTGATCCTCGGTCTGTTCGAGCGCTTTCAGGCCGAACTTGCACCGTTGCTCTCGCCCCCCGAGGACGTGCAGCTGGATGTAGAAGACTATTGGCTGTTTCTGCACCTGATTGTCGAGCGCCTGGCGCACTACCGTTTCCTGTTTCAGGACCTGTCCAACCTGACCAGCCGCCTACCAAAACTGGAACGCGGCATGCGTCACTGGCTCAACAACCTGAAACGCGCGCTGGCCGAACTGCTCGCCCAACTGCAACTTGATGGCCAGCTGCAAAGCGATACCCAGTCACTGGGCCAGTTGGTCGAGCAAATCACCCTGACCCTGCTGTTTTCCCTGGACTACCAACGCATCATCGGCCGCGAAGGCGAGAGTCGCTTAGTGGTATATCAGGTGATGATGCTGGTGGCTCCACACCTGGCCGAAGAGTCACGCTACGCCGCCGAACACCTGGCGCAGCGCTACCTCGAAGATTAACGCGAATGCATAAACGCAAACGCCCGGCACGAGGCCGGGCGTTTGCGTTGACTGCTGCGCGTCTTACGACTGGGCGGCAGGTGTTACAGGTGCAGCAGGTGCAGCGGCCGGTGCAGGTGCAGCAGCGGCGGCCGGAGCAGCAGCGGGCTTCGCGGCGGCCGGCTTGGCTGGTGCCTTGGCAGCGGGTTTAGCCGCTGGCTTGGCGGCTGGCTTAGCAGCAGCTTTGGCAGCAGCTTTGGCAGCAGGTTTAGCCGCTGGTTTGGCTGCAGCCTTGACGGCCGGTTTAGCCGCTGGCTTGGCAGCAGGTTTCGCTGCAGGCTTGGCGGCTGCTTTAGCGGCCGGCTTGGCTGCTGGCTTAGCAGCTGGTTTGGCGGCTACTTTCTTCACGGCAGGCTTGACCGACTTGACCGAAACACCGGTCAGTTGCTCGATCTGCTTGGTCAGGCTTTCAACTTTGGCGTTGAGCTCTTTCACTTCATTGCGGCTCGGAACACCGAGACGCGAAATGGCATTGTTCAAACGCTTGTCGAAGGCTTCTTCCAGCTCGCCCCACTTGCCAATAGCCTTGTCTTTGACTTCATCAACTTTCGATTTGGCAGTGTCCACTTTCGAACCCACAGTGGTCTTCACTGCGCCAACTTGCTTGTCGACTTCGGTCTTGGCTTGCTTCTCAGCTTTTTCGCCATCCTTGACCAGCGTGTCGAACAGCTTGTTGCCGTCCTTGCTGACCTTGGAGTAGGCACCCAAACCAGCCAGCCAGATTTGACGCGAGTATTTTTCTACTTCGCCAATCCAGGAAGTGGTTTGCTTTTCGGTTTTCTTTTTGACAGCCATCCTGCTCTCCTTACTTGGTACGCGCGACGTGCTCGAGCAACGCGCTCAGCTCATCCAGCTTAGCAGACAGTACTTCAACATCCTGCTTGGACGGGATACCCATGCGATTCAGGGCGCTGGCAACACGGTTATCGAAGGCCTTCTCGATTTTGTCGAGCTGTACTTCGAACTTGCCTTTCACGCTGCTGACATTGCTGGTGACAGTGGTCTTAACGCTGTCGATCTGGCTGTTGGCTGCTTCAACTTGTTCGTTGACCAGTTTTTTGCCTTGCTTTTCAACGCCTTCGCCGCTCTTCACGAGTTCTTTGAAGTACTCGGAACCTTCTTGACCGGCTTTGGCGTATGCGCCCAGACCTGCCAGCCAGATTTTGCGGGCGTAAACTTTCGCGTCGCTCAGCACAGTGCTGGTTTCTTCAACGACGGCTTTCTTTTTAACGGCAACTTTCGACATGGTGCACCTCACTCTAAGTGTTTCGAGGAAACGCCCACGGAATGCAGGCTTAGGTGCACGGTATCGATGAAAATTAGAAACCGCATACTAAGCATGCGGAAAATTGCAGGAGCCATGCTCAAAAAGAGAGCAGCAACGACCGTAAACCTCAGGCCTGCAGATTCTTGTCCAGCACCTCTTCGATCTCGCGTTTGATGCTGCCACTCATCGCCGACAGCAACAGCCCCAGGCTGAGCTGTACGCGCACACTGTGGTCATGCACCTCAATACGCCCATCCGCGCCGCTGCGCTTGAATTCCAGCGTGTCGCCATTCCAGCGGTAACGCACGTCGTATTTGCGAGCCAGGCGCTCGGCCAGTTGCTCGGCTTTTTCCCGGGCGACTTCGCGCCCCAGGGTGTGGGGACGTTCTACGGTGATTTTGGCCATGCATTTCTCCTCGTCCGTTAACTGCGACCTTACGTCGCTGCGACTATAGCAAGGCTGCAGACCGCAAGCTGCACGCGACGCCAGTGCTCAGTCCGTTGCAGAACTTTGTTGTTCGCCGCCGCACGGCCCAAACCCAGCGGGGCTTTTTGGGTTTAGAATGACCGCCACTTTAGATGCAGCCTCTGTGTTTTAGGAAAGGCCACGATGAACGATCCGCGCAAGAGCAGCGACAGCGAACCCACCACGCACTTTGGCTTCCAGAGCGTGCCGGAAAGCCAGAAGGCGGAAAAAGTCGCCGAAGTCTTTCACTCGGTCGCGGCCAAGTACGACCTGATGAACGACGTGCTGTCTGGCGGCATGCACCGCTTGTGGAAGCGCTTCACCATCGAACTGTCTGGCGTGCGCAGCGGCAATCGGGTGCTGGATATCGCCGGCGGCACCGGCGACCTGACCCGCAAGTTTTCCAGCCTGGTCGGCCCGACTGGCGAAGTGGTGTTGGCCGACATCAACGAATCGATGCTGCGCGTCGGCCGTGATCGTCTGCTCGACAAAGGCGTGGCCGGTAACGTCAGCTTCGTTCAGGCCGATGCGGAAAAACTGCCGTTCCCGGACAACCATTTCGACGTGGTGACCATCGCTTTCGGCCTGCGCAACGTGACGCACAAAGAAGACGCCATCCGCTCAATGCTGCGCGTACTCAAGCCGGGCGGTCGCCTGTTGATCCTGGAGTTCTCCAAGCCGTCCAGCCCGCTGCTGTCGAAGTTCTACGACGCCTACTCGTTCAAGTTCATGCCGCTGGCCGGAAAACTGATCACCAACGACGCCGAAAGCTACCGCTACCTGGCCGAGTCGATCCGCATGCACCCGGATCAGGACACCCTCAAGGCGATGATGGTTGAAGCCGGTTTCGAGCGCGTGACCTTCCACAATATGACCGGCGGCATCGTCGCCCTGCACCGCGGCATCAAGCCCTGATGCTGCTGACCGGGCTGCTGGCCGGCGTCGAACTCGGCCTTAACCGCGTATTGGCCATGGACAGCACCGCGCTGCCGCGCCTGGCGCGCTTAAGCGGCCGGGTGATTGCCGTGGAGTGCGCCGCGCCAAATCTGCAGCTGTTTATTCTGCCTAGCGCCAGCGGCCTGCAACTGGCCGCGCAATGGGCCGGCGATGCTAATTGTCACTTGCGCGCCCCCGCCGCCAGCCTGTTGCGCCTGGCCGTGAGCCGCGACAAGACCAGCATCCTGCACAGCCCGGACGTCACGCTGGATGGCGACAGCGCCGCCCTGCTGGAACTGGCCGGAATCCTTCAGGACCTTGAGCTGGACTGGGAATACGAACTGTCGCGCTGGCTCGGCCCAGTCGGCAGCCAGCTGCTCGGTGGCCATCTGCGCAGTCGGGTGAACTGGAGCAGCCAGGCGCTCGACAGCCTGCGCCTGAACCTGGCCGACTACCTCAGTGAAGAATCCCGCAGCCTGGTCGGCCAGCGCGAAGCCGATGCGCGCTTCGCCGAACTGGATCACCTCAAGCTATCCCTCGACCGACTCGACGCGCGCATCGAGCGCCTCGCCCAACGCCATAAGCCCATCGCATGAAGCTGCTTGCCGTTCGTCGTCTGTTGCGTATCCAGCGCGTAGTCATTCGCTACCAGCTGGACGACCTGTTATTCGCCCTGCCGCTGCCTTTCTGGGCTCGCTTACTGCGCTATGTGCTGCCTTGGCGCTGGCTGCCGCGCCGCAACCTTCTGCTGTCGCGCGGCGCACGTCTGCGTCTGGCGCTGGAAGAACTGGGGCCGATCTTTATCAAGTTCGGCCAACTGCTTTCCACCCGCCGCGATCTGTTGCCCACTGATATCGCTGACGAGCTGGCCAAGCTGCAGGATCAGGTACCGCCCTTCGACCCGGCCAAAGCGCTGGCACTGATCGAATCCCAATTGGGCGCAAAGGTCGGTGAAGTGTTTGCCCGCTTTGATACGCAACCGCTGGCATCGGCCTCGGTCGCCCAGGTGCATGCCGCGCAGCTGAAAAGCGGCGAAGAGGTGGTGGTCAAAGTCATCCGTCCAGGCTTGAAACCGGTCATTGAGCAGGACATCGCCTGGCTATTCCTACTGGCCAAAGTGGCCGAGCGCGCCTCTGTGGACGCACGTCGCCTGCGCCCGGTGGAAGTGGTCAGCGATTACGAAAAGACCATCTACGACGAACTCGACCTGCTGCGTGAAGCGGCCAACGCCAGCCAGCTGCGGCGCAACTTCGAAGGCTCGCCGCTGCTCTATGTACCGCAGGTGTACTGGGATTATTGCCGGCCGAAGGTGCTGGTCATGGAGCGCATCTACGGCATTCAGGTTACCGACCTGGAAACCCTGGCCGATCAGCGCACCGATATGAAACTGCTGGCCGAACGCGGCGTGGAGATTTTCTTCACCCAGGTGTTCCGCGACAGTTTCTTCCATGCCGACATGCACCCCGGCAATATCTTCGTCAGCACGCGCACACCGTGGAACCCGCAGTACATCGCGATCGACTGCGGCATCATCGGCAGCCTCACCGCTGAAGATCAGGACTACCTGGCGCGCAACCTGATTGCCTTCTTCAAGCGCGATTACCGTCGCGTGGCACAGCTGCATATCGACTCGGGCTGGGTGCCGGCGGAAACCAAGATCAATGATTTCGAGGCGGCAATCCGTACCGTGTGCGAGCCGATCTTCGAAAAACCGCTGAAGGACATCTCCTTCGGCCAGGTGCTGCTGCGCCTGTTCCAGACCGCGCGCCGCTTCAATATGGAAGTGCAACCGCAGCTGGTGCTGCTGCAGAAAACCCTGCTGAATATCGAAGGCCTGGGCCGCCAACTCTACCCCGACCTGGATCTGTGGAGCACCGCCCAGCCCTTCCTTGAGCGCTGGATGCGTGAGCGCATCAGCCCGCTGCAGCTGCTGCGCAACCTGCAACTGCAGGCCGAGCAGGTGCCGCATCTGTCGCAAATTGCCCGTGAAACCCTTGAGCGCCTCAATCAGCAACCGGCCAGCCACCAGGAGCAGCCCGTGGCACGCCGCCAATGGCCTGCACGCTTGCTCGGCGCAGCGCTGATCGGTGGCGCTGCTACACAGGGCCTGGCGCTGAGCCTGATCGCCTGGCCGAGCTGGCTAATGCTGGCGGGCGGCCTCTATCTGGTGCTGCGCCGATAGCCACACCGGGTAGGCACTGGCACACTAGCTTTCTGAATCAGACAGCCCGAGATGGGCGGAACTTGCAATGACTGACTGGCTCGACGACATCAATTGGAACAGCGACGGCCTGGTACCGGCCATCGCCCAGGACCACAAGACCGGCCGTGTGCTGATGATGGCCTGGATGAACCGTGAGGCGCTGTCCCTGACGGCTACCGAACAACGTGCCATCTACTGGTCACGCTCGCGCGGCAAACTCTGGCGTAAGGGCGAAGAATCAGGGCATGTGCAGAAACTGCATGAAATGCGCCTGGACTGCGACGCTGACGTGATCATCCTGATGGTTGAACAGCTGGGCGGTATCGCCTGTCACACCGGCCGCGAGAGCTGCTTTTACCGGGTGTTTGAGAACGGCACCTGGAAAATCGTCGAAGCGGTGCTGAAAGACCCGCATGCCATCTACAGCGCAGGACATACCCATGAGTGACTCGGCCATGACTGATACCCTGAGCCGCCTGGCCGAGGTACTGGAGTCGCGCAAAGGCGCTGCCGCCGACAGCTCGTATGTCGCCAGCCTGTACCACAAGGGCCTGAATAAGATTCTGGAAAAGGTCGGTGAGGAGTCAGTGGAAACCATCCTCGCGGCCAAAGATGCAGCCGTTAGCGGCGACTGCAGCGATGTGATTTATGAAACCGCAGACCTGTGGTTCCACAGCCTGGTTATGCTTGCCGCCCTCGGCCAGCACCCCCAGGCGGTACTGGACGAGCTGGACCGGCGCTTCGGCCTCTCCGGGCACGCGGAAAAAGCCGCACGCTCGCAAGACTGATTAAACCTTCACTTTCGGAGTACGCATTATGGGATTCGGTGGCATTAGCATCTGGCAACTCCTGATCATCCTGCTGATCGTGGTCATGCTGTTCGGCACCAAGCGCCTCAAGGGCCTGGGTTCTGACCTGGGCGACGCGATCAAGGGCTTCCGTAAATCGATGGACAACGGCGACGCAGAGAAGCCGGCCCCTGCCGTGGACGAGCCGAAAGGTCAGACCATCGACGCTCAGGCGCGCAAGGTCGAAGAACCGGCGAAAAAAGACTAAGCCATGTTTGATATCGGCTTTACCGAACTGCTGCTGGTCGGCATCGTCGCCCTGGTGGTACTGGGGCCTGATCGCCTGCCCGGCGCAGTGCGCACGGCAGGTTTGTGGATCGGCCGGATCAAACGCAGCTTCAGCGCGATCAAGGCTGAGGTCGAGCGTGAGATCGGCGCGGATGAAATCCGCCGCCAGCTGCATAACGAGCAGATCCTTGAGCTGGAGCGGGAAATGAACGCGATTAAGCAAAGCCTCAGCGCACCGCATACCAGCATCACCGAACCGAGCCCTGCCGCTGCACCCGCCGCAGAGCCGACCGCCGCTACCGATAGCACCCGCCAGGATAAAAGCCCGCAGCCATGAGCCAACGACCGGACAGCGATCAGGAAATGCCCCTGATCTCGCACCTGACCGAACTGCGCACGCGCCTGCTGCGCATTGTTGCAGCGATACTGCTGCTGTTTGCAGGGCTGTTCTATTTTTCCCAGGACATCTACGCGCTGGTTGCCGCACCGCTGCGCGCTTACCTGCCGGAAGGTGCGACGATGATCGCCACCGGAGTGGCCTCGCCATTCCTCACGCCGTTCAAGCTGACCATGATGGTCGCGCTGTTTCTGTCGATGCCGATCATCCTGCATCAGATCTGGGGTTTTATCGCACCAGGGCTATACAAGCACGAGAAGCGCATTGCTGTTCCCCTATTGGTTTCCAGCATCCTGCTGTTCTATGCGGGCATGGCCTTCGCCTACTTCGTGGTGTTCCCGATCATGTTCGGCTTCTTCGCCAGCGTGACCCCGGAAGGCGTAGAGATGATGACCGATATCGGTCAGTACCTGGATTTCGTCCTGACCCTGTTCTTTGCCTTCGGCGTCGCCTTTGAGATCCCGATTGCCACCTTTCTGCTGATCTGGGTCGGCATCGTCGATGTCGAGACCCTACGCAAGAGCCGCCCCTATGTGATCGTTGGCTGCTTTGTCGTCGGCATGCTGCTGACCCCACCTGATGTGTTCTCGCAAACCCTGCTGGCCGTACCGATGTGGATGCTCTTCGAAGTTGGCCTGCTGTGCGGCAGCATGGTCAAGCGCCGTGACGACGAGGAAGCCGCGGCGGCAGAGGAAAACGACAGTTCGACCAACGACCAACCGCCCGCTGCACAACCGTGAACCTGCTGCTACTGGAAGACGGCGACTTTATCGCCGCCGACCGCGTGCTGCTCAGCGGCCGTCGCCTCAAGCATCTGCATGAAGTGCACCGCGCCGAAGCCGGCGACAGCCTGCGTGTCGGCCGCCTGAATGGTTTGATGGGCAGTGGACAACTGCTGCGTCTGGACGCCGAGCAGGCTGAACTAGCGGTGCTGCTCGACCAGCCGCCGCCTGAGAAACTGCCACTGACCCTGCTGCTCGCCTTGCCCCGACCGAAGATGCTGCGGCGCGTGTTGCAAACCGTCAGCAGTATGGGCGTGCCTCGGCTGATTCTGCTGAACAGCTACCGGGTGGAAAAAAGCTTCTGGCAGACGCCTTTCCTCGAACCCGCAGCGATTCGCGAACAGCTGATTCTCGGCCTGGAACAGGCCCGCGATACCGTGCTGCCGGAAGTCATTATCGAGAAGCGCTTCAAGCCCTTTGTCGAAGATCAGTTGCCTGGCATCGCTGCTGGAACAGTGGGCTTGGTCGGCCACCCCGGCGACTTCCCAGCCTGCCCACGCGCAGTCGAACAACCTGTCACGCTGGCCATCGGCCCGGAAGGCGGCTGGATTCCCTACGAAGTGGAAAAGCTCACCGAAGCCGGCCTGCAACCGGTGCAGCTGGGCGCGCGAATTCTGCGGGTGGAAACAGCGGTGACTGCATTACTGGCGCGACTGTTCTAACCCTGCTCCTGCAGTTGATGCCAATGCGCCGGCAGTAGCTGGCCCTTGAGCGCAGGCGCTTCCTCCAACTGAACGTCACGCGGCTGCAGCGGCTCACCACAATCCGAACACACCAGCACGCCATGCATCGGCTGCCCGCAGGTGCGGTGAATATGCCGAATCGGCGCACCCTCGGCGCCACTCATATGGCGGTCGCCCCAGTTCACCAAGGCCATGATGGCCGGATACAGATCGCGACCCTTGGCGCTCAGGCAGTATTCCTCACGCAACGGCCGCTGCTGATAGGCCACCTTGTCCAGCACCCCAGCTTCCACCAGCTTTTTCAGCCGCTCGGCCAGCACGTGGCGGGTAATCCCCAGGCGTTTCTCGAACTCGTCGAAACGACGAATACCGAGAAAACTCTCGCGCAGCACCAACAGCGTCCAGCGATCACCCACCACCGACAGGGTGCGGGCCAGCGAGCAGGGTTGCTGCTCCAGTTCTTCCCAACGCATAAGCCAACCTCCAACAGCAATGGCTCACGATAGCTTGACAGGTTCCAAAATGGAACCGACTATCGAAACAGGTTCCAAAATAGAACTGATGGAGATCGCAATGAGCGAACGCAAAACAATTCTGGTCGTCGGCGCTGGTGATGCCACCGGCGGCGCCATCGCCAAACGCTTCGCCCGCGAGGGTTATGTCGCCTGTGTGGCAAGGCGCAATGCCGAGAAACTCGTGCCTTTGGTGGCGGAGATCGAAGCGGCTGGCGGAACTGCCCGCGCCTTTGGTTGCGATGCACGTGTTGAGGAGCAGGTGGTCGAGCTGTTCGCCACCATTGAGCGCGAGGTCGGCCCGCTGCATGCGGTGGTGTTCAATATCGGCGCCAACGTGCAGTTTTCCATCACCGAAACCACCGAACGGGTCTACCGCAAGGTCTGGGAAATGGCCGCGCTGGCCGGTTTTCTCACCGGCCGTGAAGCCGCCAAAGTGATGCTGCCGCGTGGCCAGGGCACGATCATCTTTACCGGCGCCACCGCTTCCTTGCGCGGCCGGGCCAATTTCTCTGCCTTCGCCAGCGCCAAGTTCGCCTTGCGCGCGCTGGCTCAAAGCATGGCCCGCGAACTCGGCCCCAAGGGCATTCATGTCGCCCACCCGATTATCGACGGGGCCATCGACACCGCGTTTATCCGCGACACCTTTCCGCAGCTGTACCAGCTCAAGGATCAGGACGGTATTCTCAATCCCGACCACATCGCTGATACCTACTGGCAGATCCATTGCCAGCCTCGCGATTGCTGGGTGCATGAGCTGGATCTGCGGCCATGGTCTGAGACGTTCTAACGACTGCGCGCTCGCCCAATAACAAAATCTCCCAAAGGAGCATGCAATGAGCAAAACCCTGGAATTCTTTTTCGATTTCGGCAGCCCAGCCAGCTACCTGGCCTGGACCCAGGTGCCGCGAATCGCCCGCGAAGCCGGCGCGCAGCTTATCTGGCGACCGATGTTGCTCGGTGGCGTATTCAAAGCCACCGGCAACCAGTCGCCGGTCATGATCCCGAGCAAGGGCGCCTGGATGCTCAGGGACCTCGCACGCTTTGCCAGCCGCTATGGCGTGCCGATGGCCTTCAATCCGCACTTCCCGATCAACACCCTCACCCTAATGCGCGGCGCAGCCGGTTATCAGGGCAGCGAACGCTTCGAGCACTATGTGAAGACCCTCTTCGAGGCGCTGTGGGTGCAACAGAAAAACCTCAGCAAGCCCGAGGTCGTGGCCGAGGTATTGAGCAGCGCGGGTTTCGACCTGAGTGAGTTTGAGCTACTGGTCAGCGATGAAGCAGTGAAGGAACGCCTCAAGGCCACCACTGAAGAAGCGATCAAGCGCGGCGTGTTTGGCGCACCGACGTTCTTCATCGGCCAGGAGATGCACTTCGGCCAGGACCGCCTGGACTTTGTCGCCGAAGCCCTTGCGCGCTAGCAGCGCCGCTAGCTCTCCAGCAGAAAGGTCACCGGCCCGTCATTGACCAGATGCACCTGCATATCGGCACCGAACCGGCCAGTGGCAACCTGCGAGTGTTTGCCGCGGGCCTGGGTAACCAGCAGGTCGAACAGCTCCGCGCCCAGCGCCGGTGCTGCGGCACTGGAAAAGCTTGGGCGCAGGCCGCTCTTGGTGTCGGCGGCCAGGGTGAATTGCGACACCAGCAGCAAGCCGCCGCCACTATCGCTGAGCGACAGGTTCATCTTGCCAGCGGCATCGCTGAACACGCGGTAGTTGAGCAGCTTGTGCAGAATTTTCTCGACACTGGCCGGGGTGTCCTGCGGCTCGACGCCCACCAGCGCCAGCAGGCCCTGATCAATCGCGCCAACCACCTCACCCGCCACTTCTACTCGGGCGCCACGCACCCGTTGAATCAGTGCCTTCATGCTTCGTCCGGAGACAGGTTGAGTAAGCGCCGCGCCAGGTCGTCCGCCGCACGCACCAGGGCATCGGTAATGCCGACTTCTGCAGCCGAATGCCCCGCATCACGGATGATCTGCAGTTCGCTGTTCGGCCAGGCCTGGTGGAGCGCCCAGGCGTTGTCCAGTGGGCAGATCACGTCATAGCGGCCATGCACGATCACGCCCGGCAGATGGGCGATCTTCGGCATATCGCGCAGCAGCTGATCGGCTTCGAGGAAGGCGTTATTGACGAAGTAATGGCATTCGATGCGGGCAATCGACAGCGCACGATGGGCGTCACTGAAACGGTCGACTACCTGAGGATTGGGGCGCAGGGTGGCAGTACGCCCTTCCCAGGTCGACCAGGCTTTGGCGGCATGCATCTGGGCTATCTGATCCGGTCCGGTCAGGCGTTTGTAGAAGGCCTGTACCAGATCACCGCGCTCATCCGCTGGGATCGGCGCGAGGTAATCTTCCCAGTAATCGGGGAACAGGCGGCTCGCCCCTTCCTGGTAGAACCACTGAATTTCCTGCGGGCGACACAGGAAGATGCCGCGCAGAATCAGCCCATGCACGCGCTGCGGATGAGCCTGAGCATAAGCCAGCGCCAGGGTCGAACCCCATGAGCCGCCGAACAGCACCCACTTGTCGATGCCGAGGTGCTCGCGGATCTGCTCCATGTCAGCGATGAGTGCCTGAGTGGTGTTGTTCTCCAAGCTGGCGTGCGGTGTGGAACGGCCGCAGCCACGCTGATCGAAGGTGACAATACGGTACAGGTTGGGGTCAAAATAGCGCCGGCTCGCCGCGTCGCAGCCGGCGCCCGGGCCGCCATGAATAAACACCACAGGCAGACCATCCGGCGAACCACTCTCGTCGACATACAGCACGTGCGGCGCCTGCACCGCCAGCTCATGACGGGCGTAGGGTTTAATCTCCGGATACAAGGTCTGCATGGCATGCTCCTGACTTGACCTGAATAATGCGCGGCGTAACGTCGACGGCCTTGCGCCGAACACCCACGGGCGCAACCGCTTTAAGCTCTGCCGGGCATCATAACCATGAAAAAGGAGTTCAGCATGCCAACACGGATATTTGCCTTAGCTTTCCTACTGTTTTGCACCCTGCTCGCCGGTTGCGGTGCCAAAGATAATCCGCAGGCCGCGCTGGAAGCAGCCGTGCAACAACTGCAGGACAACCTGGAAGCGAAGAAGAACAACGCGGTACTCGACCAGCTGCACCCGCAGTTCTCGGCCCAAGGCGAATTTGACCGTGAGTGGGCGCAGCGCACCATGTTGCTGCTGTTTATGCGCCACAAGAACATCAAGGTGCTGGCCCTGAGCAAGAACAGCTACCTCGACACGACCTACCGCGAAAAAGGCCACACCGAAGCCCAGATCGGCCTGGCCGGTGCAGAGGGTCTGATCCCCGACAGCGCACGCCACTACAGCGTGAAGATGGAGTGGTGGTTTGAAGGCGATGAGTGGAAGCTGGCACGGCTGAGCTGGGAATAGTCGATTAGAAGATCCAGGGGATAAACATCTTGCTGCGCTGCATATAGTCGCGGTACTCCTCACCAAACTGCTGCAGACACTCAGCTTCGTCGCGCTTGGCAGTCAGCCAGAGTGTCAGGCTGGCCAGCAGTGCCAGAACTAGGCTCAGGCCATTAGGTTGCTTGCAGGCCACGCCCCAGGCCAGCAATAGCAGCGAGGCGTACAAAGGGTGGCGGATGTGGCTGTAGATGCCGCTGGTCACCAGCTGCGAGGTGCGTTCGAAGGCAAACAGCTCGGCATCCGTGCGTTGCTCGTTCGGGCGGCCCATGCGGCGCAATTGATAAAGACCGGGAAACAGCACCAGCAGCGAAGCGAATAATAGGCCCCAGGATACCAGCTGATGAGCGGAAAAACGGTCGACAAACCACTGCGGCCCGTTTAGCACCAGTAACGCCAGGATCGCCTCCCAAGCAAAAAAACGGTAGAAACCGTGGGACTTGGGCAGCTGCAATGCCCGCCAGGACAGCACCACCAAGACCAGCGTCCCCAGCGCAAAAGCGCCCCCTTGCAACCACGCCATAGAACCTCTCCAATTTTGCTCGCTGGCCTGCCAAACCCAGGCACTGCGTGACTTGCAGCCCCTCTGTTACACTGCCGACCTCTTTACCTCGGCCGCCCGCAATGGATCGCACTCAACTGCACAGCCTGCTGCCCCATCAAGACCCAGCTCTCTGGCTGGACGGCCTGTTGGCGCATGACAGCCTGAGCATTCAGGGCCTGAGTGCTTGGCGCTATCTAGATGCCTTCGGCCCAGCGGCCTCGCCCTGCCTGCTATTCGAGGCGGCGGCCCAGTTGTGCGCCGCGCATGGTGCCTTATACGGCGACAGCAATGCCATTGAAATGGCCCTGGTCGGCAAGCTCTCGCAGCTGCAGCTGCACCACGAGCCAGCTCAGCGCAGTGGCGCATTGCAGGTCAGTGCCCAGCAGGAGGCGCTAAGCCCGGCAGGTGCGCTCTATGCCTTCAGCATCCACAGCGACGAACATCTGCTGCTCGACGGCAAACTGCTGCTGGTGTTGATCCATGCTTGAGCTGCGTAATGTCGTCCACAACTACCCAGGCACCAGCCGCGCGGCGCTGCAGGGTATCGACCTGCAGCTGCAGACCGGCGAATGCCTGGGCCTGCTGGGCAGCAATGGCGCCGGCAAAACCACCTTACTGTCGCTGCTGAGCGGCGTGCTGGCGTTGCAGCAGGGTGAGCTGCGCTGGGAAGGTCAACCCAGGCTGGGCCTGGTGCCGCAGCAGCTGGCCTTCTATGCCGGGCTCAAGGTGGGCGAGAACCTCGAACTGTTTGCCGACCTCTATCGCCTGCGCGGCGCCGAACGCCGTCAGCGCCTGCAGCAATGCATCGATACTTGTGCACTGGAAGACAAGCTGACGCGGCGCAGCGAGCAGCTGTCCGGCGGCGAACAGCGGCGGCTGAATTTCGCCATCGGCCTGTTGCAACCAGCTGATCTCTACCTGTTCGACGAAGCCACCGTGGGCGTCGATGCTGCCAATCGACAGCACTTGCTGGCCGCCGTGGAGCAGCTGACCGCCGAGGGCAAGGCGGTGATCTACACCAGCCATTATCTGGAAGAAGTCGAACGGGTGGCCCAGCGCATTCTGCTGCTGCACGAAGGCCAGGTACACCTGGACCTGGACACCCGCCAGCTGCTCGGCGACGACCACGGCCTGCTGCTGGAATGGCCGGACGCGCCGCCAACCGGCCTGAGCGAACTGCTCACACACCTGCAACTGAGCGCCGAAGCGCTGCCCAAGGGTCTGCGTATCGCAGCACTGAATGGCCAGCAGCTGCTGGCCATTACAGAATTTGTCGCCGCCCAGGATGGCCTGCCCAACCTGCTGCGCTTTGGCCGCCCATCACTGGAGCAGCTCTACCTGCGCCTTAACGGAGGCCGGCTATGAGGCTCTGGGCGCTGGTGCGCAAGGAAGTGTTGTTGCTGCTGCGCGACCCCCATGCGCTGGCGGTGCTGTTTATCATGCCGACGCTGTTTCTGCTGCTGATGGCCGGGGCCATGTCCAGCTATATGCAGGACAAACCACCGGCGCTGCGCCTGATTATCGAAGCGCCGCAGGACGATGCCAGCCAGTTCTTCCGCGACGCTCTGCAGGCGCAACTGGCGGACAGTACGCTGCTCACAAGCAGCGACGAACGTCTGGCCCGCGTGCGCCTGCCCGCAGACTTCGCTGACACGCTGCTGGACAGCCCACATCAAGGGCCGAGCCTGAGCTACCCGGCACAGTTCGACAAACTCTCGCGCCAGCGCCTGCACAGCGCGGTGAGCATCGCCTTGGCGCAGACCCGGCTGCTGGCCTATCTGGAAGACAGCGGCGTAGTTGATGCCGAACTCAGCCGTGCTGAACGTTTGAAACTGGTGCAGCAGCGCACCCAGAGCCAGATCATTGAACAGGAACAACTGGCCAGCGGCGACCTCAGCGGCCGCGCCAATGCCACTCAACTGAGCGTGCCGGCCTGGCTGATTTTCGGCATGTTCTTTGTGATGCTACCGATGGCCGGTGGCTTTCAGCGCGAACAACAAAGCGGCACCCTGCTGCGCCTGCGCTGCCTCGGGCTGAACCTTGGCACCCTGGTGTTGAGCAAACTGCTGCCGTACCTGGCAATCAACCTGCTGCAGTTCGCTCTGCTGCTGAGTATTGGCGTCTACGGCCTGCCACTGCTTGGTCTGCCGGCGCTAAGCCTGCCCGGCAGCGCTGTGGCCTATCCGCTGCTGGCCATCAGTGTGGCACTTGCCACCTGCAGCTTGGGCCTGTTGCTCGCCGCGTTGGCGCGCAGCAGCGAACAGGCACTGCTGCTCGGGGGCGGCATCAATATCCTGCTGGCCGCAATTGGCGGGATCATGGTGCCGAAAAGTGTGATGCCGGCGGCCATGGCCCAACTGGCGGAAATCTCCCCCATGAGCTGGGCGCTGGACGCCTTCCTCACCCTGCTGGTGGGCCACGGCTCACTGGCCGACATCGCCCCCTACTGCGCGCGCCTGCTGCTGTTTGCAGCCGTATGCGGCATGGCTGGGCTGCTTCTGTTCACCCGACGAGTACAGCGCACGCAATGGACCACTCACTACTAGAACAACAACTCAAACAACTGCTGATTCGCGAGTGCGACAAGGAAGACGATATCGACTGGCAAAGCATCAGCGATGACGAGCCACTGTTCGGCGGCAAAAGCCGTATTGCCATGGACAGCCTGGATGCTCTGCAAGTATCCCTGGCGCTGCAACAGCACTACGGCGTGCGCATTGAGGGCGCCAAGGATGGACGGCGCATTCTCGGCAGCATTGCCAGCATTGCCGCCTACATCAGGCAGCAGCCGTGACCCCCATCTACCTGCAACGCGCGGCCCTGCACTGCGCCCTGGGTGATGACCTGCACCATGCCGCCCAGGCCCTGCAACGCGGCCAAGCACCTCAGGGCGAGCCCTTCGTACTGCATGAAGTGCAGGAACCGCGCACGTACCTTTATGCAGCTAAAACTGGCGAAAGCCTGAGTGAGCGCCTGGATCGCTTGCTGACTGAGACCCTCGGCGCACCACCGCAAACGCTCGACGACTGCCTGCTGATTGTCGCCAGCACCAGCCTGGATATCAGTGAGCTGGAAGCCCTGACCACCGAACGCCAGGGCTTTTGCCCAGATGACTCAACATCCCTCGACCTGCTGGCCCACCAACTGCGCCAGCGTTGGGGGTTTGCCGCTGCCTTCACCCTGAACACCGCCTGCACCAGCGCGGCTAATGGCCTGTTGTACGGCGTCCGCCTGATCAACGCAGGCCAGTATGCCCGCACCTTGGTGCTGAGTTTCGAGACACCCAGCGCCATCGCTATGCAGGGATTCGGCGCGCTGATGCTGACCAGCCCCAGCGGTCAATACCGCCCCTTCCACCCTGAACGCGACGGCCTGCTGCTGGGCGAAGCCTATGCCGCGGCGCTGCTCAGCCGCGAACCCGGTGACGCACCGCTGGCGCGCCTGCTCGGCGGTTTCAGTGCGTGCGACACCAGCAGCCTGACCACCACCCGCGGAGATGGCAGTCATATCCACTGGGTCATGCAACAGGCGCTCAACAGTGCCGGCTGCTCGGCGGCGCAGATCAATCTGGTGAAACTGCACGGCACCGCCACCAGCGCCAACGATGAAGCCGAAAGCAACGGCATGCGCAGGCTGTATGGCGAACAGATGCCGGCCCTGAGCCTGCTTAAACCCTGGCTCGGCCATACCTTGGGGGCCTGCGGCCTGAGTGAAAGCCTGCTGTTGCTCAAAACCCTGCAGCTGGGCGCACTTCCAGCCGTGGACTACGCCAGCGAAGCCCTGCTGCCCTTTAGCGCAGAACCGCAAGCCTTGGCGGCCGACAGCCTGCTGCTGACCAACTTCTTCGGTTTTGGCGGCAATAATGCCAGCCTGGTTTTACAAGGCTGCGCTCAGGGAGATTTAGCATGCCGGTAATCGCTGCCTGTGAGATCCACGGCCTGGCCAGCATGGATGATAAACAGCTGAAGACCGCCCTCGGGCAGTGGCTCGACAGCCCGCCACGGCGTATCGACCGACTAATTCTGCAATGCCTGCTGGCCGCCGCGCCGCTGAAACCCCAGGTGCTTAGCAACTGCGGCCTGTACCTGGCCTCCGCGCACCCGGCGCGGGCCACCATGGGCGCGTTGCTGGAGGCCGTGTGCGTACAGCACAAGCAGCCCAAGCCTTTCGAGTTTGTGAACAGCGTGAGCAATGCCGCCGGCTTTCATATCGCCCAACAGCTGAGCATCGAGGGGCCAAACCTGTTTATCGGTGCTGGCGCACAGGTCTGGATGCAACTACAGGCCCTGGCCAATCTGGATTTGCAGGACGGCCTCATCGAGCAGGCGTTGCTGCTGGTCTGCGATGAGCACGGGGATTTCTGTGTGCAGACGGTGCTGCTAGAAGGTGCAACTGCTGGCGCTTACGCCAACAGTTTTGCCGAGTTAAGTGCAGATACCGAAGTGCTGCGGATCAAGCTGTAAGGCGGATGACGCCGCGTTCATCCACCAGCCGCGTGAACAGTGGATCGATACAGCGCGATCCACTCTAGCGCTTGCTCCAAGCCGCCAGCTCTTTCATCAACCCGCGCTCCTGCAGGGCAATGCCACGCAGACTCTCGGCGATGGGCGCGAAGTTGGGCGTCTCGCCCTTGTTGCGGCTGGCGCGCACGCAAGCCGAGGCAAACTGACGCCACTGGTCGCCGATGGCGGTCAGCTGCGCTGAAGCTTCCTGCAGGTTGTTGTCGCCCAGCTTCTCGCCAGCTTCCTGCAAAAAGCTTGCATACATAAAGCGAAAACCCGCGCCGCCGGTGCCGATTTCTTCCTGCATGCGCACGATATGGGTCAGGTACAGGCGGTTGTACTTGCTCTGCGCGGGATCGAGTTTGTCGATCTGCTTGGCCAGGTGCTGAATACCGCGAATACCGATCCACGGCAGCGGCATGCCATCGAGAATCCGTGTGGTGGACAGCACGCTCTGGCGGATCAGTTTGTTCCAGTCCTGCTCCAGCGGCACATCATCGAGCCAGTACATCAGCCCCTTGGCGGCCAGCGCCCCTTTGGCAAAACGCGCCTTCTGCAGGTCTTCGGCGGCGCAGCGCACGGGCGCTTCGAACACCGGATCGCTGATCAGGTAGTCATTGCCCTCGCGGCCATAGGCCAGCAGGTTGTGCGCATTGAAGTGAAAACGCATCTCCGGCGGGAAATACGGCAGCCAGAACACCGAACTCTGCAGTCCGGCCAGACGGCCACTGTCTAAAGCTGCATCCAGCTCACGACGGCCCTGCTCGGGATCGCCGAAGGTGCGCGTGTGCAGCTTCGCCCCCAGGCGTTTGCTCAGGGTCTTGATCAGGTGCTTAGGCGGCATGCGGTAGGCAATCAGCGGCATGCCGCTGAGTTTGACGATCGGCAGGTAGGCAAACGCCAGGCCCGAGGCCAGACCGAACGCCATCGGCTCGCTCATCGGCAAACCGGCATGGGTCAACAGGCTGGCCATCACCCCGCTTTCGCAGTGGGCGCTCTGTTGATGCTGAAAACTGCTCATGCCAAATCCTTTTGATAGGTGATCAGCTGCTCAACAGGCAGGCCGAAGGCGTCCGCATAACGCGCCAGGAGGGCTGCCGACAGTGTCTTGTAAATCGCCGGGCGAAAGTGCCGCCGAATGCGCCACTGCCACAGCCCAGTAATCTGCGCCAACGCGGGCTCATCCAGGCGGTAGCGGTACATCAGGCACTTCAGCGGCGACAGCTCGCCGCGCTGCCAGCCCGCCTCGGCCTCGGCTTCCTGCTCCTGCAGTTCGGCTACGGCCAGCTGAGTGGCGAAAGCTTCCGGCTCCCAGCCATCGCTCTGCGCGCCCTGGTAATGGCCGCTGGCATCCACGGCATAAACCAGCTTGCAATGGCCGCCGTAAGTGGAGCTGTGGTCCTGAGGAACCTCATCGAGCTTCATGTGTTGTCACCGTCCTGGCCAACCACTGTCAACTGCATAAAGGCGCTGGAGAAGCGCCCACTTTCCGGCACATAGCAGAGCAAACGCTGGCCGCTGCGCAGGCTACCTGAATTGAACAACTCATCAAGCATGATAAAGATCGACGCGGCGCCGGTATTGCCCTTACGGGTCAAGTTGGTAAACCAACGTTCCTGCGGGATTGGCAAGCCGGCATTGGCCAGGCCTACGGAGAGGCGCTCGCGAAAGAATTCGGAGGAATAGTGCGGGAGGAAATAATCCACCGCATCGGCCTGCAGCTCGCGGCGCGCCATGATGCGCTTCAGCGTCTCTTCCACGGTGTATTTGACGATGTTGTCGTTCAGCAGTTTGACATCCTGCTTGATCGCCATCAGCGAGCGGCGGTTGCGCTCGCCGCCGTCATAGCGGCTCCAGCCCTGCAGCTGGCCGTCGACCATTTCCGCGCCGGCATACATGCACGGTGGCATCTGGTCGGCAAAGGAGAAGATGTCGATCCAGTCGATGCGCAAGCTCAGGCCTGTGCGGTTCGGCTGGCCTTGCAGCAGCACGGCACCCGCGCCGTCGGAGAGCATCCAGCGTAGAAAGTCTTTCTCGAAGGCAATTTCAGGGTGGGTTTCCAGCTCGTCGAGGCGGCTCTCATACTCGGCGTTGAAATTGCTCGCCTGCATCAGAGTCGACGCCACTTCCGAGCCGCAGGCTACGGCGTTGCGGCTTTCGCCACTGGCCACGCTCATCCAGGCGTATTTCAGCGCGGTCATGCCGCACAGGCAAATACCGGCGGTGGACACCACTTCACACGGCGGATTGCCCAGCTCGCCCTGCACCATCACCGCATGGCCCGGCATGACCTGATCCGGCGAAGCGCTGCTGGCCACCAGGCAATCAAGGTCATCCAGCTGGAAATCACCACCGAGCAGACCCCGAATCGCCGCCGCACTGACCTGTGCATTGTTCATGCTCGGTGCACCGGTCTGCGGGTCGATCACATAGTGGCGCTGAACAATGCCATTGCTGCGCAAAATCAACTTGCGCGCCCGCGAGGGTTTGCCGCCGACCAGGCCCAGGCGTGCTTCCATCTGCTCGTTGTCGACCGGCTCATGGGGCAGGAAAGCGCTGATGCGGTTGATATATACAGGTTGTACCACAGGACTTCCTCGGGTCACTTCACTCGCCAGACGGGCCGGCAAAGTAAGCCTTCTCACGCTGGGTGCGCTCTTTTAACAGCGGCGCCAACAGTTTTTTTAGCAAGGCACTGAGCGGCACGACTGTGACAATCAGGCACAACAGAAAGACGATATACACCACCAGCCCGGCGCCACGCCGACGGCTCTGCTGCGGGCCTAAGGCCGCCAGCAAGCGGCTCCATAACTGAAAGCTGCGATTGCCGACCCTCTCGCTGGCGATCAGCTTTTCATCAATTCGCACGGCACCGAGGCCGCGGAGCATCGGTTGCGCAATCGGCAGACTGTCAGCCGTTAAGCGTTGCCTCATGGCCACGCCAAAGCGGCTGGCGGCGCTAATTTCCGCCTCATCGATACCGGCGCGCGGCACCCAGCTATAGGGCTTCTGCCGTCCGGTAAACAGCCACAAGGGCGTTGCTAGAAAGCTCGCTGCTGTTCCGCAAGCGTCCGTCAGGGCGATATTGTCCACCAGCCGCGCGCCCAGTTCAGTGAGCTGCTTCTTGACCTTCTCTTGAGCCATCAGCCACATGTTGCGGCAGCCGATCAGCGTCACCACCGGCGTGTCCTTGAGCAGCTTCGCCGCCTCAGGGGAGGCCAGGAAAGCCGTCATCGGTTGCGAGGGCGACAAGAACCACACCTGATAGGCGAGGATCACTAGGTCATAACGCTTGTTCGCATCGACCGCCAACGGCAGCAATGGCTGCGGGCGCATCAACACGGTTTCCGGAAAAATCCGGAAAAAGCCGAGAAACGGCCAAGGAAACGGGTAAGGTTGCGCGGGTTGCAGCGTGAGAAAATCCAGCTGAATATCGCGGCATTGCTGTAAAGGTCCGCATACCGATTGTGCCAACCTGTCTAGCTGGCCGGTTTGCGAAAAATGAACGATCAAGACCTGACGCATCGCCAGCCACTTCCTGCGAAATGCCCGGATTATGCCACAGAGAATTCTTCAAACCGTAAAGAAGGCCGGCTATCAGACTGGCCTTTTGCTGCTACTGGTCAGCTCAGCAGCCCAGGCTGGCGACATCTTGGTCACAGTCGGCGGTATACAAGCCACAGGTCCCGTGTACGCAGCACTGGTGAGCGGCGAGCAAAACCGCTGGCCCGAACAACCACTGCGCCAGCAACGGAGTGACAACGGCGAGCTGCGTTTGGATAACGTGCCGCCCGGCCGCTATGCCATCCAGGTGTTCCAGGACAGCAATGGCAACGGCCTGCTCGACCAAGGCCGGCGGGGCATTCCACTTGAGCCGGTGGGGTTATCCAGCAACCCACCGCTGCTCAATGGCAAACCGACCCCAGCTGACAGCGTGTTTGAGCACGGCACGGCGGACACTCAGTTGCATATCCGCCTGCAGAGCCCGAAAGCCAAGCAATAAGCGGCGCTTAACGCTGCAAGGCCATCTCGGCATCCGTCCGCCGCCAGATGAGTGCGCGAGTGTCGTAGCCACGGCTGCGCGCTTCCTCAAGCAGAGTGGCGCGACGTTGCGCACTGATGTCCTGATCGCGCGTCAGCAGCCAGAGGTACTCGCGATTGGGGTGCCCAACCAGCGCAGTCTGGTAATCGTCATCCAGGTACAGCACCCAATACTCGCCCTTGGTCAGCCCTGGCAGCAGGGTGCTGGCCCAGTTGTCGAAACGCACCCAGAGCTTATTGGTTTCGCCCGGCACCTGCGCCACGGCCTGACCTTGCACCTGCTGCACATCGCCGTCATACGTGCGGCAACGATTGGTCACGCCAATCGCGCCATCATCCTGCAGCGTATAGATCGCTTCAGACTGCGCGCAGTTGCGCTGAAAGAACATCGGCAAACGCGCCTGCTCGTACCAAGTGCCTTGGTAACGCTGCAGATCGACCTGCTCTACCGTCTTTGGCGGCACCACGCCCGTACCCGAGTTGGCGCAACCCACCAACAACACTGCTGCGGCCAACGCCGCCAGCAGGCGCATCACTTCAGCCCCTTGCCGGAGAACATCATGACCTTGTCGCCGGCGTACTGGACGCTGATAAAGCGCTGTTCATCACCCCAGGTGCAGCTGGACATACCCAACGCGCCGGCGCATTCGCCTGGACTGCCCAGCAGGCTCTCAACCTCATCCTTGCTCATGCCCGCCTTGAGCTGGGTGTAATTGTCCTGATTGATCTTGTTGCAGGCGGCCAGCAGCAGGCAACCGGCGAGTAGTGCGACGACACGCAGAGACATGGGGAAACTCCTGAGGAAAGAACCAAGACCAGCTTGGCATAGCAATACCGAGCATGCCTGCTTGGATGCTAGAAGCGCGAGCCAGGTTCCAACAGAAAGGCAGATTCCTCGGCGCTGGAGGTACGCCCGAGAATCGGGTTGCGATGGGGAAAGCGGCCAAAACGCGCGATTACTCGCTGATGGCGCTCGGCAAAATCCAGATAACCGGCAAACAGCTCGCGTTCGGCCGAAACGGCTTGCTCGAGTAAAGCTTCAAACAGCTGCACCGCCTGATCCTGCAGCGCCAGCTCTTCGGCGTGTTCCAACACCAGGTAGGTGAATATCCGCTGGATTGGTGGCAGTTGCTGATCCCAGTCCTGGGCCAACCCGTGCAGAGCCAACGGTCGAGCCAGCAGATCTCCAGCAAAAGCGCGCGGGGTATCGCGAAAGATCATCCGTGGCAGCTGATCGAGCAACAGCAAGTTTGCCAGCCAGCCTTTAGGTTCGCGCTGCCAGTCTTGCAGCTGGTTACTCAGAGCCTGCTCAACCAGCCCACCAAACTGCTCGCGCGCCTGGTTATCCTGGCTGTCCTGCTTGCCGAACCACAGCGCAGTACGACTGGCAGCCACCTCGGCAGCCGTCACGCCAGCGCCGCAGCCGGCCGCACCGAACCACCAGTCAAGTAACGGCTGCCAGGGCGCGTTCATCGCTTACTCGCGGTGATAGGCGCTGATGCGCAGCACTTCTTCCTTGGAACCCAAGAAGACCGCGACACGCTGGTGCAGGGATGTTGGCTGAATATCGAGAATGCGCTGGGTGCCGTTGGTGGCCACGCCGCCAGCCTGCTCGATGATCATCGACATCGGGTTGGCTTCGTACATCAGGCGCAGCTTGCCCGGCTTCTCTGGCTCACGGCTGTCGCGCGGGTACATGAACACGCCGCCACGGGTAAGGATGCGATGCACGTCCGCCACCATCGAGGCAATCCAACGCATGTTGTAATTCTTGCCCAGCGGGCCTTCTTCGCCCGCCAGCAACTCGCTGACATAGCGCTGTACCGGCGCCTCCCAGTGGCGCTGGTTGGACATGTTGATGGCGAATTCCTTGGTCGACTCCGGCACCTTGATGTTGTCGTGGGTCAGCACAAAGCTGCCCAGCTCACGGTCCAGGGTAAAGCCTTTAACGCCATCACCAAGGGTCAGCAGCAGCATGGTCTGCGGGCCATAGATCGCGTAACCAGCCGCCACCTGCTCGGTACCCGGCTGCAGGAAGGCTTCCTCACCGAGGTCGCCTTCATCACCATTGCGATCCGGGCAACGCAACACCGAGAAAATGGTGCCGACCGAAACGTTGACATCAATGTTACTGGAGCCGTCCAGCGGATCGAAAACCAGCAGGTAAGCGCCTTTCGGGTACTTACCGGGAATCTGGTAGGCATTGTCCATTTCTTCGGACGCCATGCCGGCCAGGTGACCGCCCCACTCGTTGGCTTCCAACAGGATTTCGTTGGAAATCACGTCGAGTTTCTTCTGCACCTCGCCCTGCACGTTCTCGGTGCCCATGCTGCCCAGCACGCCGCCCAGTGCACCCTTGGATACCTGATGGCTGATTTCCTTACAGGCCCGTGCGACCACTTCAATAAGGAAACGCAGATCGGCCGGGGTGTTGTTGCAACGGGTCTGCTCGATCAGGTAGCGGCTGAGGGTAACGCGGGACATGGATGGCTCCGGGAAGGAAGAAAAATCGCGCGCAGTTTACCCTTTTAGCGGGGAAAGCGCTTTAGCACTGGATGGAAGGAGTTGCCGGACCATCAGGCCAGACTGCAGACCCTATTGCGCCCCGCATGCTTGGCTTGATACAGCGCGTCATCGGCTACGTGCAGCAATTCATCGAGCACCAAGCCTTGCTCCGGCCACAGCGCCAGGCCGGCCGACAGGGTCACATAACGTGCGCCCCCGCGCGTTGGCAAGGGGTGTGCGGCCAAATCACGGCAGATGGTTTCTAGACGCGCGCGGGCTTCATGGGCATCGGCACGCGGCAGGATCAGCAGGAACTCTTCGCCACCGATACGGAATACCGCGTCCGAGCTGCGCAGATTTTCCAGCAGGTGCTGGGCCACGCCTTTGAGAACGTCGTCGCCTTCGAGGTGGCCGTGCTCGTCGTTAAGCTGTTTGAAATGATCCAGGTCGATCAGGGCCAGAGAAATCGGCGTACGCTCGCGCTGTGCAACGGCCAACTCGCGGGTAAAAAACTCATCCAGATAGCGCCGGTTGTACAGCCCGGTCAGCGGGTCACACAGCGCCTGTTCCTGCAGTTGCTCATGCAGGTTGGTGATGGTGCGCAGGCGCTCCTCACTGAGGGCCAGGGCTTCGGCCAGTTTTAACTCACTGAGGTGGCGCTGAGTAACATCACGCAGGTAGAGCATCTGCCCGAGCACCACGGTGCCGCGATGGGTCACCCGCTCGATGGCGCGAATACGCACTTCGAAATACCGCGCCGAGTTAGCCAGGGTCAACAAGCGGTCATGCTCACCTTGTTCCTGCTGACTGAGCAGCTGCTGCAAATCTGCCCCGAGAATCGGCCAATCCTCCAATTGCCGGCCCTGCCAGCCGCTGCGCAGGTTGGCGAGCTTCAAGGCGGCTGGATTGGCCTCGATCACGCGCAATTGCGCATCAACCACCAGCACCGGATCGAGCAAGGCATCCAACAGGAGGTGGCGAGCCACCGGCAGCAGGTCAAACAACCTTACGCCAACGATCAGCCAGGCAAAGGCAACCAGGGTAAAGGCGAAACTGAAGGGCGTCGGGTCGAAGCCAAAGAGCATCCAGCCAAATACCACGTAACTGATATTGGCAACCCAGGGCACCGCCGTGACGAAGACAAACGCCAGGTAATGACGGCGATGCACGCCATAACTGACGATGGCCGCGCGCAGCACCACCCCCATGCAGAAGGTCATAAACAGGTAGACGTAAGCAGCGGCGGCGTAGAACAGCGGCCCATGCTGATAGCGAATCGGCGCGCCCGGCTCATCGCTAAGTGGCGCCGTACCCACGCCGTAGAACAGGCCGTGCCAGGGGTTGCTCAGGGCCATCAGCCAGATCAGCACCGGCACCACGGCCAAACCCAGGGTGCTACGCAGCGGCAGCGGTTGACGCACGCTGTTGACGTATTGCCAGAGGAAAATGGCCCAGAAGGTGGGCACCACCAGAATGCCCGGCCAGGCCATGGTGGCCCAGAACACTTTGCACTGTGGGCCTTGCGCAGCCATTTCCAGGCTGGCGGCAATCATCCACCAGAGGCTCGCCAAGTGCAGCACGATAAAGCTCTCGCGCCCGGGGAAATAGCGCTGCCGCGTGACCCAGCGGGCCAGCAAGAGCACCCCGATGCACACCAGACCGGTGAGAATGACCGGGGCGCTGAGCGCCCAGCCAGAATTACCGCAGGCATTCATCGGGTAGGTTCTGCCGAAAGAAGCAGCTGTGCGAATCGGTCAGAGCGACCGCGAAAACGCAAAGGCGCGCCCACAAGACGGGGCAAAGTCGAGATACGCAAGGGCCTTCCTGACCTCAAACGCTAATCAATTTAAGGTGCCAACCATACTGCAAAAATCGTTAGCCAGCTGGCCTTTATTTCACCAACAGTCGCTATTCAGCGCTCGGCCGGCGCAACAGGCTGACCGCCATGAGCGCCAACAAGCCCACCCCAATTAGCAGCACCAGCCACAAACCCCAGCGTTTCCAGTCACTCTCACCCGCTGCGGCCTGCTCTTGCTGCACCAGACTCTCGGCCTGCAACTGCGCCTCAGCTATACCCAGCTGTTGCAGGCGCTGTGGCTCATAACCCGGAATCAGAGTGGTCAGCGGCAAAGCCGCCGACTGCGCTCCCGCTCGCCCCAACGCCAGCCGATAAGGCGGGCTGCCACGCTGGAGGAACACCAGCTGGGTGGCGCGCACAGCCACCTTGATCTGTGGCGGCTCGACGCCCAAACCGCCGCCCCTCTCATCTACCTGTAAACGCAGCTGCTGTAACGGCCAGCCCGGCAAGGGCAATTCGTCCTGACGGATTTCCGCACCATTTTCCGGCAACCGGTACAGCAGGCCCTGCGCCAGTGATTGCCAAGCGCCCTTGGCTTCATGGCGACCGCTGACGCGAATCGGTGCCAGGCTATTGGCCTGACTGAGCTCGACATGTAGACGCTCCAGGGGCAAGGCCAAGGGCAACTGCCACTGGTATTCGCCATCCGGGCTGCGCGTTGCTGCCAGCGGCTGTGACCACACCAGCGGCGCGGGCACGCTGTCACTGCGCTGACTGAGCAGACTCGCGGCCGTCAGCTGCGGCGCCTGTTGCGGGCTTTGCCAGAGCAGACGCACATAGCGCGCCTTAAGCCCTGGCAGCTCGACCTGGCGCTGCTCGACACGCTCACCATCAAAAGACAGGCGCGCCAACTGGCCACTGCCCCAGGACTGCCAGTCTTGCAGGTCATCACTGGCCTCGATGCTGAGGCGCTGAAAACCGTCCTGGGCGCCGCTCCAATCCAGCTGCAAGCGCACCAGCGGCTCGTCCATTGCGCTGGCATCCAGCAGCCAGCCGCGCAGCAGAGCCGGCTTGGCGGCTGCATCTGGCTCATCAAGCAGTTCGATCAAGGTACCGCTGGTACTGCGCTGTACCCGCAAGCTTGGCGAGGCCGCGCTGTCGCCCTGTTCGGCGTAAAGCGGAAACCACTTCACCGCCTGCTCCTGCTGGCTGTCGCGCGACTCGCCCTGCCCTGCCACCAGGGCGTAAGCCAGCGCCTGACCTTCGGCGTTAAACACCCGCAGGTCACGCAAATCGCCATAGCGCGCAGCAAAATGCAGTGCCATCGGCACATCCAGGCGATACCAGGGGCCTTCACCACTGAGGCTCAGCGGTAATTGCACGGCATAGTCGCCTGGCTGCTCTTGCGCCAGGGCTGGCGCGCTACACAGCAGGCTGAGCAACATAGTGCTGATTAAACGACTGATCATGCTGGCTCCTGCGGCTGATCCGCATCCGCTTTGCGTGCTGGCAAGGGCGCAAAATAGCCCACCACCAACAGCAATACACCCACCCCGATAAACGACACGATACGCTCCAGGCCACCGCGATTACCCAGCTCGACGAAGAACAGCTTGGCCACCACCAGGGCGATTAGCGCCGCACCGATCAGCCACAGCTCGCGACGCCCAAGGCGATTGCCGAGGACCATCAACGGCAGCGCGATCAGTGTCCAGACAATCGACAGCCCCGCCTGCACCAGCATCGAATCAAGCAGCGCATCCAGTTGATAAGGCACGCCACCCCAATGATGTGCGGTGCGCATCACCATGGCAGTCAGCAACGCGAACAGCGAGGCGCCCGCCACGCCCTGAGTCAGCCACTGACTGCGCAGACTCTCGACACCCGGCTCGGCCAGGCCCAGGCGCGCCCAGGCGAATACCGCGCCAAGGGCAAACAGCAAACCCAGTTCCAGCGGGTTGAGCAGCGGCAGATAGGCGAGCGGTTCAGCCTCCCCAGCGCTGACGACATTGGCCAGCCAGAACCAGCCGAGCATCAGCAGCGCCAGCGGCGCCGCCGCCAACACACGGTATTCGCGCGGATAAGCGGCCACCGGCCAAGGCCAGCGACGCGGCAGCGCCATCAGCCAGAGGTAGGCACTCGGCAGCAGCGCCCAGCCCAGCCAACGCCAGGCGTTGTAATGCTCCGACAGCGCCAGCAGCAGGTAACGCAACTCCAGCGCCAACACGCCCAGCAGCAACCAGCAGCCAAGCACATGGGCAGCGCTCAGCGCCCCCGCCGGCAACTGTGGGGCCAGACGCCGCAGCGCCCAGAAGTGCACGGCAAACAGCAGCGCCCAGGCCAGCCAGCCGAACTGCGCAGCCGGGTGATAGTGCAGGTGCCAGGCATGCAGCAGCACCCCGCCGGCCAGCGGTGTCAGCAGGCAGCACAGCAGCGCCAGTTCGGCCCAGCGCGTGCGCGGCGCGAGAAATGCCGCCAGGGCGACGCTGGCTGCCAGCACCGCCAGCAAAGCACTGGCCTGCCATTCCGGCGCAACAAAGCGCAGCACTTCGCTGCTCAGCGCCACTGCCCACCAGGCCGCACCCCATACCAGCAGCAACTGCGCCAGGCCCAGCAAGCTGAAATTACCCAGCGCACTGGGTGCTTCGCGACGCGCCAGTTGCTGCAAACGCCAGGCGCCAACCAACGCAGCGACACCGAGCACCAGCGGCGTCCAGAAATCCATATGCGCCAGTGGGCGAATGCCCTCGGCCGATAGCTGGCCGAACAGCAGCGGGCTGACTGCAAGGAACACCAGTCCCGCCAGCACCTGCAACAGCAGACCGAAGATAAAGCTGGCGCGCTGCTGCAGATGCAGACTGAGCCAGATAATCAGCAGCCCGCTGCCGCCCCACACCGCGCTCGCCGTGGCCCAGGGTAGGACGAACAGCACCGCCAGATTGAGGAACACCAGCCCGACCAGCAGCACCACGGACAGCCCGCGCAGCAGACGACGGTCGTTACCCACCTGCGGATCACGCGCGGACAGCAGCATGCCGGCGATCAGCCCGAATCCGATCAAGGATGAGGTCAACAAGCCCTGCCAACCAGCAGAGAAGCCGCCCATGCCGGTGGCCGCATTGCCGGCCATGTCCAGCATAAACACCACACCACCTAGCAATTGCACGGCAAAGGCGCTGAACAGAAAGCTGCGCGCCTGAATACGCAGGCCCAGCCACAGCGTCAGCAGACCGGCCAGGGCCCAGCTGATCGCCGTGCCCTGGGCGGCAAACAGCAGCGGCGCAAGCAGATAGAGAAACGCCAGCCCGGCGCAGGCCAGTACCGGCAATCCGCGCACCTCCCAGCTGCTGGCGTGCTGCGTGTTTTGGCTCAGCTGCCAGTAGCTGAACAGCAAAGCCACGCCGAGCATCAACGCACCCAGCGGCGCACCGTCCAGCAGCGTCAGTTCACCGGCACGTAAGCCGATGACAAACGCCAACGCCGCGCCAAACTGCAGAAGCAGGGCGAATGCCCGTGCCAGTCTGCGTTGCTGGCGCAGGCCGAGCCAGAAGATGCCCGCGCCTTCCACCGCCCAGGCGGCCGAAGTCCAGCGCGCATCCAGGCCCAAGGGAATCGCCAAACTGCCGAATACCACGCCCAACGCGAGGCAGGTTTCCACCAGCAACACGGCACGATCACCGGTGCGACCGACCAGCAGCCGCGCCAGCACTAAATAGAAAAGCCCCAGCGCCAACGCACTGAACGCTGCGGCAAACTCGATGTGCTGCACCAGGGCGAACTGCAGGCCAAAACCCACCAGCGGCGGACCGAACAGTACGGTGGCGTCGATGTAGTCGCCTTTGCGTGCGGCCCAGCGCAACAGTTCATCGCGATCTTCGGGCGCATCCAGGGCTTCACGCAGCTTGCGCCGGGCAAACAGCAGGCCGATGGCCACATACATCAGGAAGAACAGAATCAGGAACGGCTCGGTGCTCCACAACAGCTCTGGCTTATAGGAGCGGATGCCCCAGGCGAAGCCGATGCCGAAGGTGCCGACAAAACCGATCAGGTTGAGCAGCCGCCAAGCCTTGAACCAGGCAATGGCAAAGATCCCGGCATTGAGCAGGGCGAAATAACTGAACAGCGCCACATGGTTGCCACTGCCCGTGCTGGTCAGGATCGGCGCGGCGAAACCGCCCAGAGCCGCTGCAGCCGCCAGGCCCAGGGCATTCTGCTTGACCGCCAGAATCGCCGAGAACACCGTCACCAGCACCAGCAGACCCAGCGCCATGCCGGGGTCGAGCAACGGATGCAGGCGCATCGCGGCAAACACCGTCAGATACAGCACCGCGATCCCGGTGCCTTGCAGCATCAGGGCATAGTTCGGGTTACGCAGACGCAACCACCAACCGAGGCCGAGTAAGGCCACCGCACTGGCGGCGACACTGGCGTAGCGCAATTCCACCGGCACCACCACTCCTTCGGTGGCGTAGCGCAGCAGGAAGGCCAGACCGAGAAACAACAGCATCACACCGACGCGCAGCACCGTATTGCCGCCCAGCAGCCAGTCCTTCGCCGCAGTAAAGCCTCGCTCCAGCAGCGTTGGCTGACGCGGTTCGGCAGGTTTCCATGGCTTAGCGGGAGGCGGCTTGATCGGCGCGGCGGCGGGTTCGGCCGCAGCCTGCATAGGCGCGACAGGCTCAGGAGCAGGCTCGGGCAAGACAAAATCCAGGGTCCAGTCCAGTTCAGGCTGGGCCGCATGGGCAGCGGCTATAGGCTCCGGTGCAGGCTCGGCAACAGGGGCTGGTGTGGCGCCCTGCTCCAACTTGAGCAAACGCTCATATAGCGCCGCAGTGCCCTGCTCGAAGCGCAGGGAAAAGGCCTTGAGCTGCGCCGTCAGCGCGGCATTCTCGCGCTCCAGCCCATGCAGCTTGAGCGCCTGACCAAGGCCCAGACCAATCAGGGCACCCAGCAGCGAGGCTGTCAGCGTCTCATCCGCCAAGGCCCCGAGCACCAAGCCCACCAGCATGAAGATCCATTGCATGCAGCGCGTTCCTATATCAGCTAAACCCGAACATCCTGTTGCCCGGCACCCGGCGCACACTGCGCAGCAGTATAGGAGCCCGACCGGTGCATACCCAGAGAGACGAATGCCGCACGCATCACAGCACAACAAGAAACTCGGGGCGACGCTGCCGCACAAACGATGACCAGCCGGCAGATAGTCATTCACAAACGCCGCCAGGCCGCTATCATCGCGCGCCGAACCACTGATGCATGCCTGCCCCGATGAAAAACAACCTGATTGCCGCCGCCGAACTCGACCGCCTGGAAACCTGGGCCAAATACACCGCTGATATGTGCCACAGCTGCATGTCCAGCTGCTGCACGCTGCCGGTCGAAGCGCGCCTGAATGACCTGATTCGCATCGGCGTGGTCGATGAGTTCGAACGCAGCGAGCCGCTGAAGAACATCGCCAAGCGCCTGCAGAAAGACGGCATCGTCGAACGCTTCCATCAGAAGTCGGGCATCTTCACCCTGACTCGCATGAGCAATAACGACTGCTACTACCTGGACCGTAAAACTCGCCTGTGCACCATCTACGAAAAGCGTCCGGACACCTGCCGCAACCACCCGAAGATCGGCCCACGTCCCGGCTACTGCGCCTACAAGCCGAAGAGCTAAGCAACAGCATTGAGCTGCCGCGACGCCTCGGGCAAGCTGGCAGGCATGCATAAAGCCGACTTCCCCGATGACGTCCAACAGACCGAGCGCACCCGCGCCACGGTGATGCGCTATCACTTCAGCTGGAAAGACCGCGACCTCGACGCGGTGATGGCGCTGTATCACCCGGAGATCCAGTACCACGACTTCTTCCAGCAGCGCTGCATGGGCTTTGCCGAGCTGCGCGAGTACGTGCGCAACAACCTGCCGCGCCAGACCGGTGAAGCCCTGGAACACACCGACCGCATCCGCATCGACGGCCACACCGCGTTTATCCAGTACCGCATCAGCCTGCACGGCAGTGGCGGCCTGCTGGCGTTTCGCACCGGCGAGGCGATTACCGTGCGTGACGGGCTGATCTGGCGCATCCATGAATACGCCACGCTGATGCGCGAAGAGCGCGAGCTATCCGCGGCCAGTGATTCCCGCCCGGCCCTTAGCCGCCTCGGCCTCAGTGCCCGCCAGCTAGGGCTATTGGCGCAGGACCTGGAAGACTACATGCAGCGCGCCCAGGCTTACCTCGACCCGCAGCTCAGCCTGCCGCAGGTGGCCGCCGCCACCGGCTACAGCCGCAACCAGATCTCCCACCTGCTCAACCAGGTGCTCGGCCAGAGCTTCTACCGCTACATCAACCACAAGCGCTTGCAGCACCTGCTCGCCAGCCTGGACGCCGGCAACGACCTGCTGCGCATCGATGAGCTGGCCTTCGCCGCTGGGTTCAATTCGCTCTCAGCGTTCTACAGTTGCTTCCGCCGGCACACCGGCTTGTCGCCCAAGGCCTACCTCAAACAAATTTCCTTGCGGGCACGCACACAAGACAAGCCCTGATCGACCTCCTAGTCTCTGCGCATCGCATAGTGATTGACTGCCGGAGATCGACGATGAGCCCATGGCGCTCCCTCAGCCTGTGGATGGATCAGCTGACCGAACCGCTGACCGCCCGCCCCGCGCTGACCGAAGACGTGCACGCCGATGTGGCCATCATCGGCGCCGGCTACACCGGCCTGTGGACCGC
Source organism: Pseudomonas sp. FEMGT703P (assembly GCF_002786345.1). Lineage (NCBI taxonomy): Bacteria > Pseudomonadati > Pseudomonadota > Gammaproteobacteria > Pseudomonadales > Pseudomonadaceae > Pseudomonas > Pseudomonas sp. FEMGT703P. The sequence continues at coordinate 185,699 of NZ_PGCM01000003.1, read as the reverse complement.
CTATTACCTCAAGCGCCAGGCGCCACACCTGCGCATCGTCATCCTCGAAGGCGAGATTGCCGGCTTCGGCGCTTCCGGGCGCAACGGCGGCTGGCTGATGGGCAACCTGCTCGGCCAGGACAACCTGCTCGCCGACCAACCCAGCGCCGCGCGCCAAAGTGCCTATGCGCTGCTGCATGGCATTCCTGATGAAGTCGCCAGTGTGCTGCAGGACGAGCAGATTGCCTGCGATTACCGTAAGGCCGGCGTACTGTATTGTGCAGCGCGCTACCCGGAGCAGCTGACCAGCCTGCGTCAACACCTGGCAGAATTGCGTGCCCTGGGCCTGGACGAAACCGACTACCGCTGGCTGACGCCCTTCGACCTGGGCAAGCAGCTGCAGCTGGCCAACGCCTTTGGCGCCATCTACACCCCGCACTGCGCCACCGTTCAACCCGCCAAGCTGGTACGCGGCCTGGCGCGCTGCGTGGCCGCCATGGGCGTCGAGCTGTATGAACAGAGCCGGGTAACCGACTGGCAAACCGGCCTGGTGCGCACCACCACTGGCAGCGTGCGCGCTGACTGGATCGTCCCAGCCGTGGAAGGTTACGCCGCCAGCCTGCCGCCGCTAGGCAACCATCAGCTGCCGGTACAGAGCCTGCTGGTGGCCACCGAGCCTCTGCCCAAGGAAGTTTGGGCCGACATCGGCCTGGAGCGCGGTCAGGCCTTCAGCGAGAACAGCCGCCAGGTGACCTACGGCCAGCGCAGCGCCGACGACCGTTTGGTATTCGGCGCCCGCGGCGGTTACCGCTTTGGCGGCCGCCTGCGCACAGATTTCAACCTCAGTGAGGACGAGCGCGACCTGCGCCGCTACCTGTTTGGCGAACTGTTCCCGCAACTCAAGCAGGTGCGCATCACCCACGCCTGGGGCGGCAACCTGGGCATGGCGCGGCGCTTTCGCCCGCACATGTTGGTGGACCGCAGCAACGGCATCGCCTTGTCCGGCGGTTACGGCGGCGAAGGCGTGGGCGCGAGCAACCTCGGCGGTCGCACCCTGGCGGACTTGATTCTCGACCAGCAAAGCGAGCTGACCCGCCAGCCTTGGGTACTCGGCGACCAGCCGATCAACCGCCTGCCGCGCTGGGAACCGGAACCCCTGCGCTGGCTCGGCTACAACGCGATCATCCAGAGCTTTGTGCATGAGGACCGCGTACTGGCCAACCCAGACAGCGCGCCCTGGCGGCGCCAGCTGGCCAGCAGCCTGGCCGGCACCATGGAAAAATTCATGCGTTAACGGAGAGTTTCATGAGCATCGAACACTTCAAAAACACCGCCCACCTGCCCCTGAGCGATGCCACGCCGGTGGCCGTGCCGCTCGGCGAGCCGGTGGCGATCACCAGCAGCCAGGGCATCGAGCATGCGGACGGCGTCGCAGCCGGTATCTGGGAATGCACACCCGGGCGCTGGCGCCGGCAGATCGCCCAGCAGGAGTTTTGCCACTTTATCGCTGGGCGCTGCACCTTCACCCCGGATGGCGGCGAGCCCATGCAGATCCAAGCTGGCGACGCCCTGTTGCTGCCCGCCAACACCTTCGGCGTGTGGGACATCACGGAAACCGTGCGCAAGAGCTTCGTTCTGCTCAAGTAACCCGGCCCAGCGCAGGCCCTGTTCCACCCTATTCAACTGCCGCTTCGACAACACCGATAAAAACGATGAGGTATTCCCATGCTGAAAAAACTGCTTCCCCTGCTGCTGCTCAGCAGCATCAGCCAGGCCGCGGAAACCGTGCGCATCTACAACTGGACGGACTACATCGCCCCCGACACCCTCAAGCAATTCGAGCAAAGCAGCGGCATCAGCAGCCACTACGATGTGTACGACAGCAATGAAACCCTCGACGCCAAACTGATGGCAGGGCGCTCGGGCTATGACGTGGTGTTCCCGTCCAACCACTACATGGCCCGGCAGATTCAGGGCGGCGCGCTGAAGAAACTCGACAAGAGCCGCCTGCCCGGCTGGAACAATCTCAACCCGATCCTGATGAAGGCCCTGGAAACCAACGACCCTGGTAACCAGTACGGCTTTCCCTACCTGTGGGGCAGCACCGGCATCGGCTACAACGTGGCCAAGGTGCGTGAAGTGCTCGGCGAGGACGTGCCGCTCGACTCCTGGGACCTGATCTTCAAGCCCGAATACCTGGCCAAGCTCAACCAGTGCGGTGTAGCGATTCTCGACAACGGCCCGGAGCTGTTGCCCATCGCCCTGCATTACCTGGGGCTGCCACACCACAGCCAGAACCTTGAGGACTACAAAAAGGCCGAAGCACTGCTGCTGGAGATGCGCAAGAACGTGCGCTACTTCCACTCCTCCAAGTACGTCGGCGACCTGGCCAATGGCGACATTTGCATGGCCGTGGGCTTCTCTGGCGACATCATGCAAGCCGGCAACCGCGCCGCCGAAGCGAACAACGGCATCCGCATCAACTACGTGATCCCCAAGGAAGGCACGCCGATCTGGTTCGACATGGTCACCATGCCCGCCGACAGTAATAACGAGCAGGCCGCCTACGCCTTTATGAACTACCTGCTGCAGCCCCAGGTCATCGCACAGATCACCAATCACGTGCAGTACGCCAACGGCAACAGCGCTGCCGACAGCCTGGTTGACCCCAAGCTGAAAGCCGATGCCACCGTTTACCCACCGCAAGAGGCGATGAACAACCTCTACGCTCTGGAAGCCATGCCGCTGAAGATTGACCGTGTGCGCACGCGCATCTGGAGCAAGGTGAAAAGCGGGATTTAACCGAGGGCAGCGTAACGAGCCCATAAAAAGCCCCCGCCAGCCAGGCTGACGGGGGCTTTTTCATGCGTCTTACAGCTCGGCGGCAGGCTGCTCCCGCTCACGTTGAGCCAGTTCAGTCACATCGACCTTGGGCTTGATCAGGCTGAAATCGATCAGGCTCTTCGGCTGCTCGGGATTGCCAATCAGCAGCGGTAACGGCCTGAACGCATCACTCACCAGGCTTTTATGCGGCTCATACATATCAAACCGCAGGCCCGCCAGATCCGCCCATGTGTGGATAAAGTGCGCCGAACTGTAGGGCCGTGACAGCGCCGTGGTGAAATACCGGGGTTGCTGCGCTCGCCACTGGGGCGAGTTCCAGAGAATAAACGGCACGGTGTACATCGGGCTGGTCGGCGCGGCCTCGTTACGCCCCAACACATCGGCCTTGGGCGCATCGAACACCGCCTCGCCATGGTCCGCCAGGTACAGCAGAAAGCCATTCGGTTCCTGCCCAGCCAGGCGCTTGATCAGGCTGGCCACTACATGGTCGTTGTACAACACCGCGTTGTCGTAACTGTTATAGGTCGGCAGTTGATCATCCGTGACATGCGCCGGCACGCCCGTACGGTCATTGAAACGCGCGAACTCCGGCGGATAGCGGTACTGGTAGCTCATGTGTGTGCCCAGCAGGTGCACCACCACAAACTTGCGCGGGGCCGGGTCGGTCAGCACCTTGGCAAAGGGTTCCAGTACATCCCCGTCGTACTGGCGGGCGTTCTGCTCACGGTTATTGTTCAGGTAAACCTGCTCATCCGCCTGCTTGGAAAAAGTCGTGAGCATGGTGTTGCGCTTGGTCATGGTCTGCTGGTTGGTGATCCAGTAAGTTTTGTAACCCGCCTGCTTCATCAGGTTGAGCACCGAGGGCGTGGTCAGGTAGCGCTCCGGGTGCTCCTGATCGGCAAAGGTCAGCACCTGCTGCAAGGCCTCGATGGTATAAGGCCGTGGCGTGACCACGTTATCGAATACCTGCAACTGGTCACGTAGCGCATCAAGCTCCGGGGTGGTCTCACGCGGGTAGCCATATAGGCTCATGCGCTGGCGATTGGTCGACTCGCCAATCACCAATACCAAGGTGGTCGGCTGCCCCGCATGGGCGTCCTGTAAGTTGCTTAAGGGCGCAATGCTGGCGTTCTCCGCTAGCAAGACCTGCATATTGGCCAGCTGCTCACGGTAATTTTTGTAGCCCACCGCCAACTGCCACGGCGTAGCCGTTTCAATGCGTTGGGCAAAATTGTCGAAGCCTGCATGCCAGCTGTCGTGCTTACTGAACTGACGCAACGCCGGGTAACCCAGCGACACAAACAACGCCAAAGCCGCTGCGAACACTGCGCCCGGGCGCGATAAATACACCGGCCGCACCTGGCGCCACAGCCACCACCCGCCCAGACCGTAAGCGGAAAATGCCAATAGCATCCACCAGGAGAAGTACTGAATCAGGTATTCGCGGCTCTCATTCATGTTCGACTCGAACATGATGAAAATTACGCTCTGGGAGAACTCCTGCCCGTAAATCAGAAAGTAACCAAAGCTGCCCAGCGAACACAGCCATAGCACCGCCCCAATCACCGCAGCCAGCTGACGCGAGCGCGCCGGCCACAGCAGCAACGGCACCAGCCACAAGGCACTGGCCAGTAACGCCTGACGAAAGCCAGAAAACCCCGCCGTACCGGTCAGCTGAATCAACAACTGGGTCACGCCGGAGAAATACCAGAAAAACACAAACGCCCAACCCAAGCCGGCCCAATCGACCCGCTGGCGCGCCGCTCCTGTCAACACTGCAGACATAGCAACCTCATGGCAGCCCAATAGTGGTGCCTGTTATGCCAGACAGACTGTGAAAAACTCGTCAAACCTTGCGCGCAAACTCAACACACGTCCAGTAGACCATCCGAAAACAAAAAGCCCCCGCAGGCTCGCGCCGGCGGGGGCTTTTTAAAGTTAAACCTAAGTTATGCATTCAACATATAAATATCACACAACATTAGCGCTGCTTCTGGGATCTCTTCTCTCGTACACGGTCACGTCGCTGCTTATTCCATAAACTTGCTCGACGTAGCCAAAACCGCATACGCCATTTAGGCCGTTTCTCTACAGCCTCAACAATTCGCTGTACATCTTGAGGAAAGTCAATATCGTCCGTTTCATCGTGTATCTCAATAAATAGCTGACTTTCAACCCTGTGCTTATCAACAGGAAAGCCAGCCATCAACCGATAAAGCGCCCAAAAACTTTGTTGCCCAGTACGCCCGTAGTTATCCACACACACATGAAGCATTTCAGATAAATAATCTTTATCGTCCCATGCCACTCTTAAGGCGAACAACTCACCATAATTTTTAAAGGTAAATGCACTCCGCCCAGCGCGACCAAAAAAATGGGTGCCCGGCGTATGCAGCAAACGCTGAAACGCTGCATCTGAGTAATACACGTCACTGTAAAGCACTACCAGATCGCCACCTTTCCATTCATCCAGAACGCTCAATACGCTATGCGCCTTTGTGGCAAAAGACTCTGGCACTAACTTTATAACAGGCAGCGAATCATACAAGCCATTTATAGCCAGCAGATGAATATCACACTTGAAATACAGCCTACACAATCGCAAAGTACGATGAATAAGCGCCTCACCCATAACTTCAATAAATTGCTTCGGGCATTTCATAAAACTGGCCCAACGCTCCTGCTTTACCCCATTCTCAGCCGCTAAAACAAAAACCGTTAACTGCACACTAACCGCCCAAAAATTAAATTATACAAATAGAAAATCACGCTTTCGTAATACGCATTGGTAATGAGAAGCGCGAAGTTACATAACTGCGACAGCGATGAGCGCTGTTCTTAAACGCCTAATTCAGCTAACAGACATTCTGGAATTAGCCGCTAAAGGGCTTGAGAAACATGATCTACCAGCGAAAAAACGTTCACTATCAGAAACAGCTTATGTAACTGCTCGTCAAGACTGTATTGCTGCGCTTGCAGCAGACGCTCGCGGATAAGGTCGCGATCACCTGGCGTTTGTGCCAGTGATACAGCGGGAACGAGGGAAAACATCAGCCAAACGGCTAAAAAACGGCCGGGAGCCATCTTTAACGTCGCATAGCGACGGCCTGAAGAGTGGCCGCCAGGAATGGCAGGCCATAAAGGTCTAATACGAAGTGCCATGCCTTCAGTCCTTTGAATAGCGGAACAACAGAAGCAAAAATGCGGCGCGCATTAAAACACATGGCGACTTGCCATCACCCAGAAAACGCGTGACCTAACTCACAGAACCGGCCGCTCATCCTGAACTACTGACCACCGGTTACTGTCGCTGCGGCGCCTTACACAAGGCGCCCACGATTTAGAAGCAGCAAGACCAAACACCAAGCTTACCGATCGTTGAGAGCATTACCGGGGTTACCCAATAGGTGGTCAGCCGCCCCGACGGCCCAACAAAAAGCCCCCGCAGGCTCGCGCCGGCGGGGGCTTTTCAGTTAGCTAGAACTGTTATCAGTTCTTGGCTTTCTTGGCAGCGCGGGTGCGCTCGCCTTCGTCGAGGATCTTCTTACGCAGACGGATCGACTTCGGCGTGACTTCGCACAGTTCGTCGTCCTGGATGAATTCCAGAGCCTGCTCCAGGGTGAAGCGGACCGGTGGAACCAGGGCGATGGTTTCGTCTTTGCCGGAAGCACGCATGTTGTCGAGCTTCTTGCCTTTGGTTGGGTTTACGCCCATGTCGTTGTCACGGCTGTTCAGACCAACGATCTGACCGTTGTAGATTTCCTGGCCGTGCTCAACGAACAGCTTGCCGCGCGCCTGCAGGGTTTCCAGGGAGTAGGTCAGCGCCTTACCGGTTTCTACCGATACCAGAACACCGTTCTGACGACCGGACATGTCACCGGACTTCATGGTGTCGTAGCGATCGAAGATCGAGGTCAGGATGCCAGCACCGTTGGTCAGGGTCAGGAACTGGTTACGGAAACCGATCAGACCGCGAGCAGGGATGTTGTATTCCAGACGTACACGGCCTTTGCCATCCGGCACCATGTTGGTCAGGTCACCCTTACGCAGGCCCATCTCTTCCATGACCTTGCCCTGGGATTCTTCCGGGGTGTCGATGGTGACGTTTTCGAACGGTTCCTGCTTAACGCCATCCACAACGCGGATGATCACTTCTGGACGACCTACACCCATTTCGAAGCCTTCGCGACGCATGGTTTCGATCAGTACCGAGAGGTGCAGCTCACCACGGCCGGAGACTTTGAACTTGTCAGCGCTGTCGCCTTCTTCAACACGCAGGGCCACGTTGTACAGCAGCTCTTTGTCCAGACGTTCTTTGATGTTGCGGCTGGTAACGAACTTGCCTTCTTTACCGCAGAACGGCGAATCGTTGACCTGGAAGGTCATGGATACGGTCGGCTCGTCGACGGTCAGCGGGGTCATCGCTTCGACATGGTTGATGTCGCACAGGGTGTCGGAGATGAACAGCGAGTCCATGCCGCTGACGCAGACGATGTCGCCGGCGGTGGCTTCTTCTACGTCGATGCGGTGCAGGCCGTGGTGACCCATCAGCTTGAGGATACGACCGTTACGCTTCTTGCCGTCGGCGTCGATGGCGATGACCGGGGTGTTCGGCTTGACGCGACCGCGGGCGATACGGCCAACGCCGATGATGCCGAGGAAGCTGTTGTAGTCCAGTGCGGAGATTTGCATCTGGAACGGACCGTCAACGTCAACAGCCGGGGACGGCACGTTGTCGACGATGGACTGGTACAGCGGGGTCATGTCTTCAGCCATGTCGGTGTGATCCAGACCGGCGATGCCGTTCAGGGCCGAGGCGTAGACGACTTTGAAGTCCAGCTGCTCTTCGGTCGCACCGAGGTTGTCGAACAGGTCGAATATCTGGTCCAGAACCCAATCCGGACGCGCGCCTGGACGGTCAACCTTGTTAATTACCACGATTGGACGCAGGCCGGCTTCGAAGGCCTTCTTGGTCACGAAGCGGGTTTGCGGCATCGGGCCGTCTTGGGCGTCAACCAGCAGCAGCACGGAGTCAACCATCGACATTACGCGCTCAACTTCACCGCCGAAGTCGGCGTGGCCGGGGGTATCGACGATGTTGATGTGGTAGCCGTTCCAGTTGATCGCGGTGTTCTTGGCGAGAATGGTAATGCCGCGCTCTTTTTCCTGGTCGTTGCTGTCCATCACGCGCTCGTCGTTGAGCTCGTTACGCTCAAGGGTGCCGGACTGGCGCAGGAGTTTGTCTACCAGGGTGGTCTTACCATGGTCAACGTGGGCAATGATGGCGATGTTGCGTAGATTTTCGATCACGTGTGTATCTCGATCAGAGGATTCGGTGTGCCGCTTAGTCTAGGCGGCGAGTATTAACTAATTGCGATTTCTGCCAGGCGGCGCGAGCGTGTTAATCACGCCGCCTGTAGGTCGGGAGGGCGATGGCGGATGCTGCCGCCATTCAACCCGGGCGTTTTATGCCGGACGATAAACGCGCACATTGGCATGCCCCTCACTCAGCAGATGGTGGGCGTGCAAACGACTCATCACACCTTTATCGCAATACAACAGGTACTGACGCGCCTCATCCAGCGCCTTGAACGAACTGTTCAGGGCGTAGAACGGCAGCGCCATGACCTCGACGCCAGGCAGGGCGAGTGGCTCGTCCTCGGCAGCATCGGGGTGACGAATATCAATGATTACGTGGTTGGCCAGCGCTTCGCTGACCTCCTCGATCTGCACGTCCTTGCCCAACTCGTCGATCACTTTGTCGATCGGCAGCAAGGTCGCGCGTTCCAGGGCGCGCTCGAGAATGGCCATGTCGAACTGGCTCTCTTCATGCTCGATGCGCAGCTTCTTAGCCCGGGTGGTCGGGTTGACCGAGATAACCCCGCAATATTCCGGCATATGTTTGGCGAACTCAGCTGTGCCAATGCGCGTGGCGGTGTCGATGATGTCTTGCTTATGGCTGGCCAGCAGCGGGCGCAGCACCAGCATGTCGGTGGCCGAGTCGATCACTGCAAGGTTCGGCAGGGTCTGGCTCGATACCTGGGAGATCGCCTCGCCGGTGACCAGCGCATCAATCTGCAGGCGCTCGGCCATGCGCGTGGAGGCGCGCAGCATCATGCGTTTGAGGATGACCCCCATCTGGCTGTTGTCGACCTTACCGAGAATCTCGCCCAGCACTTCCTCAAACGGCACGCTGATAAACAGGACGCGCTGCGAGCTGCCGAACTTCTGCCACAGGTAATGCGCCACTTCCATAACGCCCAGCTCGTGGGCGCGGCCGCCTAGATTAAAGAAGCAGAAGTGGGTGACCAGGCCGCGGCGCATCATCTGGTAGGCGGCAACGGTGGAGTCGAAGCCACCGCTCATCAGCACCAGGGTCTGCTCCAGCGAGCCCAGCGGGTAACCTCCCAGACCTTCGTGCTGGTGATGAATAACGAAGAGGCGCTGGTCGCGAATCTCCATGCGCACCACCACGTCCGGGTCTTTCAGCGAAATGCCGGCCGCGCCGCACTGTTGGCGCAACTGGCTGCCAACATAGCGCTCGACATCCATGGAGCTGAAACTGTGCTTACCCGCACGCTTGCAGCGCACGGAGAAGATTTTACCTGGCAGCTGATCGGCGAAGTGCCGCTTGCACTTTTCCAGCACGTCATCGAAGTCACCCAACGGGTATTCGTCGACCTGCAGAAAATGGGTAATGCCCGGCGTGCAGCTTAAACGCTCAATCATCGCCTGCAGGGTTTTCGGTTCACTGATCTGGGTTTCGACTTCCAGGTTGTCCCACACACCGCTGACCTGCAGCTGGGGATCGAACTCACGCAAAACCGAACGAATGTTCTTCGCCAGCTGCCGGATAAAGTGCTTACGCACCGGCCGGCTTTTGATGGTGATTTCTGGGAAGACTTTAACAATCAGTTTCATGAAAACAGGGGGTGCCGAGGCCGCGAAAAAACAGGGGCGCGGATTATAGCGGAAATTGCTCACGCTTTGATCAAAAATCCTCACTCGCGCAAAACACGCACCATTAATGTGCGCACAACAAATATAGCGACCCATAACGGTGCAAATATTTATCAGGCAGCGCCGCGCAACCCCCGCCAGCCCTGAGTTTCAGGGCTCACACCCATTCCTGTGCACTGGCATGCAATTTGCTCCCTTGTGAGGCAGGATGCCCTGGCGGAGTATGCCGCGGCCGTACCGTACTATTGAGGGCTCACGATTCGAGCCTTATCCACCTGGAGGACAGCATGTCGAAGTCGATTCAACTTATTAAAGAACACGACGTGAAGTGGGTTGACCTGCGCTTCACCGACACCAAGGGCAAACAGCACCACGTGACCATGCCGGCACGCGATGCGCTGGACGACGAATTCTTCGAAGTCGGCAAAATGTTCGACGGCTCCTCCATCCACGGCTGGAAAGGCATCGAAGCCTCCGACATGATCCTGCTGCCGGTTGACGAAACCGCCGTACTGGATCCGTTCACCGAAGAACCAACCCTGATCATCGTGTGCGACATCATCGAGCCAAGCACCATGCAGGGCTACGACCGTGACCCACGCTCGATCGCCAAGCGCGCTGAAGAGTTCCTGAAAACCACCGGCATCGGCGACACCGTATTCGTCGGCCCAGAGCCTGAGTTCTTCATCTTCGACGAAGTGAAGTTCAAGTCCGACATCTCCGGCTCCATGTTCAAGATCTACTCCGAACAAGGCTCGTGGAACACCGACGCTGACATCGAAGGCGGCAACAAGGGCCATCGCCCAGCCGTTAAAGGTGGCTACTTCCCAGTTCCGCCGTGCGACCACGACCACGAAATCCGTACTGCCATGTGTAATGCCATGGAAGAAATGGGCCTGGTCATCGAAGTTCACCACCACGAAGTGGCGACTGCCGGCCAGAACGAAATCGGTGTGAAGTTCAACACCCTGGTGGCCAAGGCTGACGAAGTTCAGACTCTGAAGTACTGCGTACACAACGTGGCCGATGCCTACGGCAAAACCGCGACCTTCATGCCGAAGCCACTGTACGGTGACAACGGTTCGGGTATGCACGTACACATGTCCATCTCCAAAGATGGCAAGAACACCTTCTCCGGCGAAGGCTATGCCGGCCTGTCCGATACCGCTCTGTACTTCATCGGCGGCATCATCAAGCACGGTAAGGCCCTTAACGGCTTCACCAACCCGTCGACCAACTCCTACAAGCGTCTGGTCCCAGGTTTCGAAGCTCCGGTAATGCTGGCTTACTCGGCGCGTAACCGTTCGGCTTCGATCCGTATCCCATACGTTTCCAGCCCGAAAGCTCGCCGTATCGAAGCACGCTTCCCGGATCCGGCTGCCAACCCATACCTGGCCTTCGCTGCACTGCTGATGGCCGGTATCGACGGTATCCAGAACAAGATCCACCCTGGCGATGCTGCCGACAAGAACCTCTACGACCTGCCGCCAGAGGAAGGCAAGCTGATCCCACAAGTGTGCGGCAGCCTGAAAGAAGCCCTGGAAGAGCTGGACAAGGGCCGTGCGTTCCTGACCAAAGGCGGCGTGTTCTCCGACGACTTCATCGATGCCTACATCGAGCTGAAGTCCGAAGAAGAAATCAAAGTACGTACCTTCGTACACCCGCTGGAATACGACCTGTACTACAGCGTCTAAGCCCGCACGCAATACAAAAGGCCACCTTCGGGTGGCCTTTTTGCATTTAACGGTACGTCCACACCACCGTTTAATCTAATGATTGCTGCACTGGTACACGCCCAGCCATCAACATGCTTGCCAGCGCGCGCTACCAGTGCAAGGCTTAGGGCACCTTACTAGGGAGAGTCCGGTATGCGCCCTCTACTTATTTGCCTGCTACTGGGCCTGGCATTGCCGGCCAGTGCGCAGATCTACAAATACACCGATGCCAGTGGCAATACGGTATTCACCGACCAGCCGCCCGAAGGCCAGGCGACACAGAATGTCGAGCTGCCGAAAACCAACAGCGTGTCGATGCCCGTCCCAAGCCAGCCCACCACAACCACCACAGACCCTGTCGACAAAGCTGCGCCTTACAGCACCCTGCAGCTGACCGGCATCCCGGATGACGAGGCCATGCGTGCGAACAATGGCACCTTCAGCGTGGGCGTAGACATCCAGCCACGCCTGGCCAGCAACCATCGCCTGCGCCTGCTGCTCGACGGCAAGCCACACGGTCAACCGAGTAACGTACCGCGCCTGCAAATCAGCAATGCCGACCGTGGCGAGCACAGCCTGGCTGTGGAAGTGCTCAGTGGCGAGCAATCGATCCAGCAGAGCGCCACCGCCACCTTTACCGTGCAGCGGGTCAACACCAGCAGCCCAGCGCTGCGTCCGCCGCCACCCAAACCTACGCCCAAGCCCACACCCAAACCGGCCCCTTGATCCATGCGCAATCTGCTGTTTTGCAGCCTGATGCTGCTCGCTCTACCTGCCTTCGCGCAGGTGTACACCTATATAGATGCCGAAGGTAATCGCGTCTTCACCGACAAACCGCGGTCCGGCGATGCCGAGCGTGTCGAACTGGCGCCCAGCAACTCGATGCCGACCACCCAGACGCAAACCGCGCCAGTTATTGAAGCACCACCAGAACCCAGCCAGCGCTACAGCCTGCTGCGTATTCTGGTGCCGCAGCCTGACGCGACCATCCGCGACAGCGCCGGCAACCTGATTGTCAGCGTCAACAGCGAACCGAAACTCTTCCCGCAGCATAGCTATCGACTGCTGCTGAATGGCACTCAGGTCGGCGAAGCAGGCAGCAGCCCGGTCTTCCCGCTCGAGAACATCGACCGCGGCACGCACCAGTTGGCGGTGGAAATCATCGACCCGCAGGGTCGCATCATCGAACGCACCCCCACTCAGCCGTTCCACATGCTGCGCATCTCCCTGGCGCAGAAGCGCATGGTGACACCCTGCAAGAAGGCCGATTACGGAGTGCGCCCGGAGTGCCCGCTCAAGGACAAACCGCCGGAAAAGAAAGACATTCCCCTCGTCCCGTTTATCTAATCTTGCGATACGCACCAAATCAGTGCGCATATTACCTATCGTTTCTATACTCTCCCTGTTTTGGGTCGCCGCGCGCGACCCGGCTGCGCTGAAAAGCAGCTAATTCCCGGCATCCCACGGCCAAACACGCTTCTTTTCGGGGCTTTGGTTTGCTTCTTGCATTTTCCAGCTGCATTGCTGGAACCCAAGGGTCTGCTGACATCCCATATGATCATCAACGACGCACTGCACCGCCTGCTGCTGGACAACCTGACCACTGCCACGCTGTTGCTCAACGACGACCTACGCCTTGAGTACATGAATCCGGCGGCGGAGATGCTCCTGGCCGTCAGTGGTCAGCGCAGTCACGGACAATTCATCAGCGAGCTGTTTACCGAATCCAGCGAAGCGCTGAGCGCCCTGCGCCAGGCCGTTCAGCACGCACACCCCTTCAACAAGCGTGAAGCGGTGGTGACTTCGGTCAGCGGCCAAACCCTGACCGTCGACTACGCCGTGACACCGGTGCTCAGCAAAGGCGAAACCCTGCTGCTGCTGGAAGTGCACCCACGCGACCGCCTGCTGCGCATCACCAAAGAAGAAGCGCAGCTGTCCAAGCAGGAAACCACCAAATTGCTGGTGCGCGGCCTGGCCCATGAGATCAAAAACCCGTTGGGTGGCATTCGCGGCGCGGCGCAATTACTGGCGCGCGAACTGCCCGAAGAAAGCCTCAAGGATTACACCAATGTGATCATCGAGGAGGCCGACCGCCTGCGTAACCTGGTCGACCGCATGCTCGGTTCGAACAAGCTGCCGTCCTTGGCGATGACCAACGTGCACGAAGTGCTAGAGCGCGTCGGCAGCTTGGTGGAAGCGGAAAGCCAGGGCAGCATCATTTTGGTGCGCGATTACGACCCGAGCATTCCTGATGTGCTGATCGACCGCGAACAGATGATCCAAGCGGTGCTGAATATCGTGCGCAACGCCATGCAGGCGCTGTCCGGGCAGAGCGATCTGCGTCTGGGCCGCATCACCCTGCGCACCCGCGCGCTGCGCCAGTTCACCATCGGTCATTGTCGCCACCGCCTGGTGACCAAGATCGAAATCATCGACAACGGCCCCGGCATCCCGCCAGAGCTGCAAGAAACCATCTTCTACCCCATGGTCAGTGGCCGGGCCGACGGCACCGGCCTGGGCCTGGCCATTACCCAGAACATAATCAGTCAGCACCAAGGCCTGATCGAGTGCGAGAGCCATCCGGGTCATACCGTGTTCTCGATCTTCCTGCCGCTGGAACAAGGAGTATCACCGTCATGAGTCGCAGTGAAACCGTCTGGATTGTCGATGACGACCGCTCCATCCGCTGGGTCCTGGAAAAGGCCCTGCAACAGGAAGGCATGACCACCCAGAGCTTCGACAGCGCCGATGGCGTGCTCAGCCGCCTGAGCCGTCAGCAACCCGATGTGATCATTTCCGATATCCGCATGCCGGGGGCCAGCGGCCTTGATCTGCTGGCGCGCATCCGCGAGCTTTACCCGCGCCTGCCGGTGATCATCATGACCGCCCATTCCGACCTGGACAGTGCGGTGGCGTCCTACCAGGGCGGCGCGTTCGAATACCTGCCCAAGCCGTTTGACGTCGATGAGGCCGTGTCGCTGGTCAAGCGCGCCAATATGCATGCGCAGGAGCAGCAGAGCCTGGCTGTGCCGGTCGAGCAGCCACGTACGCCGGAGATCATTGGCGAAGCACCGGCCATGCAGGAGGTGTTCCGCGCCATCGGCCGTCTTTCGCACTCGAATATCACCGTACTGATCAACGGTGAGTCCGGCACCGGCAAGGAGCTGGTCGCCCACGCCCTGCATCGCCACAGCCCAAGGGCTGCCTCGCCGTTTATCGCGTTGAACATGGCCGCGATTCCGAAAGACCTGATGGAGTCCGAGCTGTTCGGCCATGAAAAAGGCGCCTTTACCGGCGCGGCCAACCAGCGCCGTGGGCGTTTCGAGCAGGCTGACGGTGGCACACTGTTTCTCGATGAAATTGGCGATATGCCAGCCGACACCCAGACCCGTCTGCTGCGCGTGCTGGCCGACGGTGAGTTTTACCGAGTTGGTGGCCACACCCCGGTAAAAGTGGACGTGCGCATCATCGCCGCCACCCACCAGAATCTGGAAAGCCTGGTGCAGGCCGGCAAGTTCCGCGAAGACCTGTTCCAC
The DNA here is from genome assembly GCF_002786345.1 of Pseudomonas sp. FEMGT703P. NCBI lineage: Bacteria > Pseudomonadati > Pseudomonadota > Gammaproteobacteria > Pseudomonadales > Pseudomonadaceae > Pseudomonas > Pseudomonas sp. FEMGT703P. The sequence goes on along the minus strand of NZ_PGCM01000003.1, from coordinate 170,665 downwards.
CGCCTCAACGTTATCCGCATCCATATTCCACGGCTGTCGGATCGCCGCGAAGACATCCCGACGTTGGCCCGGCACTTCCTGAGCCGCGCAGCGCTGGAGCTGGCAGTCGAACCCAAGCTGCTGAAAAGCGAAACCGAAGACTACCTGCAGCAGCTGCCGTGGCCGGGCAACGTGCGCCAGCTGGAGAACACCTGCCGCTGGATCACCGTCATGGCCTCGGGCCGTGAGGTGCATGTCGACGACCTGCCGCCCGAATTGCTTAGCCAGCCGCAGGAAAGCGCGCCGGTCAGCAACTGGGAACAGGCGCTGCGCCAGTGGGCCGATCAGGCCCTGGGCCGTGGTCAGTCCAGCCTGCTGGATACCGCCGTACCAGCGTTCGAGCGGATCATGATCGAGACCGCGCTCAAGCACACCGCCGGCCGCCGCCGCGACGCCGCCGTGCTGCTGGGCTGGGGCCGCAATACCCTGACGCGCAAGATCAAGGAACTGGGCATGAACGTCGAAAGCGCGGATGACGAAGACAGCGACGACTGAGGCCTCGCGGCTAACTCGATCCAAGCAAGGCCGCCGCACAGGCGGCCTTGTTATTTCAGCGATACAGCTCGCGGCGGTAGATCACCGGGGCTGAGCCCTTGTATATCCCAAAACTGGCCAGGCCTCGTGCTGCCGAACGGGTTGTCCCGTCCCAGGGGTACTGCAACCAGCTGGGCGCGGACGGATAACTGACCTGCACCGAACCATCGTTGCCGCTACCTGGCGCACTCATTAGCACCTGACGTTGAGTTGGATTCAGCGCCCAAGCCAGGCTGGCTGTGGTTTCCACCGCGGCCAGATTGCCACTGAATTGATCCAGCTGCGCCGCCCCTAGGCTGACAGCCGTGGTGCAGGTGTCCAACCCTTCAGGCTGAAAGCTGCCGTTTGCGTTAGCCTGCCAACTCTCCAGCACCACCGGCAGACTCAGCCCCTGCAGTTCCGAGCCATGCGCGTTGCCCAGGCGCAAGCGGCCCAGACGCACTTCGCTGCCGGGGCTATTGATAAAGTCATAGCTAAAGTCTTGGCAGCCGCCCCCAGCACCGATACAAACCCCATCACTGTCAGTTAAGGCTGCCGCAACAAAACGCTGCTGCACACTGGCCGTAAACGGATAGTCATCGCTGCTCGGCAGCTCCGCCGGTTTATAGAGCAGCTGTTGATTGCTCCAGCGAAAACTCTGTTTACCATCCCCATCCCCCGCACCCTCTTGTGTGAGGTTGGCCGTCCCTTGGCTGGCAAGGCGCGCATCAAGTCCAACTACCCCGGTAGTCGAAATAAACGCACCGGCATTCGGTACTGCCAGACGCCAAAAGTCACCACGATCATAGTTACTCGTGACGTTGCCGCTTCTGTTGTAACCAGTAACCATCAAGGTCGGCTCATTGCCTGAAGTAAAACCCATGGGCTGCCCTTGATAACTGAAGGTACTGCCACAACTCGGCGTCAGGCTGGCGCTGCCGGCCGCGCCAAGATACGCCGGAATAAAACGCCCAACCAGACCACTGCTGCCGCCACTGACCGTCTCACCAAAATAACCGTTAGCCGGTGGCGTGGCCGTCAACCTAAACACACCAACTTCAGAAATAGATTGGTTTTCCACGGTAGTTTCATTGCCCACGAGATGGGCATAACTGCTGATCCCAAGCACACCGTTGCTACCACCAGCAGGCGCTTGAACTTGGCTATTCAAGGCAATGTTGTTCTGACGATAGTTAGGTGTAACGAGATTGTTACTCAGGTCTGCTGCCGTAAGTGGCTCAGTATCACTTTGCCAGGCTACTGCCTTGATGCGCATGCTGAACGGATCGCCAGCACGTACACCACCCGGGAACACAGGACACGATATGTTTGCAGCACAACTGCCCGCAGCATCAGTCTCCAGCAACAATCCATAGGGCTTGCTTACAAACTGATCAACACCCGTCATCAGCAATCCGTCATCGTCAGAGTCGTCATTGCCAATGTAGCGAGCACTGAGCGTCACCAGCCCAGCATCGTCGTAACGCACAGTAAGTGGTGCGCTGGCGTTCGCATCAAAATTCAAGTCGAGCGCAGCGGTACCTCCCACCAAGCCCACGCCATTGACGACAACAGGCTCGGTTCCACTGTCAGGGTCGGTGTACGTAGAGCTAAATTGGACATTGCGCTTACCACTTGCAAAGCCTGGAACACAGGCCTGACTGGCATTATCTTTGCGCACAGCTCGAATGGTTGCGTCAGCTTGCCGCGCTGCCAGCAAATTGGGGACATCCAACAAAAAACCGCTGTCTGCAAAGGTAATTGAACAACTGTTCGAAGCCCCCCCCAACTGGCATCGGGAAATGTTGCTAGCAACCGGCTTTACTTCTACAACATCCAGCAAAAACGTGCCTGCAGTTCTCTTATTGAACTGCACAGTACCTGTACCACCTGAGAAACTGGCGAATCCAACAGCCTGTTCGTCTAAACGGAGGGTCGCACTAACGCCTCCGGTATATAACGAAGTGCAAAGACTGTCGACGCACGCCTGCAGCGTTAGGGTCTCTGGGTTACAGGTTAACCCTGCGCCATCATGGTTAATTCGAATATGATCAATCACCACACAGGGATGTGTCGCAACCACGTCAGCCAAAACAGCAGCATTACTAATTTCAAAATTGTAAACCCGCACACTATCGAAAGTACCATCGGCCGAGTTTAGCGTTCCATTTTGACCGATCACGGAACTGCGATTATCACCAACAAATAACGTACCTAAATTACTGGGCAGAATGCCATTAGTAGTTGTCTGCGCGACCCTCGCGAGCACGCCATCCACGTAAATCCGAAGAACGGTCTGGTTTGTACCTGGTGCAAATCGCCAAGTAACAGCAATATGTTTCCAAGCATTGGCATTCACCGTTTGGGGGAGTGTGTCTACAGTTGCAAGACCTCCCGCACTATCACTCATCACAAAACGCAACGTGCGATTAGCGCGCTTAGTCAGAAAAAACCAACGATTGTTTTGAGTAGTTGCATCCAACAGCTGATGATCACGAACACTCCAAGCATTATTCCCCCGATACCAGAAGGTAATTGAACCGCTGTTACCAATGGCTGCATCGATATCAAGATTGGTATTTACCGCATTGCTGGTGCCATTGGTATTTGCCGCAATGCGAACCCCCCGGCATATGTAGCCATCGGCCTCAGAAGAAGCACTTCCAACGGCCTGCCCATGGAACGCATTACCGGACCAATCAATAACTTCGTTGACTGTGCCATTGAGCACACCTTCCTCAAAACGGTATTCAGCCAAACGAGCGGGTTCCCCCGAAGGGATAAACCAGCGAATAGCTGTGCCGGAATAGCTATATTCACTATTAAGGGAGTAAAGCGTGAAGTCGGAGTTATCGACTTCAACACCAATAGTGGCACTCACACCACTGGCATTACCTGTACCGTATTGAAAAACAAACTCACCTGATTCATAAAGAATGGCTTGAAAGCTATAGGCCCCACCAAAGTTGAAGTGTGGAACGCTTTCCCAAGACACCACCAACCTGCGATTAGGTGCAGTGCCTTTTGTCTGATATCGCACGGTGCCACCCAACCGCGGGTTGATATCATCCCAATACAACAACATAAGGCGATCGGCCTGCGAACCTGCTGAACAGCCTGAGCAGGCGGGGGGCGTAGTAGTTACTGGCAGATCTGTATTATTAAATTGCCGATGAAACTGAGTATCGGCACCAAACTGCAAAGCCCCATTGGCATGTACACGAACCTGAGTGTAATTAACGCCAGCAAAGCGGAAGGTAAAACCAATATTGATAACTTGTTTGTCATCATCACGAGGAAAACCAGTCTGCGTTTGGTCCCAGACAATATTGGTATTAGCAGACTCCCACGCATAGTTCGTGGACTGAAATGCATAAGTCGCGGCCATTGCCTGAAAAGGAAGAAGAGCAAAAAGTACGAGCAGCAGTCCAACGTGAGACAGCGCATACGCCATCCGTCTAAAGCCGCGAAGCCCGTCCTCAAGGCCCATCTTCATACCCCATTCTCCAACCCAAATAGTATGCTCACCTTGTTGGCGCACGACTCACCAACAACCGACACAGGGCATCCAGCCCCCGCACGGCTCAACGTTCCACGACGGCGGCTAACTGACGATACGCATAATCAGCGCTACCCGTAACACCGTACTCAGCCGTAGCGGTCAGCTGATAAAACTGCACCATTCGGCCTTCCTCACTCACGCTCAACGGCGTGGTCGCCACACAGCTGACACTGACGGCAAACCCAGACACGCTGAAACTGTCAATGCACGCCTCCCCGTTCAGGGCCTGCTTAATGCCCCACTCAAGCCCTGCCTGCGCCGCCTGATATGCGCGCGCTTGCTGAATGGCCAGATTATTGGTGGCATTTTGGCTTACAGCCAGCCGTGCCATGACGGCGATTACGGCGGCCATGATGATGATCACGAACATCGCCGCCACCAGGCCAAAGCCGTTTTGCCGCGAGTCAGGGCGCATTGTCGACGTGCACCTGTTGCATCAGCGTGATTTCCTCACCTTGCAGTTTTACCCCCAACCGCAGGGTCAGCAACGCACCACGGGTATTGGTGCCTGGCTCGTAGGTAAACGTGCAACGCGACACGTTGTCCACCAGTAGCGAACTGTTGCCCACTGCATACGTATAACTGCTAGCCAGACTGGTAAAGCTGGCACGCCGGATAACCCCGGTTCCATTTCCTGTACTCGCATCTGTACCCGGACTCTCACAGTGGTAGCCCACCACTTCTCGGGCCAGGTAAAAGCGCCGCTGCGGCGAGGCGAATTTAAAGCGAAAACCTGAGGCCGCAGCGCCACTGAGGGTCATCGCCCCTGCATTGAAGGCAAACCCAACACCATTGGGTGTTACTACGGCTGGGGTGGCAGCATTACTGCTGTTGAACGGGGGCCAGACGGAATCACCCGCAGTGTTCATGCCGATGTTGTACAGCACCATCCAACGCGCATCGGCGACACGCGCGGCTGTCATGCCGGGGCTCAGCACGTCGATTTCACAGGTCTGCGGCGATGGTGGGCAACGCGGCGGATCATGGCGCACCGTACTGCCGGCCAAATTGGCGCGGTAACGCCCGGCTTCATGAATGGCCAGCAGTTCAACCGTCTGCCCATTCGGCGTGCGCAAGGTATTCGGTACGGCCAGGCGAACGTCGCGAGCCATGCGGTTGAGCGCACCAGACGCCAGGTCCACCAGTGCGGCCCGCCGGCTTTGGTCGACAAACCCTTGCAATGGGTTGGACAGCACACTGCTGATCAGCACCGCCACCAGCGCCGACAGGGCGATCACCATGATCAGCTCCACCAGAGTGAAGCCACGCTCATCAAACCCTCTAGATGCATGCGCACCTGAGGGCGGGATAGCAAATGCCTGGTTGCACATCAGTAGGCCGCCCTGTAGCCATCGAGCGACAGCAGCTGGCCGGCGGGGTCACGCACCGTTACGGTGATTCGCAAGGCATCAGAATCGTTCAGTTGTGCGGGTACTACCGCAACGGTCACCTGGTAGCCCTCAAGTCCAGTCAACGGCGTAACCGATCCCGCGCTGCGCGGTGCAAACGGCTGATTGACGTAGAACAAACCGTTGTAATCGCATAGGTCATCAAAGCTGCTGCGCCCGGCGCCGTCATGGCTCGCTGCACAGGGCGTGGTGGCTGGGAATGCCTGCAAGGTGATTTCTTCCATGTAGGCTTCAGCAATCGCCAAGCTCTGTTGCCGCAGCATGGGGTCCGCCGAACGCCCGGTAATCGCCGCCATGGCTGAAAACATGGCCGCCGACGCGATGCCCAACACCAAAATGGTGATAACCAGCTCCACCAGGGTCATCCCGCGCTGCGCAGGCTTGTACTCAAGACGGGCAAACCGCGGCATGCTCACGGCGTGGTCTCAATAAAACCGGTGACGGGATGGACGCTCAGCACAAAGGCGCCATTGGCCATCTTGGCGGTGTTATCCGGACCCGCAGCGCCACCCAGAGAATTGAATGTAACGTCCAACGCGGCGCTCACGTCAACGTTGTCAGGCTTGCTGGCGGCATAGCTACCGCCAGCCGGGTTGGCCACCGCACTGCCCTCTGCCTGTGCACCACAGGCCGTCGCGTAGGTCAGTGCGTAGCCGGCATTGCTGATCTGCGCCTTGATCGGGCAACCACTGGCCACCGCCAGCTTCTGCCCGTATCGCACTGCCGCCAGGCTTTCTTCAAAAAACAGGCGCTCATCGAACACCTTCCGGTCAAAGAAACGCGGCCCTACCACTGCGGCGAGAATACCGATGATCACCATGACCATCAGCAACTCGACCAGGGTAAAGCCACGCACAGGGTTTAACAGCCTGTGGTCGTGGTAGTACGGACGATAGTCGGAGCCGTAATCACTGCCGGCGTACCCGATGATGTGGCTGCTGTATAAACCACCTGACAGTTAGCTGGCGTAGCTGCACCTTTAGCCTGCACAGTTGCTGTGGTGGTCGTGGTAGTAACGACGAAATCGCCCGTATTGGCAGCGTTGTCAAGAGCTCCCCCAGTAATATTCGCCGCCACTATGATGCCAGCAGGGCTGGCATAGCCGTTGGTAATTGCAACAGCGGCCCCTTCCAGATTGACAGTCCCCGGATTCGTACCAGCCGCCAGAAATGCCGAACGCGTGATCGCGCTGGCCGACTTCATCGCGCCCTCAACACCCTGAATGGTTGCGCGGCGAGCATCGGCACCGAAATCCGCAAACCGCGGCAACGCAAACGCCGCCAGAATGCCCAGAATCACAATCACCATAATCAGCTCGATCAGGGTAAAACCGCTTTGTTGCTTCTTCATCGGTACTTCCTCATTGCAGTAAAGGGGAATTAAGGGGTGGTGCGATCAAAGTTGGTGGTCACGGTGCCGTTGCTGGAGTCATAGACGATGCTGTCGTTAAGGTCATCCAGCTGGTAGGTGTAGGTGCAAACGGCGCCGGCGGCTGAGGCGATGTAGTCCACCGGGTTGGCTGGGGTCGAGGCGGTGCCGACGCGCGGTGCCGAGCCCTGCAGGATGGCATTCCACACCTGCACGCAGTTGAGGACGTCGGCGGTGCCGACGGGCCAGCCCTGGGCATTCACATCCACCGTGCCATCGCCAAAGCCGACCACATCGGTATTGGGCGTGGTGTCATTGCCATTGCCGCGGTTGACTTCCCACTGCGCGCGCACCAGCAGCACGGCCGAGGCCAACGCTCCGCCGGCACCGCGCACGGCGGCTTCGTGGGCATCCTTGGTGACGTTGATAAAACGTGGCAACGCCACGGCGGCAAGAACGCCAAGAATGACGATAACCACCACCAGTTCGATCAGGGTGAACCCCCGGTTGTGCTTCATGCCGCTCTCCTACTCAATCAAACCCTGCGCAGCCAATTGCGCCTGGGGTACTGCCTGAAGTTCAAGGGCCAGACCGCTGCCCTGCCAGTGTGCACCTGCCGCGGTTGCTTGAGGAACCGCCTGGACCCGGTAGGCCTGCAACTCAGTCGAGTCTTCTGCCCATCCGTCACTGAAGCGCCAGCGGTACAGCACCCAGCCAGGCTCAGCCAACCAGTACCAACAGCCGCTGGCGGGCGTGTCACCACGCGCCAGCTCGCCGCAGTAGTTGTCCTGTTGCCAGCGCAGCAACTGGAACGGATTAGCCGTCAGCATGCCGCGTGACAGCAGTCGATCCTGTGCCAGCTGCTCAGCCGTGAGGCTGATCAAACTGCTGGCCAGGTACTCACGGGTGGCCTGCTGCGCACGCCGCTCGCTGACCTGGGCGATCTGCCAGGCCAGCGCCAGCAGCACGGCCACCAGCAGTACACCGCCAATGGTCCAAACGAGCCGCCGCGCCAGGCGCACCTGCTCTTCCAATTGGTACTCGCCCTTCAACGGCCACCCTTGGCCGCCGAAGCCAGTTCCCACATCGGCAAAAACACGCCCAACGCCAACACCAGCACCATAATGCCCATGGCCACAATCAGAATAGGCTCGATGGCATCGGCCAGTTGTTTAAGGTCGTAGTCCACTTCCTGCTCGTAGAAATCCGCCACCTCAACAAACAAGTCGTCCAGCGCGCCGGTTTCTTCGCCAACGGCCATCATCTGCAGCACCAGGGGGGTGAACAGGCCGCTGGCAGACGCGGTGCGGGTCAATGCTTCGCCGCGTTCAATACCTTCACGCATGGCCAGAATCGCCTGACCGATATAGCGATTGCCAACGCTGGCGCTGTTGATCGACAGGGTTTGCAGCAAGGGCACGCCAGCGCGGTACATCATCGCGAAGGTGCGGGTGAAGCGCGCCAGGGCGATCCGCTCGAAAATCCCACCGACAATCGGCAGACGCAGTTTGATCTGGTCCCACTTCAGGGCACCGGCATCGGTCTCGATCCATTTGAAAAAGCCAAACAGGCTGCCACCGAACAGCAGCGCCAGCAGCCACCAGAAATCCTGAAAGAACTGCGAGGTGCCGATCAGTATCTGCGTAGCCCAGGGCAGGTCCGCCTTGAACTGGGCAAACACCTTGGAGAAGGCCGGAATCACGAACAGGTTGATCACCACCAAGGCCACCGCCATGGCGGACAGCACGAACAGCGGGTAACGCGTGGCCTGCTTGATGCGCTTGCGGGTTTCGCGCTCCAGCTCCAGATAAACCGACAACTGGCGGAAGGCCTGATCAAGCTGGCCGGTGTTTTCCCCGACACTGATCATGCTGACAAACAGGGTGTTAAACACCTTGGGATGAGCGTTGAGCGCCACGGCCATGCCCTGCCCGCCTTCCAGATCGCTGCGCACCGCCTGCAGCACTTCGCGCAGGTAAAGGTTGCGGCTGGATTCGGCCAGACCACCAATCGCACGGATGATCGGCACGCCAGCCTTGCTCAGGCTGTACATCTGCCGGCAGAAGATAATCAGCTCTTCCAGGTCGACATGTTTGCGCCGCAGGCTTTCCTTGAGCTGGGCGAACACGTCGCTGTCACTCGCCTGGGCCTGCTCCTCGATGGTCAGCGGGGTAATGCGTTCGGCCAGCAGCTCGCTGGCCAGGCTGTCCGCCGAACCGGACTCACGGCTGCCGATGATCTTGCCGCCTTGGGCATCACGGCCGGTAAAGCGATAGAGACTCACCGCCCGGCCTCCTGGCGCCATGCGCTCGCCATCAGGCCACCCCTTCATCGGTCAAGGTGGCACAGACTTTCAGCACTTCGTCCACGCTGGTGACCCCGGCCAGGGCGTAGTCCAGCGCACAGGCGGCGAGCGGCCGGTAGTGGGCACTGGTCTGGGCCGCTTCGGCAAAGCCTTGCGGGTCATTGCGGCGCAGGGCGGCGATCATGCCGTCATCCATTTCCAACAGTTCATACACCCCCACACGACCGGCATAACCGGTGTTGTGGCACTGGTGACAGCCTGCGCCACGCTTGAAGCTGCGCCCGAGCAGCGGCGCTTTGTAGAGGTTTTCCAGCCAGACCAGCTGACGGGCATCCGGGGTGTGATCCTGCATGCAGTTCTCGCACACCCGGCGTACCAGGCGCTGGGCCAATACGGCATTTAGCGAGGTGGCGACGAGAAAGGGTTCAGCACCCATATCGATCAGGCGCATGGCCGAGGTCAGGGCATCGTTGGTGTGCAGGGTCGAGAGCACCAAGTGACCGGTGAGTGCCGCTCGCAGGCCGATTTCGGCAGTTTCCTGGTCACGCATCTCACCGATCAGCACGATGTCCGGGTCCTGACGCAGCGCGGCGCGCAGCACGCGGGCAAAGCTCAGGTCGATCTTGGCGTTGACCTGCACCTGGTTGATGCGTGGCAGGCGGTATTCCACCGGGTCTTCCACGGTGATGATCTTTTTCTCCGGACTGTTCAGCTCCGACAGCCCGGCATACAGCGTGGTGGTCTTACCCGAACCCGTCGGCCCGGTCACCAGCACCAGGCCAAACGGGCGTTGCAGCAGGCGACGGAAGCGCACCAGCATGTCGGGCGGCATGCCGCTGGCTTCCAGGGTGGACACCCCGCCGGTTTGATCGAGCAGACGCATGACCACTGACTCGCCGTACTGCACGGGCATGGTCGAGACCCGCACATCGATGTTGTGGCCTTTAACGCGGATATTGAAACGGCCGTCTTGGGGCAGGCGCTTTTCGGAAATATCCAGCCCGGACATGATCTTCAGGCGCATCACCAGGGCCGAAGCGACCCGCGCCTCCTTCATCACCTGCTCATTGAGCACGCCGTCGATGCGCTGACGAATGCGTACCACGCCTTCGTCGGGCTCGATATGGATGTCCGACGCCTTCATCTGCACGGCGTCTTCAAACAGGGTTTGCAGCAGGCGCACTACAGGCGCTTCGGTGTTACTGTCAGCGCCGAGTTTGGACAGGTCGAAGTCGCTGTCCTTGAGTTCACCTTCCAGCTCACCGGCAATCGAGGCAATTTCACTGGTGCGCCGGTACACCGTATCCAGCGTCGCCAGCAGCTCGGCCTCGCGCACCACTGCAGGGCGCACGCGAACCTTGAGGATGCGGTCCATTTCATCCAGGGCAAACAGGTCGAGCGGGTCGGACATGCCCACCAGCAGGCCATCACCTTCGCGTGACAGCACCAGCGCGCGGAACCGCCGGGCCATGGCCTCCGGTAGTTTTTGCACCAACTCCTGGTCGAACTTGAAGTGTTTGAGATCGATAAACGGGATCTTCATCTGCTCGGACAAGGCGGTGAGCAGGCGCACCTCATCGACAAAGCCCATATCCACTACTGTGCGGCCCAGTTTGGAGCCCGTGCGTTTCTGGTCCTGCAGGGCCAGTTGCAGCTGCGCATCGCTGAGCAAACCGGCCTGGATCAGCAGGTCACCGAGGCGCACCTTGCGCTGGCGAACATCATCCTGACTCATCAAAGGCCTCCAAGCGCCTTGGCGCGTTCACTGACGAAGCGTCGAGTGCTGTCGTCCAGGTCTGTGCCCAGGAGGGCCAGACGGTAATGGCGGCCAGCTTCGGCCGGTTGATCGAGCTGCTCAAGGGCAATCGCCAGCCCGAGTTGCCAGGTTGACTGGCTGGGCCGCAGGGCGAGCAGACGCTGGTACAAGTCGGCACTGTTTTGCCATTGGTCGGTCTGTTGATAGCTCGCGGCCAGCAACGCAAAGTAAGTCGGTTCCTGTTCGAGGCGCGGCGGGTTCTGCTCCAGCGTCGCCACGGCGCGACGGGTATCACCGGCCTGCAATTGCGCGCGTGCCAGTATCAGGCGTAGCTCACTGTCATCGGGCAGTTGCGCCAGTTGCGCGGGCAGCCAGTCGAGGAGACGCTGCTGATCGTCGGCCGCCAGATAGGCGCGGGCCAACCAGCGCAGCACTTGTGGGTCATGGCCACGGGTGTTTTGCAGGGTTTCCAGCAGGCTAATCGCGCGAGGGTGGTCGCCTGCCTGCAAGGCCTGACGTGCCAAGGTCAGGGTGTCGGGCTGGTACGCGGCAATCTTCACCTGCGGCGCAGCAACGGGTGCGATGGGTTGTACTGCGGCCGGCGGTGGCGAGGCGGCAACAGGCGTCGGTAATGGCGCACTGACCCACCCCGGCAGTGGCGCTTCACTGTGCGCGGTTTCGGCTTCGGCCGGGGGCAGGTTATCCAGTGCCAAAGGGGCATCAATCGCCTCAGCAGGCGTATTCAGCGGCACGTCTATCCAGAGCATCCAGCGGTCACCTGCCGCTTCAAGGCGGTCAGACACTGCCAAGCTATTGCCCAGGCCGACCAGCAGGACTTGCACATCCGTACCCGAGTTCTCCACTCGCCAGGAAATGCTCCGGCCATCGCGCTGCAACCGCCCCTGCTGCAGTTCACCGGCCAGCTGGGTATCTTTCAGGCGCAGGCTGACAGCGCCACTTTCTTCGTTACGCCGATAGGCCACGCTGCGATCCAGCAGCAGCTGCAGCACCAAGCCACGGCCATCATGTTGCGGCAGCACGTCGAGTATCTGCACCGGCGACGGTACCGCCGAAGCGGGCGCCACGGGCAGCGTATCGGTGGCCACCTCAGGCGCTGCGCTGAGCAGCCGATCAACCAACAGGCCAAGTAGCACAGCGAGCACGGCCACCACCGCCAGCACGACAACGCTGCGGCGCAGACGCTCATATCGGTCGCGGCGGGTCACAGCGGTTTCATCCACCGCGTACAGCCCATCCAACTGCAGCCGTTCACTGGGTGCGGCGCGCCGGGTTTCCAGGTCACGCAGCATGTCGTTCACCAGGCTCATGGCAGCCACTCCCGCCAATGCGCCAGCCAGGGCCACGCGCCCACAACCAACATAATCGACAACACACCGGCCAACATGCCCCACCCCAACCAGGGGGAGCGCCGATGCAGGAAAGGTTGCGCACCTTCAGTATCGCGCTGGGCGCGTTTGACATGGCTGACACGCACCTGCCGCACCCCCTCACCGAAGGCCACCATCAAGGCTTTGTGCGCCAGGATATTGAGCAATCGTGGAATACCGCCGCTGCCCTGTACCAAGCACCGTACCGCGGGCATTTCAAACAGCGACTCGCCACGATAGCCGGCCACCGCCAGACGTTCGTTCAAGTAACGGCTGGTGTCTTTGACATCCAACGCACGCAGTTGATAGGAAAAGGTAATGCGCTGGCGCAGCTGACGAAACTCCGGACGCGCGAGGGTCGCATCCAGCTCGGGCTGGCCGAACAGCACCACCTGCAGCAGTTTGGCCCGCTCGGTTTCCAGGTTGGTCAGCAGACGCAGTGCTTCCAGAGTCGCGGTAGGCAGTGCCTGGGCCTCGTCAATCAGTAGCACCGTGCTTTTGCCTGCGGCAGCCAGCTCAATCAGCCGTCGGTGCAAGGCCTCCAGCACCGCCTGGGTATCCAGCTCTTCAATATCTTCAATGCCCAGCTCACGCGCCAAGGCCTGGCGCAAGCCCGTCGGGCTCATGCCCGGATTGGGCAAATAGGCCAGCTGAAAGCGCTCAGCGTCGAGCTCATTGAGCAACGTGCGGCAGAGTAACGTCTTGCCGGTGCCCACTTCCCCTGTGACTTTGATAAACCCTTCACCTTCACCGAGAGCCACGCGCAGCAAGTTGAGGCACGCCTGATAGGGCGCCAGCTGCACCAGAAAACCGGTGTTCGGGGTCAGCGCGAAAGGCTTTTCGTGCAGACCAAAGAAGGCTTCATACATCGGCCTATCTCAGCTCTTTGAAGGTTTGCGCACTCTTGCGCAGCTCATTCAGCCAGACCTCATCACTGACCACCTGCGGCCGCATGAGAATCACCAGCTCGCTCTGCTGCAGTGCTTTGCGCTGCTGCTTGAACAGGTTGCCGACGATCGGCAGGGTGCTGGCCCAGGGAATGCTGGCATCGGTGTTTTCGTTGTTGTTCTGCAGCAGGCCGCCAATCACCACCACCTGGCCACTGCGGGCACGCACAATGGAGTCCGACTGGCGCGTGGTGGACAACGCCAGCGGCAGGTTGAATACATTGTCTTCGCCCAGGGTGATGGTCTTGTTCTGATCACGCACACGGCTGACGGTCGGCCGCACATGCAGGGTCACGGTGTCGTTCTGATCGATCTGCGGCGTGACGTCGAGGGAGATGCCGGAGAAGAATGGCGTCAGAGTGATGTCCTGGGTCGGCTCAGTAACGCCGCCCACCGTGGCCGTGGAACCGGTGGAGGAGACATTGGTGACAAAGAATTCGTCAGTCCCCACCTTGATCACCGCTTTCTGGTTATTCAACGTGGAGATACGCGGGCTAGAGAGCACACGTACCTCACCTTGCGTCTCCAGCAACTCGATCAGCCCGGTGAAATCCCCCAGGGTCAGGGCAATGCCAAATACGCCATTGACCCCGGTTGGGCCACTCAGCGCCGCAGCCCCCAGGTTACTGCTGACATCGCCACCGATCTGGTCCCAGCTGATGCCTGCCTGGAAGCCGTCGGAGAGCTGCACCTCAAGGATTTTGGTCTCCAGAATCACCTGACGCTGCAGGTTGATCTGCGCCTGCTCAAGAAAGCGCGCGACGTTTTCCTGAGCAGCACTGTGTGCCCGCACCACCAGCAGACTGGCCTGCGGATTGACCATCACGCTGCTGTTGCTGTCACCCGCCACGATCATTTCCACCACCTGGCGCACTTCATTCCAGAAGTCGACATTGCTGGAAGTGCTGACCTGGCTGGCGTTGAGGGTAGTCACAGTATTGCTGTTGCCGCTGGTGTTGGTGCTGTTGCTGACGCCGCTTCCCGCGTTGTTGTTACTGGTGCTTTCCACCTGCCCGGAGCTGACCCGTGTATCGGTCTGGCCGATACGCTGCAGGTTGAGGTAGTTGATGTCGTAACTGCGGGTAATCACCTGATTGGGCAGGATCTGGTAGCCATAGCTGGTACGGCGGAAGTCATAACCGTAACTGTCGCGCACCGCTGCGAGCACTTCATCGAGGGTGACGCGGCGCAGGCTGAAGGTAATGGTGCCGCTCACGTCCGGGTGCACCACCAGGTTCTGCCCAGCACCCTCCATAAGGCTGAGAAAGAACTCACGCGCCGGCATATCCTTGGCCGCCACATCAAAGCGCGGGCCACTGCTGAAGCCGCTGCCCAGCGGCGGGATCAACGCGGCCTGCACGGCCAGCGGCGGCATCACCTTGGGGGCGGCCTGAGCCTGCTTGAGGCTGTCATCCAGCAACTTGCCGCTCTGCTCATAGAGTTGCGCGTCACCATCCTTGAAGGTCTGGCAGGCCACAAGCAGACAGCTCAGGCTCAATAGACAGACACTGGGCAAAAATCTGATCATGGGCATCATCGGCTCGGTTGCATAACGGGTTCAGCCAGGCGCAGCAGCTGTTGCTGGCCCTGGCGCTCAATCAATACGGACTGCGCATGGATGGCCAGCACCCGAGCATCGGCATAGCGCTCGCCAACCCGCAGGTTCTGTCCACCAATCACTGCGCGGCTGCCCTGGGCACCACGCACGATGGCTTGCAATATCAGCGGGCTGTCGCCACTGGCCGCGGCGGCAGGCAACAGCTCGCGCGGTGGCTGGGTCGGGTCGATACCCACATTGTCGGCCAGTGCCGCACTGCTCAATAGCAGACTCAGTAACAGGACTTTAGACACCGACCCACCCCGCATACCGACTCAATGTGTAGAGTTTCAGACGGATGCTGGCCTTGCTCGGCCCCGCCTCGCCAACCTGATAATCCAGGCTGTCCCAGTTGAGTTGCCAACCGCTGGCGTGCACTGCTTGCAGGTAGTTCAACAGGTCGAAATAACCACCTTCCAGCTGCAGCTCCAAGCCATGTTTATAGAGTGTCACCGCTGGGGTCGGCGGCGCTTTGTCAGCGCTTACCGGCGCCGCAGCCGGCTCGGCAGGAGCCAACTGTACCGGCTCACTGAAACTACTCATGCCCAGCACACGCAGCTGCGGTTGTTTGCGCAGCAGCTCTTGCAGCACCGTTTGCATTTTCTGCGGGGTGATCAGCTCTGCGGTGTGCTGATCAATCTGCTGGATGAGCCCATCACGACTCGCCGCTGCAGCGCTCAGGGCGCTGAGGTATTGCTTATTGGGATCAGCCTCTGTGCGACGCTGCAATTCCAACCGAGCACTCTCGGCCTCAGCACGACGACCTTCGGCCACTTGCCAGTCACTCTGCTGCTTGGCCAGGCGCATGCTCAAGGGGTCGCCAACCAGCAGAACATAGAGCACCCCGAGCAGACCCAGCGCCACGCCATACGTCAGCCAGCGCTCACGCGTGGCCATACCCTGCCAGCGCTGTAGCCACTTATTCATCGCCGGCCTCCTTATCCTTCAGCTGGGACGAGAGGTCAAACCGCAGCAGTTGATCGTCACCACGCTGCACATCGAAACGCGCGAACTCACGCCCGCTGAATACGGCACTCTGCCCCAGACGCTGCAAGTACGCCGGCAGCAACTCCTGGTCCTGGCTGCGCCCCTGCAGACGAATATGCCGCCCACCCTCGCGCAGGCTGATGCCGTTCAGCCACAAACCACTTGGGGGATGTTGCTCAGTCAGCGCCGCCAATGGTGCAACAAATCCGGCACTGCGTTGGCTGCCAAGCAGCTGCAAGTAAGCGACCAGTCGCTGCAACTCACGGTTGCCCTGCTCGCGCGCAGCCAGCTCCTCGGGTAATCGCTCATCCAGCGTGGGCTCGATAAAACTGCCAAGAGCCGATGCCAATTGGGCCTCTTCCTGCTGTGCTTGCAGCTGCTTCTCGGCCAGACGCTGTGCGCCGTGATGCAGCTGCCAGGCCTGCCAACTGGCATGGCCCAGGCACAGCAACAACATGACGCCTAATCCCAACAACATCTGCGCAGGACGCGGTCCACTCTGTTGTGTACGTTCGAGCTGATACAGGTTGAGGTTTTGCATCAGCCAGCCTCCTGCCGCAGCGCCGCACCTACGGCGCCCATGCAATAGGCTTGCTCCTGCTCGGATAATTCAGCGCTGGCTTGGCCCGGAAACAGCTCACGCAAGTCCAGTGCCTGCAGCTTAACCGCCAAGCCGTTGGACAAGGCTTGCAGGGCCGCGGCGCCATTGCGCTTCATGGGCAACAGCAGCAGCCGGTTGATGTACCCCTTACCGAGCTGACTTTCGTAGTAATCGAGCGAACGCTGAATCTCCAGGGTCATCGCCGAGAACTCCGGGTCCGCCTGGTCGAGGCCCTGCTCGATTCGCCGCGCCATATACAAATCGGCGCCATGCTGAACAGCGATCAGCCCTTCACTGGAACGTAAACGCAGCAGCGCCAGGCTCATGCCCTCGCTGCCAGCCAGCACGCCCAGATTGCGGAACGCCATTTCGGTGACATCAATGCTGCCCAGGCGCAAACCTGCCTCGTTGCACATGGCACCCAAGGCGTGCATCCGCGCCTTATTCAGGACGGCGCAATAAGCCATACGTGAGCGCCCTCGGTAGGCATCTTCGGGCAGATTGAACGCATCGACGACGACGTTCTCGAGCGGCTCGCTGATCAGCTCCTTGACTCGCCAACGCATCGCATCACGCAATTCAGTGGCCGGTACATCAGGGCTGTCGAGCAGCAGCATCTGGTAAGTCGCAGGGTGCAACAGCAGGTTGACCGGCATGCCGGCAAAGCCCAGCTCATTGACCAGGCGTTTGAGCAAGGCAGGCTGTTCAACACTTGTGGCCTCATGGAATTGGCATTCCAGCAGGCGCGGCGGCTGGCCGGGCTCACGTAGCACGCGTGCCAGCGCAATACCTTCAGGACTGGTTTCGATGCCCAGCAAACCATTGGCGACTTTTATCTTTCTTTTAGCAAACCACGCCAACTGTAAACCCCACCACCCATTGCGACGCAGGCAATCCTGCCGGCCGCACAGTTTAGAATAGCTGTTCAGGCGCGCCCCTGATGCTGATCAATGCCCCTGCTGCAACGCCTGAAACCGTGCCTCGACTGCCCCTCACCCAACCGCCTGACCTCAACACCTTCGCCAGCCATATAGCAACGCCAGTTGCTAGACAGCACTGCACAGCCACGCGACATCAAAAGGCCATACATCGGTTGAAGACTGTATAACACAAAGCATAGGCCTCGGCCCCGTGCTGCGCCCATCACCGCCAAGGCCTTCGCTATGAACGAGGCGGGAAATGCGCCAAAGCAATGCACATCCACCACCCCGATGCACAGCTATGATTCATCCCCACCAGCCCTAGCTGTCATCGGCAACAACGGCCGCCAGGCTCTAAGCCCCTATTTACTAGCCCTGCAGCCAACGTAATAAAACTGGCACACAGCCTGCATAGACTCAAGCAATCCCAGTTTTGGGGACCTTGGTACAGGCAGGCCGGGGATTCCCCTCTTTTATTGCTCCATCAGGCTGACCACCAGCCGCCAGCGCCCGTCCACCTCTTCAGCGCGCCATTCAGTGCGCAAAGGACGGGCCGCCACCACCTTCAAGACCAAATCCCTTCGCTCACGCTGCAAACGCCAGTTGGCCAAGCGCCCCTGTACTTCTAACTGGCCTTGCTGCTCGCGCCCAAAACTCTGCAAGCGCAGGATCACCACACCACCCACATGCTCTTCATGCGGCACCGGCTCGACGTTGAACCAGAACTCCAGCCGCTGCTCCAGCACGTCAACACGTTCAAGCCACAATGGGTCAGGCTGGAACATCCGGCCAATCATCAAACCAATCAAAAATCCAAACACACCCAATGAAGCAATCACCCGCACCCACGGACGGGGGCGCGGGTCTGTAGAATGCTGCTCGTCTTCAAGCTCGGAGCCGCGCATGTTTCACGTCATCCTTTTTCAACCGGAAATACCGCCCAATACCGGCAACATTATCAGGCTCTGCGCTAACAGCGGCTGCCACCTGCACCTGATCGAGCCGCTGGGCTTCGAATTGGATGACAAACGCCTGCGCCGCGCCGGGCTGGATTATCACGAATACGCCACCCTGCAGCGCCACGTCGACCTGGCCAGCTGTCTGGCGAGCATCGGCCGACCGCGCGTGTTTGCCTTTACCACCAAGGGCTCGCAGGCGTTCCACGACGTTAGCTATCAGCCTGGCGATGCCTTCCTGTTTGGCCCGGAAAGCCGCGGCCTGCCTCAGGAAATTCGCGACAGCCTGCCGCCCGAACAGCGTCTGCGCCTGCCGATGCGCGAAGGCTGCCGCAGCCTGAACCTGTCCAATACCGTCGCTGTGGCGGTCTATGAAGCCTGGCGCCAACAGGGGTTTGCCGACGCCCAGTAGCGCCGATCGTGCTGTACAGCGCCCATAAAAAACGCCCCGTAGGGCGTTTTTTGTTGCAACCGCAAACCTTAGTGCGCGGTGGCCGCTTCGCCGGCTTGCTGCATGCGCTGCAGCTCCTGAGCGTAGAGGGCGTCGAAATTCACCGGCGCCAGCATCAACGCCGGGAACGAGCCACGCACAACCAGGCTGTCCAGAGTTTCGCGAGCATAGGGGAAGAGGATGTTCGGGCAGAACGCACCCAGGGTATGGCTCATGGACGCCGCATCCAGACCCTTGATCAGGAAGATGCCGGCCTGCTGAACTTCAGCGATAAAGGCGGTTTCTTCGCCAGTTTTCACGGTTACCGAGAGGGTCAGCACCACTTCATGGAAGTCGCCATCCAGCGCCTTCTGACGGGTGTTGAGGTCCATGGCAACGCTAGGCGCCCACTCCTGACGGAAGATTTCCGGGCTCTTCGGCGCTTCGAAGGACAGGTCACGTACATAGATACGCTGCAGGGAGAACTGTGGGTTTTGTTCGCCCTGAGCGGCGCCGTTGCTAGCTTGTTCTGTCATGGCAAAGCCTTCTTGTCGTTAGGTACGGGTAAACAGGGAATTAAGCCTTGAGCAGCGCGTCGAGCTTGCCCGCGCGCTCCAAGGTGTAAAGATCATCGCAACCACCCACATGGGTGTCGCCGATCCAGATCTGCGGCACCGAGGTCTGGCGCGCCTTGCGGGTCATTTCAGCACGCACATCTGGCTTGCCATCAACCTTGATCTCGTTAAAGGCCACGCCTTTGTGCGTCAGCAGTTGTTTGGCGCGGATGCAGTACGGGCACCAATCGCTGGAATAGATGACGACAGGCTGCATCTCACTTCACCAATGGCAGGTTGTCGCCACGCCAGCTGGCAATCCCGCCGGACAGCTTGGCAGCGGTGAAGCCGGCCTTTTTCAGGTCACGGCAAACACCGCCGCTGTGCTGGCCCATGGCATCAACCACGATGATGGTTTTGGCCTTGTGTTTGTCCAGCTCAACCATACGAGCGGCGAATTTTTCGAACGGGATATTCAGTGCACCGACGATATGCCCAGCGGAAAAGTCCTTCTGCCCGCGGATATCCAACACCACGCCCTGCTCGCTGTTAACCAGTGCGGTCAGCTCGCGGCTGCTCAGGCTCTGTCCGCCCTTGCGCGCTTCGGTAAAGATCAGCAGCGCGAGCAGAGTTGCGAACAAACCGCTCAGGACATAGTGGGTAGTGGCAAATTCAATCAAGTTGGCAAGCATTGTGCGGTTCCGGGGCGGTAAAATGTCGGCCAGTATACACAGCCGCACAGGTCGGCCAAACCCCGCCCGGCGGTGACGTTTTCCATACTTGGCCGTAAAATGCCCAGCCTTGTTTCCCGCCCATCGACCCAGAGCGAACCAGCTTTATGAGCGCCACGCCCAAACCCCTGGTACTGATCATCCTCGATGGCTTCGGCCACAGTGACAGCCCCGAATCCAACGCCATCATGGCCGCCAACACGCCGGTCTATGACCACCTGCGCGCCACCCAGCCCCACGGCCTGATCTCGGGTTCAGGCATGGATGTCGGCCTGCCAGACGGACAAATGGGCAATTCCGAGGTCGGCCACATGAACCTCGGTGCCGGCCGCGTGGTGTATCAAGACTTCACCCGAGTGACCAAAGCCATTCGTGATGGCGAGTTCTTCACCAACCCAACCATCACCGCTGCAGTCGATAAAGCTGTCAGCGCCGGCAAAGCCGTGCATATCCTCGGGCTACTCTCCGATGGCGGCGTACACAGCCACCAGGATCATCTGGTGGCCATGGCCGAACTCGCCGTTCAGCGCGGTGCCGAAAAAATCTACCTGCACGCCTTCCTCGACGGCCGTGACACCCCACCGAAAAGCGCACAGCCGTCCATTGAACTGCTTGACGCCACCTTCGCCAAACTCGGCAAGGGCCGCATCGCCAGCCTCAGCGGTCGCTACTTCGCGATGGACCGCGACAACCGCTGGGACCGCGTCGAACAGGCCTACGGGTTGCTGGTCGACGGTCACGGCCAGTTCAACGCTGCCACTGCCGTGGAAGGCCTGAATGCTGCCTACGAGCGTGGCGAAAGCGATGAATTCGTCAAAGCCACCACCATTGGCGAGCCCGTGCGCATGGAAGACGGCGACGCCGTAGTCTTTATGAACTTCCGCGCCGACCGCGCACGCGAACTGACCCGCGCCTTTGTCGAGCCGGGCTTCAAGGAATTCGAGCGCCCGCGCGTGCCGCAACTGGCCGACTTCGTCATGCTCACCCAGTACGCTGCCAGCATCCCGACACCCAGCGCCTACAAGCCGGAAGCCCTGACCAACGTGCTCGGCGAATACCTGGCGAATAACGGCAAGACCCAACTGCGCATCGCCGAAACCGAAAAATATGCCCACGTCACCTTCTTCTTCTCCGGCGGCCGTGAAGAACCCTTCGCCGGTGAAGAGCGCATCCTGATCCCGTCACCGAACGTCGCCACCTATGACCTGCAGCCGCAGATGAGCGCACCGGAAGTTACCGACAAGATCGTCGATGCCATCGAAAACCAGCGTTATGACGTGATCGTCGTCAACTACGCCAACGGCGACATGGTCGGCCACACCGGCGTGTTTTCCGCTGCCGTGGCCGCCGTGGAGTGCCTGGACGGCTGCGTCGGCCGCATCGTTGCCGCACTGGATAAAGTCGGCGGTGAAGCGCTGATCACCGCCGACCACGGCAACGTCGAGCAGATGGCGGATGAAAGCACCGGCCAGGCGCACACCGCACACACCTGCGAGCCCGTGCCCTTCATCTACGTTGGCAAACGTCCGGCGACAATCCGTTCAGGCGGTGTACTGGCCGACGTAGCCCCGACCCTGCTGACTCTGATGGGTTTGCCAGTACCCGCGGAAATGACCGGCACCAGCATCGTCGAGCTGAACTAAGCAACTGCCCGCAGCCAGGTGCAATGCCTGGCCTGCGGGCCGTCGCAACGTGACGTTAACCATGGCTCCCGGCCATTTTTTAGGCATACTAGGCGCGTTCTTAATTCAGGTGCCGCCCGCCCCATGTTTCGTGCCCTCGCCCTTATTTTCCTGACCCTCCTGCTGACGCCTGCGATCGCCGACGAGAAGAGCGATGCGCAGAAGCAACTGGATGCCGCGCGCGCCGATGTCGCCGAGCTGAAGCAACTGCTGGAAAAGCTGCAGCAGGAAAAATCCGGCGTGCAGAAAGACCTGAAGAAAACCGAAAGCGAGATGGGCCAGCTGGAGAAGCAGGTCAAAGGCCTGCAGCAGGACCTGAAGAAGAGCGAAGAGGAAATCCAGCGCCTCGATACCGAGAAAAAAAAACTTGAGGGCGCGCGCCTTGAACAGCAACGCCTGATCGGCATCCAGGCCCGCGCCGCTTACCAGAGCGGGCGCCAGGAGTACGTCAAGCTGCTCCTCAACCAGCAGAACCCAGAAAAGTTCTCACGCACCCTGACCTACTACGACTACCTCAGCGAAGCGCGCATGGAACAACTTGCGACCTTCAATGAAACCCTGCGCCAGCTGGCTAACGTCGAGCAGGACATCGCCAACCAGCAGAACCAGTTACTGGAGCAGAAGAGCGCCCTGGATGGTCGCCGCGAACAGCTCGCCAGCGTACGAAAGGAGCGTCAGCTGGCCCTGGTCAAGCTGAACAAGGAATTCTCCGCTCGCGACCATAAGCTCAAGGCCCGCCAGCAGGAACAAGCCAACCTGGCCCGCGTGCTGAAAACCATTGAAGAAACCCTTGCCCGCCAGGCCCGTGAAGCTGAAGCCGCGCGTCAACAAGCCCTGCTCGCCGAACGTGAACAATCGCGCAACAGCACTAATACCGCGCCGACAGGTCCACTGGTAAGTTCTGGCGCCAGCTTCGGCGGCCCATTTGCCAAAGCCCGCGGCAAACTGCCCTGGCCAGTTGATGGTCGCCTGGTGGCTCGCTACGGCACACCGCGTGGCGGCGATGCCCGTACCAAATGGGACGGTGTGCTGATCGGCGCATCCGCTGGCAGCCAGGTGCATGCCGTGCATGGCGGGCGCGTGGTGTTTGCCGACTGGTTGCGTGGCGCCGGGCTTCTGGTCATTCTCGACCATGGCAACGGCTACCTGAGCCTCTACGGGCATAACCAGAGCCTGCTCAAAGACGCCGGGGATGTGGTCAAAGCCGGCGAAGCCATCGCCACCGTTGGCAACAGCGGTGGCCAGGAAACCTCAGCACTGTATTTCGCAATTCGCCAGCAGGGCCGCCCGATCGACCCCGCTCAATGGTGCCGCGCACAAGGATAAGTGCTGCGATTACCGATTCAGGACAGGAGTAAGTTCGACATGCCGCATCTGTTCCGCCTCACCGCCCTCGCGCTGGCCGTTACCCTGCTGGGTAGCACTGCCGCCTTTGCCGCGCCAGCCGAAGCACCGGCCACCGCCAACGACAGCGCGCCACTGCCGCTGGACGACCTGCGCACCTTTGCCGAGGTGATGGATCGCATCAAGTCCGCCTATGTTGAGCCGGTCACGGACAAAACCCTGCTGGAAAACGCGATCAAGGGCATGCTCAGCAACCTTGACCCGCACTCGGCCTACCTGGAGCCGGAAGCCTTCCGCGACTTGCAAGAGAGCACCAGCGGCGAATTCGGCGGCCTGGGCATTGAGCTCGGCACCGAGGATGGCTTCCTCAAGGTGGTCTCGCCGATTGATGACACCCCAGCCTCTGCGGCCGGCATCCAACCAGGCGACCTGATCGTGAAGATCGACGGCCAGCCAACCAAGGGCCTATCGCTGATGGAAGCCGTGGAGAAGATGCGCGGCAAAGCTGGCAGTGACATCGAACTGACCTTAGTGCGTGAAGGCGGCAAGCCCTTCGATGTTGAACTGACACGCGCCGTGATCAAGGTCAGGAGCGTGAAGAGCCAGCTGCTTGACGATGGCTACGGCTACATACGCATCACCCAGTTCCAGGTCAACAGCGGTGAAGAAGTCGGCAAGGCCCTGGCTAAACTGCGTAAAGACAACGGCAAGAAGCTGCGCGGCCTGGTGCTCGATTTGCGTAACAACCCTGGCGGCGTGCTGCAGGCAGCCGTGGAAGTCACCGATCACTTCCTCAAGAAAGGCCTGATCGTCTACACCGAAGGACGCATCGCCAACTCCGAACTGCGCTTCAATGCCGACCCGGCCGACGCCAGCGAAGGCGTGCCCCTGGTCGTGCTGATCAACGGCGGCAGCGCCTCGGCCTCCGAAATCGTCGCCGGCGCCCTGCAGGATCACAAGCGTGGCGTGCTGATGGGCACTGATAGCTTCGGCAAGGGCTCGGTACAGACCGTGCTGCCACTGAACAATGATCGCGCCCTGAAGCTCACCACGGCGTTGTACTTCACGCCTAACGGCCGCTCGATTCAGGCTCAAGGCATCGTGCCGGACATCGAAGTGGCGCGCGCCAAGCTAACCCGCGAACAGGGCGACGAAACCATCAAGGAAGCCGACCTGCAAGGCCACCTGGGCAATGGCAACGGCGGCGCCGATAAGCCAAGCAAAGGCAAGACCAGCGCACCGGCACGCCCACAGGATGACGACTACCAACTCAGCCAAGCCCTCAACCTGCTCAAGGGCCTGAGCGTCACCCGCGGCGACTAGGTTTCACCTGTAGAGGCACAGCGCTAAAAAAAGCCCGACCTTGAGTAATCAAGGTCGGGCTTTTTAATAACGCCTGCGACTACAGGTAGTTATTGGTCATCTCGTCAATAAAGCCTTCGGCGCGCAGTTCATCCAATGCTTTCTGCAGACGCTGCACCACCTCATCCGGGGTGTCCTTGTTAAGCGCCAGGTACAGCTCAGCCTCGTTAAAGCGCAGCGCGGTATTCAGACCACTGACGCCCTCCTGCTTGGCCAGATAGCGTCCCACGGGATCAGTGGTAGCCCACAGGTCGATCTTGCCGCTGAGCAGCTTCTTGATGTTCTCCTGATCACGCAGCGCATTGACCGGACTCAGCCCTTGGCTTTCCAGATGCTGGCTAACCGCGTCATTTTTGTAGGCGCCAATTTGGTACTGCGCTGCATCTTTGAGGCTAGCGACACTGACGTTATTACCTGGCGCTGCCAGCAGCACCCAACCGGTTTTAGCCAATGGTCCCACCCACTTGAACAGAGGCTGACGTTCAGCAGTGAACGTGGTGGAGAACAAGCCGTAGTTGGGTTTGTCCAGGGTCAGGCGGTATAAGCGGTCCCAAGGGAAGCGCAGGGTCAGCGTGTAGTTGATGCCGGCACGCTTGAACATCGCACGGACAATCTCGGCACTGATGCCGTCGATACCGTCATCACGGGCAAAGTTCTTGTCATCCACCGCCATGTTGAACGGCGGGAAGTTCTCGGTCAGCAACACCACTTTGTAATCGGCTGGAAGCTCTGCACGGGCAGCACAGGCACTCAGGACAAGCCCGAACAACAGGCTGGCTTTCAGGGTTTTTAACATAGGTCATTCCGCTCGCATGAATTGTGATTATGGCTAGCGGCATCCTTGCTCGGGCGGGTGCCCGGCGACGTATGGTACGTGGCGTCAACCATCCATGGCCGCGGGCCGGTTTGTGACCGGCCCACTGGTTTTGCGTATTACAGGTAGTTGTTCAGAATATCGTCGACAAAACCTTCGCTGCGCATCTTGTCCAGCTCGGCTTGCAGCTTCTGCACAACTTCATCCGGCACTTCTTTATTCAGCGCCAGATACAACTCTGCACTATCGAAACGCAGAATGGTTTTCAGCCCGGAGATGCCCTCCTGCTTGGCCAGGTAGCGGCCGGCGGGGTCGCCGGTGGCCCACAGATCAATCTGGCCGGCCATCAGCTTCTTGGCGTTTTCCGTGTCGCGCAGAGCGGTAATCGGTTCCAGACCTTTTTCCACCAAGTGCTCGGCAATCGCGTCGCCCTTGTAAGCGCCAACCTTGTACTGTTTGGCGTCGTCCAGGCTGTTCAGGGTAATACTGCTATCGGCCTTGCCGAGCAGCACCCAGTCATCCGGACCAATCGGGCCAACCCACTTGAACAGCGCCTCACGCTCCGGCAAGCGCGCCGCAACAAACACGCCATAGCCAGGCTTTTCCAGCGCCAGCTTATAGATGCGGTCCCAAGGGAAGCGCAGGGTCATGTTGTATTGAATGCCGGCACGCTTGAACATCTCACGGATGATGTCCACGGCAATGCCGTCAATATTGTCTTCCTGAGCGAAGTTCTTGCCGTTGATCGCCATGTTGTACGGCGGGAAATTCTCGGTCAGTAGAACCATGCGGTAGTTCGGGTCAATTTCGGCCCGAGCACTGCCCGCAAGCACCATAACTGTGCCGGCAAGGGCGGCTAGTAAGTGTTTAAACATGATGTCTCACATCGATAGTTGGGCTGAGCATGCAAGCATACCCAGCACGTCCGGCTAAGCCCAGCCCAGGTTTGCCGAGGGGATCGACAGCAGCGGGTTAAAGATAACCGTCTTTGATAGCGGTCAATCCACCTTGAGCGCGTATATCGTCCAACGCTTTTTGCAACTTCTGCACCACATCATCGGGTGTCTCTTTATTCAGCGCCAAGTAGAGGTCAGCACTGTTAAAGCGATGTACCACCTTGAGCGCACCCAGTGGCGACTGCTTAGCCATGTAGCGCCCGCCGACTTCATCGGTGGCCCACAGGTCGATCACGCCCTTCTCCAGCTTGTTGAGGTTTTCCTTGTCCTGCAGGCTGGTTTGTACCGTCACGCCACGGTCGATCAGAAACTGTGAAATCGCATCATTGCGATAACCGCCGATCTTGTAGGCACCGGCCTGATCCAGGCTGTTCAACGTAATGCTGCTATCGGCCTTGGCCAGCAACACCCAGTCGCTCACGGCAATCGGCCCAACCCACTTGAACAGCGATTCACGATCCGGCGTACGAATCGTGGAAAACACCCCATACCCTTTGTTCTCTAATGCCTGCTTGTACTGACGATCCCACGGGAAGCGCAGGATCATCTGGCACTCAAGCTGTGCCTTGCTGCACAGCGCACGCACTGTATCGCCGCTAATGCCCTGAACATCAGCATCCTTGGCGAAGTTGCCGCCGTTAGCCGCCATGCTGAACGGCGGCAGGTTTTCAGTCAGCAGAACCAAAGGCTCTGCGCGAGCCAGGCTGACGGCACACAACAGCCACACTGCGGTGAATAGCCGGATAGCGGACATAAGAACTCCGTGTATAGAAATGCCATTTATAAAAAGAGGGGCGCTGCGGGATGCTGAATGTATCAACCCGAACGCAGACAATCTGATTTTAGCGGGCGAGTCGACATTTTGCTGTCGACTCGCCCGCAGCAGTGGCCGGCAGGGCTGCCTGTTGATAGGCCCAAACCAGCGGCCACATGTAGACATCGCCGAGCTAGCCGTTAAATTGCTTCGTTTTTAAATGAGTGGGGGCACGCGGGCGTATTTGTAGCTCCGCCTAGCGGCGGCACATGATGAGGTTTGGGGGGGCTACGCAACTAGGGACCACAAAGGCGCGATTACATCTGAGGGTGCGCGAGCTTATGAGCTAACAGATGCGGAGCCGCGTGATGACTCAAAGTAACTCGGGCGCGGGAACAGCTCTGTGCGTATTCGATCCAGCTTATCGCGCATTTTTGCGATGTCAGAGCGGTCGTCAGTCGTGTCGTTGATGCAGATGCATAGATGACGCCCGAGCGAGTCAAGCAGCGACGCCACCCGGTCATTCTCCACATCATCGGTGAACAGGTAGCGGCACTGCTCCCAGTCAATATCTGCTCGTCCATGGGTCGCACACCAATCAAGGTATAAATTAGCCAGGATGCTTTGGCCTGTCCTGCGCCTGAATTTTTCCTGACGGACCTCGTCGAAAATATCAGGGTGCGCCGCTTCAAGCTCCATCATCCAGCTCTTACGAATGCCTTTGGGGGCGTGCTCAGGGATGAACGCGATGCTCGATGCGCCATAGTTTTTTTGCATCCAATGCCGCGCGTTACTGGCATCGTTATGACCCGACAGCTGCAGATCGGCATCACTGGTTGGAATAGCCTCTCGGGTTAAGAACACCATAGCGCCAACCGCGCTGAAAAAGTCTTTGGGCTGAACATGCCGGGTTAGCATTTGATCATCGTTGAATGAAACGAAGTGTTCCGCTAGGTCGGGGATATGGTGCAGCGCCGACTCGATCGCCCGGGATGAAAATGTCGGAAGATAGCGCGCATCCAGAATCTGCGAATGGTCAACGATGCGCAGCCGAGGGTGCTCCGCGATAAAGCCCGGTACTTGCTGATCGGTGACAATAAAGATGTTGCCGTCTATGCCCCAGAACTGCTCCATCGAGCGAAGCAAAAACAACAAATCGTCGTTATCTCGATAGCGGCCCTCGCCGTTGGCAAAGGGCAGAAAGTCTTGGTGCGGTTCACCTGAGTGATATTCACGCTTGGCCCGCCAATTAGCGTCGCCTCCATCAACCCAAGTAATAACAGCATCAACTTGCATGTCTAATCCAGCTTTGATTCAGGGCAGTCACAACAATCGTCATACGCGCACGGCAAACGTAAGGCATTGAGTGCGATGCGTAGCGGTTTGAACGGCCCTTACGGGAAACGGCTTACGGGGTGACGCTGGCGCACAACTCGTTGCCCCTTCGCACAAGGTGGCAACGCTCACTGACCTGCCAACTCGCTGACAGGGCTGCCGGCCAGCGAGGTTTAGCGCACGACAATCCCGCGAGCGGCCATGTAGGCCTTGGCTTCCGGCACGGTGTATTCACCGAAGTGGAAGATGCTCGCCGCCAGCACGGCCGCCGCTTTGCCTTCGATGATGCCGTCAGCCAGGTGCTGCAGATTGCCGACGCCGCCGGAAGCGATCACCGGGATGCCAACCATTTCGCTGATGGCGCGGGTCACGCCCAGGTCGTAGCCGCTTTTAACGCCATCCTGATCCATGCTGGTCAGGAGGATTTCACCGGCGCCGAGGTCTTCCATCTTTTTCGCCCAGAGCACAGCATCCAGGCCGGTGGGCTTGCGCCCGCCATGAGTGAAAATTTCCCAGCGCGGCGCTTCGCCCGGCTTGGAAACTTTCTTCGCGTCGATGGCCACGACAATGCACTGCGAGCCGAAGCGTGAGGCCGCTTCACCGACAAACTCCGGGGTAAACACAGCAGCGGTGTTGATCGACACCTTGTCCGCGCCGGCATTCAGCAGGTTGCGGATGTCCTGCACGGTGCGCACACCGCCACCGACAGTCAGCGGAATAAACACCTGGCTGGCCATGCGCTCGACGGTATGCAGCGTGGTGTCGCGGCCGTCGACGCTGGCGGTGATGTCGAGAAAGGTAATCTCATCAGCACCCTGCTCGTCGTAACGCCGGGCGATTTCCACCGGGTCACCGGCGTCGCGGATATTCTCGAACTGGACGCCCTTGACCACGCGGCCGTTGTCCACGTCGAGGCAGGGGATGATGCGTTTAGCCAATGCCATATCGGTATTTCCGTAGGGTATCGCGGGGCCGCCCAGGCGGCGCTCACCGCAAGAGCAGACGAATCAGCCCTTGAAGTTGTCGCAGAAGGTCTGCGCTTCAGCCACATCCAGAGTGCCTTCATAGATGGCACGGCCGGTGATGGCACCGATGATGCCGGGCGAACGCGCCAGCAGCAGCTTCTCGATATCGCCCAGGTTATGAATGCCGCCGGAGGCGATCACCGGGATACGGCTGGCCGCCGCCAGGGCCGCCGTGGCTTCGATATTGCAGCCCTGCATCATGCCGTCTTTAGCGATGTCGGTATAAACGATGGCCGAGACGCCATCAGCCTCGAAACGCTTGGCCAGGTCAGTCGCTTGCACAGTCGACACTTCCGCCCAGCCGTCGGTGGCGACGAAGCCATCTTTGGCGTCCAGGCCGACGATCACCTTGCCCGGAAAGGCTTTGCAGGCATCGGTGACAAACTGCGGATCTTTCACCGCCTTGGTGCCGATGATCACGTAGCTGACGCCGGCCCGCACGTAGTGCTCGATGGTTTCCAGGGTGCGGATGCCACCGCCAATCTGGATCGGCAGCGTCGGGTAGCGCTTGGCGATGGCGGTGACCACTTCGCCGTTAACCGGCTGGCCTTCGAAGGCACCATTGAGGTCAACCAGGTGCAGACGACGGCAGCCACCCTCGACCCATTTGGCAGCCATGCTCACCGGGTCATCGGAAAACACCGTGGAGTCTTCCATACGGCCCTGGCGCAGACGCACGCAGGCGCCGTCCTTCAGATCGATAGCGGGGATAATCAGCATCGGTTGAACCTGCTCAAGTCGTGTGAATTCGGTGGGTCAGCTCTTTTCGAGTGCCCAAAGGTCGCTTTCGATGCTCTCGAACCGTTCTTTCAGGTGAGTCTGCACATCGAAAACCGCCCGGTTGTAGTAGTGCGGCGCAATCTCGCGGGCAAACAGCTCAAGGATTTCCGCCGCTTCGAACGAACCCAGCTGCAGCTCGAAGCGCTCTTCCATAAAACGCTTGAGAGCATTGGTCGCTTCACGCTCCTGCTCAACAGAGAGGGTGAGAATCGGCGGCTTCTGCTTGGCCCGGCTCATTTACCAGCGACCATCCCAGGCGGCGAAGTTCTGCAGCAGCTGCAGGCCGTGGGTGTGGCTTTTTTCCGGGTGGAACTGCACGGCAAAGCGCGAGCCTTCAGCCAGCGCCGCGGCGAAGTCCTTGCCGTAATGGCCACGGCCGACCACCTGCTTGGGGTTACCAGCCTCGATGTAATAGCTGTGCACGAAGTAGAAACGCGCCAGGTCCGGAATGTTGTGCCACAGCGGGTGCTTGACCGACTGCGCCACCTCGTTCCAGCCCATGTGGGGCACCTTCAGCGGCTCGCCGTCTTCGACCATGTCCTTGCCGAAGAAGCGCACTTTGCCGGGGAACAGACCAATGCAATCAACGCCATCGTTCTCTTCGCTGTGCTCCAGCAGCGCCTGCATGCCCACACAGATGCCGAGAAACGGCCGATCCGCGCTGACTTCCCGCACCAGGCTGTCGAAGCCCAGGCGCTTGATCTCGGCCATGCAATCGCGGATCGCACCCACACCGGGGAATACCACGCGATCGGCTTCGCGAATCACCTGGGCATCACTGGTCACCAGCACCTTGCCGGCACCGACGTGCTCCAAGGCTTTGGCCACCGAGTGCAGGTTGCCCATGCCGTAGTCGATTACTGCAACTGTCTGCATTTACAGGCAGCCCTTGGTCGACGGCATCTGCCCGGCCATGCGCTCATCCAGCGTCACGGCCATGCGCAGGGCGCGACCAAACGCTTTGAACACCGTTTCAATCTGGTGGTGGGTATTGGTGCCACGCAGGTTGTCGATGTGCAGCGAAACCAGCGCGTGGTTGACGAAGCCCTGGAAGAACTCCTGAAACAGATCCACATCGAAACCGCCGACCACGGCGCGGGTAAATGGCACGTGCATCTGCAGGCCTGGACGGCCAGAGAAGTCGATCACCACGCGCGACAGCGCTTCATCCAGCGGCACGTAGGAATGGCCGTAACGAGTCATGCCCTTTTTGTCGCCGATGGCCTGGGTAAAGGCCTGCCCAAGAGTGATGCCGACGTCTTCCACGGTGTGGTGGTCATCGATATGCAGGTCGCCCTTGCACTGGATATCCAGGTCGATCAGGCCATGACGGGCGATCTGATCGAGCATGTGCTCAAGGAACGGCACGCCAATATCGAACTTGGCCTTACCAGTCCCATCCAGGTTGATCGAGACCTTGATCTGGGTCTCCAGGGTATTGCGCTCGACGGATGCCGTACGTTCGGCCATCACCAGCTCCAGAAATTGCCCACGGAAAAAGGCTGGCATTATAGGCGGGCATCCGCCTGGGCGGCTACCGGCGGCGATCAGAGGCACAGACTATTGGCCCAACCGAAGCCTCGCAGCCTGCGCGAGCCCGTGGGGAAACTCACCCCGAGCAGGGAACCGGCCACCGACTTACCTATCCAACTGCCAGAGCAGACGGTTCGAAAGCCCAGGCGCGACGGGCCCGGCCAGAGCCAGCCACGCTGCGCACCTGCAAAAGCCGCTTGCAAAATCACCGCGTAAACGGGACTGTCGGCGGTCAAGGTAAAAACGCTGGCGCTATACTCGCCGGCTCGAATTGCAGCTCTTCACCATCTCGTTTCGAAACAAGGATTCGCACATGAAAGCGCTCGGCAAAATTCTCGGCCTGTTTTTTCTCGGGCTCTTGCTGATCATCGTGGCGCTGGGCTTTGCCCTTACCCACCTGTTCGATCCCAACGATTACAAAGACGAAATCCGCCAGCTTGCCCGCGAAAAGGCCAACCTGGAGCTGACCCTCAAGGGCGATATCGGCTGGAGCCTGTTCCCCTGGCTCGGCCTGGAGCTGACCGACGCCACCCTCGCGAGCGTCAGCACTCCGGACAAACCGTTCGCCGATCTGCGCCTACTCGGCCTGTCGGTACGCGTACTGCCGCTGCTGCACAAAGAAGTGCAGATGAGCGACATCCGCATTGATGGCCTAAACCTCAACCTGCAGCGCGACGAGAAAGGTCGCAGCAACTGGGAAGATGTCGGCAAACCGGCCAGTGCCACGACTGCAACACCCGACGCCCAAGCATCGAGCACCGATAGCGCACAGACCGACAGCCCAGCCACCGAGCCAGGCGAAAGCAGCCAGCCTTTGAAACTGGATATCGATAGCCTGATCGTCAACAGCGCGCGCATCGACTACCACGACGCACAGAAAGGCCAGCAGTTCAGCGCCGAGAGCATCCAGCTGACCACCGGCGCAATACGCGAAGGCGCGGGCATCCCGGTCAAACTCAGCGCCTTCTTCGGCCTCAACAAACCGGTACTGCGCGCACGCAGCGAGCTGCAAGGCGAACTGCGCTTCGACCGCGCACTCAAGCGCTATCAGCTGGAAGACGCCAAGTTCTCCGGGGAGGTCTCCGGCGAGCCTTTCGACGGCCAGACCCTGACCTACTCGGCACAGGGCCAACTTTTGGTTGATCTGGCCGCTCAAGTTGCCGAATGGAACGGTCTGAAACTCTCCGGCAACCAGTTGCGCGCCCTCGGCGAGTTGAAAGTCCGCGACCTCGACAAGCAGCCAAAACTCAGCGGCGGCCTGTCGATTGCACCACTCAACCTGCGCGAGTTCCTCGCCACCATCGGCCAGAAACTGCCGCCGATGAATGACGACAAAACCCTCAGCCAATTTGAACTGGTCACCCGCCTCAACGGCACCGATAACAGCCTGACCTTCGAAGACCTCAAGCTGACCCTGGATGACAGCCACTTCAGCGGGCAACTGGCGGTAGCCGACTTCGCCAAACAGGCCCTGCGCGTGCAACTCAAGGGCGACCAACTGAACCTCGACCGTTACCTGCCCGCGCCCTCCAAAGATGCCAAGGACGCTGGCGCCGCCCGCAAAGCCGAGGTCAAAGCCAGCGTCGCCAGTGCCGGGCAGAGTGGCAGCACACCATTACCCGACGCACCGACCCAGCACGCCTGGAGCAGCAGCGAAGTACTGCCGATCGAGACACTGCGCAAGCTCGATATGCAGCTCGATATTGGCCTGGACCAGCTCACAGCTCAGCAACAAGCGATCAATAACTTCAGCGTCAAGGCACAAAGCAAAGGCGGCCTGCTGACGCTGCAGGATGTGCGCGGCAACATCGGTAACGGCAGCTTCGACGCCAAGGCCAGCATCGACGTGCGCCCGGCTGTGCCGCTGCTTAGTGTGCAGAAAAACCTCAGCGGCATCCCGGTTGAGCCGTTCCTGAAAAAGCCCGATCAGCCGTCACCGGTCAAAGGCCTGCTGGACCTCAACGCCAACCTGGCCACCAGCGGCAACAGCCAGCGCGCCTGGATCGACGGACTGACGGGCGAGGCCAGCTTCCTGCTCAACGACGGCGTGCTGGTCGACGCCAACCTGGAACAGCAACTGTGCCGCGGCATCGCCACGCTCAACCGCAAATCCCTGAGCAGCGACCCACGCGGCAAGGACACACCCTTCGAAACCCTGCAAGGCAGCCTGATCCTGCGTAACGGTGTGGCCCACAACCCCGACCTCAAGGCCGTTATTCCGGGCCTGGCGGTCAGCGGCAATGGCGATTTGGACCTGCGCATCCTCGGCCTCGACTACCGCGCCGGCATCACCATCACTGGCGATCAACGCGAAATGCCTGACCCGGCCTGCCAGGTCAACGAGCGCTATGTCGGCATCGAATGGCCAGTACGCTGTCGTGGCCCGCTGGAGATGGGCGGCAAGGCCTGCCGTCTGGATCAGGACGGCCTGGGCAAGGTCGCCGCCAAACTCGCCGGCAACAAGCTCAATGAGAAGATTGAAGAAAAACTCGGCGATAAAGTCAGCCCCGAGCTGAAAGATGCACTCAAAGGCCTGTTCAACCGATGAGCCCCGAGCAATTTTCTGACGCAGTACTGAATTGGTACGACAGCCACGGGCGCAAGGATCTGCCCTGGCAACAGGGCATAACGCCTTACCGTGTCTGGGTCTCGGAGATTATGCTGCAGCAAACCCAGGTCAGCACCGTGCTCGGTTATTTCGACCGTTTTATGGCCGCATTGCCGACGGTAAATGACCTGGCCGCAGCACCGGAAGACGAAGTGCTGCACCTGTGGACAGGCCTCGGTTACTACACTCGCGCGCGCAACCTGCAAAAGACCGCGCAGATCGTTATGCGCGAACATGCCGGCGACTTCCCCCGCGATGTCGACCAGCTCACCGAACTTCCCGGCATCGGCCGCTCTACCGCCGGCGCCATCGCCAGCCTGAGCATGGGCCTGCGTGCACCGATCCTCGACGGTAACGTCAAACGCGTCCTGGCGCGCTACGTGGCGCAGGAAGGCTATCCCGGCGAGCCAAAGGTGGCGAAACAGCTGTGGGATGTAGCCGAGCGCTATACCCCGCACGCCAGAGTCAACCATTACACCCAGGCGATGATGGATCTAGGCGCCACCCTGTGTACCCGCAGCAAA
This sequence comes from Pseudomonas sp. FEMGT703P, assembly GCF_002786345.1. Lineage (NCBI taxonomy): Bacteria > Pseudomonadati > Pseudomonadota > Gammaproteobacteria > Pseudomonadales > Pseudomonadaceae > Pseudomonas > Pseudomonas sp. FEMGT703P. Next base: position 135,885 of record NZ_PGCM01000003.1, on the reverse strand, counting down.
CCCAGCTGCCTGTTATGCCCGCTGAAAAGTGGCTGCCAGGCGCACCTACTCGGCCTGGAAATCCGCTACCCAATCCCTAAGCCGCGCAAGGCGCTGCCGCAGAAACGCACGCTGATGCCGATCTTCGCCAACCGCAACGGCGAGGTGCTGCTTTACCGGCGCCCTTCAAGCGGCCTCTGGGGCGGCTTGTGGAGCCTGCCAGAGCTGGAGCATGCGAATGCTATCAACAGCTTGGCCAGCCAACACGGTTTGCAGCTCGGCGCACAACGCGAGCTGAGCGGCCTGACCCACACCTTCAGCCACTTTCAGCTGGCCATAGAGCCCTGGCTGGTGCAGGTCGACGCCGCGCCTGCTGCCGTGGCCGAGGTTGACTGGCTCTGGTATAACCTCGCCACCCCGCCGCGCCTGGGCCTCGCCGCCCCAGTAAAGAAACTGCTGAAGCGCGCGGCCGATGCACTCGCAGCAAATACTGGAGAAACGCCATGACCCGCACCGTACAGTGCCGCAAACACAAGCAGGAACTCCCCGGCCTGGACCGCCCGCCCTACCCAGGTGCCAAAGGTGAGGACATCTTCAACAACGTATCCAAGCAAGCCTGGGACGAATGGCAGAAGCACCAGACCCTGCTGATCAACGAACGTCGCCTGAACATGATGAACGCCGAAGACCGCAAATTCCTCCAGGTCGAGATGGACAAATTCCTCTCCGGCGAGGAATACGCCCAAGCCGACGGCTACGTACCGCCCAGCGCGTAACAGCTGCACATTGGCCAGCAGCTACAAACGCCCCTGCTGGCCATAACACGCCCGCAAAACCTCCGTTCGCAGCTAACCGCCCGTAATAATTAAATATTTTTCAAACTCACGCTTGACACCCACCCTTCAAATCCGTCTAATAGCGCCCCGTTGGCCCAGGTAGCTCAGTCGGTAGAGCAGGGGATTGAAAATCCCCGTGTCGGCGGTTCGATTCCGTCCCTGGGCACCATGAATACCGAGAAACCCCAAGTGAAGTTAAATTCCTTGGGGTTTTTTCTTGCCTGAAATTTACCGGGCAAGCGCTGATTACCCCCACTGAAATTGTGCACGCGCGACAGCCAACTGCAGCCAAGCGACAGCGTGACCGAGCAAGCACGCCCTGGCCGGTAAACGGCTTGGCGGTCAGCGAAACGCTATGCTAGCTTGACGCCTCGCCAGGAAGGCCACGCAACGCCTGAGCGCACCCGAAGAATAAGAGGACACTCCATGGCCGAGGCCACGCCCGCGCTGGAAATACGCGACCTGCATAAACGCTACGGCGACCTTGAGGTGCTCAAGGGCATCTCCCTCACCGCTCGCGACGGCGATGTGATTTCCATCCTCGGTTCTTCCGGCTCCGGCAAGTCGACCTTCCTGCGCTGCATCAATTTGCTGGAAAACCCGCACAAGGGACAGATCATCGTCGCCGGCGAGGAACTCAAGCTCAAAGCCACGAAGAATGGCGATTTGATCGCCGCCGACAACCGCCAGATCAATCGCCTGCGCAGCGAGATCGGCTTTGTCTTCCAGAATTTCAATCTGTGGCCACACATGAGCGTGCTCGACAACATCATCGAAGCGCCCCGCCGCGTGCTTGGCAAGAGCAAGGCCGAAGCCATCGAGATGGCCGAAGCGCTGCTGGCCAAGGTCGGCATTGCCGACAAGCGTCACGTTTATCCGAATCAGCTTTCCGGCGGCCAGCAGCAACGTGCAGCGATTGCCCGCACCCTGGCCATGCAGCCGAAAGTCATCCTGTTCGATGAGCCGACCTCGGCCCTCGACCCGGAGATGGTACAAGAAGTGCTTAATGTGATCCGCGCACTCGCTGAAGAAGGCCGCACCATGTTACTGGTCACCCATGAGATGGGCTTTGCCCGTCAGGTATCCAGCGAAGTGGTGTTTCTGCATCAGGGGCTGGTTGAAGAACAGGGCTCCCCGGCGCAGGTGTTCGACAACCCCAACTCGGCGCGCTGCAAACAATTCATGTCCAGCAATCACTGAAAACACGGAGCAACTACGCATGCAGAACTATAAGAAGATCCTGCTGGCCGCGGCCGCTACACTGGCCTTCGGCACCAGCGCCGTCGCCGCAGACAAGCTGAAAATCGGTACCGAAGGTGCTTACCCACCGTTCAACCTGATCGATGCCAGTGGCCAGGTCGGCGGTTTTGACGTGGAAATCGGCCAGGCCCTGTGCGCCAAAATGAAGGTCGAGTGCGAAGTGGTCACCTCCGACTGGGACGGCATCATCCCGGCTCTGAACGCGAAGAAATTCGACTTCCTGATCGCCTCCATGTCGATCACCGAAGAACGCAAAGTGGCGGTGGACTTCACCGAACCCTACTACACCAACAAGCTGCAGTTCATCGCCCCGAAAGGCGGCGACTTCAAGACTGATAAAGCCAGCCTGAAAGGCAAAGTGATCGGCGCTCAGCGCGCAACCATCGCTGGCACCTGGCTGGAAGACAACCTTAATGGCGTGGTCGACATCAAGCTGTACGACACCCAGGAAAACGCCTACCTCGACCTGTCCTCGGGCCGTCTCGATGGCGTGCTGGCTGACACCTTCGTTAACTGGGAATGGCTGAAGAGCGACGCTGGCAAGAGCTTCGAGTTCAAAGGCGACCCGGTATTCGACAACGACAAGATCGGCATTGCCGTTCGTAAGGGTGATGCCCTGCGCGACAAGCTGAACGCCGCACTGGCCGAGATCGTGGCTGACGGCACCTACAAGAAGATCAACGACAAGTACTTCCCGTTCAGCATCTACTAAGCTGCCGGCACTGCGTCGCCCGCCCGGGCGGCGCAGGCTTCTGAGCCCCTATGAATTTCGACCTCTACGGATTCGGCCCGGCCCTGGCTGCTGGCACCCTGATGACCATCAAGCTGGCGCTTAGCGCGCTGTGCCTGGGTCTGGTGCTCGGCTTGCTTGGCGCCCTCGCCAAGACTTCCCCGTACAAGCCGCTGCAATGGCTTGGCGGTACCTACTCGACCATCGTGCGCGGGATTCCCGAGCTGCTCTGGGTGTTGTTGATTTATTTCGGCACTGTGCAGCTGATGCGCAACCTGGCGGACCTGCTCGGCATCGAAAGCCTTGAGCTGAACGCCTTCGCCGCCGGCACCATTGCCCTCGGCATCTGTTTCGGCGCGTACGCCACCGAAGTGTTTCGTGGCGCGATCCTGGCCATCCCCAAAGGTCACCGCGAAGCCGGCCAAGCCTTGGGCATGTCCAAACCACGGATCTTCTGGCGGCTGATCCTGCCGCAGATGTGGCGCATCGCTCTGCCCGGCCTGGGGAATCTGTTTATGATTCTGATGAAGGACACCGCACTGGTATCGGTGATCGGCCTAGAAGAAATCATGCGCCGCTCGCAAATCGCCGTGACCGCCAGCAAGGAGCCTTTCACCTTTTATATGGTGGCGGCCTTTATCTACCTGGGCCTGACCGTGCTGGCGATGATCGGCATGCACTTCCTTGAAAAACGCTCCAGTCGTGGTTTTGTCAGGAGCGCGTCATGAGAAAGATCTCTGAAATCGCGGCCTGGTCGGTTGCCGTTGCGCTTATTGCCTATGCGCTGTGGAGCGGCCTAACTGCCCTTAACTGGAACGTGATCATCAAGTGGCTGCCGCGCCTGTCTGAAGGCGCCCTGCTTACCCTGGAGCTGGTGGGTATAGCGGTTCTCGCCGGGTTGATTCTCGCCCTGCCGATGGGCATCGCCCGCGCGTCGCGGCACTGGTATGTGCGCGCCCTGCCCTATGGCTACATTTTCTTCTTCCGTGGCACACCACTGTTGGTGCAACTGTTCCTGGTCTACTACGGCCTGGCACAGTTCGATGCGGTGCGCGAAGGCCCGCTCTGGCCCTACCTGCGCTCACCGTACTGGTGCGCGGTGCTGACCATGACCCTGCACACCGCAGCCTACATCGCTGAGATCCTGCGCGGGGCGATTCAGGCCGTGCCGCCGGGCGAGATCGAAGCCGCTCGTGCGCTAGGCATGTCGCGCGCCAAGACGATGTTCTATATCGTTCTGCCACGCGCCGCGCGTATCGGCCTGCCGGCCTACAGCAACGAAGTAATCCTGATGCTCAAGGCCAGCGCCCTGGCCAGCACCGTGACCCTGCTAGAGCTGACCGGCATGGCCCGAACCATCATCGCTCGCACCTATCTGCCGGTGGAGATCTTCTTCGCGGCAGGGATGTTCTACCTGCTGATCGCCTTCCTGCTGGTGCGCGGCTTCAAACTGCTGGAACGCTGGCTGCGCGTCGACGCCTGCCAGGGCCGCTGATTGCCTGAGGGCTCGCACCCTCAGGCACCGCCATCATGCCAACCACAACTCCCGCCCAGATCCTGCAAGACGTTGCCCTGTTGCAGCGCTTTCAGGCAGTAGATAGCTTTCTTATCGAACACCAAACGCTATGGCGGCCACGGCCATTTGTGCATTACCCCGCAGTCCCCTGGGAAGCCGAGCACCCACAGCTGGCCGCCTGGCTCAGGGCACAAAGCCTGGAGCATGCCGAAGCCGCACATAACCAGCCCCACCTGCTGAAAGCACCTGCGCCCTTCCTGCAACTGGCCGCCCAAGCTCATGATCTAAGCCAGATCGGTGAATTACCACAGTCACCCGCGACGGTATTGCCTGCGCGCTTTAGCAGCGATGTGCCGGGGCGCAAGTGGCAGCAGATCGATGCCTTCGCCCGCAGCCTGAGTTTTACCCATACACCGCAACACTGGCTGGACTGGTGCGCCGGCAAAGGCCACCTTGGCCGCATGCTGGCACACACGGGCGGCAGCCTGACCTGCCTGGAATACAACCCACAGCTGGTCAGCAGTGGCCAACAGCTCAGCCATAAACTCGGCATCACCGCACAGCATATCGAGCAGGATGTGCTGGCTGCAGACGCCGCGAAGCAACTGCAGGCTCAGCACACCCCCGTGGCGCTGCATGCCTGCGGCGAACTGCATACGCGCCTGCTGCAACTGGCCAGCCAAGCCGGCTGCCAGCAGGTGGCCGTGGCGCCCTGCTGCTACAACCGCATCAGCACTGCGAGCTATCAGCCACTTTCGGCAAGCGCCCAGGCCTCATCACTGCAACTGTCTATCGACGATCTCGGCCTCCCCCTGAGCGAAACCGTCACTGCAGGCGCCCGCGTTCGTCGGCAGCGCGATCAGTCCATGGCCTGGCGCCTTGCCTTCGATCTGTTGCAGCGCCAACTTCGTGGTATCGACGAGTACTTGCCAACGCCATCCCTGCCGCCAGCCTGGCTCGACAAATCGTTTGCCAATTACTGCCAAGATCTCGCCGCACTTAAACAGCTGCCCACCCCCGCGAAACAAAACTGGCAACAGCTCGAACAACAAGGCTGGAAACGCCTGGCCGAGGTGCGCAATCTGGAACTGCTGCGCGGATTATTCCGCCGCCCATTGGAACTCTGGCTACTGCTCGACCGCGCCCTCTACTTGCAGGAACACGGCTACACCGTACGCCTTGGCACCTTTTGCAGTCGACAACAGAGCCCGAGAAACCTGCTGCTGCTGGCAGAACGCCAGCAAAACTTGCCCACAGCATCTGTGGATAACTCTGTTGACAGAATCTGAGCAAATCGCGCAAAAGCCCGCCACAGCTGAACATTGCCAAGCTGCGCATTTTTTAATCTGAAAATATAGCTTGTAAAAACATAGACTTAGCCAATACCGCGAACCAGCGCACAAAGTCTGCGCACGTCCGTGCCAAATGCCCTGCTTGTGTGCATAACGATTTAGCTACTGATAACAATGCCTGCACAGAACTACGCTCAGACGGCTTTACTCAGCCAAATGAATGGATATAATGGCGACCCTCAAAGGCCGGTATAGCTCAGCTGGTAGAGCAACTGACTTGTAATCAGTAGGTCCCGGGTTCGATTCCTGGTGCCGGCACCATATAAAGAAAGCCCCGCAGCGATGCGGGGCTTTTTTTTGCCGAAAAAATACTGCAGCTTGCTCACCTAGACGCGGCTTGCAACACTGCCCGCAATGTTAACCGGCCACCAGAGCAACGGAAGGTATAAGCCTGTGCGTATCCTGATCACCGGCGGCGCCGGCTTTATTGGCTCGGCACTGATTCGTCATCTGCTGAATCACACCGAGCATCAGGTGCTTAACCTCGACAAGCTGACCTATGCCGGCAACCTCGAGTCGTTGGCCAGTGTTGCCAATCATCCCGGCTATCGCTTCATGCAGGCCGACATTGCCGACAGTGCAGCCGTCAGCCAGGCACTGGCTGAATTTCAGCCGGACGCGATCATGCACTTGGCGGCTGAATCGCACGTCGATCGCTCCATCGACGGCCCGGCAGCGTTTATCCAAACCAATATCGTCGGCACCTATACGCTGCTCGAAGCCACGCGTAGTTATTGGATGCAGCTGGAGCCGGCACGCAAAGCCGCGTTTCGCTTTCACCATATCTCGACCGATGAAGTGTATGGCGACCTGCACGGTGCAGATGATCTGTTCACCGAGGCCACGGCCTACGCACCCAGCTCGCCCTACTCGGCGAGTAAGGCCGCGTCAGATCATCTGGTCCGCGCCTGGCAGCGCACTTATGGCCTGCCAGTCCTGCTGACCAACTGCTCGAACAACTACGGCCCTTACCAGTTCCCGGAAAAACTGATCCCGCTGATGATCCTCAATGCTCTGGATGGCAAGCCGCTACCGGTTTACGGCAACGGCCAGCAGGTGCGTGACTGGCTGTATGTGGAAGACCATGCCCGCGCGCTGTTAACGGTGGTGAGTGAAGGCAAGGTCGGCGAGACCTACAACATCGGCGGGCATAACGAGCAGAAGAACCTGCATGTGGTGGAGAGCATTTGCGCGTTATTGGACGAGCTGTCCCCACGCCAGAACGGCTCCTATAAAGAGCAGATCAGTTTCGTCACTGACCGCCCAGGTCATGATCTGCGCTATGCCATCGATGCCAGCAAGATCGAACGCGAGCTGGGCTGGAAACCTGAGGAAACCTTCGCCAGCGGCCTGCGCAAAACCGTGCTCTGGTACCTGAATAATCTCGACTGGTGCCGCCGCGTGCAGGATGGCAGCTACCAGCGCGAATGCCTCGGCGCACTATAAGGAGCAGCACAATGAAAGGCATCATTCTCGCCGGTGGCTCCGGCAGTCGCCTGCACCCCATCACCCTAGGGGTGTCCAAACAGCTGCTGCCGATCTACGACAAACCGATGATCTACTACCCGATATCCGTGCTGATGCTCGCGGGTGTGCGCGAAATTCTGATTATCTCCACCCCGCAGGACTTGCCGAATTTCCGCAAGATGCTCGGTGATGGCAGCCAGTTTGGTGTGCGTTTCGAGTACATCGAACAACCCTCACCCGACGGTCTGGCCCAGGCCTTTATTCTGGGCGAAGAATTTATCGGCAAGGATTCGGTGTGCCTGATCCTTGGCGACAACATTTTCCATGGCCAGCACTTCACCGAAAAACTTCTGCGCGCTGCCGCTGAGCCATCAGGGGCTACGGTTTTCGGCTACTGGGTCAAGGACCCGCAGCGCTTTGGCGTGATCGAGTTCGACACTCAGGGCAAGGCCATCTCCATTGAGGAAAAGCCCGTCATACCGAAGTCCAGTTACGCGGTGACTGGCCTGTATTTTTACGACAACGATGTGATTGAGATTGCCAAAGCGGTCCAACCGTCGCCGCGTGGTGAGCTGGAAATCACCGACGTCAACAACGCCTACTTGCAGCGCGGTGACTTGCGCGTCGAGCGTTTCGGCCGTGGCTTCGCCTGGCTCGACACCGGCACCCACGACAGCCTGCTGGATGCATCGCAATACGTGCAGACCATCGAACATCGTCAGGGCCTGAAAGTCGCCTGCCTGGAAGAAATCGCTTACCAGCAGGGCTGGATTGATCGTCAGCAACTACTGGCGCAGGCCACTATTTTTGGCAAGACCGGCTACGGCCAGTACCTGTTCAAACTGGCTGAGGAATGAGCATGCAGGCGATCAGCACCGAGCTGCCCGGCGTGATCATCCTAGAACCCAAGGTATTCGGCGATCAGCGCGGGTTTTTCTTCGAGAGTTTCAATGCCCGCAGCTTTGCCGATGCCACCGGCCTACAGCGTGAGTTCGTTCAGGACAATCACTCGCGCTCAGCCAAAGGCGTGCTACGCGGGCTGCATTATCAAGTGCAGCAAGCGCAGGGCAAATTGGTTCGGGTCACGGCCGGCGAAGTCTATGACGTAGCCGTGGATCTACGCCGCAGCTCGCCCACCTTCGGCCGCTGGGTTGGCGTGCACCTGTCCGCCGAAAACAATCGGCAGTTGTGGGTACCGGAAGGGTTTGCCCATGGCTTTGTGGTACTCAGCGAGTTCGCCGAGTTCCTCTACAAAACCACCAACTACTATGCGCCGGAACATGAGCGCTGCATCCGCTGGGATGACCCAACACTGGCCATTGACTGGCCGCTGGAAGGTTCACCGCAACTGTCAGCCAAGGATCAGGCCGGCGCCAGCTTCGTCGATGCCCAGGTCTTCCCATGAAAGTTCTCCTGCTCGGCCGGCAGGGCCAGGTCAGCCAGGAACTGCAGCGCGCCCTGCACGGTGCCGCCGAGTTGACGGTACTGGGCCGCGAGCAGCTGGACCTGGCTCAGCCGGAGCGGATTCGCCAACAGGTTCAGCGCCTGCGCCCCGAGCTGATCATCAATGCCGCCGCGCACACCGCGGTCGATCAGGCCGAGAGCGAGCCGGGGCTGGCCTTCGCGATCAACGCCACGGCACCGGGCATCCTCGCCGAAGCAGCCGCTGAACTGAGTGTTCCGCTGATCCACTACTCCACCGACTATGTGTTCGATGGCAGCATGGCCGAGCCTTACCGCGAAAACGACGCCACCAACCCGCTGAGCGTATACGGGCGTAGCAAACTGGCGGGCGAGCAGGCGATTCAGGCCGTGGGCGGCATGCACCTGATTCTGCGCACCAGCTGGGTTTACTCGCAGCACGGCAAGAACTTTCTGCTGACCATGCAACGTCTGCTGCAGGAACGCGAACGCTTATCCGTGGTGGACGACCAGATCGGCGCGCCCACTTGGGCCGGCACGATTTCGCAAGCCACGGCGCAGCTGATCACGCAGTGGCGTAGCGGCCATCCAGGCCCGTGGGGGGTCTATCACCTGACCGCACAAGGCGAAACCAGCTGGTTCGGCTTTGCCCGCGCGATTGCCGCGCACCTGCACAGCCAAGGCAAAACCGTGGCGACGCTGCACCCCATCCCCAGCAGCGCTTATCCAACCCCGGCGCAGCGCCCACTGAATTCACGTCTGGACTGCAGCCGCCTGCAGCAGGACTGGCACGTTCAACTGCCAACCTGGCAGGCTGCGCTGGAGCAGTGCCTCGCTCATCGCTAAGCCCTGAAGCGCTGTATCTGCTGCTGCAAGCCTGTGGCCAGTTGCGCCAGATCGCGGCTGGCAATCGAGCTTTGCTCGGCACCGTTGACCACATCACCGATGCTGTCATTGAGGCTGCTGATGTTCTCGCTGATTTCATTCGCCACTGCCGTTTGCTGTTCCGTGGCAGCGGAAATCTGCACATTGCCGTCGGCGATACCTTCAATCGCAAGGGCAATGTGATTGAGCACCTCACCCGCCTCACGGGCACGGCTGACACTGTTTTGCGCCTGCTCGCGCGACAACTGCATCGCACTGACCGCACTGCGTGCGCCGCCTTGTAGGGCATCGATCATGCTGCGGATCGATTCGGTGGCTTTCTGCGTATTACTCGCCAGGCTGCGCACCTCATCAGCCACCACGGCAAAGCCGCGCCCGGCTTCACCAGCGCGCGCCGCCTCAATGGCGGCATTCAGCGCCAGCAGGTTGGTTTGCTCGGCAATACTCTGGATCACCCCAAGCACCTTACTGATTTCATCACTCTGGCTGTGCAGGGTGTCGATCACCTCACCGGCTTTTTCCACCGAGGTCGACAGCCCCTGAATCGATGTGAGGTTGGACTGCACCAACTCGCTGCCCTGGCGCGCTTCCTTATTCGCGTCTGCGGCATTGCTGGCAGTGGCCTGCGCATTGCGCGCGACCTCTTGCACTGCCACGCTCATCTGGTGCACGGCGGTGGCCACCATGCTGGTTTGGTCGCCTTGGGCCGTGGCAGCCTGGCTGACCTGAGCACTGATCGCACTCATTTCCTCGGACGCCGCCGCCAGCTGCGTGGCGGTATCGGTCAAATGGCGGATCAACGCCTGCTGGTGCTCTAGCATGGCATTGAAGGCCCGCGCGGTATCGGACACCTCATCGCGGCCGCGGGTGTCAGCACGCAGGGTCAAGTTGGATGACTCCTGCACCTCGCTGATCACGCTGCGCAAACCGGACAGCGGGCGAATGATCGACAGACTGATCATCACTGCGGCCACCAGCACCAGCACCAACGCAACGGCACCGATCAACAGGAAGGTATTACGGATGGCCAAGTACTGGGCCGTGGTCTCGACGTTGAGCCGCTCGCCCTCGCTCAGCTGCAAACTGATCAACCCTTCCAGCTCGCCACCCAGCGGGTCGAAGGTGTCATACAGGGTACGGTTGAACGATGCCGTTTCGGTCGCCAGTAACTGGCCATTTGCGAGTTGCCCCAGGTACTGATCCGCCAGTTGCTGGACCTTCAACAGGAGTGGTTTGGTGCGCTCGACCCGACTACTTTCATCACGGGTCAGTCGAGTGGCGATGTACTCGGCCCAGGCTTTGTCACCACGGCTGCGGGCATCGCTGAATGCCTTGCGCAATGCGGCTTCGTCGAACACCCCAGCGCGGTATTTATGCAACGCATCGACCATCGCCACCGCGTAGGCATCCGACACCACCTTGAGCTGGCTTATCGGCTGCATGCGGTCGGTAAACAACTCGTCAAAACTGTCATTCAGCTTGCTGGCATTGGACAACGCCATGCTGATCACCACAATCAGCACCAGCAGCGGCACCACCGCCAACAGCAGCAACCTCGCCCGTACCGTCAATTGAGCCAGCATCAGGGTATCTCCAGGACTAAAGCGCAGCCGTCCATGCAGGGCGCAAGCGGGCGGCACCATTACTCCAGGGCGATGCCAAACGGCTTGAGTATTGACCCTAATCGGCGAGCTTGCCCACTTATTGCATAACCGCCACTCTGAACTGATCACCCTGTACGAGTAAGCGCATGCCAACCGTTCATCCTCACCCGCGTCGTCCGCGTTGGCGCAGCCTGGCAGTCCTCGCCCTGCTGTTGACGCCCCTGTTGTGGCCGCTGCAGCAGCTGGCCGAGCGTTACTACAGCGGCGTGCTGGTCGAGCAGAACCGCCAGACCCTCGACCTCTACGTGGCCAACCTGCTCGGTACGCTGCGCCGCTACGAGGTACTACCCCCCATTCTCGGCGATCTGCCGGCCCTGCGCCTGGCCCTGCAACAGCCGACTGAGCGCACCCTGCTGGAGAACGCCAATCGCCTGCTTGACCAGGTGCGCGGGCAGACAGGCGCCGACGTGATCTACCTGATGGACCCCAACGGCAAGACCCTGGCGGCCTCCAACTGGGAGCAGGCCGACTCCTTCGTCGACCGCAACTTTGCCTTCCGCCCGTATTTTCGCGAAGCCATTGCCGGCCGCCCCGGACGTTTCTTCGGCCTCGGCACCACCTCGGGCAAGCGCGGCTACTACTTCGCCGCCGCCGTGCGCGACGGTGAGCGCAACCTCGGCGCGCTGGTGGTCAAGGTCGACCTCGACCACACCGAAACCCTCTGGGGCAACACCCCGGAACAACTGCTGGTGACCGATGCCAATGGCGTGGTGATCCTCACGTCCAACAGCCAGTGGCGCTTTACCGCCAGTCGCCCACTGGACGCCGCCGAACGCGCTGCAATCGCCGCCAACCTGCCCTACCCGACCCAGGCGCCACCGCCGATCAAGCTGGATGCGCAGAACTGGATTCGCCAGGACCGCGAACTCAAGGAAACCGGCTGGACCGTCAGTATTCTCGCCCCGCGCAGCCTGCTCGACCGCCCGGTACGTACCGCCCTGGTAGCCGGCGGCGGCATGCTGCTGTTGTTGATGCTGCTGCTCGGCCTGCTCATGCAACGCCGCCGTCACTACCTGGAACGCATCGCCCTCGACAGCCAGGCCCGTCAGCAGCTGGAGCAGCGCGTGCTGGAGCGCACCCTCGATCTGGAACGGCTGAATAGCCGGCTGAAGCAGGAAGTGCTGGAGCGCGAACAAGCCCAGCAGGAGCTGGTGCAAGCGCAGGATGAACTGGTGCAGGCCAGCAAACTCTCAGCCCTGGGCACCATGAGTGCGAGCATCAGCCATGAGCTCAATCAGCCGCTGGCGGCCATCCGCAGTTACGCCGACAACGCCGGGGTGCTGCTTGACCATCAGCGCGGCGACGAAGCCCGCGCCAACCTCAAGCTGATTAGCAAACTGACCGAGCGCATGGCCTCAATTATCGCCCACCTGCGCGCCTTCGCCCGCCGCGACCGTCACGCCCCGGAAAGCGTGGCCCTGCAGCCGGCCATCGACGATGCCCTGGCCCTGCTGGCCAAACGTCGCCAAGCCATGCAGGTCGAGCTAACCCGTGACCTGCCGGACGCCACCCTGTGGGTGCAGGCTGGCGAAACCCGCCTGCGTCAGGTGCTCGGTAACTTGCTGGCCAATGCCCTCGACGCGTTGAGCGAAGTGCCGCAGCCACGCCGCCTGTGGCTAAGTGCCGAACTTACCGCCGAAGGCGTCGATCTACACCTGCGGGACAATGGCCCCGGCTTTAGTCAAGAGGCGCTGCAACGCGCCCGTGAGCCATTTTTCACCACCAAAACCAGCGCTCAGGGCCTCGGCCTCGGCCTGGCTATTTGCGATACCCTGATGCGCGCCCTGGGCGGCGAACTGCTGTTCGCCAACCACCCCGATGGCGGCGCTCAACTGACCCTGCGCCTGCGCGCCGCGGATCAGGGCATCAAAACCCAGTCGCCAGAGGACTTTGTTGTATGAGCATGATTGACTCCCGCACCCAGGTGCTGCTGATCGACGACGACCCGCACCTGCGTCAGGCGCTGAGCCAGACCCTCGACCTGGCAGGGCTCAAGGTCAGCAGCCTGGCCGACGCCCATGGCGTCGCCGCGCGCATCGAGCGCGACTGGCCGGGCGTGGTGGTCAGCGATATCCGCATGCCCGGCATCGACGGCCTGCAACTGCTGCAACAACTGCAGGAACAGGACCCGGAACTGCCGGTGCTGCTGATCACGGGGCACGGCGATGTGCCGCTGGCCGTGCAGGCCATGCGCGCCGGGGCCTATGACTTCTTGGAAAAACCCTTCGCCAGCGACGACCTGCTCGACAGCGTGCGCCGCGCCCTGGCGCTACGCCGCCTGGTACTGGATAACCGCAGCCTGCGCATGGCCCTGGCCGATCGTCACACCCTGTCGGCGCGTTTAGTGGGGCAATCCCCGGCCATGCAACGCCTGCGTGAACAGATTGGCGCCCTGGCCGGAATCAACAGCGACGTGCTGATCCTCGGCGAAACCGGCGCCGGCAAGGAAGTGGTGGCGCGCGCGCTGCACGATCTATCCAGCCGCCGCGCCGGGCCATTCGTGGCGATCAACGCCGGCGCCCTGGCCGAATCGGTGGTGGAAAGCGAGCTGTTCGGCCACGAGCAGGGCGCCTTTACCGGCGCGCAGAAGCGCCGTATCGGCAAGTTCGAATTCGCCAATGGCGGCACGCTATTCCTCGATGAAATCGAAAGCATGAGCCTGGAAGTCCAGGTCAAGCTGTTGCGCCTGCTGCAGGAGCGCGTGGTCGAGCGCCTCGGTGGCAATCAGTTGATTCCTCTGGATATCCGGGTGATTGCCGCGACCAAGGAAGACCTGCGCCAGGCCGCCGACCAGGGACGTTTCCGCGCCGACCTGTATTACCGCCTCAACGTCGCACCGTTGCGCATCCCAGCCCTGCGCGAGCGTGGCGAAGATGCGCTGCTGCTGTTCCAGCACTTTGCCGAAGCCGCCAGTAGCCGCCACGGCCTGGCTGAACGCAGCCTGCAGCCGAGTCAGCGCGCGGCGCTGCTGCGCCACCCCTGGCCGGGCAATGTGCGTGAGCTGCAGAACGCGGCAGAACGCTTCGCGCTCGGTTTGGAGCTGGATCTCGACCTGCAGGCCCAGGCGGCTGCACCGATGTTCGATGAAGAGAGCAACAGCGGCGGCTTAAATGCCCAAGTAGAAGCCTTTGAACGCAGCCTGATCAGCGCCGAACTGAGCCGCTCGCACAGCTCGCTGCGAAGCCTCGCCGAAGCACTGGGCGTGCCGCGTAAAACCCTGCACGACAAGCTGCGCAAACATGGCCTGAGTTTCGCCGACGCTGGCGGAAGCTCGCCAGACAGCCTCGACTAGCTGGCGGATTTCCGCCAAAAGCTGCGTAAACCGCCTGCGCAGCCGCGCTCAAAATCTCCGGCAATAACCCGCCAAGCCTTGCCGCTGCTGCGTTTCATCACGCCCGCAGCGGCCATTTCAGCGCCTGGCATGGCGGTTGCTCTAGCCTCCTGCAGGCGACTCACCCAAGTACACCTCTAGGCAATCTGCCAGACGCCCGTCATTTTTTGATAGGCAGCCTAGACTTGAGCCTGTTCGCCCGACTTGTAGCGCTACGGCGCATCACGCTATACAAAAACAAGAGGAAAGACTCCATGTTCAAACTGACTGCCAAGGCGCTCGCGTGCGCCCTGTCGCTGAGCATCGCCGGCCTGGCTCAAGCGGCCGATCCGATCGTGATCAAGTTCTCCCACGTGGTCGCCGACCACACCCCTAAAGGCCAGGGTGCCGCGCTGTTCAAGAAGCTCGCCGAAGAGCGTCTGGGCGACAAGGTCAAGGTCGAGGTTTACCCGAACTCCTCGCTGTTCGGTGACGGCAAGGAAATGGAAGCGCTGTTGCTCGGTGACGTGCAGCTGATCGCACCATCGCTGGCCAAGTTCGAGCATTACACCAAGCAAATCCAGATTTTCGACCTACCGTTCCTGTTCAACGACATGGCCGCCGTTGACCGCTTCCAGCTCAGCCCGGAAGGTCAGGCTCTGCTGAAATCCATGGAAGAGAAAAACATCACCGGCCTGGCTTACTGGCACAACGGCCTCAAGCAGCTGTCCGCCAACAAGGCGCTGCGTGAGCCGAAAGACGCCCGCGGCCTGAAATTCCGCGTACAGGCTTCTGCCGTACTGGAAGAGCAGTTCAAGGCTGTGCGCGCCAACCCGCGCAAAATGAGCTTCGCCGAGGTTTACCAAGGCCTGCAGACTGGCGTGGTCAACGGTGCCGAGAACCCGTACTCGAACATCTACAGCCAGAAAATGCATGAAGTGCAGAAATTCATCACCGAATCCAACCACGGTGTTCTGGACTACATGCTGATCACCAACACCAAGTTCTGGAACGGCCTGCCTGCCGATGTTCGCAGCGAGCTAGACAAGATCATCGTGGAAGTGACCGCCGAAGTGAACAAGCAGGCTGACGCCCTCAACGAAGGCGACAAGCAGCGCATCCTCGAAGCCAAAACCACCGAGATCATTACCCTGACCCCAGAGCAGCGTAATGAATGGCGCGATGCCATGAAGCCAGTGTGGAGCAAGTTCGAAGCGGAAATCGGTGCCGACCTGATCAAGGCTGCCGACGCAGCCAACCAGTAAGGCGGAACAGGCTACGGCCTGCACCCAACCACAGCGCAGCCTTGCTGCTGCGCGATTGGCCGAATACCCAGGCAACCCTTGCCGGCTGCCTGGGTACGCTGCCCCTCACCACTGGAGACTCTATTGATGAACGCCTTGCGGCGCGTCTGGGACCACTTCGAGGAAGGCTTTATCGCGTTCCTGCTGGCCGCCATGACGCTGGTGACCTTCGTCTACGTGATCCTCAACAACCTCTACACGCTGTTCTACAACCTGGCGGATCGCTGGGAAGGCAGCAGCGAGTTTTTCTTCGCCATTGGCGACAGCATTCTCGGCATGGCCCAGTCGATGACCTGGAGCATTGCCCTGACCAAGGCGCTGTTCGCCTGGTTGATCTTCTTTGGCCTGGCCTACGGTGTGCGCACCGCCGGTCATATCGGCGTTGATGCGCTGGTGAAACTGGCCAGCAAACCGGTGCAGCGGGTTATCGGCCTGATCGCATGCATGGCCTGCCTGGGTTATGCGGGGCTGATCGCCGTAGCCAGCTTCGATTGGGTGAAAACCCTGTTCACCGCCGGCATCGGCGCCGAGGACCTCGGTCACTACGGCATCATGCAATGGCACATCACTGCCATCGTGCCGTTCGGCTACGCCATGGTGTTTATCCGCTTCTTTGAAATCTTCGTGCGCATCCTGCGTAACCAGCAGACCGGCCTCGGCCTGGCCGATGAAGCCGCCGACGCGCTGAAGATCAATGAGCATGAGGAGCACAAGCAATGACCATTCTGTTCCTCTTTGTCCTGCTGTTTCTGCTGATGTTTATCGGCGTGCCGATTGCCGCTTCGCTGGGCCTGGCCGGCTCGGTGACCATCATGCTGTTCAGCCCGGACTCGGTACGTTCACTGGCGATCAAGCTGTTCGAAACCTCTGAGCACTACACCCTGCTGGCGATTCCGTTCTTCCTGCTGTCCGGTGCATTTATGACCACCGGCGGCGTGGCCAAACGCCTGATCGATTTCGCCAACGCCTGCGTCGGCCATATCCGTGGCGGCCTGGCCATCTCGGCGGTATTGGCGTGCATGCTGTTCGCGGCGCTGTCCGGCTCCTCCCCAGCCACCGTGGCTGCAGTGGGTTCGATTGCCATCGCTGGCATGGTGCGCTCCGGTTATCCGCAGGCTTTTGGCGCCGGTATCGTGTGTAACGCCGGTACCCTGGGCATCCTGATTCCGCCGTCAATCGTCATGGTGGTGTACGCCGCCGCGACCGAGCAATCGGTGGGCAAGCTGTTTATGGCCGGTGTTGTACCGGGCCTGCTGCTGGGCGTAATCCTGATGGTGGCGATCTATATCGTCGCGCGGAAGATGAATCTGCCCGCCATGCCACGTGCCACTTTCCGTGAATTCATCACCGCTGCACGCAAGGCCATCTGGGGCCTGCTGCTGATGGTGATCATCCTCGGCGGCATCTACACCGGCATGTTCACCCCGACCGAAGCAGCCGCAGTGGCGGCGGTCTACGCCGGCTTCGTCGCGCTGTTCGTGTACAAGGACATGACCATCCGCGAGTGTCCGAAGGTGCTGCTGGAGTCCGGCAAGCTGACCATCATGCTGATGTTCATCATCGCCAACGCCATGCTCTTCGCCCACGTACTGACCACTGAGCAGATCCCGCAGACCATTACCGCCTGGGTAGTGGACATGGGCCTGCAGCCGTGGCAGTTCCTGCTAGTGGTGAACATCGTGCTGCTGGTAGCAGGCGCCTTTATGGAGCCGTCGGCGATCATCCTGATCCTCGCGCCAATCCTTTTCCCGATTGCCGTGCAACTGGGCATCGACCCGATCCACCTGGGCATCATCATGGTGGTGAACATGGAAATCGGATTGATCACACCGCCAGTGGGGCTAAATCTGTTCGTCACCTCGGCAGTGACCGGTATGCCGCTGACCGCCGTGGTCAAAGCCGCCTGGCCATGGCTGATGCTGCTGCTCAGCTTCCTGATTGTGATCACCTACGTGCCTTCAATCTCTCTGGCACTGCCGAACTGGCTGGGCATGACCTGACAGCGACTCCGTGTGTACTTCCCTACACACTTTTAGCCCGGCCTCAGTGCCGGGCTTTTTTTGCTCGCAGTTTTTTGTCAGGCGGATTGGCGCCATGCGCCATGGCCAGGTTCACGCCGTGCGGCGTAACCCCGCCTCGGCGGAACACACATCACTGGGCTAGAGAGTTAAACCCGCGCCAACTCTGGCAGGTCACCCGACAAACCCAGGGCCTGGCGCACGAACAGCGCCTTGGCTTCGGGCAGGTCGTCGACCCAGTTGAGGCCGCTGTTGCGCAGCCAGCGCACGGGCAGCGGATCAGCCTGGAACAGCCGCTCGAAGCCTTCCATCGCCGCCATCATCGCCAGGTTGTGCGGCATGCGCCGACGCTCGTAGCGGCTCAGCACCTTTACATCACTCAGACGCTCGCCACGTTGCATGGCGTGCAGCAACACCTCAGCCAATACCGCGACATCAAGAAAGCCCAGGTTGACGCCCTGCCCGGCCAACGGGTGGATGCTGTGCGCGGCATCGCCAATCAGTGCCAGGCCATCCTCGACATAACGCTTGGCGTGCCGCTGACGCAACGGAATACACAGGCGCGGGTCAGCTTGCAGCACCTCTCCCAGACGATGCTCGAAGGCAAAGCCCAGAGCGCGGCGAAAGCCTGCATCATCCAGCGCCATCAGTCGTTCGGCTTCTGCCGGGGTCACCGACCAGACAATCGAACACCAATGTTCGCCTGCTGGGCCAGCCAGCGGTAGAAAAGCCAGCGGACCGTCATCGGTAAAGCGCTGCCAGGCAGTGGCCTGGTGTGGCCTGGCGCAGCGCACGCTGGTGACAATGGCGTGGTGCAAGTAATCCCATTCACGGGTGGCGCAACCCGCCAGGCGGCGTACCGCTGAGTTGGCCCCATCCGCCGCGATAACCAATGGCGCACGCAGCTCACGCCCATCATTGAGGCTCAATAACCAGCCCTCGCCCGAGCGACGCAGCTGCTCCAGACGCGCGCCGGGGAGCAAGCCAATCGAACTGTCATGCAGGCGCTCAAGCAGCGCGTCCTGCACCACGCGGTTCTCGACGATATGGCCTAACGATTCGGCATGCACGCTGGCAGCGCTGAAGTGAATCTGCCCGGTACCGGAACCATCCCACACCTGCATCTCGCCATAGGGGCAGACACGCCGCGCGGCGATGCCTTCCCACACGCCCAGGCGTTCAAGAATGCGTTGGCTGGCAACCGACAGCGCGCTGACTCGGGGCTCGAAGGCAGCCTGCGGATCAAAGGGTTTGACGCTCAGCGGGCTGCCATCGACCAGCAGAATTTCCAGGCCCTGATCCTGCAGGGCCAGCGCCAGGGCGCTGCCCACCATGCCTGCGCCTACGATGATCAGATCCGCTTGCATCACATATTCCTTGTTCAGGCTGCCTGCCGAGCGCGCGGTTTTAGTCGCACGTAGAGAGTTTTATGCACCCGCGCCACCAAGGTACCGCTGCCATCGCGCACTTCTACATGCAGCTCGGGGTGGTACTTGTCACCGTCTGCGGTGTGTTGGCGAATATCGTCAAGCAGTCCTTGGTCGATGCTGAAGTCGGCGTACACCGGGCCTTTGCCGGGGGCGATAAAGTCGATGCGCGCGGCCTTGTCCCAGACGATAAAGTCACGCCCGAGGTTTTCCATGATCATCAGCATGAAGAACGGGTCGGTCATCGAATACAGACTGCCGCCGAACTGGGTGCCAACATAGTTGCGGTTATACCAGCCCAGGCCCATCTTCACCTGCACCTGACGGAAGTCCGCGCTGATCTGTCGCACCCGCACGCCAGCCCCCAGGTAGGGCGGATACAGGTTCATCGCCCAACGCAGCAGCCGCGCCTTGCGCGCCAATTTATTTGCCGACATGAATCAATGCTCCGAGCGGGTGCCAAGGCCCATGGCCTGGCGGGCAAACCAGCGTTTCGCCGGAGGAAGAAGATCGAGGCCAAGTAAACCCAGGTTACGCCCGGCGGCCAACAGCGGCTGGCCGGTGCTGAATAGACGGGTGACCTGATCAGAGAAGCCGACAGTCAATTGCTGATCCATCTGCTGGCTATTCAGGTAGCCCTGTAGCGTGGCCAGATCACCCAACGGCGCATCACTGGCCAACAGCGTTTCCGCCAGCACCTGGGTGTCGCGCAGCGAGAGGTTGTAGCCCTGCCCAGCAATCGGGTGCAGGCTGTGCGCGGCATTGCCGAGCACGACTAGATGCTGGCGCACCTGTTCTTTAGCGGCCGTCAGTGCCAGCGGGTAGAGGTGCCGCGCGCCGACCTGGCGCAGACTGCCCAAACGATAGCCGAAAGCGTGCTGCAGCTCGGCGAGAAACGCTGCATCGCCCAGTTCTGAAAGCCTTTCGGCTTCCAGGGTGGCACGGGTCCAGACCAGCGCGCAGCGGTTATCCGCCAGCGGCAACAGGGCCATTGGCCCTTCTTCGGTAAAGCGCTCAAAGGCCAGGCCGTTGTGCGCCTCCTGCGGGCTGACGTTAGCGATCAGCGCGCTCTGCCCATATGGCGTAGTACTGACGGCGATCCCCAGCTGCTCACGCAAACCGGAGCGACCGCCCTCGGCGAGAATCGCCAGGTTGCATTCAAGCTCGCTGCCATCATCCAGGGTCAGACGGTAGCCATCGGCCAAAGCTTGCATGCGGGTAACCTGTGCCGGGCTGCGCCAGCTCACCACCTGCTGATCAAGGGCCTGCCACAGGCATTCGCCGAGCCAGGCGTTTTCCACCACATAGCCGAGCGCCGGCACGCCTTCTTCCTCGGCACTTAGGCGCGCGGCGGCGAAACGACCACGGTCGGAAACATGAATCTGCTTGATCGGCTCGGCGCGCTGGCTGATTTGCGACCACAGACCGAGGCGCTGATAAATCTGCTGCGAACCAAACGACAGCGCAGTGGAGCGCGCATCGTAGCTAGGCTGATAGCCAGTGCCCGGAGTGAACGGTTCAATCAGGCAAATGCTCCAGCCGCGCTGCTTGGCTTCGGCCTGCAGGGCCACGGCCAAACTCGCGCCGACCAAGCCGCCGCCAATAATCGCAATGTCGACGCGTGGCATGCTCTAGGCCGCCACGCTGCGTGCGGCGGCCATCAGCGCTTCGATCTCGACGACAGTTTTCGGCACGCCACTGGTGAGGATTTCGCAACCGGTCTTGGTCACCACCACGTCGTCTTCAATGCGTACGCCGATGCCGCGCCATTTCTTCGCCACGTCCTGATTGTCCACGGCGATATAGATGCCCGGCTCGACGGTCATGGCCATGCCGACTTCCAGCTCGCGCCATTCGCCGCCGACCTTGTACTCACCCACATCATGCACATCCATCCCCAGCCAGTGGCCGGCGCGGTGCATATAAAAGGGCTTGTAAGCCTCAGTGGCGATCAGCTCAGCGACATCGCCCTGCAGCAAGCCGAGTTCCACCAGACCGGCGGTAATCACCTGCACCGTAGCTTCATGGGCCTGGTTCCAGTGCTTGCCGGGGCCGATTTCCTTGAACGCAGCTTCCTGTGAAGCCAGCACCAACTCGTAGATGGCTTTCTGTTCAGGGGAGAACGTGCCGCTGACGGGGAAGGTGCGGGTGATGTCACTGGCGTAGCAGTCGATCTCGCAACCGGCGTCGATCAGCACCAGGTCACCGTCTTTCAGCGGCGCGTCGTTCTCACGGTAATGCAGGATGCAGGCGTTCTTGCCGGCCGCGACGATGGAGCCATAAGCCGGCATCTTCGCCCCGCCCTTGCGGAACTCGTAATCCAGCTCGGCTTCCAGGTGGTACTCGAACAAGCCGGCACGGCTGGCCTGCATGGCGCGCACATGAGCGCGGGCGCTGATTTCCGCCGCCTCTTTCATCACTTTGACCTCGGCAGCCGACTTGTACAGGCGCAGGTCATGCAGCAAGTGTTCGAGGGTGATGAATTCATTGGGCGGCGTCGCGCCCTGCCGCGCTTTGGAGCGGATCACGTTGATCCACTCCATCAGCTGACGGTCGAACTCATGGTTAGTACCCATGGAGGAATAGACCCGATCACGGCCTTCGATCAGCCCCGGAAGGATGTCGTCGATGTCACCAATCGGGAACGCGTCATCCGCGCCGTACTGGCTGATTGCGCCATCCTGGCCAGCACGCAGGCCGTCCCACAGTTCGCGTAGCGGGTCACGCTCGCGACAGAACAGCACGTACTCGCCATGCTCGCGCCCGGGAATCAGCGCGATTACCGCTTCCGGCTCGGGAAAGCCGGAGAGGTACTGGAAGTCGCTGTCCTGGCGGTAGATATGTTCAACATCGCGGTTGCGGATATACACCGGCGCCGCCGGCAGAATCGCGATGCTGTTGGGTTCCATCTGCGCCATCAGCGCCTTGCGCCGACGGGCGTATTCCGACTTGGGGATGCTGATCATGGGCAGATTGAGTCCACTTCTATTGCATTAAAATCAATGCAGCGACGGCTTCGCCGCGGCAACCACTGGCTTGGCGCACTCGCTGAACAGCAGCAGCGGCGCAACGCGCAGATACTCCATCACTTCCATGTAATCGTTTTCGCCATCATCGGACTCGTCCAGGGCGTTCTGCACCTGGGAAATGGCCGAGAGGTCCTGCAGCACTTCCATGGCTTCGGCGCTCAGGGCGCTGTCACGGGCAGTCAGACCGAAGCCGCCGAGGAAGCCCTGGCACCATTGTCCCAGAGCGACGGCACGCTCGCTAAGCGGCGCATCGTCGCTGGGCAACAGCAGCACCACGGTAACGTCGTTGCTGGTCAGTTCGTTCTTGACCATTTCCTGCAGGCCGATCAGCGCCTGGCGTACGGTGTCTTCTGGCGCCGCGCCGAGCAGCTCGGCGGCATCCACCAGCCAGGAGTCGATTTCAAAGCCCGCACCAGCACAGCTGCGACCGAGCAGCAGACCATGCAACTCGGCTGGGGAAATGGTGTAACCGCTGCTGGCAAGCAGGGCGGCAAACGCGGAGTACGGAGAATTTGAAGTTGGCATAGATAACTAGGCGCAAAGCTGCGCGATCACTAGAATGGAGGCCTTGTATCCTAGCACCGGCAGGCGTGCCAAGACTATGCAAGCGGCTCGACGGAGCTCGCTCAGCCAGCGCAAAAATTGCCGCGCCGTGATCCATGGGTGAATTGCATCAATCTCTGGCGCACTGAACTGCCCCACACTGGCAAACAACTGTGCCGCGCACCGCTTGGTACTGTCGAAGACGCCGCAAAGACGCTATTTTTCACCTGCCAGCCCACTCACCTAGTAAGAGTAGAGAACCATGGAAGACGTCGACCTGCAGGCTCTTACGACCAAGCTGGACTTGCTGATCCAGCGTGTCGAACAGCTAAAGGCGCAAAACCGACAGCTTCTGACGAGCGAAAAGGCCTGGCGCGAAGAGCGCGCCCATTTAATTGAAAAGAACGAAATGGCCCGGCACAAGGTCGAATCCATGATTTCGCGCCTCAAAGCCCTGGAGCAGGATTAATGACCCAGTCGAACACCTTGACCGTCCAGATTCTGGACAAAGAATATTGCATCGCCTGCCCAAGCGATGAACGCAGCAACCTGGAAAGCGCCGCGCGCTACCTGGATGGCAAGATGCGGGAGATCCGCTCAAGCGGCAAAGTCATCGGTGCTGACCGCGTTGCGGTGATGGCTGCCCTGAACATCACCCACGACCTGCTACACAAACAGCAACACCTTGATCAGCAGGCCGGGGCCAACCGCGATCAGGTGCGTAGCCTGCTCAATCGGGTCGACAGCGCTCTGGCTCGGGATGCCGATGAGCAAGGCAGCTGATTGCGCGCCGACGCTTTCGGGTATACTGGCCGCAGCTCCCTGGAGTGTGCGCCAGTTGGTGATGTCCCTGAGCCGATTCGCACAACCCCGGAGGTTGCACGTTGAGACCGGTGTGCATGTCCGCTTGACGGAAAGCCTTAAC
Source organism: Pseudomonas sp. FEMGT703P (assembly GCF_002786345.1). Lineage (NCBI taxonomy): Bacteria > Pseudomonadati > Pseudomonadota > Gammaproteobacteria > Pseudomonadales > Pseudomonadaceae > Pseudomonas > Pseudomonas sp. FEMGT703P. Next base: position 112,218 of record NZ_PGCM01000003.1, on the reverse strand, counting down.
GTCTCCTGCAACCTCCACCTTGAACTTTCGGGTTCAAGGGCTAAGCCGACAGCGGCACGTCGGGGAGTCACTTCTTCCAGCCAATTGCCCTCCTGCGGCAATCGCTTCAGTAACACCCCATGCTCGACACTTCCACACTAAGCCGTGCGCAATTGCGCCGCCACTTGCGTGGGCAACGTCGAGCACTCAGCCGCCACGCCCAGCACCAAGCCGCGCAAGGCCTGTATAAACAGCTGGCGCAGCACCCGCTGTTTCGCCGCGCACGACATATTGCCTTATACCTACCGAATGACGGCGAGATCGACCCGCGCCCCCTCTTGCGAGCCGCACAGCAACGAGGCAAAGCCACCTATTTACCGGTGCTCAGCCCTTGGCCGCGCAGCAAGATGGTGTTCCAACGCATCCGCGCCAAGCAGCGCCTGCAAAAGAATCGCTTTGGCATTGATGAACCCCGGCGCAATCGCAAACAGCAACGCAAGGTCTGGGCGCTGGATTTGGTGTTGCTGCCATTGGTCGGCTTCGACCGACACGGCGCGCGCCTGGGTATGGGCGGTGGGTTCTATGACCGCAGCCTGGCGTATCGCGGATTGCGCAAAAATTGGCACAAACCGACATTACTGGGCTTGGCGCATGAATGTCAGCAGGTGGATCGACTGGCCATGGCCAGCTGGGATGTGCCGTTGCAAGGCACCGTCACGAATAAGGCGTGGTATTGATGGGATAAGGCCGTACCGCGTTCCCTGCGGTACATGAGCACCTCAGCCAGCCACTTTAGACTGCACGACCGGCGCAGGCTGGCGCTCCCACAGGCTCTGGGTGTAACCGGTAGTGACCACACCCAGGCTGAACAGTATTACCAAAATCAACAACACATCGGGTTTACGCTTCATCGAATGCCTCCCCCTTAAAGGCATAACGCACGCTGTATACGCGGCGATTATTTTTATAGGTCCAACAGCGTCTGCCATCCACATTCGCCGGGTGCAAAACTGCAACACGCCGAATACCACCCGGCAAACAGCACCTGCCCGCTAACGGACCGAACCACAGGAGCAAAGTTCATGCCTTATTGGCTAATGAAGTCAGAACCCGACGAACTCTCAATTCACGACTTACAGCGCCTGGAGCAAGCACGCTGGGATGGCGTACGCAATTACCAGGCGCGCAACTTTATGCGCAGCATGCAGCCGGGTGATCTGTTCTTCTTTTATCACTCCAGCTGCCCGGAGCCGGGCATTGCCGGCATCGCTCGCATCGCTTCGGCGCACTACCCAGACCCTACTGCACTCGAGCCCCAGAGCCATTACTACGATGCCAAGGCCAGTGCCGCCAAGAACCCCTGGAGCGCAGTCGATGTGGCGTTTGTCGAGGCGTTCAAGCGGGTGATCCCGCTGGCGCAGCTGAAAGCGCAGAGCGCGCTGCTGGCGTTGCCGCTGGTGCAGAAGGGCAGCCGCCTTTCTGTGATGCCCGTCAGTGACGAGGAATGGGCAGCGGTGCTGGCGCTGCGCTGAAAAGGCGCAGCGCCAGCCGAGCATGGGCTTATTGAATAATCAGGTTGTTGAATAGCAAGTCTTCCACCAACGGCTTGCCTTCTTCCTGTGTCAGCACTTCCTGCACCTGCTTAAGCGCCTCGGCACGCAAGGTCTCACGTGCGCCTGGGGCCGACATGGCCGCTTCTGTTTGCTGGGAGAACAACATGACCAATTGATTACGGATCAGCGGGTCGTGGTGTTTAACCTTGGCTTCAATATCCGCCCCCGTCACGCGCAGGGAAATATCGGCCTTGAAGAACTTGAGCTTCGGCCCTTCACCAAAATTCCCCACCAACGCCGGGAACAGCGACACGTAAGCCACCACCGGAGCAGCAGCCTCCCCCTCCTTGGCTTCTTTCTCCTCATTGGCCTGAGCCAGCAATGGCAGGAACAGCGCTAGCAGCAATGCGATCCAGACTTTCACAGGCAGTATTCCTCAACAGTTCAGCCCTTAGCATAGCCACAGTCAGGCGGCAGCCCAAGCCCTAAGCTTATGCATCGCTATCAGGCGCAGGCATGCTTGTTGACCGGATATCGCCCGCACCTACACTGCATGCCCACCAACCGCAGAGGAAAAGCCCGATGAAAGCCGTGCTGTGCAAAGCCTTCGGCCCCGCCGAAACCCTAGTACTGGAAGAAATCGCCAGCCCCGAAGCGAAGAAGAATGAAGTGCTGCTGCAAGTGCATGCGGCGGGGGTCAACTTCCCCGACACCCTGATCATCGAAGGCAAGTACCAGTTCAAACCGCCCTTCCCGTTCTCTCCGGGTGGCGAGGCCGCTGGCATAATCACGGCCATTGGTGAAAAAGTCAGCCACCTGAAAGTCGGCGACCGGGTGATGGCACTCACAGGCTGGGGCAGCTTTGCCGAAGAGGTCGCGGTGCCTGGCTACAACGTCATGCCGATTCCGCCGAGCATGGATTTCGCCAGCGCGGCCGCCTTTGGCATGACCTACGGCACCTCGATGCACGCCCTCAAGCAGCGCGCCAACCTGCAACCAGGTGAAACCCTGCTGGTACTCGGCGCATCCGGTGGCGTTGGCCTGGCGGCCGTGGAAATCGGCAAGGCCATGGGCGCCAAGGTAATTGCCGCTGCCAGCAGCGCGGAAAAACTCGAAGTAGCCAAGGCCGCGGGCGCCGATGAGCTGATCAACTACAGCGAAAGCAACCTTAAGGATGAAGTAAAGCGCCTGACGGGCGGCCAGGGCGCAGACGTGATCTATGACCCGGTGGGTGGCGATCTGTTCGATGCCGCCATCCGCTCCATCGCTTGGAACGGTCGCCTGTTGGTCGTGGGTTTTGCCAGCGGGCGCATCCCCGAATTGCCGGTTAACCTGACCCTGCTCAAGGGCGCGGCCGTGGTCGGCGTGTTCTGGGGCTCGTTTGCCCAGCGCCAGCCGCAGGACAACGCGGCCAACTTCCAGCAGCTGTTTGCCTGGCACGCCGAAGGCAAGCTCAAGCCGCTGGTGTCGCAGACCTTCCCACTGCAGCAAGCGGCGGAGGCGATCAACACCCTCGGCCAGCGCAAGGCTGTTGGTAAAGTCGTCGTCAGCGTGCGCTAAACCTCACGCGTAGCAAAAGGCCGCCCATCAGGCGGCCTTTTTTATGCGCGGGATTCAGCCGCGCGGCGCATAGGCGAATACATCCGCGCGCATCTGATGGGCATCCATACCGGCCTCCACCAGCGCATCCAGGGTGGCGTAGACCATCGCCGGCGAACCGCTGGCGTAAACGTGCAACGCCTTAAGACTGGGGAAATCTTCACGTACTGCTTCGTGCAGCAGGCCGCAACGACCCTGCCAGCCGCACTGGTCGCTGACCACCTGATGCAGAAATAGATTCGGCACCTGCTGCCACTGCGCCCAGTGCTCCAGTTCGTAGAAGTCGTCCGGACGGCGCGCCCCCCAGTACAAGTGCACCGGGTGAGCAAAGCCAGTGGCGCGGCAGTGCTCGATCAAGCTGTGCATCTGCGACATGCCAGTCCCGGCGGCAATCAGCACCAGCGGCCCATCCGGTAACTCGGCCAGGTGGGTGTCGCCGAACGGCAGCTTCACCCGTACCAGGCCGCTATGGCGCAGCTGGGCGATCAGCGTAACCGTGGCCTCATCGCGAGCCAGCACATGCAATTCCAGCTCACGCCCACGTTGCGGCGCCGAAGCCAGGGAGAACGCTGCGTAATCGTCACCATCACGCTGCAGCAGCAGGTATTGTCCTGCGTGGTAGCGCGGCACCTTGCCGGCAGGCGCCTGCAGGCGCAGACGAAAGACATCACCGCCCACGTCATCACACGCGACCACCTGGCAGGCCAGCTCACGCACCTGCAGCTCGCCAGGGGCCAGCACACCATCCCAGTGCAGCACACAGTCTTCCAGCGGTTCGGCCAGGCAGGTGAACAGCTCACCCTGACTCAGCTCAACCCCGCCCTGCTGCACACGGCCTTCAACCAGCAGCGCTGCGCAGATATGGCAGTTGCCATTGCGGCAGCTCTGCGGGCAGTCATACCCAAGCCGCCGTGCCGCATCGAGGATGCGTTCGTGGGGCTGCACGTCAAGTACCGCGCCTGAAGGGTTCAGGGTGACTTTCATCAATCAATTCCCAACTCAGACCACAGTGCGTCGACGCGCTGCTTGATCGCATCATCCTGAACGATAGCCCGGCCCCACTCGCGCGTCGTCTCGCCCGGCCACTTGTGGGTGGCATCCAGCCCCATCTTCGAGCCCAAACCCGAGATCGGCGAGGCAAAGTCGAGGTAATCGATCGGTGTATTGTCGATCATCACGGTGTCGCGCTTGGGGTCCATGCGCGTGGTAATCGCCCAAATCACGTCATTCCAGTCCCGTGCGTTGATATCGTCGTCGGTGACGATAACGAACTTGGTGTACATGAACTGTCGCAGGAACGACCACACACCGAGCATTACGCGCTTGGCGTGGCCGGGGTACTGCTTCTTGATGGTCACCACCGCCATGCGATACGAGCAGCCTTCAGGCGGCAGGTAGAAGTCGATGATCTCGGGAAACTGCTTCTGCAGGATCGGCACGAACACTTCGTTCAGCGCCACGCCGAGAATCGCCGGTTCATCCGGCGGACGACCGGTGTAGGTGCTGTGGTAGATCGGTTTTTGCCGACGGGTGATACGCTCGACGGTGAAAACCGGGAAGGTGTCGACCTCGTTGTAGTAGCCGGTGTGATCGCCGTACGGACCTTCCGGCGCGGTCTCGCCCGGATGGATCACGCCTTCCAGCACGATTTCGGCGCTGGCCGGCACCTGCAGATCGCTGCCACGCGCCTTGATCAGCTCGGTGCGGTGGCCTCGCAACAAACCGGCAAACGCGTATTCAGACAGCGTATCGGGAACAGGTGTCACCGCACCCAGGATGGTGGCCGGATCAGCACCCAGCGCCACACACACAGGATAAGGACGATCCGGGTACTTCAGGCACCACTCGCGAAAGTCCAGCGCGCCGCCACGGTGGCTGAGCCAGCGCATGATCAGCTTGTTACGGCCAATCACCTGCTGGCGATAGATACCGAGGTTCTGCCGTTCCTTGTTCGGGCCTTTGGTGATGGTCAGGCCCCAGGTAATCAACGGGCCGACATCACCTGGCCAGCAGGTCTGCACGGGCAGCTTGCTGAGGTCGACGTCGTCGCCCTCTTCGATCACTTCCTGGCACGGCGCATCCTTCAGCACCTTGGGCGCCATGCTCAGCACCTTTTTGTAGATCGGCAGCTTGTTCCAGGCATCCTTGAGGCCTTTCGGCGGCTCGGGCTCCTTGAGAAAAGCCAGCAGCTTGCCGATTTCACGCAGCTCGCTGACCTCTTCCGCGCCCATACCCAGCGCCACGCGCTTGGGCGTGCCGAACAGGTTGCCGAGTACCGGCACATCAAACCCTGTGGGGTTTTCGAACAGCAGCGCCGGCCCGCCTTTACGCAGGGTACGGTCGCAGATTTCGGTCATTTCCAGTACAGGGGAAACCGGCGTTTGGATGCGCTTAAGCTCACCACGCGCTTCCAGGCCGCGAATAAAGTCGCGCAGATCACGATACTGCATGCAAATGCCTCGTTTCGGGCCGAGCAATAGGGGCACAAAGTTTAGCGCCGAACTGGGTCTTTCAGAAGGGAAAGCCAGCTTCCAGACACACAAAAGCCGGGCTTACCCGGCTTTTGTTATAAAGCGAAGAACGCCTTACTTACGCTTCATCGACTGGAAGAACTCTTCGTTCGTCTTGGTCGCTTTCAGCTTGTCGGTGAGGAACTCGATGGCGGCAATCTCGTCCATCGGGTGCAGCAGCTTGCGCAGAATCCACATGCGCTGCAGTTCGTCATCGGCGGTCAACAGTTCTTCGCGACGGGTGCCGGCGCGATTGATGTTGATCGCAGGGAATACGCGCTTCTCAGCGATACGACGGTCCAGCGGCAGCTCCATGTTGCCGGTGCCTTTGAACTCTTCGTAGATCACTTCATCCATCTTCGAGCCGGTTTCCACCAGCGCGGTGGCGATGATGGTCAGTGAACCGCCTTCCTCGATGTTACGCGCTGCGCCGAAGAAGCGTTTCGGCTTCTCCAGGGCGTGGGCGTCGACACCACCGGTGAGCACCTTGCCGGAGCTTGGGATCACTGTGTTGTAGGCACGTGCCAGACGGGTGATGGAGTCGAGCAGGATAACCACGTCCTTCTTGTGTTCGACCAGCCGCTTGGCCTTTTCGATGACCATTTCGGCCACTTGCACGTGACGGGTTGGCGGCTCGTCGAAGGTCGACGCGACCACTTCGCCGCGCACGGTACGCTGCATCTCGGTCACTTCTTCCGGGCGCTCGTCGATCAGCAGAACGATCAGGTGGCACTCGGGATTGTTGCGCGCGATATTCGCGGCAATGTTCTGCAGCATGATGGTCTTACCGGCTTTCGGCGGTGCGACGATCAGGCCACGCTGGCCTTTGCCAATCGGGGCGCAGAGGTCGATCACCCGGCCGGTGATGTCCTCGGTGGAGCCGTTACCAGCTTCCATCACCAGACGCTTGTTGGGGAACAACGGCGTCAGGTTTTCGAACAGAATCTTGTTCTTGGCGTTTTCCGGGCGGTCGTAGTTGATCGTGTCAACCTTGAGCAGCGCGAAGTAACGCTCGCCTTCTTTCGGCGGGCGAATCTTGCCGACGATGGTATCGCCAGTACGCAAGTTGAAGCGGCGGATCTGGCTCGGCGAGACGTAGATGTCATCGGGGCCAGCGAGGTACGAGGCATCCGCAGAGCGGAGAAAGCCGAAACCGTCCTGGAGAATCTCCAGCACGCCATCACCGGAGATTTCCTCACCGCTTTTAGCGTGTTTTTTCAACAGGGAGAAAATCACGTCCTGCTTGCGCGAACGGGCCATGTTTTCCAGGCCTTGTTGTTCAGCGAGTTCCAGCAGTTCGGTAATCGGCTTTTGCTTGAGTTCGGTCAGATTCATAGGAATGACGTAATCATGAAGGAGGGGAATAAGCTATTTAGCTTGGGAGGCCGCGCCGCTGAGAAGGCGACTTGATCGCCTGCTTGTATATCGAAAGATTCGAATAGGAATGCGTCGGCGACGGCTTGCAGGGGGCTGCATAGGAAATGCAGCGAGGCCGAATGTAACACCGGTTTTATTCATACGTCTAGCGCCCAGACAGAAAAAAGCCCCGCAATGTGCAGGGCTTTCAGGGCTTGTTGCCGTCTCAGCGCAACTTAGATGTTGCTGTCGAGGAAGGCTGCCAGTTGCGACTTGGACAGTGCGCCCACTTTGGTGGCTTCAACATTGCCGTTCTTGAACAGCATCAGCGTCGGGATGCCACGCACACCGAACTTCGGCGGGGTGTCCTGGTTTTCATCGATGTTCAGCTTGCAGACTTTCAGTTTGCCCTGATAGGTCTGAGCGATCTCATCGAGCACCGGCGCGATCATTTTGCACGGGCCGCACCACTCAGCCCAGTAGTCGACCAGCACCGGACCCTCGGCCTGGAGAACATCCTGGTCGAAACTGGCATCGCTGACGTTGGTGATGAATTCGCTCATGGAAAGTCTCCGAGTTCGTAAGCAAAAGATGGGCGACATCATAGCCCGGCTTTTCCCACACAGGAAGGCGGTGGCAATTGAGCTTCTCTATGGCCTGGCCACCAGCCAGCCGCGCAAAGGCCTGCGTCACAATTTATTCAGACGGCCGGCAAGCCCTGGCCGGCCGCCGCACGAGCCCTAGTGCAGCCGGCGTGGCCTGTACCTGCGACATCAGTATGCGTTGGCGGGGCCAGCCTATCGTGGCACGATGGCGCGGTTCCGCATTGAGATCGTTCTGCCATGCCGCATACCCCTGCCGAGTCTTTTCCTTTGATTGCAGCTATCGACCTGGGCTCCAACAGCTTCCATATGGTGCTGGCCAAAGCCGATCATGGCGAGATCCGCATCCTCGAACGCCTCGGCGACAAGGTCCAGTTGGCCGCCGGCATCGACGAGCAGCGCCTGCTCAGCGAAGAAGCCATGCAGCGCGGGCTCGATTGCTTGCGCCGCTTCGCTCAGCTGACCGCCAGCCTGCCGGAAGGCGCAGTGCGCGTAGTGGGCACCAATGCCCTGCGTGAGGCGCGCAACCGTGGCGAATTTATCCGCCGCGCCGAAGAAATTCTCGGCCACCCGGTGGAAGTCATCTCCGGGCGCGAAGAAGCGCGCCTGATCTACCTCGGTGTGTCGCACAGCATCGCAGACACTCCTGGCAAGCGTCTGGTTGCCGATATTGGCGGCGGCAGCACCGAGTTCATCATCGGCCAGCGCTTCGAGCCACTGCTGCGCGAAAGCCTGCAAATGGGCTGCGTCAGCTTTACCCAGCGTTTCTTCAAGGACGGCAAGATCACCCCGGCGCGTTACGCCCAGGCCTACACAGCGGCGCGGCTGGAGATCATGGGCATTGAGCATGCTCTGCGCCGCCTGGGCTGGGAAGACGCGGTGGGCGCATCCGGCACCATCAAGGCCATCGGCCTGACCATTCAAGCGGCGGGCCTTGGCGCAGGCGAAGTGAACGCCCAGGGCCTGGCCTGGCTGAAACGCAAAGTATTCAAGGCTGGTGAGGTGGAAAAGCTCGACCTCGATGGCATCAAGCCAGATCGCCGAGGCATCTTCCCGGCGGGCCTGGCGATTCTCGAAGCGATCTTCGATGCCTGTGATATCCAGCGCATGAGCCATTCCGAAGGCGCGCTGCGTGAAGGCGTGCTGTACGACCTACTGGGCCGCCATCAGCATGAAGACGTGCGTGAACGCACGCTGAGCTCGCTGATGGAGCGCTACCACGTCGACCTGGAGCAGGCCGCGCGGGTCGAGAGCAAGGCACTCTCGGCACTGGAGAAGGTCGCAGGGGATTGGCAGCTGGAAGACGACTGGCACCGCGAGTTGCTCAGCTGGGCGGCCAAAGTGCATGAAGTCGGCCTGGATATTGCCCACTACCAGTACCACAAGCACGGCGCTTACCTGGTCGAGCACTCAGACCTGTCCGGCTTCTCGCGACAGGATCAGCAGATGCTCGCGCTCTTGGTGCGCGGCCATCGACGCAACATCCCCAAGGACAAGTTTGCCGAGTTCGGCGCCGAGGGCATGAAACTGATCCGCCTCTGCGTGCTGCTGCGCTTTGCCATCCTGTTCCACCACATCCGTGGTACTCAGGAAATGCCCAACGTGCAGCTAAAAGCGGCCGAACAGCGCCTGGATATTCAGTTCCCTGAAGGCTGGCTGGAGAGCAACCCGCTGACCCAGGCAGATTTCACCCAGGAAGCGGAGTGGCTCAAGCGCATCGGGATTGAACTGAGTGTGAGCTGATACTCACGGCCCTCGCCCATAGTGTGAGAGGGCCATTCAGATAGATGTGGCAGCCTTGCTTAGCGCGCGCTGATCAGCGGTGCCGTCAGCTTCTCCAGTAGGCCAGCCTGAGCGCTGCGCGGATTCTGGTTGCCGCTGGGGCTGACACGCAGATAACGCCCGTCCGGCTGTAGCACCCAGGCCTGGGTGTTGTCGGTCAGATAGCTTTCCAGCTCCTTCTTGACCCGCAGAATCAGCTTCTTGCCTTCCACCGGGAAGCAAGTCTCGACGCGCTTGTCGAGGTTGCGCTCCATCCAGTCGGCACTCGACAGGTAGATCTTCTCCTCGCCGCCATTGGAGAAATAGAACACCCGCGTGTGCTCCAGGAAACGGCCAATGATCGAGCGCACCTGAATGTTGTGCGAGACCCCGACAATCCCTGGACGCAAGCAGCACATACCGCGCACCACCAGGTCGATCTTCACCCCAGTCTGGCTGGCCTTGTACAGCGCGCGGATGATCTTCGGATCAGTCAGCGAGTTGAACTTGGCGATGATATGCGCCGGCTTACCCTCGGCCGCCAGCGCGGTTTCGCGGGCGATCATGTCAAGCAGGGTCTTTTTCAGGGTAAACGGCGCGTGCAGTAGCTTCTTCATGCGCAAGGTCTTACCCATGCCAATCAGCTGACTGAACAGCTTGGAGACGTCCTCGCACAGCGCCATATCGGCGGTCAGCAGGCTGTAGTCGGTGTACAGTTTGGCGTTGCCAGCGTGGTAGTTGCCGGTGCCGAGGTGGGCGTAGCGGACGATATCGCCACTCTCGCGGCGCAGAATCAGCATCATCTTGGCGTGGGTTTTAAAGCCAACCACACCGTAGATCACCACCGCTCCAGCGGCCTGCAGGCGGCTAGCAAGCTGCAGGTTGGACTCTTCATCAAAGCGCGCCCGTAGCTCGATTACCGCCGTGACTTCCTTGCCGTTGCGCGCGGCTTCCACCAGCGCATCGACGATCTCCGAGTTGGCACCGGAGCGGTACAGCGTCTGCTTGATGGCCAGTACATGCGGATCTTTCGCCGCCTGACGCAGCAGATCGACCACCGGGGTGAACGACTCGAAGGGGTGCAGCAGCAGAATGTCCTGCTTACTGACCACACTGAAAATGTTCTCGGCGTTCTGCAACAGCTTGGGGATCACCGGGGTAAACGGTGTGTATTGCAGCTCCGGGTGGCTTTCCAGGCCGGTGATGCTGAACAGGCGGGTCAGGTTGACCGGACCATTGACCCGGTACAACTCGGCCTCGGTCAAGCTGAACTGTTTGAGCAGGTAATCGAGTAGCGGCCGTGGGCAGGTGTCGACCACTTCCAGGCGCACTGCATCGCCATAACGACGGCTGAACAGCTCACCGCGCAGAGCGCGGGCCAGGTCTTCGACGTCCTCGGTGTCCACCGACAGGTCAGCGTTCCGGGTCAGGCGGAACTGGTAGCAGCCCTTGACCTTCATGCCCTGGAACAGGTCATCGGCATGGGCGTGGATCATCGAGGAGAGGAAGACGAAGTTGTCGCCAGGGCCACCGACGTCTTCCGGAACCTTGATAATGCGCGGCAGCAGGCGCGGCGCCGGGATGATCGCCAGACCCGAGTCGCGGCCGAAGGCGTCGATACCTTCCAGCTCGACGATAAAGTTCAGGCTCTTGTTCACCAGCAACGGGAACGGGTGCGTCGGATCGAGGCCGATCGGGGTGATGATCGGCGCGATCTCGTCGCGGAAATAGCGCCGTACCCAGGCCTTGTGCTTGGCCGTCCAGAAACGCCGACGGATAAAGTTGACGTTGTGCTTGGCCAGCGCCGGAAACAGGGTGTCGTTGAGAATCGCGTACTGGCGATCCACCTGCTCGTGCACCAGCTCGGCAATCCGCGCCAGCGCCTGATGCGGCTGCAGACCATCGGCACCGGCCTGTTCGCGGGCAAAGTTGATCTGCTTCTTCAGCCCGGCCACTCGGATCTCGAAGAACTCGTCGAGGTTGCTGGAGAAGATCAGCAGAAATTTCAGCCGCTCCAACAGCGGATAGGACTCATCCAGCGCCTGTTCCAGCACGCGGATATTGAATTGCAACTGCGACAGCTCGCGGTGAATGTACAGGCTGCTGTCATCCAGGTTATGGATCACCACAGGCGCCGGGGCGACCGGCACTGGGGCTTCGATGACAGGCACTTCCACGGCTACAACCTCGTCGACGACCGGCTGGGCGTCTTGCAATTCAGGGGTACTGAGTCCTTCGGTGTTCATTACAAAGTCCTGGCGGGGCTATTGCCCCTGCTTCAGCAGTTCTGCCGCGCGCACGGCGAAATAAGTCAGGATGCCATCGGCACCCGCACGTTTGAAGGCAGTCAGTGATTCAAGAATCACCGCCTCGCCCAACCAACCATTCTGGATCGCCGCCATATGCATGGCGTACTCACCGCTGACCTGATAGACAAAGGTCGGCACCTTGAATTCCGCTTTGACCCGCCAGAGGATGTCCAGATAGGGCATACCCGGCTTGACCATGACCATATCCGCGCCTTCGGCCAGATCGGCCGCTACTTCATGCAGCGCTTCGTCGCCATTGGCCGGGTCCATTTGGTAGCTGGCCTTGTTGGCCTTGCCCAGATTGGCCGCCGAACCCACCGCGTCGCGGAACGGGCCGTAGTAGGCGCTGGCGTACTTGGCCGAGTAGGCCATGATGCGCACATTGCTGTGATCGGCCAGTTCCAGCGCCTCGCGGATCGCCTGTACGCGGCCATCCATCATGTCCGAGGGCGCCACCACCTGAGCACCGGCCGCGGCATGTGACAGCGCCTGCTTGACCAGCGCATCAACGGTCACGTCGTTCTGCACATAGCCGGATTCATCGAGGATGCCGTCCTGACCGTGCGTGGTGAACGGGTCCAGCGCCACGTCGCTGATCACCCCCAACTCGGGAAACTTGGCGCGCAGGGCGCGGATGGCGCGCTGGGCGATGCCGTCCGGGTTCCAGGCTTCTTCAGCCAGCAGGGATTTTTTCTCCAGCGGAGTCACCGGGAACAGCGCCAGCGCCGGAATGCCCAGGGCCACCCAGTGTTCGGCTTCCTTGAGCAGCAGGTCAATGGACAGGCGCTCGACGCCGGGCATCGAGACAATCGCTTCGCGGCGGTTTTCGCCGTCGAGGACGAATACCGGCAGAATCAGGTCATCGACACTCAGGCGGTTTTCCCGCACCAGACGCCGGGAAAAATCATCACGGCGGTTGCGACGCAGGCGAGTGGCGGGAAACAGACGATTGGCGGGGGTAAAGCTCACGGCAGGCTCCGAAGCCCGTAGCAACGGGCGAGTGTGACAGTTATAAGCGGCCATTATGACCAAAGTATGACAACGCACGACAGCGCTGCGACCGCTTGCCGCAAGCCCAGCAAGCATAGCGCCGCAACTGTGGCGAAGATATGTATCACGCATATACACCACAGCCGTTTCCCCGACCCGGAAAGCACAACGGTGGACAGGCCTGCACCTGTCCACCGTTGTAAGGCCAGCCATGAATAAAGTTTAGGCTGGCACAGCATCCTGCCCGCGCGGGGCCCAGAACAGCGCGCCCAGACTCAGCAAGCTGTAGCCCAGCAGCAGCGCCCAGAGCAGTGACTGCGCGGTCAGCAGGCCAAGCTGCAGGGCCAGCCAGACTGCCGGCAGGTTGAGCAGCAGACGCAGCATTTCCCAGCGCCTGGCCGTCGGCCGGTTTTCTAGCCAGCTGCCGATGATCATCAGCCCCACAGCCATCCAGACGATGCCTAGCAGCGCCTGCATCAGGCTCAGTGTGTCGCCCATGCCCAGCAGCAAGGTGCCGGCCACTACATACAGACTGAACTGCACGCCGGCATAAAGCTTCTGCGCCAGGCTCAGCGGCACATCGAATTTGACGAACTGGCTGAGGTCCGGTTTGGTTTGCGGGTACTTGGCCGCGACATCGGCCGGGCGCCAGCCGGTGCGCATAAACCAGATGCGCAGCTTGTCCCACCAGGACTCGGCCCGCACGGCATCACGCCACAGCGCGACATAGAACTGCGCATTGGCCCACAGCGGGTTCCAACTGGCCAGCGGCGTGGTCACGCCAAAGATCACCGGTTCTTCGTCCAGTTCCTCCTGAAAGGTGCCGAACAACCGATCCCAGAGAATGAACACTCCGCCGTAATTGCGATCCATATACGCAGCATTCTGCGCATGGTGCACACGGTGGTTGGACGGCGTGATGAAGAACCACTCGAACCAGCCCAGTTTGGGGATATGCCGGGTGTGCACCCAGAACTGATACAGCAGGTTCAACGCAGCCACGGTGAGGAATACCAGCGGCGGCACACCGATCAGCGCCATCGGCAGGTAGAAGATCCAGCCGAAGATGAAACCCGTACTGGTCTGCCGCAACGCGGTGGAGAGGTTGTAGTCCTCACTCTGGTGATGCACCGAATGCGCGGCCCAGAGCACATTGCGCTCATGGCCCAGACGGTGGTTCCAGTAGTAACAGAAGTCGTAGAAGACGAAGGCAAACAGCCAGACCCACAGACTGCTGGCCGACAACTCGAACACACCGAAGTGCTGCCAGGCCAGGGTGTAGGTGAGTAACCCGACGGCCTTGGTCAGCAGGCCCACGGTAGTCGACAGCACCCCGGCGCTGAGGCTGTTGACGGCGTCGGAGAAGCGGTAGGTGCTGACCCCGCGCCAGCGGTCGAGCAGCAGCTCAAGAGCGATCAAGGCAAAGAAGAACGGTACGGCATAGAGGATGTAATTCATGGTTTCACCGGTTGCATAGAATCGCCATATCGCTGCACGAGGCTAACGGCTAGGATTGCTCAATAAATCCTAGCCCAGCGCTACTTCCGCCTCGCGGCGCGCCATGCCAACCTGGGTGGCATATGGCGACATTAGGGTTCAGGCGACGACACGACTCAATTCGGTACAGCTGGTTATTCAGGAGAATTTGATGAACAAGAAAGTCGCGGTGATTCTTTCCGGCTGTGGCGTCTACGACGGCGCGGAAATCCATGAAAGCGTGATCACCCTGCTGCGCCTCGATCAGCGCGGCGCGCAGGTGCAGTGCTTTGCCCCCAACGTGCCGCAGCTGCACGTGGTCGATCACTACAGTGGCGACGAAATGGACGACACGCGCAACGTACTGGTTGAATCGGCGCGCATCGCCCGCGGCAAGATCAAGGACGTCAAGGAGCTGCATGTCGGCGACTTCGATGCGCTGATCCTGCCAGGCGGCTTCGGCGTGGCAAAAAACCTTTCCGACTTCGCCATCAGCGGCGCCAACTGCACCGTGCAGCCCGATGTACTGAGCGCCACCCAGGCCTTCGTCAAGGCCGGCAAGCCGGTGGGCTTGATGTGCATTGCCCCGGCACTGGCGGCAAAAATCTTCGGCGCGGGCGTGATCTGCACCATCGGCAAGGACCATGAAACCGCCGCTGCCGTGGTGCAGATGGGCGCCGAGCACCATGAATGCGAAGTCAGCGAGATTGTCGAAGACGCCGAGCGCAAGCTGGTGACCACCCCGGCCTATATGTCCGCCCAGTCGATCAGTGAGGCCGCCTCGGGGATCAACAAGCTGGTCGATCGGGTGCTGGAGCTCAGCCAACCGGCTTAAGTCTACGACCTGATCAGCCACCGATCAGGCCGATAGCAAGCCAATCACGCCAATGCGCGCGGTACTCCGGCCGCGCCACTGGTCACAGCGGCCGTAGTGCGGCAGGTTGATCATCCATCCGCCCAGGCACGACTCCCATGAGCAACCCACCTTTCGAGCTCACCGCCGAACTGCAACAGGCGGTCGGCAGCTTCTTCCAGCGTATTCCCTTCAACCAGATGCTCGGCATCGAGCTGGATGAACTGAGCGCTCAGCGTGTCACCATGCACCTGCCGATGAAGCCCGAACTGATTGGCAACTTCGTCCACGGCATCCTGCATGGTGGAGTGATTTCCTCGCTGCTGGATGTGGCTGGCGGGGCCATGGCGCTGATCGGTGCTTTCGACAAGCACCAGCATCTGTCCAGCGCCGAACGCATGGCGCGGCTGTCCAAGCTCGGCACCATCGACCTGCGCATCGACTACCTGCGCCCCGGCCGTGGCCAGCGCTTTACCGCCAGCGCCGTGCTGCTGCGTACCGGCAACAAGGTAGCGGTGGTGCGCAGCGAGCTGCACAGCGATGACGGCACCCTGGTCGCCGTCGGCACTGGCACTTACCTGTGCGGGTAAAAAGCTAACTGCGCTGCAAACGCGTGAGAATGCGATCCAATGAATTGGCAAACGCCTGCTTGTCGCGCTCACCATAAGGCGGCTGACCGCCACCCACCTGACCCAGCTCGCGCAACTCGGTGAAGAGGTTACGCACGGCCAGTTTGTCGCCCATGTTGCGCTCATCAAACTCGCGGCCACGCGGGTCGAGGGCAGCCACGCCCTTCTTCACCAAGCGGTCGGCCAGCGGCACGTCGCTGCAGATCACCAGCTCACCCGGCAGCGCATGTTCCACCAGGTAGTCATCCGCTGCATCCGGACCGCTGGGCACCACAATCAGCCGCACACAGCTGTAGGCCGGTTTGACCTGCGCCTGCCCCGCCACCAACAGCACCTCGAAGTGCCGCTTCAAGGCGAACTTCACCACCTGGTCCTTGGCTGCCTTGGGGCAGGCATCGGCATCAATCCAGACTCGCATCACCCTGCACTCTCCAGCGGCACTAAAGCCGGCATGTTAAGCCATGCCGGCCACCACTGCGCTTTACGCCTGAGACAAACGGCGACGCTCGCCCAGCCAGCTGCGCCCGTACAGCAGCGTAATGGCTGCCAGCGCCGCAGCCTGGGCCGCCAGGCTGTAGGCATCGTCGTGAATACCCAGCCAGTCGAACTCGAAGAATGCCACCGGCCGCGTACCGAGCACTCCAGCTTCCTGCAGCGCCGCGACGCCATGGCCAGCGAATACCACCGAGAGCACACAGAGCAACACCGCATTGACACCGAAGAAGGTCGCCAGCGGCAGTTTGCGTGAGCCGCGCAGAATCACCCAGGCCAGCCCCAGCAGCAGAACCAAAGCCGCCGCCGCACCCGCCAGCACCATGCCGTGGCCTTGCGGACCGGCCTGCAGCCAGAGGGTTTCGTAGAACAGGATGACTTCGAACAACTCGCGGTACACCGAGAAGAACGCCAGCACAGCAAAGCCGAAACGCCCGCCACCGCCGACCAGGCTGCTCTTGATGTAATCCTGCCAGGCCGCCGCATGCCGGCGGTCATGCATCCACACGCCGAGCCAGAGCACCATCACGCTGGCAAACAGCGCAGTCACGCCTTCCAGCAGTTCACGCTGCGCACCGCTGACATCGATCAAATACGCCGCCAACGCCCAGGTGCCCGCGCCAGCCAGCAGCGCCAGGCCCCAGCCGATATGCACGCTGCGCACCGCCTGTTGCTGGCCAGTGTTGCGCAGGAAAGCCAGAATCGCCGCCAGCACCAGAATCGCCTCCAGTCCTTCACGCAGCAGAATCAGCAGGCTGGAGAAGAAACTCAGTGAGTCCGACAAGCCATCGCTGTCGAGCAATGCGGCAGACGTCGCCAGCTCGGCCTTGGCCTGCTCCAGCCGCTGCGCCGCCAGGGGTACCGACAGGCCATCCTGCAGCGCCTGGCGGTAAGCCATCAGCGCACGCTCGGTGGTCTTGCGCTGCACCGAGTCGAGGTTATCCAGGGCGCTTTCGACCAGCTCGAAGCCCTCCAGGTAAGCGCCAACGGACAGATCATAGGCCTGCTCGTGATCGCCCGCCCGGTAGGCTGCCAGGCTCTGCTCCAAGGTGGCGCGAGTGTGCTCGATCAACTGCAGTGGGCCGCGCTGCTGCGCCGGTGGCTGGGCACGCTGGACGCGGAAGCGTGCAGCCGCCTCATCACCCTGCGCTGCCGCCACTTCATCCGGGGTTGTGCCGGCCAACACCGCCACCGTGAACGGCGCGCCGGCGGCAACCGGCTCGGCACTGAAGCCAGCGATATAACTGGCCAGGTCCCAGCGCTGACGCTCATCCAACTGATCGGCAAAAGCCGCCATATCGGTGCCTTCGATGCCCAGACCGATGGTGTTGAACAGGTCATACAGGCTCAATCGGTTGAGCCGCGCCAGGTCGCGCAGGTTGGCTGGTGGCGGTTCCAGGCCGATACCGGCCGGCCCATCACCCGCACCGCTGTCGCCGTGGCACACGCTGCAGTGCTGGGCAAACAGCGGCGCGCCACGACTAGGATCAGGGGTGATTGCTGGGGTCTGACTGACGCCATAAGCGCTGGCCAAGGTCGCGGCCAACTGCCGGGCCTGCAGCGCAACCTGGCCGCCGTCGACACGTTGCTCAATGCCCTGGCGCAGACTGGCAACACCCTGCTGCAACTCGGCTTGCTCGTTACGCGCTGGCAGCGCAACGATCAGCCCTTGCAGTACAGTAAGAAACTCAAGCTGCTCACGGTACTCACCGGAGTCGATCACCTGACCATTGGCCACGGTGGCCGGGTAGTCAGCGCCCAGGTAACCGAGCAGATGCAACGCTTGCGCCGCGCCGTCAATGGGCTCGGCCATAACAGCCAGGCTGCAGAATGCCAACACAGGCACCAGCAACCAGCTGCAGAAACGTAATACGGAAGTCATATAGGAGTGGATCCCAAATACGAATGGATGACATTCGATTGTTACCCTCCTAATGATTTTCCTCAACCTTTGATCGACCATGGCCTGCGACGGATCGTCGCAAGGATGCAGGAGTGATGCGATGACGTTTTGGCAACGCCTTGAAGAACCAGCGCATGTCGTGGTCTGCGGTGCCAGCCGGGGAATCGGTCTGGCCCTCACCGCGCAGCTGCTGGCGCGCGCTGATATTGCTGAAGTGTGGGCCATCGCCCGCCACGCCAACCAGTCCCCCGGCTTGCTTGAGCTGCAAGCGCAATACGGCCAACGCCTGCGCTGCCTGGATGTGGACGTGTGCGATGAACAGGCGCTGAGCGCGATGGCCATGCATTTACGTGCCGCCATGCCACGCCTGCACCTGTTGCTGTGTACCGTTGGTGTGCTGCAGGACGGCGCAGCGAAAGCCGAGAAAGGCCTAAGCCAGATCAGTCTTGAAGGGCTACTGGCAACCTTTCAACGCAACAGCTTTGCGCCGATTCTGCTGCTCAAGCACCTGCTGCCGCTGCTGCGTGGTCAGCACGCCTGCACTGTGGCGGCGCTGTCGGCACGGGTCGGTTCGATTGGCGACAACCGCCTCGGCGGCTGGTACAGCTACCGCGCCAGCAAAGCCGCACTCAACCAGTTGCTGCACACCGCGAGCATCGAGTTAAGCCGTCTCAACCCCAACAGCTGCGTGCTCAGCCTGCACCCTGGAACCACCGACACCGAACTGTCGAAACCCTTTCAGGCCAATGTGCCAGCCGACAAGCTGTTTACCCCGAACTATTCAGCCGAGTGCCTGCTGGCGCAAATCGAACAGCATGGTCCGGCGCAGACAGGCAGCTTCTGGGGCTGGGACGGCCAGCCGATTCCCTGGTAGCGATACCGGCGAAGATCAGACCGGCGCGCGCCGCACGCTGGCCAGCAGTGCCGCCGCGCCGACAAACAGCGCGCCGAATGTACGGTTCATCAGTTTCTGCTGACGTGGCGAACGCAGCGCGCCCAACACCCGGGCAGCCAGACCGGTGTAACCGGCCATAACAATCAGGTCGACGCAGATCATGGTCACCCCCATCACCAGGTACTGCATCAGCAGCGGTGCCTGCGGGTTAAGGAACTGCGGCAGCACCGCGAGCATAAAGACGATCGCCTTGGGGTTGCTGAAGTTGACCAGAAAGCCGCGCAGCACCAGGGTCAGCGGCCGGCCGATGGGGCGCTCGGTCTGCGCGGCCATATCACTGGGCAGCGCCTGCCACTGGCGATAGCCGAGGTAGACCAGATAGACCACGCCAAACCATTTGATCAGGCTGAAAGCCAGCTCCGATGCCGCCAGAATCGCCCCAACACCGGCGGCTACGATGGCAATCTGCAAGGCCAGGCCCAGCTGCAAGCCCAGAGCATTCCAGTAACCACGCAAAAAACCGTATTGCAGCCCGGCCGACATCGAGGCAATCGCCCCGGCACCCGGCGACAGGCTAATGACCCAACAGGCCACAAAGAACGCAAGCCAGGTTTCCAGTGCCATGGCATTTCTCCATTAAACAAATGCGAAATAAAAAGGGGTAGGCCTTAGCCTACCCCTTGTCGATTGCCTCGCCCAGCCTGTGGCTTAGTTTGGCAAGTCCTTGCGCAACTGCACCGGCTCCGCCTCTTCCTCCTTGCGTGCACGAGCACGAGCGGTACGCATGCGGATATTGACGGCTTCCACCGCCAGCGAGAAGGCCATGGCGAAGTACACATAACCCTTCGGCACATGCACCTCGAAGGCTTCGGCGATCAACACGGTACCGACCACGATGAGGAACGACAGGGCAAGAATTTTCAGGCTCGGGTGCTTGTCGATAAAGTCGCTGATAGTGCCGGCTGACAGCATCATCACGATCACCGAAATCACAATGGCCGCGACCATGACGGGCACGTTGTCGACCAGGCCGACCGCAGTGATTACCGAGTCCAGGGAGAACACGATGTCGATGATCGCGATCTGTACGATGATCCCCATAAAGCCATAGGTCTTGCCACCGACGGATTGGGCTTCTTCTTCGCCTTCCAGGCTGTGGAAGATCTCCGCAGTACTCTTCCACAACAGGAACAGGCCACCGAAGAACAGGATCAGATCACGGCCGGAGAAGCCCTGATCGAACACATGGAACAGATCGGCGGTCAGGCGCATCACCCAGCTGATCGACAGCAGCAGGAGAATCCGCGTGCCCATCGCCAGGGCCAGGCCGAAGAAGCGCGCCTTGGGTTGCTGATGCTTGGGCAGACGGCTGACCAGGATCGAGATAAAGATGATGTTGTCGATGCCCAGGACAATTTCCAGGGCGGTCAGGGTCAAAAATGCGACCCAGAGTTCAGGGCTGGCTAGCCATTCCATAGGAATCAGTTCTCGCTCTTACGTTCAGGGGGGAGTTCGCCATTGCGCCAGCGGCGCACGGCTTTTTGAAAAAACAGGCTATTGGGAATCTGCACCCAGGCACCAGGCGCATCACCGCTGAGATCTTCCAGGGTGGTATAGAACAGGTTGATCGCCATCACTCTGCCGCGCACCCCGGGCTTGTCGGCGCTTTCCAGCACTTCGACACAGTCACCGATACGAAACGGCCCCATGGCGAAGATCAACAACGCGCAGAACATGTTGGACAACACGCTCCAGATGGCGAAAAAGGCCACTGCAGCGACGGCGGCAAAGCCGGTCAGTGCGGTCCACAGCACCTGCGCGGAAACGCCCAGACGCTCCAGCACCAACATGAATGCGCTACCGAGAATCAGCCAGCGCAGCAGACCGCGCAGCGGCATCAGCAACTCGGCCGGCAACTGCGGGTAGCGGTTACCGAGGCGGGTGATGCCACGGGTGAGAATGCGCTGAAACAACCAGGCCAGCAGCACAATCAGGATGACCTGACCGGTGCGCAGCAACGGCTCTTGCCAGGTCATCAGCCATTCCAGCGTCGGCAGGGTGATGCTCAACTGGCGGCCTCCAGCTCGGCTTGCAGAGCTTCGAGGGTTTCCAGCGCGAGCATCCAGCGTTCTTCAAGATCGGCTTCGCGACTTTTCAGCTTGGCCTGTTCGGCCAGGGCGTCACGCAGCTCGTCCTTGCGCGCGGCCTCGTAGATGCCGCTGTCGCCCAAACGCGCTTCGACGGCTGCGAGCTTCTCGTGCAACTGGCCCAGTTCTTTCTCCAGCTTGTCGGCTTCGCGCTTATGCGGCGCCAATTGCTGACGCAAAGCCGCTGCGGCCTGGCGCTGCACACGCTTGTCGGCTTTATCCGGGTTGCTTTCACCACTGCTGGTCGGCGCCTGCCGCGTGCGGTAATCCACCAGCCAGCGGGCGTAGTCTTCCAGGTCACCATCAAACGGCTGCACCTGACCATCGGCGACCAGCAGGAACTCGTCAGTGGTGCTTTTCAGCAGATGGCGATCGTGCGACACCACCACCACTGCGCCGGAAAACTCCTGCAGCGCCATGGTCAGCGCCAGGCGCATTTCCAGGTCGAGGTGGTTGGTCGGTTCATCGAGCAGCAGCAGGTTGGGTTTGCCCCAGGCAATCAGCGCCAGGGCCAGGCGGGCTTTCTCACCGCCGGAGAAATTCAGCACCGGCTCGTCGCAACGCGGGCCGCGGAAGTCGAAACCACCGAGGAAGTCGCGCAGGGTCTGCTCACGCTCGGTCGGGGCCAGGCGCTGGAAGTGCAGCAATGGGCTGGCCTTGTCATCCAGGGCATCGAGCTGATGCTGGGCGAAGTAGCCGACCACCAGGTTCTCACCGCGCTGCAGATGGCCACTGATGGGCTGCAGTTCGTTCGACAGGTTTTTGATCAGGGTCGACTTACCCGCCCCGTTCGGTCCGAGCAGGCCCAAGCGCGCGCCGGGAGACAGGTTCAGTTTGACCTTCTCCAACACCACCTTGTCGCCGTAACCCAGACGGCCTTCGCTCAGACTGAGCAGCGGGCTGGAGATCTTGTCGGCCTCGCGGAAACTGAAGTCGAAGGGCGAATCAACATGCGCGGCCGACAGCTCTTCCATGCGTTCCAGCGCTTTGATCCGGCTCTGCGCCTGGCGCGCCTTGGTGGCCTGGGCCTTGAAGCGGGCGATGTACTTTTCCATGTGCGCGCGCTGCGCCTGCTGCTTCTCGTACGCCTGTTGCTGCTGCGCCAGGCGCTCGGCACGGGTGCGCTCGAAGGCCGAATAGCCTCCGCGATACAGGGTCAGTTTCTGCTGATCGAGGTGGGCAACGTGGTCCACTACGGCATCCAGGAAATCGCGGTCATGGGAGATCAGCAGCAAGGTACCGGGGTAACCTTTCAGCCAGCTTTCCAGCCAGAGGATTGCATCGAGATCGAGGTGGTTGGTCGGCTCATCGAGCAACAGCAAATCAGACGGGCACATCAACGCCTGCGCCAGGTTCAGGCGCATGCGCCAGCCACCGGAGAAGTCGCCGACGCGGCGATCCATCTGCGCACTGTCAAAGCCCAAGCCGGCGAGCAACTTGCGCGCACGGGCATCGGCGCTGTAGCCGTCAAGGGTGTCCAGCTCGGTGTGCAACCGCGCCACGGCGGCACCGTCATGCGCCGCTTCGGCCACAGCCAGTTCGGCCTGCACCTTGCGCAGTTGCAGGTCGCCATCGAGCACATAATCCACCGCCTGGCGCTCGACCGCGTCGATCTCCTGGCGCATATGCGCCACACGCCAATCGGCGGGGATCAGGCAATCGCCCGCGTCCGCACTCAGCTCGCCACGGAACAGGGCAAACAGGCTGGATTTGCCGGCGCCGTTGGCGCCGATCAGGCCGGCTTTGTGGCCGGGGTGCAGGGTCATCTCAGCGTCTTCTAGCAGACGCTGAGGGCCACGCTGTAAAGTCAGGTTCTGGAGTCGGATCATAATGGCGGCGGAGTCTACCAGAGTCCCTTTAGAGAAACCCGGAAAGCACCATGCCTACTGACCTGTGGCGATTCGCCGAAGCACTGTATCAACGCCCTGGCGTCGAGGCCGCGTGCCTGCTGTTGCAAACGCAAGGGGCGGACGTGTGCCTGCTGCTTTGCGCAGCCTGGCTGGAACGCCGGCAGATTATCTGCACCAACGAGCGCAGCGATGCGTTACGCAATATCGCGCAACCCTGGCAACAGCAGGTAGTAGTGCCGCTGCGCCAATTGCGCCAGAGCTGGCGCGAGCAAGCGCAGAGCAATCATGCCCTGGCGCAATTACGTGAACAGATCAAACAGCTGGAGCTGACCGCAGAGCGCGAGCAGTTGGAACGCTTGGCAGCCTGTACTCAGGACTGGTCAAGCCACGCGGCGAACGCGCCGCTGAATTGGCTGGAAAGACTGACTCCCCCGCCGGGCAACCGCGATGCGCTGCAAACGCTGCGCATCGCGGCGGCACACCTCAGCGCTTAAACAGCGCTGGGCGGAGTGCTGCCATTGCTGCCGGCAGGTGCAGCAGGCGCTTCGGCAACCACTGGTTTGACAGCAGCGGGCTTGGCGGCAGCTTTTTTCACAACCGGCTTGGCTGCAGGTTTTGCAGCAGGCTTGCTGGCAGGTTTAGCCGCCGGAGCCTTTTTCACCGCAGGTTTAGCAGCAGCCTTGGCAGGCTGTGCCACCGGCTTGCTCGCTTCAGGCTTGGCCGCGCCGGCTGCTGGTTTTTTCGCCGCAGGTTTGGCGGATGCCTTGGCTACAGGCTTAGCCGCGACGGGAGCCTTGCTGACAGCCTTGGCCGGTGCTTTGGCAGCCGGTTTGGCGGGCGCTTTAGCCGGGGCCTTGACGGCTGGCGCAGCAGCTTTAGTGGCAGGTTTAGCCGCTGGCTTGCTGGCAGCGGGCTTGGCCGGGGCTTTAGTTGCAGCTGGCTTGGCAGCCGGTTTGACCACTGCGGCCTTAGCGGAACGGCTATCGAGCGCTTTGCCTACGGCTTCTTTAACTTTACCAACGCCCTGGGCGAGTTTCAGGCTTTCCTGTGCGTCGCGCTTAAGGCTGGCGATGTAAGTACGGGTTTCACTTTGGCGGTCTTTCAGGGTATCGAGCAATTGCTCCAGCTCAGCCACGGCTTCTTTACCTTTGGCCTGCGCCTTGGCTTTGCCGGCTACCGCTGAATCCTGCATTTTACTGCGGGCTTTATGCAGTTTTTCCTGGGCCTTGCCGCGTTGCTTTTCCAACTTGGCGAGCAGCTTCTCGGCATCAACCAAGGCACGCGTGCAGGCATCTTCAAGATGCTCAAGCAGGCTGCTGGAAAGTTGCTGCAGCAGGTGCAGCGGGGTACTCACTGATTTCTTCTTTGCATTCTTTGTTGCCGACATGACACGCCTCCTGGCGGATGAAGATGGCGTCATACTAGACCTCCTTTTGTCCGCCTTGCCACCTCGCCGCACCTGGCTGGCATAATCGGCGCATCTTCGCCGGAGAACCCCCATGCCACGTTTTGCCCTGTTATTGCTCTGCCTGCTCGCACCCTTGTCTCAAGCAGACGAGCACGCCCACGACCTGGCTTACAGCTTGGGGGTAAAACTCGGCGAGCGACTGCGCGACGAAGTACCCGATCTGGAACTGCAAGCGCTGCTCGATGGCCTGCGCCAGGCTTACCGCAATGAGCCGCTGGCAGTGGATGCCAAACGCATCGAAAGCCTGCTGGCCGAGCATGAAGCGCAACTGGCTAACGCGCCTGAACGCGTTGAAAAAGCCAAGACGGCCGAGCAGCGCTTTCTCGCCATGGAGAAAGCCAAGGCCGGTGTACGCGTACTGCAGGATGGCGTATTGATGCAGGAGCTGCGCGCCGGCAACGGCCGCAAACCAGGCCCCAAGGATCGTATTCAGGTGCGCTATATCGGCTTCTTGGCGGATGGCAGCCAGTTTGATGAAAGTCAGACTGCGCAGTGGTTTCGCTTGGACAGCGTGATCGCCGGATGGCGCAGTGCGCTGCAGCAGATGCCAGTCGGCGCACAATGGCGTTTGGTGATTCCATCGGCGCAGGCGTATGGCGAAGAAGGTGCGGGGGATTTGATTCCACCCTACTCGCCCCTGGTGTTCGAGCTGGAATTGCTCGACACCAAGGAGTAACGCGTCGGCGTATCAGAGAGCAGGCGCGGCCTGTTCCTGATGGGCGTTGTGCAGGACTTCAATCAAGCAGTCCTCTAGCTCAAACCGCTCGTGCAACAACTGCCCCAAGCGTTTCAGCTCATCGATCAGCGAGACCGAGTCATGGCAATCGCCATTGTCACAGCGGTCGTTGAACGCCAGCGCCACTTCGGTGATGACCTCAATGCGCGGGTAAATCTGCTTGGCCAAATCGAGGCCACGCTGGTCACCAAAGGCCTTGGCTTCGCTGGTCAACTGTTCGTACACCTCGAAATGGCCAGCGGACACATAGTCAACCAGGATTTCGCAGAAGTGCTGCAGCGGCTCTGCGTTGGCGCTCGGAGCTTGCGGCGAACTGTTGATGGCCGCGTAGGCACTCACCAATTCCTTGCGCTCTTGCAGCCAGCGGTCGATCAGCAGGTGAACTCCACCCCAACGTTCCTGGGCGTTCTGACAACTCTCGAGCATGATGACCTCTACTTCCCTATTGCTATTAGTGTTGTACGCCCGCATCGAGACAGTTTTTTGTCAGTCCGTGCAAGGTCTGGGAAGACAGCCGTGAAACGGCAACTTTCCGGCGGTATCTGTGAGCCAGATTATTCCCGCCGGCCTGGGCCTTCAAGGTAGCGCCGGAGAAAATTTCATACAAGCGTTTAACCGGCGACTATTCGGCTTTACCCGCCACTGCGGGTTTGTAAAAACTCAGGGTGACCTGACCCAGATCGATCCCCCACTTCGACATCCGTGCGCGGTTGAGCATCACCTGACCATCCATCAGGAACATCCAGTCATCAAAATCAACCACATAGGTTGAATCATCGACCTTCAGCCGCAGTTTGTAACGCCAGTGCAGGGCGTTGCCGGCCACCTCACCGATAGCCTCGCCAACCACATCGTCTGCCGTGCCGCGCCAGCTGCCGTCAGCCTGTTTTTTAAGGGTCCAGACGCGCCGCTCGGTGCTGCCATCGCTGTAGGTAAAGCGCTCATCCAGCACGCCTACATCGCCCTCCCAGGTACCGGTCATGGCTACATGGAAGCGTTTGACCACTTCGCCGGAGCGGTTCTGGAACATCCCCCAGGCCTGCATATCACCCTTGAAGTAATCGCTCAGCTCCAGGCGCGGCTGCTCATTGGCGTAATCACTCACCTGCGGGCCGGCGCACCCTAGCAACAGCGCCATCAGACAACCCATCAACAACGTTCGCATAAGCACCTCGGGCAACAGTTATTCAGTTTTCAACGGACAAGGCCGGCGTGCACAAACGTGCGTCGAGCAAGCGCAGGCCTTCCTGATACAGGCTGTTGCTGCGCTCCAGCTCACCCAGTTGCGCCAATAAACGAGCCAGCTCGGCACATGTTTCCGGGTGACGCTGAAAGGCCAGACTGGTTTCCAGATAATCCTTGGCCTTGCCCCATAATTGACTGTGCAGGCACAACCGCCCCAACGTCAGCAACAACCCGGCATCCTGCGGGTGTTGCTTCAGCCAAGCTTCGGCGGCTTGCAGCTGCTTGCCCAAGTCGCTGCCTCGCAGCAAGCCGTACAGGCGCACCAGAGCGGTGTCGTAGTGCTGTTTCAAGTAAGGGCGCAGCAGCGCTTCAGCCTCAGCTTCCGCACCTAACAAACGCAGTTGCTCGGCGTAAATCGCCAGCAGTTCGGGCTCCTGATGCTGTGCGGTTGGCATGGCCTGCCATGCGTGCTGCAACGCCAGCAGTGCGGCAAGCGCCTCGCCATCAGCCGTCTGCGCAGTTTGCAACAAGCGGCCACGCCAGGCCTGACGCTCAAGCTCGCTCAACTCGGCATTGCCCAGGGCTTTTTCCTTGCGCAACTCTGGCAGCAGGCCGAGCAACGCTGACCAATCGCCCGCCTGCAGATACAGCTGCTGCAGCTGACGCAAGACTAGGTGATGGTGCGGATGGCGCGAGCGCATGGCCTGCAGGGTGTCCAGCGCATCCGCCGCCTGACCGCGCGCCAGCTGTAATTCGGCGTGCTGCAGCGCAATCGCCAGCTCAGCCTGCGGCTGGCGATTGAGCGCCTGCTCCAACAAGTCATCGCTGTCACTGTGATGCCCCAGCTGATGCGCGGCCTGCGCGGCGCCGAGGTAGTAGCTCAATGGTTGCGGCGAGTCGTTGGCCGCCTGTTTAAGATGACGCAAAGCACGTGCCCAGCGACCTTCGGCAAGATCGAGAAAGCCCTGCTCAGACGCCAGCCGCACGCGACGACGTTTGTGCAAGCGTGACCACGGGTTGAGCAGGCCCCCAGATGTCACCAGCAACCTCACGCTCAATCGCAGCAGATAAACCAGCAGCCAGAGCGCCAGCACCAGAGCGACAAATGCCCACAGGCTGGACTCATATCGAAAGCCCTGGAAAGCAATCAGCACATAGCCCTTGTGCTCAGCCAGCGGCAAACCGAACAACACCAAGCTGGCGACGCCGGCAACCAGCGCCAGGATCAGCAGCAACCAATAGAAGCGCTTCATTGCAGCGCCTCCTGCAGTTGCGCCTCGACATCATCGGTGGCTGCAGCGGCGGGCTCAGCTTCGACCTGCTGCTGAGTGCGCGCGGCCTGCTTGGCCTGGAGATAGGCTTGCACGGCATTCAGCGTCTGGCTGAGGTCCGGCGGCGTCACTGCAATCGGGCGCTCGGCTAATTCATCAATGCGCGCACGCAGAGCGCGGCTGTTGGGGTTGTCCACATCGAAGTGCGCGTCCAGCACCTCACGCGCCTGCTGCAGGGCTTGCTGGTACACCGCCGTCTGACCGTGCAGTGCGCCCCACTGCGCCTGCTCCAGCGCCAGACTGAGAGCCAGACGCACCTGGGTCAGGCTCTGCCCGTCGAGCACAGGGCGGATATTGCGGTCGGCGTTGAAATCGATACGGAAGTATTCCGACAAGGTTTGCAGGCCGCGCTGCCACCATTGCGGCTCCATGACACCTTCGTCAGCCAGCTCGCTGAGCACACCGCCCTCACCGCTGAAACTCGGGGCCAGGGCATTGAGTTGTGCCACCTGATCGCGCAGAGCGCCCAGTTGCAGAAACAGCCCGGTACGATCTGGGTTGGCGGTCGAGCGTAGCGCTTGCAGGCTCTTGGCTAATTGCTCGCGGGCAGCAAATGCGGCGGGATCATCCTGTTCGTGGAGGATTTCATCGGCAGCCTGCACCAGCGCGGTAGCGCTGTTGATGTCCTGCAACGCGGACAGGCGCAGGCTGGCCAGGCGCAGCAGATGCTCGGCCTCGGCCAGGCGCCAATCCTGTCGGCTGGCACCCAGCACGGTTTCC
Source organism: Pseudomonas sp. FEMGT703P (assembly GCF_002786345.1). NCBI lineage: Bacteria > Pseudomonadati > Pseudomonadota > Gammaproteobacteria > Pseudomonadales > Pseudomonadaceae > Pseudomonas > Pseudomonas sp. FEMGT703P. The sequence continues at coordinate 83,874 of NZ_PGCM01000003.1, read as the reverse complement.
AGGCGCTGGTTGAGCAGCTGCTGATCGCCCTGCAGCTGCGCCAGCAGGCGGCGACGGGTTTCCAGCTCCTCGACACTGGGCAGCTGATCGAGGCGAGCCTCTAATTGCTTACTCGTTTGCGCCAGGCTTTGCGCTTCACTGCGCGCGTCCTGCAACTGGCCTTGCTGTTGTTGCTCGCGAGCGTCCAGCGCCTGCAACTGCCAAAGCCCCCAACCGCCTGCACCGGCACCGGCCGCCGCAACCAGTAAAGCCAGCAGTGCCAGGCCGTTGCCACGCGAAGCGGGTTTGCCCGCAACCGCTGCGGGTGTAACGGGTTTCGCCGCAGCCTGCACAGGCTCGGACGGCTGTTGGTTCACATTGTGATCCTGCGGGGCTTGCTCTTTCGGAGTAGTTGCTTCGCTCACGTATCCATCCTTTGCGTCAGAGATCGGGGCAGGTTGCGCCTGCAAGGCTGCCAGCAACGCCGCGGCACTCGCGCCGCGGCAGTCCACAACAAATTGTGCACCTGCCGCACGGGCCATTTCGGCCACTCGCGGGCTGGGTACAAACAAGGGCAGCTGGGCCAGCTCAGCCCAAGCTTCAGCGGCAAGCTCGCGCAAATGCACAAAGCCCTGCCCACTGCTGACCACCAGCGCGTTCAGGCGTTCAGCCTGAATGCGTTCGGCGAGCGCAGCCGGCGGGTAATCCGGCAGCACCCGGCGATACAGTGGCAGATAGTCCACCTGCACGCCTTGGCCGCGCAAGCGCTCGGCCAGTAACTCTCGGCCACCCTCGCCACGCAGGATCAACACCCGTGGGCTGGCAGCCGCCGTCAACGCCTGCTGCAGTTGCGGCAGGGCGAGCAGCGCCTCGCTGTCATCGGCCTGCTCTGGATAGTGCACCTGCAAGCCATGCTCGCGGAGAATTTGCGCAGTGGCTGCACCGACGCTGAACCAGGGCTGCTCGGCAGACACTGGCGTTTGGTAGCGATCCAACAGATCAAGCGCCAGCCGCGCCGCCGGCTTGCTCACCACGATCACCGCGCTATAGCGCTGCAGATCGGCAAGCGTGGCGCGCTGCTCGGCACTCTCGCTCAGCGCCTCAATGGCCAACAACGGCAAGCTGCTGCTGTAGATGCCCTGCTCGGCCAAGGTTGCCGCCAGCGCGGCCGACTCCTGGGCCGGTCGCGTCAGCAGCACACGCCAGCCCGTCACTCGGCAGCGGCCTCGCCGTAAACAGCTTGCAGAATGGCCGCAGCACCCTGGGCCAACAGGGCTTCAGCGACCTGCACACCCAGCTGTTCGGCTTGCGCTAGCGGAGCACGGTTTTCCGCCCGCAACAGCAAGCCACCATCCGGCTGACCGACCAGGCCGCGCAGCCACAGCTGCTCGCCCTCGAGCACCGCGTAGCAGGCGATTGGCACTTGGCAGCCGCCGTTCAGATGCTTGTTAAGTGCGCGCTCGGCGGTCACCCGCAGTGCGGTGTCACGGTGATGCAGAGGCGCCAGCAGGGCATGGATCTCGCTGTCGGCAGTACGGCACTCGATACCCACGGCGCCTTGACCACCCGCTGGCAAGCTGTCTTCAGCGCTGATCGAGGAACGGATGCGCGCTTCGAACCCCAGGCGAATCAGGCCGGCTGCGGCCAGGATAATGGCGTCGTACTCGCCGGCATCCAGCTTGGCCAGACGGGTGTTGACGTTGCCACGCAGAAACTGGATTTTCAGATCCGGACGGCGCGCCAGCAGCTGGGCCTGACGGCGAAGACTGGACGTGCCGACCACGCTGCCTGCGGGCAAGGCATCGAGGCTGGCATAGGTGTTGGACACGAAGGCATCGCGCGGATCTTCCCGCTCGCAGATGCAGTAAAGGCCCAGGCCTTCGGGGAAGTCCATCGGCACATCCTTCATCGAATGCACGGCGATGTCGGCCTGGTTCTCAAGCATCGCGGTTTCCAGCTCTTTGACGAATAGGCCCTTGCCGCCGATTTTCGCCAGCGGCGCGTCGAGCAGCTTGTCGCCACGGCTAACCATGGGCACCAGGCTGACCTTGAGGCCAGGGTGGGCCTGCTCCAAGCGGGCTTTGACGTGTTCGGCCTGCCATAGGGCCAGGGCACTTTTACGGGTGGCAATGCGAATTTCGCGAGACATGGGCAATTCCAGAAAACGAACTGCCGAGGATGATAACAGGCTGGCCCAGATCAGGCCTGCGACCCTAGCTGCTAAAGCTCCTTAGCAACCAGTATCGGATCTGGCGAGCTAGAGTGAGACAAGGCGGAAACAGGCGAGGAAACGGAGTTTACTGTTGTAAATGAGCATTCCGAGCCTGTTTCCAACGCAGGATCGCCGACGCGCAGCAGATCCAGCCAGAACGCTAAAGGTTGTGCATCAGCTTGCGCACCCCGGCCACATGCCGGCGGCTGACAATCAGCGCTTCCTCGTTCATACCCTTGAGGAACAGCTGGAAATGCCCAAGCGGCGTGCGTTGCAGACGTTCAATGCGCTCACGTGCCACCAGCGCATTGCGGTGAATGCGCACAAAGCGATCACCAAATTCGTCTTCCAAGGCTTTCAGCGGCTCATCCAGCAGCACTTCACCGCCCGCATGACGCAGGGTTACGTATTTATGGTCGGCAATAAAGTAGATCACCTGATCCAGCGGAATCAGCTCGATGCCTTTGCGGGTGCGTGCACTGATGTGGCTGCGCGGGCCGCCACCGCTGTCTACTGCAGGACGGGTCAGGGCGGCGAGTTGCACGCGGTTGGGCCGCTCGGCTTTCTTCAGCGCCTCACTGAGGCTTTCTGCGCGCACCGGTTTGACCAGATAGCCAACGGCGCTGACCTGAAAGGCTTCCAAGGCAAATTCATCATGAGCGGTGCAGAAAATCACGGCTGGCGGCGCCTCGCGCTCACATAGCCTTGCTGCCACCTGCAAGCCATCCAGGCCCGGCATGCGGATATCCAGCAACACCACATCCGGCCTCAGGCTGTCGATCAGGCTCAGGGCCTCCTCGCCGTTGCTGGCTGCGGGTTCAAGCACGCGATAGCCATCGAGTTCGCCCACCATGCGGCTTAGGCGCTCTCGGGCCAGGGGTTCATCATCGACAATCAGGACATTCATAATGCACGGGCTTCCTGCTTGGGTCTCGCACAAGGATAGCGTAGACAAGTGAAGTGGCGTCCGTCACGGCGCTCTACGCTGAGACTGGCCCGCGGCCCGAAAAGTGCCACCAGCCGCGCATCGATATTGGTCAGCGCCTGATGGGTACCGCGCGACGGCGGCTCCTCGCCTAGTTGTTCGTATGGATTGCTCACGCACAGCTGGAATACCCCATCGTGATAACTTGCTTCGACCCGTACCAGACCGCCCTCAATGCGCGGCTGAATGCCGTAGATCAAGGCGTTTTCCAGTAAAGGCTGCAACGTCAGTTGTGGAATGGGCAGATCGTCCGGCACATCAACAATCTCCCACTGCAACTGTAGACGCTCGCCGAGCCGATAGCGCTCAATCGATAAATATCGTTGCGCCAGCTCCAGCTCTTCGCGCCAGGGCACTAGACTACCGGGCTTGGCTAGGCTGGCGCGAAACAGGTCGGACAAATCCAGCACCGCCTGCTCGGCCTTGTAGGGGTCGACCACCACCAGGCTGGCAATGCTGTTCAGGCTGTTGAACAGAAAGTGCGGGCGAATGCGCGCCTGCAACGATTCGATGCGCGCGCGCAGCTCGGCCTGCTCCTGCTTACGCCACTGGCTCTGCAGGTAGAAATAACGCAGCAGCAACGCCGACATGATCAGGCTGATCAAGGCATGGCGCAGGTACAGATTGACCTCGCCAGTACGCGGCAGCGGCCCGCCCAGCTCGTAGTAGTCCGCCACGGCAGTACAGATCAGACTCAGGGTGACCACAATCGCGCAGCACAAGGCGCCGGCTGTGGCTGCCGGCATGCGCGCCATCAACGGGCGCAGGCGGCACAGCACGGCAGCCGAGAGCAGCACGATCCACTGCACAAACAGCGACGTCAGCGCCAGGCGCACCCAATCGAAGCCCGGCAGCATCGGCTCGGACAACACCAGCACCAGCACGAGCAACTCAGCCAGCAGCACCATGCTCAGCAGGGCTTCTGGTTGGCAAAGCTCGGGCACGAAGAAATCATCGACCAGTGGTGGTTGTTTTTCTGATGAAGCGCTTTTTATTTTCATCGCCGCAGTTTCCGCGTGACCCGCCCCAGCAGCAAGATAGACAGCTGCGACCGGGCAAAATAAAGCACCGAAATGCGTCCGCCGCGGTAAAACTGTGAACGGCGCAACATTGCCCTAGTGCAGCCTAGCTGCGCCCACCGACAAAGCGACGCGGCGAATTTGCCGGCCAGCCTGTTATTATCGGCGCACTTTCCCGTCTTGCCGGCCGCCCCAGCGCGGCCAGCCCGTTTTAGCGCACCAGCCGAGCGAAGCCCATGAGCACTGAAAAAACCAACCAATCCTGGGGCGGCCGCTTCAGCGAGCCAGTCGATGCCTTTGTTGCCCGCTTTACCGCCTCCGTCGAATTCGACAAACGCCTGTATCGCCACGACATCATGGGTTCCATCGCCCACGCCACCATGCTGGCCAAGGTCGGCGTACTGAATGATGCCGAGCGCGATGCCATCGTCGACGGTCTGACGCAGATTCAGAGCGAGATCGAAGCCGGCCAGTTCGACTGGCGCGTCGATCTGGAAGACGTGCACATGAACATCGAAGCGCGCCTGACCGACCGCATCGGCGTCACCGGCAAGAAGCTGCACACCGGGCGTAGCCGCAACGACCAGGTGGCTACCGATATCCGCCTGTGGCTGCGCGACGAAATCGACCTGATCCTGGCCGAGATCACCCGCCTGCAGCAGGGTTTGCTGGAGCAGGCCGAGCGTGAGGCGGAAACCATCATGCCCGGCTTTACCCACCTGCAAACTGCGCAGCCAGTGACCTTCGGCCACCACCTGCTGGCCTGGTTCGAAATGCTCAGCCGCGACTACGAGCGCCTGGTCGATTGCCGCAAGCGCACCAATCGCATGCCCCTGGGCTCGGCGGCGCTGGCCGGCACCACTTACCCGATTCAGCGCGAAGTCACTGCTCAGTTGCTCGGTTTCGACGCCGTTGGCGGTAACTCGCTGGATGGCGTCTCGGATCGCGATTTCGCCATCGAATTCTGCGCCGCCGCCTCGATTGCCATGATGCACCTGTCGCGTTTCTCCGAAGAGTTGGTGCTGTGGACCAGCGCGCAGTTCCAGTTTATTGATCTGCCGGACCGTTTCTGCACCGGCAGCTCGATCATGCCGCAGAAGAAAAACCCCGACGTACCCGAGCTGGTGCGCGGTAAGACCGGCCGGGTATTCGGCGCCCTGATGGGCCTGCTGACCCTGATGAAAGGCCAGCCGCTGGCCTACAACAAGGACAACCAGGAAGACAAAGAACCGCTGTTCGACGCCGCCGACACCCTGCGCGACTCGCTGCGCGCCTTTGCCGACATGATCCCGGCGATCAAGCCCAAGCACGCGATCATGCGTGAAGCGGCGCTGCGCGGCTTCTCCACCGCAACCGATCTGGCCGACTACCTAGTGCGCAAGGGCCTGCCGTTCCGTGACTGTCACGAAATCGTCGGTCATGCGGTGAAATACGGCGTCGAGTCCGGCAAGGATCTGGCCGAGATGAGCCTGGAAGAACTGCGCCAGTTCAGCGAACAGATCGAACAGGACGTGTTTGCCGTGCTCACCCTGGAAGGCTCGGTCAATGCTCGCAACCATATCGGCGGCACCGCACCGAATCAGGTAAGAGCAGCGGTGGCGCGCGGCCAGGCGCTACTCGCCTTGCGCTAAACCCTACGGGCGCGACCCCGTCGCGCCCTTATTCGCTGCTGGCATAAGACCTGAACTGACAATGCCAAAAAAACAGCGTCAATTTGCAAACAGCCCTGCAAAATGCGAACAAACCCGCCGCCAGCCGCTGGCGTACTCTTTCCTGCAGGCCAAATACTTTCCTCCACGCCGCCAGACACTCGTCTGCGCACTGGAGAAAGCCATGAAAATCTTCCAACGCTTACTCGCAAGCATCGGCACGCTCACCCTCGCCGCCTGCGTCAGCGCTACACCCATCGTTATTCCCAGCCAGGCAAGCTGGCACTGGCAACTCAGCGGCAAACTGAAAATCCCCGAGCGCCAGGTCTACGACATTGACCTGTTCGACACCTCAACGACCACCATCACCAACCTGAAAGGCCAGGGCCGTATCGTGGTCTGCTATTTCAGCGCGGGTAGCTGGGAAGACTGGCGCAGTGATGCCGCCCAATACCCTAAAGAAGCACTGGGTGCACAGCTGGACGGCTGGCCGGGCGAACGCTGGCTGGATATCCGCCACCCCGCTGTTCGCACACTCATGGCCAAACGCATACGTTTGGCGGCCGAAAAAGGTTGTGATGCTGTCGAACCGGACAATGTGGACGGCTACAGCAACGGCAATGGCCTGGGGTTGAGTGAGGCAAACCAGATCGACTACAACCGCTGGTTAAGCCAGCAAGCGCATGAGCATAACCTGGCAATTGCATTGAAAAATGCAGTCGAGTTGATCCCCGCCCTGGTCGATGACTTTGACTTTGCCCTCAACGAAAGTTGCTATGCCTACAAGGAGTGCGAGGCGTACCGTTTATTCAGGCAGCAGGGCAAAGCTGTTTTCATCGCGGAATACCGTTCTTACAACAGCAACATGTGCAACAAAGCTTCCGCCTCTGGTTACCAGTTGCAGTTCTTCAAGCGCGCTTTGAACGCCGTGGGCTCACCCTGCAAGTAATAGTCCCACGCGAAAAACAGCGTACTGGCGTCTAGCGCTGCACACCCGTATGCGGTGATCGCCCGATCACCGCAACCCACCCCGCTGAATGTGCGCGCACCCGAGCATCAGCCTTGACGCTGGCGATGCCCGCCCGCAAAAGCAATTCATACCTGCTCTGCCTGCACTCGGTCACTCGCCTTTACGCCCACACATGGCACACTGTAGGCCCCACCAAGGAGCCGCACATGAGCGAGCAAGAAGACGAAGATTTTGCCCAGGACACCCTGATCCAGGCCATCGAAAACCAGCTGGAAGCCGGCGAACCGGCCTTCGTCCAGGCTGTGCTGAACAAGCTGAGTCTGGTCGGTTACGAGCGAAACGAGATTATCGAGCTGATGGCCCTGGTGCTGGCCGATGAAATCGACGTCATGCTGCGCGATGACCGCCCCTTCGATCTCGCCCGCTATGAGCAAGGCCTGCGCGCCCTGCCCGAGTTGCCCGAACAGGCACCGTAATCAGCGCCGAAAAATTTACCCCACAGCACGCCAACTTCTGGCAGCATCAGGTCACAGCAGACTGCCTGGCGCTTCACTACACTGCTTCGCAGGCTGCCTGTTGTTTCAGCCGATTTACCGCAGCGGGTGCTGCAGCCGCCGGCCGCAGCTCACTAAAACAAGAAGCTGGAGTACTTATGGCCTTTACCCCTGAACTGATTGCCGAACTGGAAATCCTCGCGCTGTTTAACCTGGGCACCACTCAGGAAGGAATCAAGGTTCACCACACTGCCACCCCCTCGGCGATTGCCGCTGCCAAACGCCTGCATGACAAAGGCCTGATCAACCAGCCAGACGGTGGTTATCTGACCAGCCTGGGGCTCGACGCCGCCGAACACGCGCAAGTTCTGCTGACCATTCTCAATGTGACTGAAGCGGCCTAAGAAGCACCTGAAAACCTCGTCCACTGGCCCAACCGAAACTGCTTCTAAGACAACCCAGTCTGCGTCGCAACGGCTTTCTCAAGCTGCCCGTGACGCAGGCGATAACCCTGTATCCGCCGCCGTCCGCCAGCCGCCTGGCCAGGCATGATCACGCACCGCCCTGCAGAGCCTGAGCATGAGCCGTACCGAGGAAATTCGCCCAGACATTGAAGACGGTATCGACCGCAAGGTACTGACGCAGCTGCGTGCGCGCTTCCTCAAACTCAACCAGGGCCGCCTGCAACGCGCCATGCAAGCGCTGTCGACGCGCCAACAACTGGTGCTGAAGCTGTTACCACTACTGTTCCACGTCAATCACCCGCTGCTGCCGGGCTACGTGTCCGGGCTGACCCCAGCCGGCCTCAGCGGCTTTGAACCGGATGACGAACTGTTGTCCGAAGTGCAGCGCCTGACCCGCTCGTTCGCTTACAAGCCCTACCGCGGCAAACAGACACTGCCAATCCACGGCCTGTTTCTGATGGGCAGCCTGGGTACCGTGGCTCAGGCCGAACAGAGCGACATGGACTTCTGGGTATGCCACGCCAGTGATCTGAGCCCACAACAGCTCAATGAACTGAACAAAAAGTGCGCATTGCTGGAGGCCTGGGCGGCCACCTTCGGCGCCGAAGCGCATTTCTTCCTGATTGATCCCGCGCGTTTCACCCAAGGCGAACGCGAGGCGCAGTTGACCTCGGACGACTGCGGCACCACCCAGCACTATCTGCTACTCGACGAGTTCTACCGCACCGCCATCTGGCTAGGCGGGCGCACGCCGCTGTGGTGGCTGGTGCCGGTGTATGAAGAGCAGCGCTATCAGCACTACACCAGTACCCTGCTGGCCAAGCGATTTATCCGCGCCGAGGATGTGCTCGACCTCGGCCATCTGGCGCGCATCCCGCCGGAAGAGTTTATCGGCGCCGGCATGTGGCAGCTGTTCAAGGGCATCGAGTCGCCCTACAAGTCGGTGCTCAAGCTGCTGCTGACCGAGGTTTACGCCAGCGAACACCCCAAGGTCGAATGCCTGTCGCTGCGTTTCAAACAGGCGGTGTTCGCCAATCGCCTGGACGTCGATGAGCTCGACCCCTATATCGTGGTCTACCGGCGCCTGGAGGAATACCTCAAGGCCCGTGGCGAGCATGAGCGCCTGGAGCTGATCCGCCGCTGCCTGTACCTCAAGGTCGACAAGAAGCTCAGCCGCCCACCGCGCAATAACCGCAAAAGCTGGCAACGCCTGCTGCTGGAGCGCCTGACCCGCGACTGGAACTGGGACAGCCGCCAACTGGCAATGCTCGACAGCCGCAGCCAGTGGAAGGTGCGCCAGGTCAGTGCCGAGCGGCGCATGCTGGTCAACGAGCTGACCTACAGCTACCGCTTTCTCTCGGAATTCGCCCGCAGCGAACACGCGGGCAGCTCGCTCAACAGCCGCGACCTGGGCATCCTCGGCCGCCGCCTGTATGCCGCCTTCGAGCGCAAGGCCGGCAAGATCGAATTTATCAACCCGGGCATTGCCCCGGACCTCGCCGAAGACACCCTGACCCTGGCGCAAAACCCCAGCTCGGACGAGCCCAATGAAACCCTCTGGGCGCTCTACAGCGGCAGCGTCAACGCTCAGGACCTGGAAGACTTTTCACCGCTCAAACGCTCGCGCGAGCTGGTTGAACTGCTCGCCTGGTGCCAACGCAATGGGGTGATCGACAACAGCACACGGCTGTCCTTGCACCCAGGCTCCAGCGACCTGACCGAGTACGAGCTGTCCAACCTGCTCAACAGCCTGCAGCAGGTGGTACCACTACCCTTGCCGGCCGTTGACGAGGCGGCACTACTGAGCGCCAGTGTAGCCAGCGAGGTGCTGCTGCTGGTCAACGTTGGCGTCGACCCGCTCAGGCAGTTCAGCCAGATGAACATGCACATGACCACCGAGCGCACCGATGCACTGGGCTACTCCGGGGTGCGCGAGAACCTGATTCTGACCATCGACCAGGTCACGCTGAACAGCTGGAATGAGCTGCTGGTGACCCGCTATGACGGCCCGCACGCACTGCTCGACTGCCTGCGCGATTTCCTCAACGCCCTGCCCGCCCGCGGTAGGAAGCCGAACCTGCGCGTACGCTGTTTCTGCCGCAACCGCGCGACAGCGATTGCCGAGCGGGTGGAAGAGCTGTTCCGCGAAACCCTGGGTAGCTTCAGCAGCGATCAGGCCAACCGCTACCTGCTACAGATCAAACAGCAGTATCACCTGCTCGAATTGAAGCCTGGCCATGTCAGCCACACCAGCCTGAAAGACCTGCCCACCCTGATCGAGCACCTGGGTGAGGAGCTGCCCGGCTACAGCGAACTGCACCTGGACCGCAGCGCTCTGGAAGGGGAAGACCTGGCGCTGATTTTGCCCGTGGGTCGGCCGCAGTGCATTCAAGTGTTCTACCGGTTGAATGAAGCCAGCGCCACGGCTGAGCTGAGCGTGCTCGATGAACACAACGCCCTGTGGCGCCAGCAGATGCCGTTCCGCGATGAGCAGAGCCTGCTGACCCCACTGCAACGTTTTCTGCAATCGGTGCTGTACCGGCGCAACGCCTTGCTGCCGCTGGATAACCTGCCGGCGCATCAGCCGCTGGAGGTGCTGTATTACCAGGTGCTACCGGATGCGCCTTTGCGCGCCCAGCGCCTGGAGCGCCGACCGCCGCCACTGTCACCGATCAGCCACCCGTTCTATGACGTACAGGCCATCGTCGAGCCTGGCGATGGCAAGCGCTCACACGTCACCCTGTACTGTAATCACCGTGAATTTTCCGAGCTGGAGTACGCTGGCGACCTATACGCCGCCGTTGCCCAGCACATCCTCGCGCAGCGCCGCGATGGTGCGCGCTACCCCTGCTACATCACCGACCTTGATCTGTCGGCAGTGCTGGGCGAAGGGCACATGCAGAGCGTGCATTACCTGCGCTACAAGAGCCGCCTGGAGGCGGCGCTAAATCAAGCCCTGCAAAAGGCCTGACCGGCCTACTCAAGCGCGACTGTATTCACCCGCCGCTTCCGGCTGATATTCCACCGCCAGCAGGGTCAGTTTGAGCACTTTGCCGCCGGGCGCGGCCCAGTCGATATGCTGCCCCACAGACAGCCCCAGCAGGGCCGTGCCGACCGGCGCCAGCACCGACACACAGCCTTCGCCGCCGGCGTCCTGCGGGTAAACCAGGGTCAGGTGGTAATCCTTGCCGCTGCTTTCCTCACGGCAATGCACCCGCGAATTCATGGTCACCACCCCGGCCGGCACCTCGTCATGGCCAACCACGTCGGCGCGGTCCAGTTCGGCCTGCAACGCGATGGCACTGGGGCCGAAGTCGTCCAGGCTGTCGAGCAGATGCTCCAGGCGCTGCAGGTCAAGACGGGTGATGGTGAGCGAAGGTGCGCTGGTCATGGTGCGGGTATGTCCCCTTTACAGATCGTGAAAAAAGCAAAACCCCATCACTAAGACGGGGTTTTGCAAGGCTTAGGCTGACCGTACCACAGCTAGTCAAATAAACAAGACCGCCCGGTCAAGGTGCCGCGCTACGCTGTTGCAAGCGCGCTTCAGCAGCCGCGCAGATGCTGCGTTTGCCCGCCATATCGGCTTTGCCCCAGTCGAGAATCTCCTGCAGCGTACGGCCACAGCCCAGGCAGATATCCTGATCATCCAGACAACACTGGCGACGGCAGGGCGAGGCGACCTCCTGGCCCGCGCCGTCAGAGCTCTTCGAACTCAAGGTCGGCACCGGATTGTTCCAGGGTGATACGCGCCAGCATTTCGCCCAGCTGCTCGTCGCTGCTGTCGCAGATCCAGCGCTCGCTGGCCTGGTCGTAATCGAAATGGAAGCCGCCCGAACGCGCCGCCAGCCACAGCTGACGCAGCGGCTCCTGACGACTGAAGATCAGCTGAGTGCCGTTTTCAAAACGCACAGTCAGCACCCCGGCGGAGTTTTCCAGGTCGAGGTCCAGGTCGCTGTCATCGAAGATATCTTCCACCGCCTGCTGGGTGGCATCGACCAGATCGTGAAAGCGGGCTTCGGTCAAACTCATTGCGACTTACCTCAAAAAATTCAGCGACTGCAAAAGTCTTGGGCTGCGGTGATTAATGTTCTTTCAAGCTACGGCGATATTCGCCTGGGCTTTGCCCGGTCCAACGGCGAAACGCGCGGGCCAGCGAGCCAGGCTCACTGAAGCCAACCAGGAAGGCGATTTCTGCCAGTTCCAGCGCCGGGTCGCGCAGGTAATGCAACACCAGTTGCTGACGGGTTTCATCCACCAACTGATTGAAGGATAACCCGGCTTCGCGCAAACGCCGCTGCAGGGTACGCGGACTGAGTGCCAAACGCGCGGCGATTTGCTGCAGGTCGGCGCCCACTTCCGGCAGCTGGTGGGACAATTCCAGGCGCGCGCGATCGAGCACGCTATGGCCCTGCTGAATCTCGCCAAGCAGGCGATCAGCATAGGCATCGAGCATCAAGCGCACCTGCGCATCGGCCTGACCGAGGCGCGTGGTGAGTAGGCGTTTGGGAAATACCAGGGCGTTATCGGCCTGATCGAACAGCACCGGGCAGCGGAAAATCCGCTGGTACTCGGAGCTATCCGCCGGGGCCGAATGCTGGAAGCGTACCTCGGTCGGCGGAATATCCAGGCCACTGATCCAGTGGCCGAAGGTTACCCAGCCGGCCAGAGTTTCTTCGCTGAGCTGACGCTTCTGTTGCGGCAACAACGGCTGCCAGCTGTGCGCCACCTGCGGCTCCAGCCCTGCACGCGGCGGCTCATCGGCAAGATCAACCTGGCCCAGGTTACCGACCAGCGCGGCATAGCGCGCCTGGCGATGCAGGGCATCGGCGAGGGTCGCACAGCTCATGATCAGATAACCCAACACGCCGTAATAACCGGGACGCACCGCCTCACCCAAATGCAGCCCCAGTTGCTCATCACCGGTCAACCGCACGCCATGGCCGAGCAGCTCCAGATAAGTGCTGGCGGCAATGCGCTGATCTCGCTGAGCGAGGATCTGCGGGCTGAGCTGCACCCGTTCCAGCAGCTCAGTGCTGTCGACGCCCTGGCGCGCCAGGTAATCGAGCAAACCTTGCAGGTAAGCAACTGAAACCGAGCTGCTCACAGGTACGGGGTTGTCCATCCAGTCTCCTGATCGCTGGCGATGGGTGCAAAGCGAGGGTCTGTTCCCGTTTCGTTCGCGGCCGCGCCGGAGCTAGTTTTAGCGCGAGGCAAGGCACGAGACACGAAGTTTGGTTGTTCCAAATGAGTGTCGAGAAACGCAGCATCGCGCTAAAACTAGCCCGGACCTTCGGGTTGCGCGAAAAATCTCGCCATACGGTGTTGGAGGACTTGGCAAGGGAACACCATTACCTGCGTCCTCCGCCTAGCCTGGCGAGATTTTTAGTGGCAACGCGGCTCGTGACGAAATGGGAACAGACCCTAGCGCCAAAGATACAGGCAAAGCCCCGCCCGACGGGAACCCCGGCGCATAGGCAAGGCGCCGGGGGGTCGGTATACTCCGGCGCAATCATGCTTTATTACAAGGATTCCACCATGAAGCGGTTATTTACTGCCTTTGTCGCGATGCTTGCCGTCAGCGCCCTGCTCGCTGGCTGCGGCCAGAAAGGCCCGCTGTACCTGCCGGAAGAAAGCCAGCCAGCGCCTGCGCAAACCGAATAAGGACAGCTTATGAACGCCTTCAACTACCGCGACGGTGCGCTGTTCGCGGAAGGCGTGGCGTTGTCCGCCATCGCCCAACGCTTCGGTACGCCGACCTACGTTTACTCGCGTGCGCACATCGAAGCGCAGTACCGCGCCTATGCCGATGCCCTGCAGGGCATGCCGCACCTGGTGTGTTTTGCGGTGAAAGCCAACTCCAATATCGGCGTGCTGAATGTCCTGGCGCGCCTCGGTGCCGGTTTCGACATCGTCTCCCGTGGCGAACTGGAACGCGTACTGAGCGCTGGTGGCGAGCCGAGCAAGATCGTCTTCTCCGGCGTTGGCAAGAGTCGTGACGACATGCGCCGCGCTCTGGAAGTCGGCGTGCACTGCTTCAACGTCGAATCCACCGACGAGCTGGAGCGCCTGCAACTGGTGGCCGCCGAGTTGGGCAAGACGGCGGCGATCTCGCTGCGGGTCAACCCGGACGTCGACGCCGGCACCCACCCGTATATCTCCACAGGCCTTAAAGAAAACAAATTCGGCATCGATATCGAGCAGGCCCCGGCTGTTTACGCCCGCGCCGCTGCGCTGCCGAACCTTCAGGTAGTGGGTGTCGATTGCCATATCGGCTCGCAGCTGACCACGTTGCCGCCGTTTCTCGATGCCCTCGACCGTTTGCTCGCGCTGATCGATCAACTCGCCGCAGACGGCATCCGCATCAAGCACCTGGACCTGGGTGGCGGTCTCGGCGTGCGATACCGCGACGAGCAGCCGCCACTGGCCGGCGATTACATCAAGGCCGTGCGTGAACGCATTGCTGGCCGCGACCTGGCCCTGGTGTTCGAACCGGGCCGCTCGATCGTCGCCAACGCTGGCGTGCTGCTGACCCAGGTCGAGTACCTCAAGCACACCGAGCACAAAGACTTCGCCATCGTCGATGCGGCGATGAACGACCTGATCCGCCCGGCCCTGTACCAGGCCTGGATGGACGTGGTGGCGGTGCAGCCGCGCGATGGCGCGACGCGCAACTACGACATCGTCGGGCCGATCTGCGAGACCGGCGACTTCCTTGCCAAGGATCGCCAACTGGCCCTGGCCGAAGGCGACCTGCTGGCTGTGCGCTCGGCGGGTGCCTACGGTTTTGTCATGAGTTCCAACTACAACACCCGCGGCCGTGCCGCCGAGGTGATGGTGGATGGCGAACACGCCTTCGAAGTGCGTCGTCGTGAGACGCTCAGCGAACTCTTTGCGGGCGAAAGCCGCCTGCCGGAGTAATGGCGATGTTATTGCGCTTTACCAAGATGCATGGCCTCGGCAACGACTTTATGGTCCTCGACCTGGTCAGCCAGCACGCGCATATCCAGCCGAAGAACGCCAAGCAGTGGGGCGACCGCCACACCGGCGTAGGTTTCGATCAGCTATTGCTGGTCGAGCCGCCGAGCAACCCGGACGTGGACTTCCGCTACCGCATCTTCAATGCCGACGGTTCGGAAGTGGAGCAGTGCGGTAACGGTGCGCGCTGCTTCGCCCGCTTCGTGCTGGACAAGCGCCTGACGGTGAAGAAGCAGATGCGCGTGGAAACCAAGGGCGGCATCATCGAGCTGGACGTGCGCAACGACGGGCAGATCAGCGTCAACATGGGCGCGCCGCGCCTGGTGCCAGCCGATATCCCGTTCCAGGCCGACCAGCAGGCGCTGAGCTACAGCGTTGCAGTCGACGGCCAGACCGTTGAACTGGCCGCCGTGTCCATGGGCAACCCGCATGCCGTGCTGCGCGTCGACAACGTCGATAACGCACCGGTGCACAGCCTGGGGGCAAAACTCGAACACCATTCGCGCTTTCCGCAGCGGGTGAACGTCGGTTTCCTGCAAGTGGTCGACCGCCAACGCGCCAAGCTGCGCGTCTGGGAACGTGGCGCCGGGGAAACCCAGGCCTGCGGTACCGGCGCCTGCGCAGCGGCAGTGGCGGCAATCAGCCAGGGCTGGATGGACTCACCGGTGCAGATCGAACTGCCCGGCGGCAAACTGAGCATCGAGTGGGCAGGTCCTGGCCAGCCCGTTATGATGACCGGACCCGCAGTACGTGTGTACGAAGGACAGGTTCGCCTATGACCGACAAGCAGGATTCACCCAAGCCACTGGATTCGGAAACGGTTGCCGCTTATCTGCGTCTGCATCCGGAATTCTTTATCGACCACGACGAGTTGATCCCCGAGCTGCGCATTCCGCACCAGCGCGGCGATACCGTATCGTTGGTCGAGCGCCAGGTGAAACTGCTGCGCGAGCGCAATATCGAAATGCGCCACCGCCTCTCGCAACTGATGGACGTGGCCCGCGACAACGATCGTTTGTTCGACAAGACCCGCCGCCTGGTGCTCGACCTACTCGACGCCAGTAGCCTGGAAGAAGTGGTCAGTTGCGTCGAAGACAGCCTGCGCCGCGAGTTTCAGGTGCCTTTTGTCAGCTTGATTCTGTTCAGTGATACGCCCATACCGGTCGGCCGTTCAGTCAGCAGCGCTGAAGCGCATCAAGCCATCGGCGGCCTGCTGGCTGGTGGCAAAACCATTTGCGGCGTGCTGCGCGAGCATGAACTGAACTTCCTGTTCGGCAACGAAGACGGTGCCCAGGTGGGCTCAGCGGCGGTGGTCAGCATCAGCCATCAGGGCCTGCATGGCGTGCTGGCGATTGGCAGCGCCGATCCGCAGCATTACAAAAGCTCGCTGGGCACGCTGTTCCTCGGTTACATCGCCGAAGTACTGGCACGCGTCGCTCCAGGCTTTGCCACACCTTTGCGCTCGGTGCGCTAGCGCTAAACATTGCACCGACCGCACCGCAGGGAGCTTCCATGCAAGACCTCTTGGACGCCTACCTTGAACACCTGCGCAGCGAACGTCAGCTATCCCCGCACACCCTGATTGGCTATCGCCACGACCTCAGCACGCTGTTGGCGCTCTGCACCCAAGAGCAGATCGACAGCTGGCGTACGCTCGATACCCCACGCCTGCGCCGCATGGTCGGTCGCCTACACATGCAGGGCCAGTCCAGCCGCAGCCTGGCGCGCCTGCTCTCGGCCACCCGTGGCCTCTATCGTTATCTGATTCGTGAGGGCCACTGCGACAGCGATCCAGCCAGCGGGCTGACGCCGCCCAAGGGCGAGCGCCGCTTGCCAAAGACCCTGGACGCTGACCGCACCGCACAGCTGCTCGACGGCGCCTTGGAAGATGACTTTATCGCCCGCCGCGATCAGGCCATGCTAGAGCTGTTCTACTCGTCAGGCTTGCGTCTGTCGGAGCTGGTGAGCCTCAACCTCGACGGCCTTGACCTGCCCGCCGGATTGGTAAGGGTTATCGGCAAGGGCAACAAGACCCGCGAGCTACCGCTTGGGCGCATGGCACGTGAAGCGATGCAGCAGTGGCTGCCACTGCGGGCGCTGGCGAACCCGAGCGACGGCGCGGTATTTATCAGCCAACAGGGTCGGCGTATAGGTCCACGCGCGGTGCAACTGCGCGTGCGCCAGGCCGGCGTGCGTGAACTGGGCCAGCACCTGCACCCGCATATGCTGCGCCACAGCTTCGCCAGTCATATGCTCGAATCATCCCAGGACCTGCGCGCGGTGCAGGAGCTGCTCGGCCATGCCGACATCGCCACCACCCAGGTTTATACCCACCTGGATTTCCAGCACCTGGCCACTGTTTATGACCAGGCCCACCCAAGGGCCAAACGCAAAGGCAACACAGAATGAGCATTCAGCTGATCACTTTCGACCTCGACGACACTCTGTGGGATGTCACCCCAGTGATGCAGGACGCCGAAGCGGCGCTGCGCAACTGGCTGGCGATGCACGCGCCGCGGCTGGGTGCGGTGCCGGTGGAGCATCTGTGGTCGATTCGCGCCACCTTGCTGCAGGCCGAGCCGATGCTCAAGCATCGCCTCAGCGAACTGCGCCGGCGCATTCTGCTGCATGCCCTAACAGACGCTGGCTATGCAAACTCGGATGCGCAGGCGCTGGCCGAAGCGGGCTTTCAGGTATTTCTCGCCGCGCGCCATCAGGTCGAACTGTTTGCCGAGGTGCATCCAACCCTTGAAGCCTTAGCCAATCGCTTCCAGCTCGGGGTCATCACCAACGGCAATGCCGATGTGCGCCGCCTGGGCCTGGCCGACTACTTCCAGTTCGCCCTGTGCGCCGAAGAGCTTGGGATTGGCAAACCCGATCCGAAGCCCTTCGAGGAAGCGCTCAAGCGCGCCGGGATAGCCGCCGAACACGCGGTACATATCGGCGACCACCCCAGCGATGACATCGCCGGAGCCAAGGCCGCCGGGCTGCGGGCGATCTGGTTCAACCCGCAGGGTAAGACCTGGAGCGACGCGATTACGCCTGATGGCGAGATCCGCAGCCTGGCCGAGCTGCCGGCGCTGCTGCACAGCTGGGCATAGGCTGCAGACGCGCGGCGCTGGCCGACGATGAACGGTGGATGGATAAAGCGCCATCCACCCTACAAAGCCATCTGCCTGCCTTGACAAGGCATCGCACACAAAAAAGCCCGCACGCGGATGGCATACGGGCTTTTTGTTTTACAGCAGACCCTTAGATAGGGCGGCTGCCGTACTTGCTGTCCGGCTTTTTGGGCGGATCAGAGACCACATTCGGCTCGACTTCCTGCACCTTGCCACCACGGGAGAGGAACTCTTCCATGGCGCGGGCCAGTGCATCACGCTCTTTCTGCTTGGCTTCGATGCTCGGCAGTTCTTCTACGTCGACGGCGGCTTTGGCTTTTTTGCCTTTGCTGGCGGGTACAACTTCGTCGTCACCATCGCCATCATCGCTGCTGTCGCCATCATCGGCGGCAGCCAGCTCCTCGCCTTCGTCTTCGTCAGCGCCTTCTAATTCGTCGTGTTCCAGATCTTCGTCGCTCATGTTCCAACCTCATGACTTGCGAAAAGCAGAGTAGTTATAGCCCAGCTGCGTCAGCTTTCTAACGTCGCTGATAAAAATTCCAGTGGCCTTGCCTTGGGCTGAGCGCTGCGCATCGGCGAACTGCGCTCAACGGCGCGCA
Organism: Pseudomonas sp. FEMGT703P; assembly: GCF_002786345.1. Classification (NCBI taxonomy): domain Bacteria; kingdom Pseudomonadati; phylum Pseudomonadota; class Gammaproteobacteria; order Pseudomonadales; family Pseudomonadaceae; genus Pseudomonas; species Pseudomonas sp. FEMGT703P. The sequence continues at coordinate 65,406 of NZ_PGCM01000003.1, read as the reverse complement.
TTCTAGGGTCTGTTGCTGCTCCATCACAACCGCGCGCACGCTGAAAAACCACAACCTTTAATGGGCATTCAGAAAAAACAAAGGGCGCCCTAAGGCGCCCTTGTTGAAACCCTAGGAAATCAACGCTTGGTGAATTCCGGGTAGGCTTCCATACCGCATTCGGCGATGTCCACGCCTTCGTACTCTTCTTCCTCGGTAACGCGCAGGCCGATCACCAGTTTGATGATGGACCAGACGATCAGGCTGCAGACGAAGACCCAGGCGAAGATCGAGCCGATACCCAGTAGCTGAGCACCGAGGGTGGCGTCGCTGTTCGTCAGGCAGACCGCCAGCAGGCCCCAGATACCGACCACACCGTGAACGGAGATGGCACCGACTGGATCGTCGAGCTTCAGTTTGTCCAGACCGAGGATCGAGAACACCACCAGCACGCCACCCACGCCACCGATAAGGGTGGCTTGCAGGGCAGTCGGGGTCAGCGGTTCAGCCGTGATCGCTACCAGGCCGGCCAAGGCACCGTTGAGGGCCATGGTCAGGTCAGCCTTGCCGAACAGAATGCGCGCCACGATCAGCGCCGCAATCAAGCCACCGGCAGCCGCCATGTTGGTGTTCACAAACACGTTGGCTACAGCGTTGGCGTCTTCGATGGTGCTCATCTTCAGCTGCGAGCCACCGTTGAAGCCGAACCAGCCCATCCACAGGATGAAAGTACCCAGCGCTGCCATCGGCAGGTTGGCACCCGGAATGGCGTTGACCTGGCCATTTGGGCCGTATTTACCTTTACGGGCGCCGAGCAGCAGTACGCCAGCCAGGGCAGCAGTTGCGCCGGCCAAGTGCACTACGCCGGAACCGGCGAAGTCGAGGAAGCCTGCTTCATTGAGGAAGCCCGAACCCCATTTCCAGAAGCCCTGTACCGGGTAGATGAAACCGGTCATGACCACGGCGAAAGCCAGGAAGGCAAACAGCTTCATGCGCTCAGCAACGGCACCGGAAACGATCGACATACAGGTCGCGGCAAACACCACCTGGAAGAAGAAGTCCGAACGCGCCGAGTAGTAAGGGGCATCGTCACCGCCGGCCAGAACCGACTCAACGCTGTTTTCATCACCAATCAGGAAACCCAAGCTTGGCAGGATGCCGCCTTCCGGGCTGGAGTACATGATGTGGTAGCCGATCACCAGGTACATGATGCTCGCCACTGCATACAGGGCGATGTTCTTGGTAAGAATTTCAGTGGTGTTCTTGGCGCGCACCAGGCCGGATTCGAGCATGGCAAAACCCGCTGCCATCCACATGACCAGAGCACCGCAAACCAGAAAGTAAAACGTGTCAAAACCGTACTGCAATGCAGTCAATGCTGTGTTGTCCATGGTCCACCTCTTGCCGTCGCGCTTTATAGCGCTGTTCGGTTAAGGCGCCCGGGTTGGCCCCGGGCGCGCTCCGTGTGCTTACAGGTTGTAGCCGCGCTCGTTGTGCTCGGAGAGGTCAAGACCAACCGATTCAGCTTCTTCACTGACCCGCAGGCCCATCACCAGATCCAGCACCTTGAGGATGACGAAGGTGACGATGCCGGTGTAAACCACGGTAACCAGCACACCCACGATCTGGATCCAAACCTGGCCGCCGATGTCTTCCACCGAACCGAAGCCGCCCAGGGCCGGTGCAGCGAACACGCCGGTGAGGATGGCGCCGACGATGCCGCCGATACCGTGCACGCCAAAGGCATCCAGGGAGTCGTCGTAGCCCAGCTTGCGCTTGAGGCTGGTGGCGCAGAAGAAGCAGATCACGCCAGACGCCAGACCGATCACCAGTGCGCCCATCGGGCCGGCGGTACCGGCGGCCGGGGTAATGGCGACGAGGCCTGCAACCACACCGGAAGCGATGCCCAGGGCACTCGGCTTACCATGAGTGACCCACTCGGCGAACATCCAGCCCAGGGCAGCAGCAGCGGTTGCAATCTGAGTCACCAGCATGGCCATACCAGCGGTGCCGTTGGCAGCGATAGCCGAGCCGGCGTTGAAGCCGAACCAGCCGATCCACAGCATGGCTGCACCGATCAGGGTGTAACCCAGGTTGTGTGGCGCCATCGGAGTGGTCGGATAACCCTTGCGCTTGCCCAACACCAGACAGGCCACCAGACCGGCGATACCGGCGTTGATGTGCACCACGGTGCCACCGGCGAAGTCCAGCACGCCTTCATCCCACAGGAAAGCGCCGTCGCCGGACCAGACCATGTGGCACATCGGGGCGTAAACCAGGGTGAACCAAACACCCATGAAGATCAGCATCGCGGAGAACTTCATGCGCTCGGCGAAGGCACCGACGATCAGGGCCGGGGTGATAATGGCGAAGGTCATCTGGAAGACGATAAACACGCTTTCCGGGAAGGCGCCAATCAGGCTATCCGGCGTCAGACCACTGAGGAAGGCCTTGTTCAGACCGCCGATAAAGGAGTTGAGGTTGGTGACGCCCTTCTCCATACCTGTGGTGTCGAAGGCCAGGCTGTAGCCATACACAACCCAAAGAATACTGATCAGGCCGGTGATGGCGAAGCACTGCATCATCACCGACAAGACGTTCTTCGAACGCACCATGCCGGCATAGAAAAGCGCCAGACCTGGGATGGTCATGAACAGCACCAGCGCAGTGGCAGTCAGCATCCATGCTGTGTCACCGCTGTTCAACACAACCTCGTCAGCCAGGGCCAGGCCTGGAAAAACGAGGGACAAAAGGGCTCCTAGCCCTGCGATTTTTCGCAGAGTCATGGTTTAACTCCTGGGGCGTGGGGTTCGTTCGGAGGCTTAAACTGCGTCGGTGCCGGTTTCGCCGGTACGGATGCGGATCGCCTGTTCCAGGTTTACAACGAAAATCTTGCCGTCACCGATCTTGCCGGTGTTAGCAGCTTTGGTGATGGCCTCGATGACGCGATCGAGTTGATCGTCAGCGATGGCCACGTCGATTTTCACTTTTGGCAAGAAATCGACCACGTATTCAGCACCGCGATACAGCTCGGTATGGCCTTTCTGGCGACCGAAGCCTTTGACTTCAGTGACGGTGATACCCTGCACGCCGATCTCCGACAGTGACTCACGGACGTCGTCCAGCTTGAACGGCTTGATGATGGCAGTGACTAGCTTCATGTAACTCTCTCCCGTGTAAGGTGGACATGCCCCAGGAATTGCGAACCCGGGCCAAGTCTAAGCGCAGTGCCTGGCTTTTGTAATGCATCGCCGCCCTGATCCAGCAGCACCGATACTCACCAACCGCTCCCGACGAAGCACTTCCCCGCTTCGCCTGACGCACCGGAACTGCATCGGTGCATGCGTCGCAAGAGACAAAGCAGAAAGCTTGCCAGATCAGGTAAAACCGATTTATTTCATGCAGTTACCCGGCAAACGGGCGTTTTAGCCCGGTACTAGCCAACCGCCAGCGCACAACAACGGTGCAACAGCCCGCCAAGCAGCGCGCGAAAACCGTGCAGAACCCGCCAACCCCGTTCCAAGCCCGCCCGGCAAGCCCGATAAAGCTGCGTGCTACACTGCCGCCATCTGTAAATGGAACCTCATCATGCTGCCACCTAAAGCCCTACTAGACGCCCTGACCACCCACGCCTCGCGCCTATTCAACGGTGACGCGCCCCTGCCGCGCGGCGAGTTCGAAGCCCAGTTCAAAGTGCTGCTGCAAAGCGCCTTCAGCAAACTCGACTTGGTCAGCCGCGACGAATTCGACAGCCAGATGGTCGTACTCGCCCGCACCCGCGCCCGTCTGGAAGCCCTCGAAGCCAAGGTCGCCGAAATGGAAGCACGCAGCGCAGACACCCCAGCCACCCGCGAGTAACACACGCAGCGGATGCATCAGCCGATCAAGGAGTGATCGATGTCCCTGGCCATAGTCCACAGCCGCGCCCAAGTGGGTGTTGAAGCCCCTTCCGTCACCGTCGAAGCCCACTTGGCCAACGGCCTGCCCTCGCTGGCCCTGGTCGGCTTGCCGGAAACCGCCGTCAAGGAAAGCAAGGACCGGGTGCGCAGCGCCATCCTCAACTGCGCCTTCGAGTTCCCCCCCAGGCGGATTACCTTGAATCTGGCACCGGCCGATTTACCCAAGGACGGCGGGCGCTTCGACCTGGCGATTGCCCTCGGGATTCTCGCCGCCAGCGGACAGGTGCCAAGCAGCGCACTGGAGCCGCTTGAGTGCCTGGGTGAACTGGCGCTGTCCGGGGCGATTCGTCCTGTACAAGGCGTCTTGCCCGCCGCGCTAGCCGCCCGCACCGCCGGACGCACCTTAGTAGTGCCCAAGGCCAATGCCGAGGAAGCCAGCCTAGCCTCGGGACTCACGGTGATTGCCGTCGAGCACCTGCTGGAAGTCGCCGCCCACCTCAATGGCCAAACGCCGATTGCGCCCTATCAGGCCAAGGGCTTGCTGCGCCAAGTGCTGCCCTATCCCGATCTGGCCGAGGTGCAAGGACAGATCGCCGCTAAACGCGCGCTGTTGGTCGCAGCGGCCGGTTCGCATAACCTTCTATTTACCGGGCCACCCGGCACGGGAAAAACCCTGCTGGCCAGCCGCCTACCCGGCTTGTTGCCGCCACTGGATGAACAGGAAGCATTGGAAGTCGCTGCAATTCATTCCGTGGCCAGCCACGTTCCGCTTAGCGCCTGGCCGCAACGCCCCTTCAGAACCCCACACCACAGTGCCTCCGGTCCCGCGCTGGTCGGTGGCGGCAGTCGCCCGCAACCGGGTGAAATCACGTTGGCTCATCACGGCGTTTTATTCCTCGATGAGCTCCCCGAGTTTGACCGCAAGGTTTTGGAGGTGCTGCGTGAGCCCCTGGAAAGTGGCCAGATCGTGATTGCTCGGGCACGCGACAAAGTGCGTTTTCCTGCGCGCTTTCAGCTGGTGGCGGCGATGAATCCGTGCCCTTGCGGGCATTTGGGCGATCCATCCGGGCGCTGCCGCTGTTCCACTGAACAGATCCAGCGCTACCGCGGCAAACTCTCCGGCCCGTTGCTCGACCGCATCGACCTGCACCTCAGCGTGCCGCGGGAAACCACCCGACTGAACGCTGACGCCGAGCCCGGCCCAAGCAGCGCCGAACTGGCCGAGCAGGTGGTGCAGGCACGCCAGCAGCAACTGGCTCGCCAGGGCTGCGCCAATGCCCACCTCGATCTCAATGGCGTGCAGCAACATTGCAGCCTGCCGGGCGAAGACCGCCAGTGGCTGGAAAATGCTTGCGAGCGCCTGGGACTGAGCCTGCGTGCAGCACACCGCGTATTAAAAGTGGCACGCACCCTGGCCGACTTGGACAGTGCTGCACATATTCGCCGCAGCCACTTGGGTGAAGCCCTGCAGTACCGACCCAGCATCAGCGGGGCCTGAATCGCAGCCATAAAAAAGCCCCGCATGCGGGGCTTCTTAATATGCAGTTGGAACGCTTACTGGTCGCGGCGGGCTACCTGCTCACGACACGCATCACCGAACGCCTTGAAGATTTTCACCGAATGCGGGTTCTGCGCCGCCTGCCACTCCGGGTGCCATTGCACCGCCAGGGTGAACTGCTCGGCGCCCGGCAGGTGAATCGCCTCAACCAGACCGTCCTCGGCATGGGCCAGCGCCTCGACGCCCTCACCCAGCTGATCCAGCGCCTGGCCGTGCAGCGAGTTGACCGGGAACTCGGCCTCACCCATCAGCTCGGCAAACCAGCTACCCGGCAGCGCGCGCACGCTGTGGCTGTCGGCGTATTGCACCTCCACCGGAGCACTGGTGTCTTCGCGGTGGTCATTCATGCCCGGGACTTCGTAGACCTTCTGGTGGATATTGCCGCCCAGGGCCACGTTGATTTCCTGCATGCCACGGCAGATCGCGAACAGCGGCAGACCACGGGCCAATGCACCGCGTATCAGTGGAATATCAAACAGATCACGGTCCTTATCCTGGCCCTTAGTCGGGGTCAGGTTTTCCTGGCCGTAGAGGGCCGGATCGATATTGCTGCCCGCACCGGTCAGGTACACGCCATCGACCATCGACAGGTACTGCTCGATGTCATCCGCGCCGCAGCAGCTGGGCGCCAGCAGCGGCACACAGCCCGACAGTTCGACCAGCGGGGTTATGTATTTGTGGGTCATGACTTGATAGGCATGCCCTTTGCGCTCTTGAGCGCCCATGGACATCAGGACAACCGGTTTACGCGCGCCTGGGCGCTGTTTCGTATTGTTGTTGGACATACATCACCTTGGGGCAGCCGGGATTGGCTGCCGTTGTTGTGCAGAAGGGCCGACGGTTGTCACGCACCTTCTGTTTTACGGCTGATTGCGCCTGTCTAGCTGGCCGCCGCAGCGGCATCAGATGCGCGAGAAGCGCTCATCTGGCAGCCACAATCCTGAAGCCAGTCTGCCAAAGCCGTAAAATATGTCAAACAAATACGCTCGGATCGTTAAGAAATCAGACCGCAAGCAGCAGACAGCTCAATCTAAAACCGCATTAACCCTATGTTTTAAAAGCGTTAATACGAATAAGCCAACAAAGGATAGTCCAATATTTTTTACGCTCCACGCGTCACCCGCTAACGTGCCCGACTTCCCACCCGCTCAACCACCGGCAGCTGCATAGCCGCCACATCGGCTACCAGATAATCGCGCAAACGGCGAAAGCGCTCCTGGCCTCGGCGCGCCTTTGGCCATACCAGGTAGTAACTGTCGCCACTGGGTACGGCGCAGGGCCAGGGTAGGCCGAGCCGGCCTTGCGCGACATCCTCGGCGACCATCACCAGATCACCAATCGATACGCCATAGCCACGCGCCGCGGCCACCATGCCCAGCTCCAGGGTGTCGAAGACCTGGCCGCCTTTGAGCGGCACCTGATCCGCCAGGCCCATGGCCTGCAACCACTGTCGCCAGTCGCGGCGATCCGGAGTCGGGTGCAGCAGTTCGGCGGCCTGCAGACGTGCCAGATCCCAAGGTTGTTCGCTCAAGGCTTCTGGCGCGCAGACCGGAATCAACCATTCGGCAAACAGCTCGGTACTTTCCCATTCCTCCGGGAAATCGCCCTGACTGAGCAATACGGCGCAGTCGAACGGCTCATGCAGAAAGTCCACCTTATCCACGTCCATCCAGGCGCTGGTCAGTTGCACCTCACTGGCGCTGAGCAGGCGATAGCGCGACAGGCGCGCCAGCAACCAGCGCATGGTCAGCGTCGACGGGGCTTTCAGGCGCAGCACCGCGTCGTCGACACGCAGGGTGTTACAGGCGCGTTCCAACGCCTCGAAGCCATCGCGCAGCCCCGGCAGCAACATGCGCGCCGTTTCGGTGAGTTGCAGGCTGCGACCCCGACGCTCGAACAGGCGGCAGGCAAAGTGTTCCTCCAGGGTACGCACGTGACGGCTGACCGCACTCTGGGTGATCGCCAACTCTTCGGCGGCGCGGGTAAAGGAGCTGTGCCGTGCCGCCGCCTCAAAGGCGCGCAGGGCATAAAGCGGTGGTAGGCGCTGGCTCATGCACCCAACCCATGAGTAATAGTCATGCCTGTCATCGCTATTATCCTTTTGTGCTGCCACGGCTGGCTTATGAGAATAGGCGCATTCTCTGCCTGCGCGGATCACCCGGGCAAGTCTTCTAACTGAGTAGAACTCATCATGCTGCATCCGCTTCGTGGCGAACTGCGCGCCATCCTGAAACTTGCCGGGCCGCTGATTGCTGCGCAACTGGCGCATGTGCTGATGGTGTTTACCGACACCGTGATGATGGGCCTGCTCGGCCCCGCCACCCTGGCGGCCGGCGGGCTGGGCGCGGCCAGCTATTCCTTCGTATCGATCTTCTGCGTCGGGGTGATTGCCTCGGTTGGCAACCTGGTGGCCATCCGCCACGGCGCGCAGGACGCGGCCGGCGTCACCCGGCTGACGCAGAACGGCCTGTGGCTGGGCTGGGGCCTGGCGCTGCTGGCCGGCCTGGCGCTGTGGAACCTCGGCCCGGTATTGCTGCATTTCGGCCAGCAACCGGAGAACGTCAGCGGCGGCATGCAGTTTCTCTCCACCCTGGTGTTTGCCCTGCCTGGCTATATGAGCTTTATGGCGCTGCGCGGTTTTACCAGCGCCATCGGCCGCCCAGGCCCGGTAATGGCCATCAGCATTGGCGGCGCGCTGGCCAACTTCGTCCTCAACTATGCCTTGATCAAGGGCTGGTTCGGCCTGCCGCCACTGGGCCTGGCCGGCATCGGCCTGGTCACCGCCGTGGTGATGAATGTCATGGCACTGCTGCTGGCCTGGCATGTGTTGCACCACAGCGCCTACAGCCCTTATCCGCTGTGGCGCGGCTTGTTGCGGCCAGCCTGGGCCGAGCTGAAAGAGCTGCTGCGCCTAGGCCTGCCGATTGGCGGCACCTATGCGGTGGAGTCAGGCCTGTTTGCCTTTGCCGCGCTGTGCATGGGCGCGCTGGGCAGCACCCAACTGGCGGCGCACCAGATCGCAATCATGTCGGTGTACGTGGCGTTTATGGTGCCAGTGGGGATTTCCTACGCGGTGACCTTCCGTATCGGTCAGCACTTTGGTGCCGGCCGCCTGCAGCAGGCACGCCAAGCCGGTCGCCTGGGCCTTGGCCTCGGTGCGCTGTGCATGCTCGGTTTCGCCTGCCTGTTCTGGCTGGCGCCGCATTGGGTAGTGGGGCTGTTTCTCGACCACAACGACAGCGCCTATGCCGAGGTGGTGAGCCTGGCCGTGGCACTGCTGGCGATTGCTGCCTGGTTCGAGTTCTTCGATGGCATCCAGACCATCGCCATGGGCGCAATTCGCGGCCTCAAGGACGCCAAGACCACCTTCTGGGTTGGCCTCGGCTGCTACTGGGCAGTTGGCGCGCCACTGGCATGGGCTCTAGCCTTCCCGCTGGGCTGGGGCGCAGAAGGCGTTTGGTGGGGATTAGCCGGCGGCCTGGCCTGCGCCGCCATCGGCCTGACCCTGGGTTTTGAGTGGAAAACCGCGCGCCTGCTGCAACCGGCGGCCGCAGCCTTTACGCCACAGCCTAAGCGCCTGGTTTCTTGAAGCGATAGAACAGATTCGGCTCGCTAACCAGATAGAGCACGCCCTGGTTATCCATGGCGATGCCTTCACCCTGCGGTACGCTGCGTTTGAGGCCGTTACGTCCACCAAGCAGCGACAGGCTGCTGATCGGTTTGCCCTCGACATTCAGCTCCAGCACCAGGCGTGACTCGTCGGACAGCGCCAGCAAATGCCCGCTGCGCTCATCAAATTGCAGGCTGGAGAGGTCACGTACAAATAGCCCAGCGTCACGCTGCTGATCATCCACCACGTGCACGGCAAAGGGGCTCTGTGGGTCTCGCTGAGGAAAACCGTGAATCTCATAGATGCGCATCGGATCGCGCTCTTTGGCAACAAACAGACGCTGCCCAGCCGAATCGTAGGCCAAGCCCTCAAACCCCTTGTTGCCATTCAGGCCAATGCTCAACGAGAACTGCTGAGCCTGGTCGGCATGCAACTCGGTGGTGGCATCATCCACCCGCACCTTGATCAGACGCTGTTTACGCTCATCAGTGATCACATACAGGCCTGGGCTGATGTACTCAACCGCTTCAGCATCGCCAAAACCGTGCAAATCGATACGCCGTAGCAGCTCACCATCCAGCGATAACTCAAGCAGCTGCGGCTTCTGGTTGGTCACGGTGAACAGGCTGTTGCGGTCTGGGTCGAAGGTAAGCGCCGAGACATCATCGTTCAGGCCCTCGATCACGCGGGCCTCAAGGTCCACCTGATAATCCGCCAACAGCATGGAGCCCTGCTGCCCGCTACCGGCTTTCTGCCACTGCTGCACATTGAACCAAGCCCGCTCGAACAAACGGTACTCCTGCGCAAACAAGCCCAGCAGCAGCAAGGACAGCGCGACAAGGCTCAGCAGCAGACGTTTCAGGGTGAAATGATCTCGCATGACGCTTCACTCTCAACAATAACGGGTGGCACAACGGCGTCAGCCCGAAGCAGGGCTTCGGGCTGACATGGGCACATGATCGAGTGATTTACTTGACCAGTTCGAGGTACTCGACATCGATTTCGCGGCTGGTCAGGTCACGATCCACTTCACCACTGATCTTGACCACGGCCTTTTCAGAAATGGCCTGGGCCGGCCAATGCTCGTCGTCGATTTCGACATTGATGGTGCCGCTGGCATCTTTGAACTCATAGAGCTCATCCTGCAGACGCTTGACGATCTGCCCTTGCAGCACCACCGGGGTGTCATCGGCAGCATCCAGCGCCGCAGCTACCGTAGTGACCTGAGCAGTGGCGCCTGGGCCGGTATAACCGGTGGCCATGGCGGCGGTGGAGAACAGTGGAGCCAGCAGCAGAGCCAAGGTGAAACGCTTCATGGGGTAACCCTCTAATCAGTTAGGTGATGGGGCCAGAGTAGAGGGCCTAGCTGAAGCCAGGCTTAATCGGTGCTTAAGCCAAACTTAATCCGCAACAGCGGGCTGTTCGGCCACCGGGTCCTTGCGCAGGACGTAGAACAGGTTGGGCTCGCTGACGATATAGATATTGCCTGCCGCATCCATGGTCACCCCTTCGGCCTGCTCAATGCCGCCACGCAGGCCATTCATGCCGCGACTCAGGCTGATGAAGCTGACGGGCTCGCCCAGAGCATCCACCTCCAGCAGCAGACTGGATTCATCGGAAAGCACCAAGGCATGCCCAGTCCGAGGATCGTAGGTCAGTGAAGAAATATCACGCAGAAACAGGTGCCCGGAACTCATCGGCTCAAGGGTGCCCGTGGCACCGTCCTCGCCTGGAAACGGCAGACTGAACAACCCCAGCGGACCACGCTCCTTACCCAGCAGCACGCGCTCATTGCGCGAATCCCAGGCAATACCCTCGAAGCCCTTATTGCCGGCATCAATAAAGCCCAGGTCGAACGACGGTAGATCGGCAAACTCCAGGCGGCGTGTCAGAGCGCTGAGTTTGAAGGTGGTCAAGGTGCGCTTGCGCTCATCGATAATCGCCAGGCGGCCGTCGGACAGCATCTCGACCCCTTCGGGATTGGCGAAGCCGAGCAGATCGATACGCCGGAGCACCTGACCATCCAGGGTCAGCTCGATCAACTGTGGGTATTTCCCGGTCACGGTAAACAGGGTGTCGCTTTCCGCGCTGTAGGTCAGCCCGGACACCTCGTCGTCTTCCAGCCCTTGCAGTGGTTTGCCTTGCAGCACGGCCTTATAACCCGGCAACCAGATGCTTGCCTGCTGCTCGGCAGCACCCACCTGCTGCTGCTGAACCCAGAAGGAAAAGCGATCATCCCAGTGACGATAATTCATCACCAGTAGAGCAATCACGAGGAGGAGGAACAACACAATTAGCCAGCGCAGACGCACCAGCCGAGTAATCCAGATCGACATCGCACACAACTCAGCAGAACGATGGCTATCAGACTAGAGAGCAACCCTTAAGTTTCTATGACGCCACCCGACCAACAGGCACCTCCAGGTGCCTGCGTACACGGCCAGATGACCTAGAGCGCGCGACTGGCGAAACGGCTGTGGCCGACCAACTCCAGCACCAGCTCATCGCCCTTGTGCAGCGGGCCGACGCCCACTGGCGTGCCGGTGAGGATCACATCACCGGGCTGCAGGCTAAAGTGGCCACAGATGTGCTGGATCATAGGCAGAATCGGGTTGAGCATGTCGCGGCTGTTACCGTCCTGACGCACTTCGCCGTTGATCACTAGGCGGATGCCGATATCGGCGAGGTCTTCGACTGCATCGCCCGGCACGAACGGCGCCAGAACGCAGGCGCCGTCGAAGGATTTGGCGGTTTCCCAGGGGTAACCCTTGGCCTTGAGCGTGGCCTGTAGGTCACGCAGGGTCAGGTCCAAAGCCGGGGCGAAGCCGGAAATGGCATCACGTACTTCTTCAGCGTTCGGCGTGCGCGACAGCGGCTTGCCGATCAGCACGGCGATTTCCGCCTCGTAATGCACGTCACCCTTACCTTCAACCAGGGTAAAACCGTCATCCAGCGGCACCACGCAACTGCCCGTTTTGATAAACAGCAAGGGCTCGGTCGGAACCGGGTTATTCAGTTCTTTGGCATGCTCGGCGTAGTTACGACCGATGCACACCACCTTGCCCATGGGGAAGTGGATATGGGTGCCATCGACATACTGATGCTGGTAGCTCATAAGCAACTCCTGATGGGAATGCATGACGCCGCTCGTTGTGCGAGCAGACGGCGTAGAGCGGTAGCCCCGCCCTACGCTCTGAATTGTTGATCGCCCATGGTGGACGACCTTTCACGGGCTGTCGTTTCGACTAAAGACTTAATCAGCTTGCTGAAAGCGTTGCGAGCGAAGGCCAGGCAAGGCGGCGGAGTCGGGAAAAAGCGGAGTTGGCTTGTGCCAATGAGCATTTTTCCTGACTTCGCCAACGCAGCATAACCGAGCGCAGCAGCTTTCAGAGCGGGAAGATCTTGCCCGGGTTCATGATGCCGTTGGGGTCAAACACTGCCTTGATCGCCTTCATATAGCCAATCTCGGCTTCCGAGCGGCTGTAGGTCAGGTAATCGCGCTTGGTCATACCCACACCGTGTTCGGCGCTGATCGAGCCGTTGTACTTCTGTACGGTCTCGAACACCCACTTGTTGACGGTGGCGCACTTGGCGAAGAACTCGTCCTTGGACAGGTTCTCCGGCTTGAGGATATTCAGGTGCAAGTTGCCGTCGCCGATATGGCCGAACCAGACGATTTCGAAGTCCGGGTAGTGTTCGCCAACGATGCGGTCGATATCGTGCAGGAAGGCCGGCACCTTGGAGACGGTGACCGAAATATCGTTCTTGTACGGCGTCCAGTGGCTGATGGTTTCAGAGATGTACTCGCGCAGCTTCCACAGGTTCTGCAGTTGCTGCTCACTCTGGCTCATCACGCCGTCCAGCACCCAGCCCTGCTCGACGCAATGCTCGAAGGTGGCCAGAGCCGCTTCGGCGACTTCCTCAGTGGTGGCTTCAAATTCCAGCAGGGCGTAGAACGGGCAATCGGTTTCAAAGGCCGCCGGCACGTCACCACGGGCCATGATCTTGGCCAGGGCCTTATCGGAGAAGAACTCGAAGGCGGTCAGGTCCAGCTTGTTCTGGAAGGCATGCAGCACCGGCATGATCGAGTCGAAGTCCGGGGTGCCGAGCACCATTGCGGTGAGGTTCTTCGGCGCACGGTCCAGGCGCATGGTGGCCTCGACGACGAAGCCCAGGGTGCCTTCAGCGCCGATAAACAGCTGACGCATGTCGTAGCCGGTGGCGTTCTTGATCAGGTCCTTGTTCAGTTCCAGCAGCTCGCCGGTGCCGGTGACGACCTTCAGGCCAGCCACCCAGTTGCGGGTCATGCCGTAGCGAATCACCTTGATGCCACCGGCATTGGTGCCGATGTTGCCGCCAATCTGGCTGGAACCCGCCGAGGCGAAGTCCACCGGGTAATACAGGCCCTTGTCCTCAGCGAACATCTGCAGCTGCTTGGTCACTACACCGGGCTGGCATACCGCCGTGCGGTCGAATTCGTTGAAGTCGAGAATCTGGTTCATGTAGTCGAAGGCCACGACCACTTCACCATTGGCGGCCACGGCGCCGGCGGACAAACCGGTGCGGCCACCCGACGGCACCAGCGCGACCTTGTGCTGATTGGCCCAACGAACGATGGCCTGCACCTGCTCGATGCTCTTGGGGAAGGCAATCGCCAACGGCGCTGGGGCGAAGTGCTTGGTCCAGTCCTTGCCGTAGGTATTGAGGGAATCGGCATCGGTCAGCACCTTGCCGGGCTCAACCAGGGTCTTCAGCTCTTCGATCAGCGCAGGGTTGGTCATCTACGGAACTCTCAAACGATTCATGGTCACCCTGAGCACGCTTCATCTGCCAGGGTAGGTGTTTCGCGGGGCTCGTATGCTAGCATACGCCCCCCGTGAATCGTGCCCCCGAGCCGATCTGCGGGCTGCGGCCGGCGGCGTTCGGCCTCTTCCCTGACACTATTTGTGGGACAACAGGTACTCCGATGAGCAAGACCTCTCTCGACAAGAGCAAGATCAAGTTCCTTCTTCTTGAAGGCGTCCACCAGAATGCAGTGGACACCCTGAAGGCCGCTGGTTACACCAACATCGAGTACCTCAAGGGCGCACTCTCCGACGACGAGCTGAAAGAAAAGATCGCCGATGCGCACTTTATCGGTATCCGCTCGCGCACCCAGCTGACTGCCGAAGTCTTCGACTGCGCCAAGCGCCTTGTAGCTGTAGGCTGCTTCTGCATCGGCACCAACCAGGTTGACCTCGACGCAGCCCGCGAGCGCGGTATCGCCGTGTTCAACGCACCTTACTCGAACACCCGCTCGGTGGCCGAACTGGTGCTGGCCCAAGCCATCCTGCTGCTGCGCGGCATCCCCGAGAAGAACGCTTCCTGCCACCGTGGTGGCTGGATCAAATCGGCGGCCAACTCCTTCGAAATCCGCGGCAAGAAGCTGGGTATCGTCGGTTACGGCTCGATCGGCACCCAGCTCTCGGTACTGGCTGAAGCCATGGGCATGCAGGTGTTCTTCTACGACACCGTGACCAAGCTGCCGCTGGGCAACGCCACCCAAATCGCCAAACTGCACGACCTGCTGGGCATGTGCGACATCGTGTCGCTGCACGTGCCTGAGCTGCCATCCACCCAGTGGATGATCGGCGAGAAAGAAATCCGCGCCATGAAAAAGGGCGGCATTCTGATCAACGCCGCACGCGGCACCGTGGTTGAACTGGACCACCTGGCTGCTGCGATCAAGGACGAGCACCTGATTGGCGCCGCCATCGACGTGTTCCCGGTCGAGCCGAAATCCAACGATGAAGAGTTCGAAAGCCCGCTGCGTGGCCTGGACCGCGTGATCCTGACCCCGCACATCGGTGGCTCCACCGCCGAAGCGCAGGCCAACATCGGCCTGGAAGTGGCCGAGAAACTGGTCAAGTACAGCGACAACGGGACCTCGGTGTCCTCGGTCAATTTCCCCGAAGTGGCCCTGCCCGCGCACCCGGGCAAGCATCGCCTGCTGCACATCCACGCCAACATCCCGGGCGTGATGAGCGAGATCAACAACGTGTTCGCCGAAAACGGCATCAACATCTCTGGCCAGTTCCTGCAGACCAACGACAAGGTCGGCTACGTGGTCATCGACGTCGACGCCGATTACTCCGACCTAGCGCTGGAGAAGCTGCAGCACGTTAAAGGCACCATCCGTAGCCGCGTCTTGTTCTAACGCGGCGCAGACATTAAAAAGGCGACTTCGGTCGCCTTTTTAATGCGCGCTCGACACACCCAGGAATTCCTATGCTCACCCTTCCAGCCCGTTTTGCCCTGCTATTGGCCGGCTTACTAGCACTCGATTGCACTCAGGCCCAATCCAATTCCAACAAGTTGAGCGTGCGCTACGAGGCTGCGCCGCTTGAGCTGCGAGAAATCGCTGCACAGGCCGAACAGGATGCCATTCTCGAGGGTTGGCGTGGGCATATCGACGCGTTGCTGCCGGATCAGGGCCTGCAACTGCTGCTGACGATGCGCACATGCGATGAGGCCAACGCTTTTTACGACAGCGACGAACAGAGCATCATTTATTGCTATGAAGAGCTGCAAGACACGCAAAACAACTTCGCTCAATTTGAAGCCGAGGGCCAACTCAATGCCGAAGAGGCGCAGGCGTTCGCCGTCGGCTGGAGCGACTACCTGTTCTTCCACGAACTGGGCCACGCGCTGATCGATCAATTGGAAATCCCCATGCTGGGGCGCGAAGAAGATGTGGCCGATCAGATCAGCACCTACATTTGGGTGCACCGTGAAGATGGCGAGCACATACTCAACGGCACCATTTTCAGCTTTGGCGCGTGGGAAGACGACATCAGCGAAGACGGGCTGGCCGCGACGCACAGCCTGAACGGGCAACGCTATTACAACGTCATGTGCTGGGCATACGGTGCCGACATCGAGCGCTACAGCGATGCGGGCGATCAGCTCCCTGAGGAGCGCCGGGACAGTTGTGAAGAGGAGTATTGGCAGCTGGCCAATGCCATCGAACAGCTTCTGCCACTGCACTTCGATGATGATCAAGCGCCTTAATCAGTGCCATCCAGCACCGCCAGAAAGGCCTGCGCCGCCGCCAGTTCTTCTTCACTGAACACCCGCACCCCGGCGCGGCGCAAGGCCGCGGCCGTCACGCCTTCGCCAGCGACCTTGGTGCCGCTAAAACTGCCGTCATACGCCTCGAAATTGCCACACGAGGGACTGCGCGCCTTGAGCAGTGCCATACGGATGCCATGCTGCGCTACCAAGGCCAGAGCCTGCTGTGCGCCGTCAACAAAAGCCGCCGTGACATCCTCGCCATTCACCGTCAGCACCGGCAGCTGCCCGTCGAGTACTTTTGCCCCCTGACCGCCGGCAATTTCCGCCGGTGCGCGCGGAGTTGGCAGGCCACCGGCGACTTCCGGACACAGCGGCACAATGCGCCCCTCCTGCTGCCAGCGCTCCAGCAGGCTGAACGGGCCATGGGCGCCGCCGTCATAACGTACGCGCTGGCCCAGCAGGCAACGGCTCACCAGAATCTTCTGCATCACTCTCTCTCATTAGTCACCCGCCGTAACACCGTCAGGTTACTGCGCTTGCTGGCCGCCGATCAAAGGGACGGGCTGCCAGGCAGATTGCCAAGCACATCACGCCGGCAGCGCCATTCGCGCGCAACGCCGGCCTATCCTTCGGAGGGAAGCAACGCGGCCCGATGGCGCGCGCGCCAGGCCCGGCACAGACTCTCGGCACTCTAGTCGAGGACACTTCCATGCATCGCCCACTTCGCACCCTTGCCTTATCACTCGTTGCCAGCTTTACGGCCTACGCCCTGCCGAGCCAGGCGGCCTTACTGCCGATGGATAACCAGAGCTTGAGCGAGATCAGCGGTCAGGCCGGCATCAGCATCCGTGCCGACGTGCTGGCGACGATCAACCGGATCAGCTGGAATGACGATGGCGGCAGTGCGTCACTGCGCAACGTGAAAATCGACAACGGCTGCCTCACCCCCGCCAGCTGCCCTAACGGCTCTGGCGGCAGCTTTGCTTTCGGCACGGCGCAACTGGGGCTGACCCTGCCAATCTTCGGCGTCAACCTACCCACCTTGAAAATCGATGTGGTGTCCAATGGCAGCGGCCAACAGCAACTGCAACTAACCCTCCCCGACCTCACCACCATCAATGATCAACTGGTGGCCAGCGGTATCCCGGCGCAGCGCATTCGCGTTCGGGTCGCCGCCGACATGTACGTCGGTGAAAGCCGCCTGGGCAGCATCGAGATGCGCGACATCACTGATCTGCGGGGGACCTTCAAGGTCTGGGGCCACTAAGAACCTCCTCACGATCTGCTGCGCGTCGGCCCTGCAGCGTTAAAAACAGGCTCGGAATGCTCATGTACAAAAGTACACTCCGCTTCCTCGCCTGCTTTTGCCTTGCATGGCTCTAGCTCGCGAGATCGTGAACAGGTTCTAGCCAATCTTGACTAGAACGGCCCATTGCCCCGCCGGCGAAACCAGCCGGTCAGCGACAGTCGATCACGACTGGCCGGCAAGACCTCATGGGGCATGTCGGCGGATAGAAACAGCAGCAGGCTGCCCGCTTGAGGCAATACGTCGCGAGTCTCGCCATTCGGTAGATACAGACGCAGCGCGCCGCCTTGTTCGGCCTGCCAATCCTCATTGAGGTAAAACACCGCGGACACCGCGCGGCGGTCATCATCACGAAAGCGGTCCACGTGCTTCTGGTAGAACGCACCCGGTGGATACAGGGCGAAATGCCCCTCGAAATCCTCCAGCCCCAGGTACAAGCCCTGGTTCAGCGCCAAGCGCAGCTCATCAAACGCCTGTAGATATTGATCACAGGCCTCAGCCTGACCGACTTCCAGCCACTGAATATGATCGCCACGCACCCCTTCGCGGATCTGCTGCTGCGCGCCACGGCCGACGCCGGCGGGTGCCAATGCACCGTGTGCGGCACGTTTACGGCACTCTTCGGCCAGTTCGAAGGTCAGAGAGGGGGCAATAAACTGCGGCTGCAGCGACCAACCCTGTTCGGCCAGGTCGTCAACGATGCGGGTCAGGAGCGCGGTATGGGTATCGGTCGTCATGCCGGCGATTCTACCAGCGCCCTGCCGAGCCTCGACAAGCGTCAGCATGCCGCAGAAAATAGCCGCCCCTGAATGGAGTCCCTAATGCGCGCCCTTTCCGTTGTACTGACCCTGCTGCTCAGCCTGCCCGCCCTGGCCGACGATTACCTGCAGCTGTATCAGGCGGCCGGCTGGCCGCAACAGCGCATGCACTTCAGCGATGCCCTGCAGGCCGCCCAGGAACGCTACCGCAGCAGCCTGCCGCCGGCGGTGCATCAGGCATTGGTGAACAACAGCAACCAGCGCTTTGCCGCTGCGGCCGTGGATCAGCGCGCGCAACAAGGCCTGCGTGACAACCTCGGCGAGCCGGGCAGCGCCCTGCAGTTTTTCCAGTCACCACTGGGGCGCAAGATTGTCGATGCCGAATTGCTCGCCACCCGCAGCGATCAACTGGCGCGCTACGCCAACGGCCTGCCACGCAGTGAGGCCAGCGCCACCCGCCGCTTGCTGATTCGCCACCTGGCCCAGGCCCTGCCGGCGCGGGAAGCCGGTGCCGAAGTCAGCCTGGCCCTGGCCGGTGTAGCCGCCGACAGCCTCAGCCAGATGCTCCCCGGTCTGCTCGGGGGCGACAGCGCCCAGGCCATGCTTAATGGCCAGCGCCAGCGGTTGATGGAGCAAATCGGGGCGGATCTGGATAACACCCTGCTGCACGTCTACCGCGAGCTGAGCGACCCGGAGCTGGAAGAGTTCGTCAGTTTCGCCCAGTCCGATGCCGGCAAGGCTTACTACCAGGCTGCCCTGGCCGCCATCCGCAGCGGCCTGGCGGTTGGCCAGAGCAGCGCAGCGCTGGCTCCGGCGCAGCGCGGTATCTGATTAGCTCAACCGCTGGCTAAGAAACTCGAAATAGCGCTGGCGCAAGGCCGGCGTTTCGTTGGCCAGGTGGTGCCGCGCCTCGGGCAAACGCAGCATCTGCGGGTCAGCGAACTTGTCCTGCAGCACCCGCAGGTTGTAGCGCCAGGCCACCGTCATGTCGGCTTCCCCCTGAATGATCAGAGGGCTGCGCGCACTGCGCGGCGCGGCTTCGATGTGCGGTACCCACCGGCTGAGCGCCCCAACCCAGGCGGTCGGCAAATTGCGCGGCTGCAGCGGATCCTGGTGGTGAACAAAATCGATAAACTCGGCATCGCTGGAATTGACGCTGAAACGCCGGGGAATCTCGCTAACAAAGCGCTTCATGATGCGGTAACTGAACTGCGACCAGCCCCAGGCGCGTGGCCGCACCAGCGGTGCCAACAGAATGGTTTCACCGATGTCCGGCCCCGGTGCGCCGGTCAGCAGGTAATCAATCAGAATCGCCCCACCCGTACTCTGCCCGCACAGGTGCCAGGGCTGCGGCAACGCCAGGGCTGCCGCTTCGGCCAGCACCGCGCGCAACACCGTTTGATACTCGCTGAACGCACCGATGCTCGCCCGCGCACCGCTGGACAAGCCATGCCCCGGCAGGTCGAAAGCCAGCACGGCAAAACCCATTTCAAGAGCCCATTCGATCACATGGCGATACAGGCCAACGTGGTCGTAATAGCCATGCAGCAGCACCAGCGTGGCACGCGGCTGCTCAGGCCACCAAGCCTGCACGGCAATCTGGTAACCGGCGGCCTGCAGCGTACCCATGCGGGTGTGCGTCGCCCAGGTATCGCTGAAGCCGTAAAACTGCCGGTAGGCCTGTTCGGCCGGTGAAAGCGCAGCGGCTGCGGCCAAGGGTCGCAGACTGGCAAGCAGGTTTTCGGGCTGAAACGGCTCTGGCATAGGGCTTCCATCAAACTTACGGAGTAATCACAGGCCATCCTGGGCCGCGCAATCAGGTTGCGGATATTCAGCTGTCGCGCCAGTCATGGCAAGCTGCGCGCCTGTTTGCCGAAGGCTGCTCATGACTCGACCCACGCGCAAGACCCTACTCGCCAGCCTACTGATTCTGCTCTGGGCAGCCGCCATGCTGGCCGCCTACTGGTGGTACGAAGCACGCTACCTGCGCAGCTTCAGTGAACAAACCGCGCTGTTATATGGCGAACAACTGCGTCTGCCCGACGAGCTGGCCGGCCCTGGGCCAATTCGCCTGGTGCATTTTTGGGACCCCGCCTGCCCGTGCAATGTTGGCAATCAACAGCACCTGGCCGAATTGATCGAACGCTTCGGCGCCCAGGGCGTTACCTTCTATGCCGTACAAAAACCCGGCACCAACGGTCAACTGCCCAGCACCCTGAGCGCCCTGCAACCCCTGGCTGAACTGGCTGGCAGCGCGCAAATCCCCGCCAGCCCGGCGGTGGCGATCTGGGATCGCAATGGCCAATTGGCCTACTTCGGCCCCTACAGCGAAGGCGCTACCTGCACCTCCAGCAACAGTTTTATCGAGCCGATTCTCGACGCCTTGGTCGCCAATCGCCCGGTCAACGCCAGCAACACCCTGGCGGTGGGCTGTTTCTGCGACTGGCAACGCCACTGACTAGCGCAGACCATCCGGGCTAAAGCGCTGATAGATCTGCTGCGCTTCACCGCTGGCCTGCAGTTGTTTGAGTTGATGATCAAACTGCGAGATCAGCCGTTCACCACGCGGCGAGCCCCTACTGACCAGCAGATAGAACGCTTTGCTTGCGACCAGTGGCATATGCCGCAGCTGCTCATGGCCCTGATAAATACCCAGCGCCAGGCCGCCATACAACGGCTCAATCTCGCTGGGGAAGAAGTCGCAACGTTGGCGCTGCAGCATATCCAGGTTCTGCTGAATGCTGGGGAAGCGCTTGATCGGCTCGCCCAAGCCAAACGGCTGGTAGTTGTAGCCAATCACACCACACACCCGATAGGGCTGCAGGTTCTGCAGCAAGGCGGGCAACGGCACTTCGGCAAAGCGCTGCGCGGAGTAGAACAGCCCCAGACGCGCTTCATACAGCTGCGCGCTGTAATAGACATAGGCGGCACGCTCCGCGTTGTAGCTGGCATCCCAGGTCAGCTCGCAGCGACCCTTTTCAGCAAAGTCTGCCAGCTCCTGCTGCACCCGCGCCCAGGGCATGTAGTGCACCTCATAGGGCAGCTGCAAACGCTGCAGAATCGCCAGCACCAGGGTGCTGGCCGACCCAGTCAGACGGCTGCGGTCCACCTCGCCATCGCTGCGCTGCCAATAGGTGTAGGGCGGCCACTCGTTACTATCGCCCAAGCAGATCTGCACTGGCGGCGTTGCGGCCAGACAGGGCAGCCCGATCAGGGTAAACCAGGCACCGACTAGCACCCGCTGCATAAGCATGACCTCCTTGCATGCTTATGAGGCTAGATCAGTCTGAGACCAGCACGGTACCCACTGACCGCCGGCGACATGCACTGAGCCCTGCATGTTTACCGAATAAAATTGTACAAATGACATACCATGTACAACTTATAACCATAGAAAAGCCCTGCGCACCCACGGACGGCTGCCATACTTGATACGAATACCACGCTACTTTTTTAGGTCTTTCGCCATGCCTAGCCGTCTTTCACCCTTAGAGCTGCACTACCGTAAAGCGGACCGCATCATGCTGATGGTGCTGTGGCTGATGTTTCTTTACTCGCTGGGTCTGGCGCTCTGGCACGGTACTTGGGGCCAAGCCTTGCTGGTGGGCGGTGGAACAGCGGCGGTGATGACCGTACTGCAGCAGCTGATTGCCGGGCGCCGTCTGCTGCGCTGCGCGATTGGTGCAGCGTTTATGGTGATGTCCGCACTGCACATCAACCAGGCGGGCGGCATGCTGGAAATGCACTTCGGTATTTTCGTGTTGCTGGCGTTTCTGGTGTATTACCGCGACTGGCTGCCGATCGTGGTGGCGGCTGCCGTGATTGCAGTTCACCACCTGGGCTTCTATGCCCTGCAAACCCAAGGGTTCAGCGTCACAGTGGTGGCACAAGGCAGCTGGCCCATCATCTTCCTGCATGCGTTCTACGTGGTGCTGGAAAGCGCGATCCTGATTTACCTGGCCCTGCAAACCCATGCCGAAGCCGTGGAGGGGGCCGCCCTGATGCAAACCGCCGAACAACTCACCGAAAATGACGATGCCATTGACCTGAGCTACCGCAGCAATGCTGAAGGTAAAGTCAGCAAGCGCTTTAACCGCTTCCTCGACACCCTGGATGAGCTGGTTGGCGAAGTAATCAAAGACACCCAGGGCCTGCAAACGATGGGCGACAACCTGGCCCAAGCCACCGATCATCTGCGCAGTGGTGCCGATCGCCAGCAAGGTGAAATCGTCTACATGAGCTCAGCCATGCAGCAGATGAGCAGCGCCATTGATGAAGTGGCCGGGCATGCCGATGGGGCTGCCAGTGCCGCGCAAACGGCCAACCAGCAAGCCGCCGAAGGCAGCCGTTCGGTCAATCATGTACGCAGCGAAATCGGTAAGCTGGCCGCTCAGATCGACGTCACCGAAGGTGAAGTGCAGGCGCTGGCCAACCAATCTGAACAGATCGGTAAGGTGTTGGAAGTGATCCGTTCGATTGCCGAACAGACCAACCTGCTGGCTCTCAACGCCGCCATCGAAGCTGCCCGCGCCGGTGATCAGGGCCGTGGCTTTGCTGTAGTCGCCGACGAGGTGCGTAACCTGGCACAGAAGACCGCTCTGTCCACCGCCGAAATTCAGCAGATCATCAGCCGCTTGCAACAAGGCAGCCGTCAGGCCGCCGAAGCCATGCAGCAGAGCCGCGACAGCGTGCGCAGTTGCGTACAGGACAGCCAGGCCACTGCCGACCTGCTCGGCGCCGTGGCGCAGGACATCAGTTCGATCACTCAGATGAACGAGCTGATTGCCGCCGCCACCCACCAGCAGGCGGCCGTCAGCGCGGAGGTCAGCCAGCACCTGACAAGCGTGCAACAGGTCGCGGAACAAAACCTCAGTGATGCTGAAGCCCTGAGTCACGATGGCCAGCAACTCAGCCACTTGTCTGAGCGGTTGAGCGACCTGAGCAGGCGCTTCCGCGTCAGCCGCTAGTGCGGTAAGCCAGCGGGGTCGCGCCCTGCCAGCGCTTGAACGCACGGTAGAACGGTGACAGCTCGGCAAAACCACAGGCGCGGGCCACTTCACGGATAGCCATGCCGCTTTCCAGCAGAGCCTGCGCACGCAGGCGACGCACCTCATCGTGCAGCTGGCGAAAGCTCTGCTGCTGTTCGGTCAGCGCCCGCTGCAGCCCGCTGACGCTGTAACCCAGCGCGGTGGCGCAGCGGGGCAGGTCGCACAGCTGTACGCCCAGGTTGACCTCCAGCCAATAGCGCACGCGGTTGAGCAGCTGGTTTTCCTCCAACTCGGCCAGCTCCACTTCCGCCTGCGCCCAGAGCACCGCGAACAACCGTGGGTTGGCGCTGCGCGAGGGCCGGCTGAGCCAGGCGCGCGGGAAGATCAACGCATCATGCGCCTGGGCAAAACGCGGCAGCAGGCCAAACAGCCGGCGATGCTCGCTCAGGCGGCGCGGGGCCGGGTGGCGAAACTCCACGCCATCGAGCGCAAAGCCGCCGTCGTTGACGCTGGCGAGCATCTTCTGCAGCAGCAGCGCCAGGCACTCCATCTGCTGGCGCAACGAACCCACGCCACGGTAATTGAGGTCGAAGATCAGGCGCGCCTGCTCGCCCTCCAGCTCCAGCTCCAGCCGCGCGGCAAAACCGCCGGAAAGGATGTGCTGAAAGCGCACAAAACTCTCCACTGCCTGGCCCAAGTCGCGGCTGGCCAACAACAGGTAACCCACCACATCCATCGGCCGTGGCTGCATGGTTTCACCCAGGTGCAGACCGATATCGTCATCGCCACTGATGCCGGCCAGCGCCTGCCAGAAACGTGGCGCGTTGTCGTGGTCCTCACGGGCATTGAGCAGCGGCGGCGCCAGTACTACGCCCTGATACGCCTGGCGATAGGTGTCGGTGGGGTCCAACCCCAACCCCGCCAAGGCTTCGTAGAGCAGGCGGCGCAAAGTTGAAGAATGGGTCAACGCGCTGGCAATGCTGTTGTGCGGATCGTGTGGCATAGCGGCCTCTTGGATTGACCAAAGACTTTCACTCTTGCCGTGTTGGGTCAATGCCTGCGCAGTCGGCAGTGCGCACAATGACCAGGCTGATAAAACCTATAACAAGGAAAACCCCATGAAACGCACCCTGACTGCCCTGGCTCTGATCGTCGCGGCCTCTGCCGCCGGCGCTTACTGGTACATCGACAGCAAGCAGCCGCAACGCGACGGCGAGCTGCAACTGAGCCATCTGCAGGCCGCAGTCACGGTGGATTACGACGAACGCGGCGTGCCGCATATCCAGGCGCAGAATGAGGCCGATATGTACCGCGCGCTCGGTTATGTGCACGCCCAGGACCGTCTGTTTCAGATGGAAATCCTCCGCCGCCTGGCCCGTGGCGAGCTGGCCGAGGTGCTCGGCAGCAAGCTGGTCGACACCGACCGCCTGTTCCGCACCCTGGGCATCCGCGAACACGCCGACCGTTACGCCGCGAAGATGGACATGAACGCCCCAGCCAGCAAAGCGCTAGAGGCTTACCTGGATGGAATCAACCAATACCAGGCCAACCACCCGGCGCCGATCGAGTTCGATGTGCTGAGCATTGAAAAACGCCCGTTCAACGTCGCCGACACCCTCAGCGTCGCCGGCTATATGGCCTACAGCTTCGCTGCGGCCTTTCGCACCGAGCCAGTGCTGACGCACATCCGCGATCAGCTGGGCGCCGATTACCTCAAGGCCTTTGACCTCGACTGGCACCCGCAGGGCGTGGTCGGGCAAAACCTCGCGGCCGGCGACTGGCAGGACCTCAATGCCATCGCCGAGTTGAGCCACGCCGCGCTGCTGGATGCCGGCCTGCCGCAGTTCGAGGGCAGCAACGCCTGGGCGGTCTCCGGCAGTCGCACCGCCAGCGGCAAACCGCTGCTGGCCGGCGACCCGCATATCCGCTTTGCCGTGCCGTCAGTGTGGTACGAGGCCAACCTGAGTTACCCCGGTTTCAGCCTGTACGGCCATCACCAGGCGCTTAACCCAGTGGCCTCGCTGGGCCACAACCGCGACTTTGCCTGGAGCATCACCATGTTCCAGAACGACGACCTTGATCTGATTGCCGAGAAAACCAACCCGGACAACCCCAACCAGGTCTGGTACCGCGGCCAGTGGGTCGAGCTGCAAAGCCGTGAGGAGCTGATCAGCGTCAAGGATGCCGAGCCAGTGCGCCTGACCATCCGCCGCTCGCCGCACGGCCCGATCATCAACAGCGCTTTGGGTGAAACCGTCGCCAGCACGCCGATTGCCATGTGGTGGGCCTTCCTCGAGACCGAAAACCCGATCCTCGATGGCTTCTATCAGCTCAATCGCGCCGCCACGCTGGAGCAGGCCCGCACCGCCGCTGAGCAAATCGAAGCGCCCGGGCTTAACGTGGTATGGGCCAATGCCACAGGCGATATCGGCTGGTGGGCGGCGGCGAAACTGCCGCGCCGCCCGGCCGGGATCAACCCGAGCTTTATCCTCGACGGCAGCAACGGCGAAGCGGACAAAGACGGCTACTACCCGTTCAGCGCCAACCCGCAGGAAGAAAACCCCGAGCGCGGCTATATCCTCTCCGCCAACTACCAGCCCGTGTCACCGACCGGCATGGCGATTCCGGGTTACTACAACCTGGCCGATCGCGGCCAGCGCCTGGACGAACGCCTGCGCGACACCAGCGTGAAGTGGGATGTGCACAACAGCCAGGCGCTGCAACTGGAGCCAGGCACCGGCTACCCGCAACGCCTGCTCGCCCCGCTGGAAGCTGATCTGCGGGCTGCCGCCACTGGCAGCGAAGAGCAGGCGCTGGTCGAGCAGCTGCTGAGCTGGGATGGCCAGCATCAGGTCGATAGCACCGCGGCTCCGCTGTTCAACCAGCTGGTTTACCAACTGGCACGTGAAGCCATGGCCGACGAGCTAAGCGAAGCCTTCTTCACTAACCTGCTGCAAACCCGCGTGCTCGACAGCGCTCTGCCGCGTCTGGCCGCCGATGCCAGCTCGCCCTGGTGGGACAAGCGCGGCAGCGAAGCCGTGGAAAGCCGCGCCGACACCGTCAAAGCCGCCTGGCAGGCCAGCCTCGCTCATCTGCGCAGTACCCTCGGTGACGACAGCGCGAAATGGGCCTGGGGCAGCGCGCACACCCTGACTCACAGCCACCCGCTGGGCCAGCAGAAACCGCTGGATAAACTGTTCAACGTCGGTGCCTTTGCCGCACCGGGCGGGCATGAAACGCCGAACAACCTCTCGCAACCGGTCGGCCCAGCGCCCTGGTCGGTGGTGTACGGCCCCTCGACCCGCCGCCTGATCGATATGGCCGACGCCGGCAGCGCCCTGGGCATCAACCCGGTGGGCCAGAGTGGCGTGCTGTTTGATCAGCACTACAAGGACCAAGCCGAACGCTATATTCGAGGTGAGTACGTGCCGATGCACCTGGATGCCGAGGCGATCAAGGCCAATAGCCGCAGCCAGCTGATTCTGCGCCCATAAGCCAAGGAGAACGGCGATGAAACGCCTGTTACTGCTTCTGCTGCTCATCCTGCTCGGCCTGCTGGCCGTGGTGGTAGGCCGCACCCTGCTGCTACCGGCTGCGGCTTACAACAGCGCGCCGGTCAGTCTGCCCGAAGGGCTGGATGGTCAACGCGCTGCCGAAAGCCTGGCGGCTGCCATTCGTCTGCCGACCCTGTCGCATCAGGTCGGCGCGCCGGCCAGCCAACTGGCGGCCAGCAACGCCGCCTTTGCCGGCATGCGTGACTGGCTGGCACAGCGCTACCCACAGGTCACCGCCAACACTGAGCCGCTCGCCACTGGCAGCCCGAGCATCCTGCTGCGCTGGCCGGGCAAGGACGCGCAATTACCCGCTGCCCTGCTGATGGCGCACCAGGACGTGGTGCCCGTCGCACCGGGCACCGAAGCGCTGTGGACCCATCCGCCATTCTCCGGGGCGATTGCCGAGGGTTTTGTCTGGGGCCGTGGCGCCATCGACAGCAAAGGCTCGATGGTGGCGATTCTCGAAGCGGTGGAAACCCTGATCGCCCAGGGTTTCCAGCCACAACGCGACGTGCTGCTGGCCTTCGGTCACGATGAAGAAATCGGCGGCCACCAGGGCAACCGACGCATCGCCGCGCAGTTGCAGGAACAGGGCAAACGCCTGGCTTGGGTCAGCGATGAAGGCGGCTTTGTGGTGCGCGGGCAAATCCCCGGCGTCAGCCAGGACGTAGCTGTGGTCGGCATTGCGGAAAAGGGCTACGTCAGCCTGACCCTGCAAGCCAACGCCCAGGGTGGTCATTCCTCACAGCCGCCCGCCTTTGATGAAACCGCCATCGGCCGTCTCAGCCAAGCCCTGCAACGGGTGGGCGATGCGCCCTTCCAGCGCGGCTTCGACGGCCCCACTGGCGACCTGCTGGCCAGCTTCACCCCAGCGCAATCCTTCGGCTACCGACTGATCTTCGCCAACCTCTGGCTGTTCGGCCCGCTGGTGGAACAACAACTGGCCGCCTCGCCGGCCGGCGCTGCACAACTGCAAACCTCGCTGTCGCCGACGCTGCTGCGCGCCGGCATCAAGGAAAACGTCCTGCCGCCCAGCGCCCGCGCCACCCTCAACCTGCGCATCCACCCGCGCGACAGCATCGCCAGCGTGGCCGAACATGTACGCAGCGCCGTGGCGGATGAACAGATTCAGGTCAAAGTCATGCCCGGCGGGCGCGAGCCTTCGGCGGTATCCGATGTCAGAGGCGAGGCCTATCAACAGTTCGCCGAGGTGATCCGCCAGAGTTTCGGCAATACCCTGGTCAGCCCCAACCTCACCGTCGGCGGCACTGATTCGCGCTATTACGAGCCGCTGACCGACAACGTCTTCCGCTTCAGCCCACTGCTGATGGAGCGCGACGACCTGCCGCGTATGCACGGCACCAACGAGCGCATAGCGATCGATACGTTGGCCAATGCCAGTGGCTTCTACTACCGCCTGCTGCAAAGCCTGAACACCTCGGCCAACTAGACCGAGAACACACGAGGGGCGCAATACCCCTCAGCAGCCCTATAGGTCGGACAACGCGAAGCGTGTCCGCCTTATGCTCACTTGAGCCCCCCAGTGGATACAGGCAGACTGCCAGCAGGACACTGCGACCCCACGGGGCACGATATGGACGTTGTAAAAAGCCTCACGTCAGGCAAGAACGGCAGCAAACACTTTGTCGAACGCTACGACGCCGAACAGCAGTTCAGCTACACCACCGTCGAACTGATCGTCGAAAGCAAACACAAACCACCCAAACCCGCACCCAACCGCCCAAACAACCAGCAGCGTTGGTATTCGTGCGCGTCGGTTTTCACGAGAAGGACATGCAGCTGGCGGTAAAGTAGGCTGGTGGTAAGTGGCAGCCTGAA
Source organism: Pseudomonas sp. FEMGT703P (assembly GCF_002786345.1). Classification (NCBI taxonomy): domain Bacteria; kingdom Pseudomonadati; phylum Pseudomonadota; class Gammaproteobacteria; order Pseudomonadales; family Pseudomonadaceae; genus Pseudomonas; species Pseudomonas sp. FEMGT703P. The sequence goes on along the minus strand of NZ_PGCM01000003.1, from coordinate 36,862 downwards.
CAGAAAGCCTGGCTGCTGAGTTACAAAGTAGCAATCGAGCTTGGACTGCAAGAACGGATCATTAATCGCGGATGGTCAGATATGGATACAAGATGGCCAGATTTGGATACTTATTGCCAGCAGTGGCAACAGTGTGCAGATATGGACATGTCGTCTAATTATATTTAAGTGTCTTCGGGAAGAAATCATGGAATTTAAAGTAGGAGTTTTTACCTTCGGAAGATGCGACAAAATTGCGGCGGAATGGATGCACAAGCATGGCCAGACCTTACTTAAATATTCATTATCAATTATATTCATATGGCTTGGAGCTCTAAAACCACTTGGCCTAAGTCCAGTAAATGACCTAGTGACAAATACAATAACGTGGCTGCCTCCAGATTTATTTATCCCTATATTAGGTGCTTGGGAAATTGCTATTGGCGTTTGCCTTCTGATCAAGCCCCTATTGAGAGTCGCATTAACATTACTATTTTTGCAGCTTTTCGGAACAATATTGCCATTATTCATCTTGCCCGAAGTGTGCTTCATTAAGTTCCCTTACGCACTAACACTTGAAGGCCAATACATAATCAAAAATTGCGTAATATTAAGCGCTGCGATTGTCGTTGGTGGCGGATTAAGCAAAGAAACTTCCCAGTTCGCGGGCAAATGCGTGCAAGACACTTAACAACAGGTTCAAACCGTTCGCTTCGTTAAACGGTACGGGCTAAAGCCCGCCCCTGAGGCGGAGGCCGGCACTCAATCGACACAGTAGCAGACGGCGTCAGCCCGCTGCTCGCTCGTCAGTCCTATCCGCACCGCGCACCACTTCCCGCCGAAAACCCGGATAATGGCCGCCATTCGTTTAGCCCGTATTCTGGTAATCCCGTATGGAAATCAAGGTCAAGTTTCTCGACAACCTCCGACTTGAAGCCAAGTTCGATGACTTCACGGTGGTGGCTGACCAGCCCATCCGCTACAAGGGCGATGGCTCAGCGCCGGGGCCGTTTGATTATTTTCTGGCTTCATCGGCGTTGTGCGCGGCGTACTTTGTGAAGCTGTATTGCGATACCCGCAACATCCCCACCGACAACATCCGCCTGTCGCAGAACAACATCGTTGACCCGGAAAACCGCTACCAGCAGATCTTTAAGATTCAGGTCGAGTTGCCGGCAGATATCTCCGAGAAGGATCGCCTGGGCATTCTGCGCTCCATCGACCGTTGCACAGTGAAGAAGGTGGTGCAGGCCGGGCCGGAGTTCGTGATTGAAGAGGTGGAAAACCTCGACGCCGATGCCCAGGCATTGTTGATCCCAGCGCTGACGGCCGGTGAAGGCACGCGCATCCTCGGCAAGGACCTGCCGCTGGAAGAAACCATCGCCAATATGTCGGGCATCATGGCCAAGCTCGGCATGAAGATTGAGATCGCCTCGTGGCGCAATATCGTGCCCAACGTGTGGTCGCTGCATATCCGCGATGCGCATTCGCCGATGTGCTTTACCAACGGCAAGGGCGCGACCAAGGAAGGCGCGCTGGCGTCGGCACTGGGCGAGTTTATCGAGCGGCTGAACTGCAATTTCTTCTACAACGATCAGTTCTGGGGTGAGGAGATCGCCAATGCGGCGTTCGTGCATTACCCGGACGAGCGCTGGTTCAAACCGGGACCCAAGGATGCGTTGCCAGCGGAGATTCTCGACGATTACTGCCTGGCGATTTACAACCCGGACGACGAGCTGCGCGGCTCGCACCTGTACGACACCAACTCGGGCAATACGCTGCGCGGCATCTGCTCGCTGCCGTTTGTACGTCAGTCCGATGGCGAGGTGGTGTACTTCCCGTCCAACCTGATCGAGAACCTGTTCCTGAGCAACGGCATGAGCGCCGGCAACACCCTTGCTGAGGCGCAGGTGCAGTGCCTGTCGGAGATTTTCGAGCGCGCAGTTAAACGCGAAATCCTCGAAGGAGAGCTGTGCCTGCCTGACGTGCCAGCCGAGGTGTTGGCCAAGTATCCGGCCATCCTCGCCGGTATTCAGGGCCTCGAAGCACAGGGCTTCCCGGTATTGGTGAAGGACGCCTCCCTGGGCGGCGAATTCCCGGTGATGTGTGTGACCCTGATGAACCCGCGCACTGGCGGCGTGTTCGCCTCGTTCGGCGCGCACCCAAGCTTTGAAGTGGCGCTGGAGCGCAGCCTGACTGAATTGCTGCAGGGCCGTAGCTTCGAGGGCCTGAATGATCTGCCGCCGCCGACCTTTGAAAGCCAGGCGCTGATGGAGCCGAATAACTTCGTCGAGCATTTCATCGACTCCAGCGGCGTGGTGTCGTGGCGCTTCTTCAGCGCTAAAGCCGATTACGAATTCGTCGAGTGGGACTTCTCCAGCGAAGGCGAGCAGGCCAACGCCGAGGAGGCCGCCACCCTATTCGGCATCCTCGAAACCATGGGCAAAGAAGCCTATATGGCGGTGTACGAGCACCTGGGCGCCACGGCCTGCCGCATCCTGGTGCCAGGCTATTCGGAGATCTACCCGGTTGAGGACCTGATCTGGGATAACACCAACAAGGCGCTGCTGTTCCGCGCGGACATCCTCAACCTGCACAGCCTGAATGATCGCGGCCTGAAATCCCTGCTGCGCAACCTGGAAAACAGCGATGTCGACGATTACACCGATATCACCACGCTGATCGGCGTCGAGTTCGATGACAACACAGTGTGGGGCCAGCTGACGATTCTGGAGCTGAAACTGCTGATCCACCTCGCCCTGAAGAAGTACGACGACGCCAAAGAACTTGTGGAAATGTTCCTGCAGTACAACGACAACACCGTCGAGCGCGGCCTGTTCTATCAGGCGTTGAACGCGGCGCTGGAAGTGCAGTTGGACGACGAACTGGAGATGAGCGACTTCGAGCCGAACTTCCGCCGCATGTTTGGCAATGAGCGCATGGACGCGGTACTGGGCTCACTGGACGGTAGCGTGCGCTTCTACGGCCTGACGCCGACCAATATGCAGCTGGAAGGGCTGGACCGCCATCTGCGGCTGATAGAAAGCTACAAGAAGCTGCATGCCGCGCGGGCCCAGGCAGTGCTGGGCTGACAGCTTGAATAACCTGCAAGGTGGCGCAGCTCGCGGGGCTGCCCGACGTGCTCAGACGGATTGAGGTGCAAGATGCTGCAATCAGCAGATGAGGTGTCACGGGTGATCGAGATGGCCTGGGAAGATCGCACCCCATTTGAGGCCATTGAGGTGCAGTTTGGCCTGCCCGAAGCGCAGGTGATCGCCTTGATGCGGCGCCACCTCAAACCGAGCAGCTTCAAGCTGTGGCGTGAACGGGTCAGTGGTCGGCAGACCAAGCACCTGCAGCTGCGTGACCCGCAGGTGTCACGGGCGTATTGCCCAAGCCAATACAAGCCGCGTTAACGCGTAACCAGGCGCCTTAAGGGGCTGCGGCCAGCATGGCCTGGTTACGCCCGGCGTGCTTGGCCTTGTAGAGCAGGCGATCAACCTGTTCGAGGAAGGCCTGGGGCGCGTCGAGCGGGCCCGGTGTCAGGGTACCTACACCGAGGCTCAGGGTCAGCCATGTACTGACGCGCGAATGCGCGTGGTGAATCTGTTGCTCATGTATCAGCTGGCGGCAGCGCTCGGCAACCTGGGCAGCTGCCTGGGCATCGGTTTCCGGCAGCAGCAGAACAAACTCCTCACCGCCATAGCGGGCCATCAGGTCACGCGGGCGCACGGCGGCGGCACTCAAGGCCCGAGCAACGCCTTTCAGGCAATCATCGCCCTGGATATGCCCGTAGTGATCGTTGTATTCCTTGAAGTAGTCGATATCCAGCAGGATCAGTGACAGCGGCTGACCGGTGCGCTGAGCGTTGCTCCACTCCACCTGTAAGCGGCTGTCGAACATGCGTCGGTTGGCCACGCCGGTGAGGCCGTCGAGGTATGACAGCTCTTCCAACTGTTGCTGCAATTGCTGCAGCTGCTGTTCGGTCTGCTTACGCTCGCTGATGTCGAACATAAAGCCAATCAGCGACTCCACCTCGCCCGCTTCATTACGCAGCACATGCACCACATCGCGAATCCACACATAACCGCCATCTCGGGTCAGGGCGCGGTAGTCGGCCTCATGGTCGGTGCCCGCCTGGGACTGCGACACACAGAAGGCCACAACGCTGTCGCGGTCTTCGGGATGCATACGCTCTGCCCAGTCGTTGGCACTGACCCAGCTGGCCTGCGGCCAACCGAGCAGGGTTTCGATCTGCGGGCCGATGTAGGCGAAAGTCATGCTCGCCCAGTCGATCTTCCAGGGGATGGCCTTGGTCGACTCCAGCAGGGTCTTGTACACCGCGCTTTCGGTGCTGTTTGAGTCGGTCATGGCAGGCAATCCGGACGGCTGATGGCTGATGGCTGATGGCTGATGGCTGATGGCTGATGGCTGATGGCTGAGGTTGTAACCAAGATCAGCGGGCGGTGCAACACTGGCCGGGCTGACTGGTCAGTGCTGCAGCAGAATGCACAAGGGCCGCTAATGCGGCCCTTGTGGGTTACTTCGAGGTGCGATCAGGCATGCACTTGCGATGGATCACGACGGCTGTCGGGGCCGTTCATTAACGCGGCACCGGTGGTTTCATCCATGGCTTGCTGCAGGGCCTTCTTGCGCTTCTCTTCGGCACGGTGGGCGAAGAACCACACCAGGAAGGTGGCGAAGGACACGGCCAGCAGGATCAGGCTGGCCACGGCGTTGATTTCCGGCTTCACGCCCAAACGCACGGCAGAGAAGACTTCCATCGGCAAGGTCGTGGAACCTGGACCGGAGACGAAGCTGGCGAGAACCAGGTCGTCCAGCGACAGGGCAAAGGACATCATGCCGCCGGCCGCCAACGAAGGCGCAATCATCGGGATGGTGATCAGGAAGAACACCTTCCACGGTTTAGCACCCAGATCCATGGCCGCTTCTTCGATGGACAGGTCCAGCTCACGCAGACGCGACGACACCACCACGGCCACATAGGCCGAACAGAAGGTGGTGTGGGCGATCCAGATGGTCAGCACGCCCCGCTCAGCAGGCCAGCCGATCAGCTGGGCCATGGCCACGAACAGCAGCAGCAGCGATAGACCGGTGATCACCTCAGGCATTACCAGCGGCGCGGTGACCAGGCCACCGAACAGCGTGCGACCCTTGAAGCGAGTGACGCGGGTCAGCACGAAGGCGGCCATGGTGCCCAGCGCTACGGCGGCAATCGCGGTGTAGCAGGCGATTTCCAACGAGCGCATGACCGAGTTCATCAGCTGGGTGTTGTCCAGCAGACCCATGTACCACTTCAGCGACCAGCCGCCCCACACCGTTACCAGCCGCGAGGCGTTGAACGAGTAGATGACCAGAATCAGCATGGGCAGGTAGATAAAGGTCAGGCCGGCCCACAGCATGAAGTTGGAGAAACTGAAACGCTTCATGGTCGACCCTCCATCTCTTTCGCTTGGTTACGGTTAAACAGGATGATGGGCACGATCAGGATCGCCAGCATCACCACCGCCAAGGCAGAGGCTACAGGCCAGTCGCGGTTGTTGAAGAACTCTTGCCACAGCACCTTACCAATCATCAGGGTTTCGGGGCCGCCCAGCAGTTCCGGAATCACGAACTCACCCACCACCGGGATAAACACCAGCATGCAGCCGGCGATGATGCCGTTCTTGGCCAACGGCACGGTGATTTTCCAGAAGCTGTTATAGGTGCTCGAACCCAGATCCGCAGCCGCTTCCAACAAGCTCTGGTCGTGTTTTACCAGGTTGGCGAACAGCGGCAGAATCATGAAGGGTAGGTACGAATAAACGATACCGATGTACACCGCCAAGTTGGTGTTGAGGATCTGCAACGGCTCGTTGATCAACCCCAACCACATCAGGAAGCCATTGAGCAGGCCGTTGTTGCTGAGAATACCCATCCAGGCGTACACGCGGATCAGGATGGCCGTCCAGGTCGGCATCATGATCAGCAGCAACAGGACCATCTGCTTATCCTTGTCGGCGCGGGCAATCGCATACGCCATCGGGAAGCCGATGACCAAACACAACAAGGTGCTGACCGCGGCCATTTTCAGGGAGCCCAGGTAAGCAGCCAGGTACAGCGCATCTTCGCTGAGGAAGATGTAGTTACCCAGGTTGAGTACCAGGGTGAATTTGTTTTCCACCCAGGTGTACACGTCGGTGTACGGCGGGATGGCCACGTCGGCTTCGGCGAAGCTGATCTTCAGAACAATGAAGAACGGCAACATAAAGAACAGGAACAGCCAGAGGAACGGCACCCCGATAACCAGGTGCCGGCCCTTGGGCATACGGCGGCTGATGCTTCGGATAATGTTCATGAGCGCAATGCCACCCCGCTATCGTCCTCCCACCAGACGAACACTTCATCGTCCCAGGTAGGTCGGGCGCCACGCCGCTCGGCGTTGGCAACGAAGGATTGCACCACTTTGCCGCTTGGCAGCAGCACGTGGAATACCGAGTGGCCGCCGAGGTAGGCGATGTCATGCACGGTGCCGCGCGACCAGTTGTATTCGCAGGTCGGTTGCTCGGTGGTGACGATCAACTTCTCCGGGCGAATCGCGTAGGTGATGCTCTTATCCTGCACCGAGGTGCTGACGCCGTGGCCAACGTAGATGTTGCGTTCCAGATCCGGGCTGGCGATCAGTGCATGGCCTTCCATGTCCTCGACCACCTGGCCTTCGAACAGGTTGACGTTGCCGATAAATTCGCAGACCAGGCGGCTGGTCGGGGTTTCGTAGATGTCCACCGGGCTGCCGATTTGGGCGATCCAGCCCAGGTGCATGATGGCAATGCGCTGGGCCATGGTCATGGCCTCTTCCTGGTCGTGGGTCACCATCACGCAGGTTACGCCGACGCGCTCGATGATCTCGACAAGCTCAAGCTGCATTTGCGAGCGCAGCTTCTTGTCCAAAGCACCCATAGGTTCGTCGAGCAGCAACAGTTTCGGGCGTTTGGCCAACGAACGGGCCAGGGCCACACGCTGACGCTGACCACCGGAGAGCTGGTGCGGCTTGCGCTTGGCGTACTGGGTCATGTGCACCAGTTTGAGCATCTCGTCGACGCGGGCGTCGATTTCAGCCTTAGGCAGTTTGTCCTGCTTGAGGCCGAAGGCGATGTTGTCAGCCACGCTCATGTGCGGGAACAGCGCGTAGGACTGGAACATCATGTTGATTGGCCGCTCGTAGGGCGGCAGGTCGGTAATGTCGACACCGTCCAGAATGATGCGCCCTTCTGTCGGTCGCTCGAAGCCGGCGAGCATGCGCAGCAGGGTCGATTTACCCGAGCCGGAACCGCCGAGCAGGGCGAAGATTTCGCCTTTGTTGATGGTCAGCGAAACGTCATCAACGGCGATGGTTTCATCAAATTTCTTGGTTACGCGCTCGATCTTGACCAGCACCTCTTTCGGTTGCTGATCACCCTCGAGAACCTTTTTATAGGCACTGGAAGCAACTGCCATTACCAAAACTCCCGCAAATAATGGGTCGTGGACCCGAATAAAATCTGCCGCGCATCACGCAGCGGGCCGTACGGTCAGGCAAAGCCTGCCGTACGCTGTGTTTCAGCTTCCGCTTACTGGCCTGACTTGATCTTCGACCAGGCGCGCGTCATCGCACGCTGGATCTTCGGTGGCAGCTCAGCAGAGATGTAGAGACGGTCCAGCACGGCTTGCGCTGGATAGACCGACGGATCGTTACGCACTTCCTGGTCCATCAGTTCGCCCGCCTTGAGGTTCGGGTTGGCGTAACCCACATAGTCACTGACCTTGGCGATCACCGCAGGGTCAAGCAAGTAGTTGATGAAGGCATGCGCTTCCTTGACGTTCTTCGCATCGGCCGGAATGGCCATCAGGTCGAACCACAGGTTGGCGCCTTCCTTGGGAATACTGTAGGCAATCTCGATGCCTTTACCGGCTTCTTCAGCACGCGCCGCTGCTTGGAATACATCGCCGGAATAACCGAACGCTACACAGATGTCGCCGTTGGCCAGGTCGCCAATGTACTTCGAGGAATGGAAGTAAGTGACGTAAGGACGCACGGCCATCAGCTTGGCTTCGGCTTTCTGATAGTCCTCGGCATTGGTGCTGCGTGGGTCAAGGCCCAGGTAGTTAAGGACGGCCGGGAACATCTCGTCGGGCGAATCCATGAAGGCCACGCCGCAGGCGTTGAGCTTCTTCAGGTTCTCTGGCTCGAAGAGCATGGCCCAGGAGTCGATCTCGTCGACGCCGAGTACTTCTTTGACCTTGGCCACGTTATAGCCAATGCCATTGGTGCCCCACAGGTACGGCACCGAATACAGGTTGCCAGGATCGTTGACCTCCAGCTGCTTGAGCAGCGCGGGATCAAGGTTCTCCCAGTTCGGCAGCAGACTGCGGTCGAGCTTCTGGAACGCGCCCGCCTTGATCTGCTTGCCGAGGAAATGGTTGGACGGCACCACGATGTCGTAGCCGGAACGGCCCGCCAGCAGTTTGCCTTCCAGGGTTTCATTGGAGTCGAACACGTCATACATGGCTTTGATGCCAGTAGCCTTCTGGAAGTCGGCCAGGGTGGTTTCGCCGATGTAGTCAGACCAGTTGTAGACATTGACTACGGGTTCAGCGGCTTGCACAGCGCTGATGCTGACGGCGGCGGCCAGCAGGCCAGCCAGAAGTGGGGTACGACGCATAGGAGCTTCCTTATTGTTGTGGGTGAATGCGGCGGAGCAAGCCACCGCACACCGTTAGGGCTATGGCATTACTTACCCGATTTGATCTTGGTCCAGCTGCGGTTCATCGCGCGTTGCGCGTTAGCTGGCAGATCCGGGAAGGTGTAGATCTTGGCCATGGTGGCAGCGTCCGGGTAAATGCCCGGGTCGTTGCGCAGCACTTCGTCAACCAGCGGGGTGGCCGCCGCGTTGCCGTTCGGGAACTGCACGAAGTTGGTGATGTTGGCCATCACGTCTGGCTTCATCAGGTAGTTGAGGAACACGTGAGCGGCTTCGACGTTTTTCGCATCAGCCGGGATGGCCATCATGTCGAAGAAGCTACCAGCACCTTCTTTCGGGATGCTGTAGGAGATGTTCACGCCGTTCTTGGCTTCTTCAGCACGGGACTTGGACTGGTACAGGTCGCCCGAGTAGCCGATGGCCACACAGATGTTGCCGTTGGCCAGGTCACCGATGTACTTGGAGCTGTGGAAGTAGGAGGTCGAGGAACGGATCGAGAGGAACAGTTCTTCGGCTTTCTTCAGCTCGGCAGCATTGGTGCTATCGGATTTGAAGCCCAGGTAGTTGAGGGCTGCTGGGAGGATTTCGGTCGGTGAATCGAGGAAGGACACACCGCAGTCTTTCAGCTTGGCGATGTTTTCCGGCTTGAACACCAGGTCCCAGGAATTGACCGGTGCGTCTTCGCCCAGGGCCGCTTTAACCTTGTCGACGTTGTAACCGATGCCGATGGTGCCCCACATGTAAGGGATCGAGTACTGATTACCTGGATCGCTTGGGTCGAGGGCCTTAAGCAGGCTCTTGTCGAGGTTTTCCCAGTTTGGCAGCTTGGACTTGTCCAGCTTCTGGAACACACCGGCCTTGATCTGCTTGGCCAGGAATGGGTTGGACGGTACCACGATGTCGTAACCGGAGCTGCCGGCCAGCAGTTTGGCTTCCAGGGTTTCGTTGCTATCAAAGACGTCGTAGACGACCTTGATACCGGTTTCCTTCTGGAAGTTGTCGAGGGTGTCTTCTGCGATGTAGTCGGACCAGTTGTAAACGTGCAGGACCTTGTCATCCGCGTGTGCGGCACTCACTACGGCCCCAGCAAGGGACAACGCGAGAAGGGTTTTGCCGAATGTGTTCATGCGTACAGCTCCTGTTGTTGTAGTCGTTTTCCGGAAGATGCGCAGCCATCTGCAGCACCTTCCGGTGAGCCTGAGCTACGCATTGGCGCAGTCTGGCAAGGTCACCACCCGTTGACAACTTTCAGACGTAAGCATCTGAAACCAAAGGTAATTGAACCTTAAACCAGCACCTCTGCGGCAGTCAGGTCGAGGCATTTACGGGCCTTTTCAACCAGTTCGTCGATTTCCGCGTGGCTGATTACCAGCGGCGGCGAGATGATCATGGTGTCGCCCACGGCGCGCATGATCAGCCCGTTATTAAAGCAGTGACCGCGGCAGATCATGCCAACGCCGACATCTCCGGCAAAACGTTGACGGCTGGCCTTGTCCTGCACCAACTCAATGGCGCCCAACATGCCAACGCCACGCACTTCACCCACCAGCGGGTGATCAGCCAGTTCACGCAAACGCTTTTGCAAATACGGTGCCGTTTCTGCCTTGACGCGCTCAACAATCTTTTCTTCGCGCAGAATGCGCAGGTTTTCCAGCGCCACAGCCGCCGCAACCGGGTGCCCGGAATAAGTGAAGCCGTGGTTGAAGTCACCGCCCTGGTTGAGTACCTCGACGATATCGTCGCGCACGATCAGCCCGCCCATGGGGATGTAGCCACTGGTCAGGCCTTTGGCGATGGTCATCATGTGCGGCGTATTACCGAAGTAATCGCTACCGAACCACTCGCCGGTACGGCCAAAACCGCAGATCACTTCATCGGCAACAAACAGAATGTCGTACTTGGCGAGGATCTCGCGGATACGCGGCCAGTAGCTGTCCGGCGGGATGATCACGCCGCCCGCGCCCTGGATCGGCTCGGCAATAAAGGCGGCGACATTCTCTTCGCCGACTTCGAGGATCTTCTGCTCCAGCCGGTCAGCGGCCCAGATGCCGAACGCTTCGGGGCTCATATCGCCGCCTTCACCGAACCAGTACGGCTGCGGGATGTGCACGATGCCCGGAATCGGCAGGTCGCCCTGCTCATGCATGTACTTCATGCCGCCCAGGCTAGCGCCAGCCACGGTGGAGCCGTGGTAACCGTTAACCCGGCTGATAATGACCTTCTTGTTTGGCTGCCCCTTGATCGCCCAGTAATGGCGCACCATCCGCAGCATGGTGTCGTTGCCTTCCGAACCTGAACCGGTAAAGAACACGTGGTTCATGCCGGCCGGAGCCAGCTCAGAAATCGCCTTGGCCAGCTCCAGCGCGGGCGGCGTGGCGGTCTGGAAGAACATGTTGTAGTAGGGCAGCTCTTGCATCTGTTTCGCAGCCGCGTCTGCCAGTTCCTTGCGACCATAACCAATCGCCACACACCAGAGCCCGGCCATGGCATCGAGGATTTTGTTGCCCTCGCTGTCCCACAGGTACACCCCGTCGGCCTTGGTGATGATGCGCGGCCCATTTTCCGCCAGCTGTTTGAAATCGCTGAACGGCGCGAGGTGGTGTTCGCGGCTCATGGCCTGCCACTCGCGGGTTTTCGGGTTGGTCACTTGACTGTTCATAACAACACCTTGATTACACAGGCTGCGTATTGCCGCAGCCTCAGAAAATTCTTGGTGGCGGCTTGCACAGGGATCACCCACGCCAGCCGCCTGAGGGTTACACCGACAGCAGCAGGAACTCACGTTCCCAGGAGCTGATGACCCGCTTGTAGTTTTCGTGCTCGGCGCGCTTCACGGCGACGTAGCCGCGCATGAATTTTTCACCCAGGAACTTCTCCGCATCCTTACAGGCTTCCATACGTTCCAGCGCGTGCTCGATGGTGATCGGCAGGCGCAGGTTACGGCGCTCATAAGCGCGGCCTTTGACCGGCGCGCTTGGCTTGAAGTCGCCGACCATGCCCATGTAGCCACACAGCAGCGAAGCCGCCAGCACCAGATAAGGGTTGGCGTCGGCACCGGCCAGACGGTTTTCCACGCGACGGTTCTGCGGCGTGGCTTCCGGTACGCGCAGGCCCACGGTACGGTTCTCTTCGCCCCACTCGACGTTCACCGGCGCCGAGGTATCCGGCAGGAAGCGGCGGAACGAGTTGACGTTAGGTGCGAACAGCGGCAGCAGCTCGGGGATGTATTTCTGCAGGCCACCGATGTGCAGCATGAACAGTTCGCTCATGCTGCCATCCGGGTTGGAGAACAGATTCTTGCCGGTTTTGATGTCAACCACGCTCTGGTGGATGTGCATCGCGCTGCCTGGCTGATCAGTGATCGGCTTGGCCATAAAGGTCGCGGCCACATCGTGCTTGAGCGCCGCTTCACGCATGGTGCGCTTAAACACGGTGATCTGGTCGGCCAGGTGCAGGGCCTCGCCATGACGGAAGTTGATTTCCATCTGCGCCGGGCCGTCTTCGTGAATCAGCGTGTCGAGGTCCAGGCCCTGGATTTCACACCAGTCGTAGACGTCTTCAAACAGCGGATCGAATTCGTTAGCGGCATCGATGGAAAACGACTGACGGCCCACTTCCGGACGCCCGGAACGGCCCATCGGCGCGACCAGAGGGAAGTCCGGGTCACTGTTGCGCTTGGTCAGGTAGAACTCCATTTCCGGCGCGACGATTGGCTTCCAGCCCTTGTCCGCGTAGAGCTTGAGCACATTCTTGAGAATGTTGCGCGGCGACAGCTCGATCGGGTTGCCCTGCTTATCAAAGGTGTCGTGAATCACCATCGCAGTCGGCTCAATGGCCCAGGGCACGAGGAATACGGCGTTCTCGTCCGGGCGGCAGAACATATCGATGTCCGCTTCGTCGAGCAGGTCGTAATAGATGTCGTCCTCGACGTAGTCGCCGGTTACGGTCTGCAGCAGCACACTCTCGGGGAGGCGCATGCCCTTCTCGTCGAGGAACTTGTTGGTCGGCGAAATCTTGCCACGGGCAATGCCGGTAAGATCGCTGATCAGGCATTCAACTTCGGTGATTTTGCGTTCTTTCAGCCAGCTCGAGAGCTGGTCTAATTTGGTGCTCATAGAGACCTCAGGGTTGGTTAGAGCCGACTTATATATAGTCGGCTCAGCGTTGCCCCGCCGTCTTCCTGCAAGCCTCACCAAAGGCCTGGAAGATGGCGAGATAATTCGGGTTGGATCGTACCTGCCATTCAGGGTGCCATTGCACCCCCAATGCGAAGCTTTTGGCACCTTCGACGGAGAAGGCTTCGATCAACCCGTCAGGCGCCAGTGCTTCTACGCGAAGGCCCGGCGCCAGACGCTGAACGCCCTGGCCATGAATGGAATTGACTTGAATCTCGCCCGGCAAGCCGATGCCGGCGAGCAGCCCGCCCGGCTGCACATGCAGCGCGTGACGCAGGCCATATTGCTGTTCTGCGGGCAGGTCACTCGGCTCGCGGTGATCCATCAGCCCTGCAACCTCATGTACACGCTGGTGCAGCGCGCCACCGAAGGCCACATTCATCTCCTGAAAGCCACGGCAAATGCCGAGCACCGGGATACCGGCGGCAATTGCTGCTTTAATCAAGGGAAGGGTTGTACTGTCACGCGCCGGGTCATGGGCGGTGCCGGGTTCGCTGGCGTCGCCAGCGTAGTGGTGCGGTTCGACGTTGGATGGCGAGCCGGTAAAAACCAGGCCATCGAGGTGCTGCAGCAGGTAAGCCTGATCCAGTTGCTCACCCAGCGCAGGAATGATCACTGGCATACCGCCAACCACCTGTACGATGGCCTGCAAGTATTTATCGCCTGCGGTGTGGTAGATGTTGTGCCCGATCTGCTTGGTGCAGGCACTAACGCCGATAATCGGCTGGCGCGACATGAGACACCCGTTTTATTGCTGTTATGGGTTTCGACCGAGCTTAGCCTTGTTCATTTTTTTTCACAATAGTCATGTAAAAAATTGAACACACCCGACTGAGCACCCCGGCAGGCAAGGCTTTGAGCAGGGCTGCACTGCCCTGTAATGCCCTAAAACTGGCCATCGAGCACCCTTTTGGGGCAAAATGCGCCTCTCTTGACAGCACCAGGTGTTTAAGATTGACTCACACCTGTGCAGTTGCATGATTGATATTTTTAACAAAAAAGGTGTTGCATCATGTCGGTACCCCCGCGTGCCGTTCAGCTTAACGAAGCGAACGCGTTCCTTAAGAAACATCCTGAGGTCCTGTTCGTCGACCTTCTGATCGCAGATATGAATGGTGTGGTGCGCGGCAAGCGTATCGAGCGTGCGAGCCTGCATAAGGTTTACGAGCGCGGCATTAATCTCCCGGCATCCCTATTCGCCCTCGATATCAACGGCTCAACAGTGGAAAGCACTGGCCTGGGTCTGGATATCGGTGACGCTGACCGGGTCTGCTTTCCCATCCCCAACACCCTGAGCAATGAGCCTTGGCAGAAGCGCCCAACTGCGCAACTGTTGATGACCATGCACGAAATGGAAGGCGAGCCGTTCTTTGCCGACCCACGGGAAGTGTTGCGTCAGGTGGTGGCGAAGTTCGACGAACTGGGCCTTACGATTTGCGCAGCCTTTGAACTTGAGTTCTACCTGATCGACCAAGCCAACGTGAACGGCCGGCCACAGCCACCGTTGTCGCCGCTGTCAGGCAAGCGTCCACAGTCGACCCAGGTGTACCTGATTGACGACCTCGACGAATACGCCGAGTGCCTGCAGGACATCCTTGAAGGCGCCAAAGAGCAGGGCATCCCTGCTGACGCCATCGTCAAGGAAAGCGCCCCGGCCCAGTTCGAAGTGAACCTGCACCACGTGGCCGACCCGATCAAGGCCTGCGACCACGCGCTGCTGCTCAAGCGCCTGGTGAAAAACATCGCTTACGACCATGAGATGGACACCACTTTCATGGCAAAACCGTACCCCAACCAGGCGGGTAACGGTCTGCATGTGCACATTTCGATTCTCGACAAGCAGGGCAACAATATCTTCGCCTGCGATGACCCCGAGCAGAATGACGCCTTGCGCCATGCCATCGGCGGCGTATTGGAAACCATGCCAGCGTCAATGGCGTTCCTCTGCCCTAACGTCAACTCCTACCGTCGTTTCGGCGCGCAGTACTACGTGCCGAACTCACCGTGCTGGGGCATTGACAACCGTACGGTGGCCTTGCGCGTACCTAACGACACAGCCGACGCGGTGCGCATCGAACATCGCGTTGCCGGTGCCGATGCCAACCCGTACCTGCTGATGTCAGCCGTGCTGGCGGGCGTTCACCATGGCCTGACCAACAAGATCGAGCCAAACGCCCCCGTAGAAGGCAACTCCTACGAACAGAACGAGCAGAGCCTGCCGAACAACCTGCGCGATGCCCTGCGCGAGCTGGACGACAGTGAAGTGCTGGCCCGCTACATCGACCCGAAATACATCGACATCTTCGTCGCCTGTAAGGAAAGCGAGTTGGCCGAGTTTGAAAACTCGATCTCCGACCTCGAATACAACTGGTACTTGCACACGGTTTGATGCAACACCCAACGCCGGCCATTGAGCCGGCGTTTTTTATGGCCCTGGCCATTTAATTCCGCGCGTTGCGCAGCCCTGCCGCTTATTCACGCCCCGGCGTGATGACGGGCAGGTTGCGCCGCGCGTTTCAGTTAACGCGACTTCACACTTCTCAGGAGACCTCCATGCCTCGCCTGTTTGCCGCATTGCTACTAGCCCTGACGCCTATGCTGGCCAGCGCCGAAGAGGTGATTCGCGTCTACAACTGGAACGACTACATCGCCCCGCAGGTGCTGAAAGACTTCGAGGCCGAAACCGGCATCCGCGTCGACTACCACACCTACAGCACCGCTGAAGAGTTGGCGGCGGTTCTGGCAACCGGTGAAGCCATTGATGTTGTCGTGCCGTCACACGACGCCCTGCCAGCGATGATCAAGAGCGGCACCCTGCAACCGCTGGATTTCAGCCTGCTGCCCAACCGCAAACACCTCGACAAGCAGCTACTCAGCACCCTAGTCGCCCTCGACCCCGCCAATCGCCATGCAGTGCCCTACCTATGGGGCGCGGTCGGGCTGGCGATCAACACGCCGCAGGCCGAAGCAGCCTTTGGCGGCCCGCTGCCCAATAGCTGGAGCCTGCTATTTGATGCGGAGCAAAGCGCGCGTCTCGCCAGTTGCGGCATCAGCGTGCTGGACGCTCCTGACGAGACCTTGACCCTGCTGCTCAACTATCAGGGCCGCAGCCTGGCGCGTAGCGCACCGAGCCGTATCGAACGTTCCAGCCGTGTCTTGGACGGTTTACGGCCGAACCTGCGCTACGTCGACAGCGAGCGCTACATCGAGGATCTCAACCAGGGCAAGTTGTGTGTGGCCATGGCCTGGGTCGGTGATGCCCTGGCCGCCGCGGATGCCGGGCAGCCCGTGCGCTTTTTAGTGCCGGATGAAGGCTCGATCCTGTTTATCGACAACCTGGTGATTCCCAGCAGCGCCACGCGCGTCGACCTGGCGCATCGCTTTATCGATTACCTGATGCAGCCCAAGGTGGCGGCACTGATCACCGCCGAAACCCTGTACCCCAGTGGCAATGCTGATTCGCGCGAGTTTCTTGACGAAGCCCTGCGCAACCAGCCCGACCTCTACCCGGACCGCGATACCAAACGCCGCTTGCACCCGCTGGAAACCCTGCCAGAAAAACACAGCGCAACGCGCGACGCCGTGTGGACGCGCTTTCGGGATGGCAGTTGAGTGATGCGAGAAGAGCCCGGGGATGATCCGGGCTCCTGAAAAAGCCGACAGCAACGCGGCCGTTACTTGACCAGCTGACGCCAGGCTTTCAGCGAACCAATGGTCAGCAGCTGCGCCTTGCGCGCCTCTAGCACGTCCGGATCGATGGACTGATTGGCCAGCTCCACCAACTTGTTCAGCTCGCCATACAGGCGATCGACCTCGGGTACCTCAAGCACACCACGCGCCAGGTGCAACCAAACCAGCAGGCGCTCGATACGTGGTAGCTGCTCGGCGAGGTCTTCCGGCTGCTGCACATAACGCCGCAGCTGCAAGGCCTCGCCTTCATCCGCAACCAGAGTCGGCAGCCAGTTGCCCAGGGGCGCTGCGCCCTGACGGTTGCCACGGTTGTTACGCTCCACCGTCCAGTTGCGCGCCAACAACCAGCGCGACAGGTTCAGCGAAAACAGCCCCCAGCGATTACCCTGCAACTCGGCAGCGAACAACGCCGGTGCATTCTTGCGCAGGCTGTCATTGTCCTGGCCGGCCAGAACGCGTGGGCGCCACTCCAACAACAGGGCATCCAATAGCTCGCGCAGCGCATGACTGCTGGCGCGCGGCGCCGCCTGGCCGAGACTGCCGAGCAATGCACGTAGACCGATCAGTTGCTCCAGCCAATCGACCAGCAAACGCCAGTGGCCATTGAAGCGGTACTGTTCGGCCAGGCGCTGGCTGCTGCCAAGGAGGTGCCAGGCCAGTGCCGCAACGCTGTCATCCAGACTGGTTTGCGCAGTCAGGCTCGGCGCCGGCAGATTCAGGCTGTAGCTGCCGGCATCGAACAGGCGATAACCGCGCTCGGCCTTGCTGATATCGCAGGGCATCAACGCCAGGTCGGCCGCCAACTCAGCGGCCAGCTCCAGCAATGCCTCAGGCTCACCCTGGCGCAGCTCAAGCTCCAGCTCGCAGATTTCCTCTTCGCCTTCACCAGCAATCACCTTACCGAGGTCCAGCGCCGCCTCAATCACCACCTTGGCCTTGCCGCGACCCCAGGCGATTTCCGCCTTCTCACGGATAAAGTCGGTGGTGAAGATCGGCATCAGCTGTTTCTTGTCCAGGTCGGCCAAGGCCGCCGGCCAGCAGCTGTCATCGAGTTTTTTCAGGTCCAGCTTGGCCTTGGCCAGGTTCCAGTCCCACTCATTGCGCTCGGACAAACCGGCCACGCTCTGCCCGCGGGTTTTCAGGGTCTGGATGAGCTGCTCGCCGTCACGGCGCACGCGCAAGGCGACCTTGGCCGCCGCGAGGTCACGCTCGGGGGTATCGAAGTACTGATTGAACAGTTCGCGCTGCTCCCAACCACTCTTGTTGCGCTTCTTCAGCAACGGGTGATCACGCAGGGCGGCCAGGGTTTCACGGCTAACCCGCAGTTTAATTTCGGTTTCTTTGTTCATGATGGTGGGAATCAACGCCTACTATGAAATTGTGACAGTCCGATTACATGCGCTGGCGAGCCTGCGGACTGATCCGTATACTTGCCGCCTTCTTAACGCCGGGGTTCACCCTATGCCAGTCAATCCATTTGCCAGCCTGTTTGGCCGTTCACCGATTGGGCCGATGCAAAAACACTTTGCTAAAGCCCACGAGTGCGCAGCCAATCTTGTGCCTTTCTTCGAAGCCGTGATGGTTGAAGATTGGGCCAAGGTGGAACAGGTACAACAGGAAATGGCCAGCCTCGAACATGAGGCCGACAAGCTCAAGAAAAGCGTGCGTTTGCACCTGCCCAAGAGCCTATTCCTGCCCGTACCGCGCTCGGATCTGCTTGAGCTGCTGAGTGTACAGGACAAAGTCGCCAACCGCGCCAAGGACATCGCCGGCCTTATGCTGGGCCGCGAAATGGCCATTCCACAGGCACTGCAGCCGCTGATGCGGGCTTTTGTGCAGCGTACCGTAGATGCCAGCGCACAAGCGCTGAAAGCCATGAACGAGCTCGACGAGCTGCTGGAAACCGGCTTCGGTGGCCGTGAAGCGGCGCTGGTCGAATCCATGGTCATGGAGCTGGAACAGATCGAACGTGACACCGACAAGATGCAGATCGACGTCCGCCGTGCACTGTTCAAACTGGAAAAGGACCTTCCTGCTGTCGATGTGATGTTTCTCTACAAGATCATCGAATGGATCGGCGACGTAGCCGACCGTGCCGAACGTGTCGGCAACCGACTGGAACAACTGCTGGCGCGCTAAGCGCCAGTGTCCTTTCTGGAATCTACGGATTAATTATTTATGTCTCTGATTGCGGACTACGGTCTCCTTCTCTTGGTGCTCGCCTGTCTTTTTGGCTTTTTCATGGCCTGGGGCGTGGGCGCCAATGACGTGGCCAACGCCATGGGTACCTCGGTGGGCTCCAAAGCCCTAACCATCAAACAGGCGATCTGTATCGCCATGGTTTTCGAATTCTGCGGTGCCTATCTGGCAGGCGGTGAGGTAACCGAAACCATCAAGAACGGTATTGTTGATGCCGAAGCGATCACGCCTGACCTTATGGTGCTGGGCATGATGTCCGCGCTGCTGGCGGCCGGCACTTGGCTACTGATTGCCACCAGCCGTGGCTGGCCTGTCTCCACCACGCACTCGATTGTCGGCGCGGTGATTGGCTTTGCTGCCGTTGGTGTATCGATGGAAGCCGTGCAGTGGGCTGCCGTCGGCCCAATCGTGGCCAGCTGGGTAGTGACTCCTGTGCTCTCGGGCCTAGTCGCGTTCGGCCTGTTTATGAGCGTGCAGAAGCTGATCATCAATACCGATAATCCCTTCCTGAATGCCAAGCGCTTCGTGCCGCTGTATATGTTCCTGACCGGTTTTATGGTCGCGATCATGACCCTGACCAAAGGCCTCAAGCACATCGGCCTGGAGCTCAACAGCAACCAGAATCTGATGCTGGCTGCCGGCGTTGGCGTACTGGTGATGCTGCTGGGCATCGCTCTGCTAAGCCGGATCACGGTCGATGAAGAAGCTGACAAAGACTTCCACTACGCCAGCGTGGAGAAAGTCTTCGCCGTATTGATGGTCTTTACCGCCTGCGCCATGGCCTTCGCTCACGGCGCCAACGACGTGGCCAACGCAGTCGGCCCACTGGCGGCAATTGTCGGGGTCATCCAATCCGGCGGCGACCTGACTATCGGCTCGAAGTCTGCCGTACCTGGCTGGGTATTGCTGCTCGGCGCTGTAGGTATCGTGATCGGTCTGGCCACCTACGGCTACAAGGTGATCGCGACCATCGGCAAGGAAATCACCGAGCTGACTCCAAGCCGCGGTTTTGCTGCTGAACTGGCCACCGCCTCTACCGTGGTCGGCGCATCGGCCATCGGCTTACCGGTGTCTACCACCCACACCCTGGTCGGTGCGGTATTGGGCATTGGTATCGCACGCGGTATCGGCGCGCTGAATCTGGGCGTGATCGGTTCGATCTTTATGTCGTGGATCATCACCCTGCCAGCGGGCGCGGCACTATCGATTTTCTTCTTCTTCATCATGCGCGGTATCTTCCTCTAAATACCCGCTGCACGGTTTTATCTGCGCAGGCGATGGCCCTATGATGGGCCTCGCTTGCGGAGATGACCGATGCCCCTGCCTTCTTTCAAAGACCAATTCGCCGCCCTGATCGCCGCTCCATCGGTGAGCTGCACCCAGGCGCATTGGGACCAGTCCAACCGCGCCGTTATTGAGCTGCTAGCAAGCTGGCTCGGCGACCTCGGTTTCGCCTGCGATGTGCAGCAAGTCGCCCCCGGCAAATTCAATCTGCTTGCCAGCTACGGCTCTGGTCCAGGCGGCCTGGTGCTGGCCGGGCACAGTGACACCGTGCCGTTCGACGCCGCGCTGTGGCAGACCGACCCGCTCAAGCTCACCGAAGTCGATGGCCGCTGGGTGGGCCTCGGCAGTTGCGACATGAAGGGCTTTTTCGCCCTGATCATCGAAGCCGTGCAACCCTTGCTGACACAGCGTTTCCAGCAGCCGCTGCTGATCCTCGCCACCTGCGATGAAGAAAGCTCGATGTCCGGCGCCCGCGCCCTGGCGCAAGCCGGACAGCCGCTGGGCCGTGCGGCAGTGATTGGCGAACCGACCGGCCTCAAGCCCATCCGCCTGCACAAGGGCATTATGATGGAGCGCATCGATATTCTTGGGCAAAGCGGCCACTCTTCAGACCCGAGCCTCGGTCACAGCGCCTTGGAAGCCATGCAGGACGTGATGATCGAGCTGCGCGGCCTGCGTGCGCAGTGGCAGCGCGAGTACAATAATCCGCAATTCAGCGTGCCCACGCCGACCCTGAACTTCGGCTGCATCCACGGCGGCGACAACCCCAACCGCATCTGCGGCCAATGCTCGCTGGAATTCGACCTGCGCCCGCTGCCGGGCATGCAGCCAGAAGCCCTGCGCGCGGCAATCCGCCAGAAGCTGCAACCGTTAGCTGAGCAGCATCAGGTGAAGATCGATTTCGCCCCGCTGTTTCCCAGCGTGCCGCCCTTCGAGCAAAACGCCGACAGTGAGCTGGTGCGCATTGCCGAGCGTCTGACCGGACACAGCGCCACAGCGGTGGCATTTGCCACCGAAGCGCCTTATCTTCAGCAGCTTGGCTGCGAAACCCTGGTACTCGGCCCTGGCGATATCGACTGCGCCCACCAGCCTGGCGAGTACCTGGAAATGTCACGTTTGCAGCCTACTGTGCGTCTGCTGCAGCAGCTGATCGAACACTACTGCCTGCAAACCAAACAACCTGAGTCATCCGGAGGAGAGAACGCGTGAAGCTGCCCCAACTGCGACGATAAAACCGCTGCTCTCGGCTGCCGCCTGGCGCGACCTTGCGCCCTTCCCATGCGTTCCGTATTCGACACAGGTTCTTCAAGCAATGCACGACCACGTCAACTGGCTCCGCCACGCTTCGCCCTATATCAATGCCCACCGTGACTGCACCTTTGTGGTTATGCTGCCGGGCGAGGGTGTTGCTCACCCGAATTTCGGCAATATCGTCCACGACCTGGTGCTGCTGCACAGCCTCGGCGTACGCCTGGTGCTGGTGCACGGCTCGCGCCCGCAGATCGAGGCACGACTGGCCAACAACGGCCTCACTCCACGCTTTCACCGTGACCTACGGATCACCGACAGCCCGACCCTGGAATGCGTGATCGATGCCGTCGGCCAGCTGCGCATCGCCATCGAAGCACGCCTGTCAATGGACATGGCGCGCTCGCCGATGCAGGGCTCGCGCCTGCGCATCACCAGCGGCAACTTCGTCACTGCGCGGCCGATTGGCGTGGTCGATGGCGTCGACTATCACCACACCGGCGAAGTTCGCCGCATCGACCGCAAAGGCATCAATCGCCAGCTGGATGAGCGCAGCATCGTGCTGCTCTCGCCGCTGGGTTACTCACCGACCGGTGAGATCTTCAACCTGGCCTGCGAAGACGTCGCCACCCGCGCCGCCATCGACCTGGACGCAGACAAGTTGCTGCTGTTCGGCGCCGAGTGCGGCCTGCTCGACGAAGCCGGCAAACTGGTGCGTGAACTGCGTCCGCAGCAGGTGCCCGTGCACCTGCTGCGCCTGGGCAGCAGCTACCAGGCTGAACTGCTGGATGCCGCCGCCGAAGCTTGCAAGGCCGGGGTACGCCGCAGCCATATCGTCAGCTATGCGGAAGACGGGGCACTGCTTAGCGAGCTGTTCACCCGCACCGGCAACGGCACTCTGGTGGCGCAGGAGCAGTTTGAATCACTGCGCGAAGCGACCATCGAGGATGTTGGCGGCCTGATGGAACTGATCACCCCGCTGGAAGACCAAGGCATTCTGGTGCGCCGCTCACGCGAGGTGCTGGAGCGTGAGATTGAGCAGTTCAGCATTGTCGAACGTGAAGGGTTGATCATCGCCTGCGCCGCGCTGTACCAGATTGCCGACTCGGATTTCGGCGAGCTGGCGTGCCTGGCGGTCAACCCGGCCTACCGCCATGGCGGACGCGGTGATGAGTTGCTCGAACGCATCGAAGAACGCGCCCGTGCCCAGGGCCTGAAAACCCTGTTCGTACTTACCACGCGCACGGCCCACTGGTTCCGCGAACGCGGCTTTATGCCCAGCAGCGTCGACCGCCTGCCGGCTGCGCGCGCCTCGCTGTACAACTACCAGCGCAACTCGCAGGTATTTGAAAAGGCGCTCTGAACGAGCGGTGGTGGAAATTGAAAAGGGCGCTTAGAGCGCCCTTTTTGGTAGATGGGGTGGCAGATAAAGACTGAGATAGGCATCGAACACCCGCATGCCTTCCTCAGCCATGCGCGGGGTGATGGCGCCGTGCAGCTGCACCGAGCGGGCATAAACTCGGTCGCCCAGCTCCATGGCCAGGGCGAACACATCGACATCCTCCGGCAGCTGCGGCAACGGGAAGTGGTGATCGAACAACTGCTGCATCAACTGGCCCAGCTCAAGATCGTGCTGACGATCCGCCTGAGTGACTTCGGCCAGGCCGTGCTGAGCCAAAATCAACTGGCGCGCGGCGGCATCGGCGGCATAGATCGCCAGCATGCGCTGCTCCACTAAACGCGACAGGTCACGCCAGTCGCGCAGTTGCGCATGTTCAATCGGTTCCTGCAGGCAGGCGCGAAACGCGCTGTGGATATCCGCAGTCAGCCCTTCCAGTAAGGCGGGCACACTGGCGAAGAAGTGGTACACCGAAGACGGCGGAATCTGCGCGCGCTCCGCCACGCTGTAGATCGACAGGCTGGCCACGCCCTGCTCGGCCAGCAACTCACGGGCAGCAGCCAGAATGCCGACGATGCGACTCTGGCTACTGGCGCGGGGTTTGCGAACTACAGGGGAGCGTGACATGGCGAGACTCGGAGCATGGAAATAGGGCGGATGACATTTCGCCGCCTACCCTACACCGAACCCATAGCCCGGATAAAATCCGGGAACGCTTTTCATGGCAAGAAATGCTGCGAATGACCTCCGGCAGAGCGGTAGCCATACGAGGTAGATCGGGGTTAGAAGGGTGGATGACACTTTTTTCATCCACCGATGCAGCGGTGGACGGGTGGAGTGTCCGCTAGGAACTCCGCCCACCCCAGGACTCAGGCGCGCGCGCCGCGCACCCCTTCAGCCAACGCCGCACATAGGCTCAGCACACCGTCTACGGCCTGCTCGTCGCTGCTGGCATTGGCGATCTGGTCGATCAATGCCGAACCGACCACCACGCCTTCGGCCAGACGAGCGATGGTCGCCGCATGCTCCGGGGTGCGAATGCCGAAACCGATGCACAGCGGCAGGTCAGTGTGGCGACGCAGGCGGGTGACCGCTTGTTCTACGTGGTCCAGGGTGGCCGAGCCGGCACCGGTCACACCGGCAACCGATACGTAGTAGACAAAGCCAGAGCTGCCGTTCAGCACTTTCGGCAGGCGTTTGTCGTCGGTGGTCGGGGTGGTCAGGCGGATAAAGTCCAGGCCAGCAGCCTGCGCTGGGTCGCACAGGTCAGCGTTATGCTCGGGCGGCAGGTCGACCACGATCAAGCCGTCGACGCCGGCCTCTTTGGCTTCGGCAATAAACCGTGCCACGCCGTATTTGTGGATTGGGTTGAAGTAGCCCATCAGCACCAGCGGGGTCACCTGTTCGCCTTCGCGGAACTCACGAACCATCTGCAGGGTTTTCGCCAGGTCCTGACCGTTGTCCAAGGCGCGAATATTGGCCAGCTGGATCGCCGGGCCATCGGCCATTGGATCGGTGAAGGGCATGCCCAGTTCGATCACATCCGCGCCGGCGGCAGGCAGACCCTTGAGGATGGCCAGCGAGGTGTCGTAGTTCGGGTCGCCACCGGTGACGAAGGTCACCAGGGCCGCGCGGTTCTGTTGTTTCAGCTCGGCAAAGCGGCTTTGCAGGCGGCTCATGCGTGCTTCTCCTGTTGTTCCATGTGGTGCACGATGGTTTGCATGTCCTTGTCGCCGCGGCCCGAGAGGTTAATCACCATCAGGTGATCCTTGGGCAGCTTCGGCGCGCGCTTGAACACTTCAGCCAGGGCGTGAGCGGTTTCCAGGGCCGGGATAATGCCCTCCTGGCGGCAGCAAATGTGGAAGGCTTCGAGGGCTTCAGTGTCGGTCACCGAGGTGTACTCGACGCGGCCGACTTCATGCAACCAGGCGTGTTCCGGACCGATGCCGGGGTAATCGAGGCCGGCGGAAATCGAGTGGGCGTCGATGATCTGGCCATCGTCACTCTGCAGCAGGAAGGTACGGTTGCCGTGCAGCACGCCCGGTACGCCGCCGTTGAGGCTGGCCGCATGTTTGCCGGTTTCGATACCGTGGCCGGCCGCTTCCACACCAATGATCTTCACGTCTTTGTCATCGAGGAAGGGGTGGAACAGGCCGATGGCATTCGAGCCACCGCCGATGCAGGCGATCAAGCTGTCCGGCAGGCGACCTTCCTGGGCGAGCATCTGGTCACGGGTTTCCTTGCCGATCACGGCCTGGAAGTCGCGGACCATCGCCGGGTACGGGTGCGGGCCGGCCACGGTGCCGATCATGTAGAAGGTGGTGTCGACGTTGGTCACCCAGTCACGCAGGGCTTCGTTCATCGCATCTTTCAAGGTGCCAGTACCGGCGACTACAGGCACCACGGTGGCGCCCATCAGCTTCATGCGCAGTACGTTGGCGTTCTGCCGGTGGATGTCGGTGCTGCCCATAAAGATCACGCACTCCATGCCGAAGCGCGCTGCGACGGTGGCAGTCGCCACACCGTGCATGCCGGCGCCGGTCTCGGCGATGATGCGTTTTTTGCCCATGCGCTTGGCCAATAGCACCTGACCGATGCAGTTGTTGATCTTGTGCGCGCCGGTGTGATTCAGCTCTTCACGCTTGAAGTAGATCTTCGCGCCACCGCACATCTCGGTCAGGCGCTCGGCGAAATACAGCGGGCTGGGACGGCCGACGAAATCACGCTGGAAGTAGGCCAGCTCCTTCTGGAACTCGGGGTCGAGCTTGGCTTTCTCGTACTCATCGGCCAGGTCGTGGATCAGCGGCATTAAGGTTTCAGCGACGTATTGGCCGCCGAACGAGCCGAACAGGCCGTTGGCATCAGGACCAGCGCGGAAGGATTTTTGTGAATCAGACATAGCGGCCATCCGTAGATTGGTAAAACAATGGCAGCAATTGTAAGGCTGGACGAAGCAATGAAAAACCGATAAAACAGCTCATATATGTGAGAATAACTAACATATATTAAGACCTAACACTGACAGGGACGTACGGCATGAGTGATCGTTGGTTATTAATTTTCCCCGCTATTGGCGTTTTTTTTATTGCAGCTGCTCTATTGCTTCAAATGCACCGATGGAATGAAGAGGAGTCCATGCTGCGAACTGTCGGTAGCGTTGTATCAGTGAGTGGAAAAGGGTGCACGCTTGTTGAGTACTTTCCTCGGCAAGACCAGCGCGTGACGTTTTCAGGCGAGGTCTGCAGCCGCCCAGGTTACGACATCGGGGACTCCGTAGAAGTGAGCTACGACCCGCTGGAGCCACAGCACGCACATATCGATAGCTTTACTCAGAACTGGTTCCTCAGCCTGATGCTGGGGAGCTTCGGTCTCATCTTCTTGCTGGGCAGCATGGTGTTCACTCTGCCTGAAGTGCTTGCTCGCGCTCGTATCGCTGGGCTGCGGCGTACCGGCCAGACTGTGCTAGCGCATTTCCTCGAAGTACGACGTAATCCACTCTCCACCCTAAACGGGATACCCGCTTGGCAATTGATCTGCCAATGGCAGAACCCGGCGAGCGGTGCTGTACATCTGTTCTACAGCGAAGATATTTGGTTCGACCCTCAACCCTTTCTCAGAGGAACGACGCTCTCAGTGCTAATCGACCCGCAGAACCCTAAATACTTCAGCATCGATACCAGCTTCCTGCCGCAGCTGGCGAAATGAGCCAGGACCTTCCGCCGCTTAACGCTCTACGCGCCTTCGAAGCGGCCGCGCGACTGAACAGCATCAGCCAGGCCGCCAATGAACTGCACGTCACCCATGGCGCAGTCAGCCGGCAGGTTCGTGCCCTGGAGGAACACCTGGGTGTGGCGCTATTCAGCAAGGAAGGTCGTGGCCTTAAACTCACAGATGCGGGCATTCGTCTGCGCGATGTCAGCGCCGAACTGTTCAACCGCCTGCGCAGCACCTGCGCCGAACTGCAGCAGGGGCAGGCCGATGCGCCGTTTGTGCTGGCCTGCCCGGGCAGCCTGTTGGCGCGCTGGTTTATTCCGCGCCTAGACCGGCTCAACCGCGAGCTGCCAGAACTGCGCCTGCAGCTGTCCGCCAGCGAAGGTGACCTGGACCCGCGCCGCAGCGGGGTGGACGCCACGCTGTGGTTCGCCGAACCGCCGTGGCCGGCGGATATGCAGGTGTTCGAGCTGGCCGCCGAGCGCATCGGCCCGGTGCTCAGCCCGCGTTATGCGCAGTTCGCGGCACTGCATCAGGCCCCCGCCGCCGCCTTGCTCGGCGAGCCCTTGCTGCACACCAGCTCGCGGCCGCAAGCCTGGCCCAGCTGGGCCGCCAGTAACGGGCTGGATTCCAGCACGCTGAAGCTCGGCCAGGGTTTCGAGCATCTTTATTACTTGCTGGAAGCCGCCGCCGCAGGCCTCGGCGTGGCCATCGCACCGCAGCAACTGGTCGCCGATGATCTGACCGCCGGTCGTCTGGTCGCGCCCTGGGGCTTTGTCGAAACCAGCGCACGCTTGGCGCTTTGGGTGCCAATACGCAGCCGCGATAACCGCGCCGAACGCCTGGCGCAGTGGCTGCGCAAGGAACTGGAGCGTTAGCAGCCGTCACCGGCAACCGGGCAGACCAAGTGCGACTAATCTGAACTTTAGCGTTCAGGGGTGGGACTCAATTAGATGACCCACCTGTTCAACCACCTGGGAGAGCTGCAATGTCCGATCATCACACCTACAAGAAAATCGAAATCGTCGGTTCCTCGAAAGTCAGCATCGAAGATGCCATCGAAAATGCCCTGGCCGAATGCGCCAAGTCGGTACGCAACATGGACTGGTTCGAGGTGGTGGAAACCCGCGGGCACATCGTGGATGGCAAGGTCGGCCATTACCAGGTCACCCTGAAAATCGGCTTCCGCCTGAGCAATAGCTGAGTCCATAGGCATGCGGTCATGCCACACATGGCCGCAGATCCACCCGCCCCACGCGCCTTGTCCCTTGGAATCTGCAGAATAAGCCCCACTATCTAACTCAGGTATTGGCGCTTTGTGGCGCCCGAACACACGGATAACCCACAGGCAGCCCGATGAGCGCACTCGCACAGAGCAAATTCTCCACCCTGGACCTCGCCCCGATTCGCGATGACGGCAACGCCGCCCAGGCCCTGCACAATTCCCTGGCGCTGGCGCAGCATGTCGAGCGCTTGGACTTCGAGCGTTTCTGGGTGGCCGAACACCACAATATGGATGGCATCGCCAGTTCAGCCACCGCCGTGCTGCTCGGTTACCTGGCAGCTGGCACGTCGAAGATTCGCCTGGGCTCCGGCGGGGTAATGCTGCCCAACCACGCGCCGTTGGTGATCGCCGAGCAGTTCGGCACCCTGGCCACGCTCTATCCCGGCCGCATCGAGCTGGGCCTGGGTCGCGCGCCGGGGGCCGATCACTTCACCGCCCAGGCGCTGCGCCGCGACCGGATTGGCAACGCCGATGACTTCCCGGCGGATGTTGCAGAGCTGCAGCGCTACCTTGGGCCGCGCACGCCGGATCAGCGGGTGATCGCCATGCCCGGCAGCGATACCAATGTGCCGATCTGGCTGCTCGGCTCCAGCCTGTTCAGCGCCCAGCTGGCTGGCGAGAGGGGCCTGCCTTACGCCTTCGCCTCGCACTTCGCGCCGCGCTATATGCATGAAGCGATTCGCGTCTACCGCAATCACTTCAAGCCCTCGGCGGTGCTCGACAAACCCTATGTGATGCTCGGCGTGCCGCTGATCACTGCCGACACGGATGAACAGGCTGAATACCTGGCAACCTCTGCCTACCAGCGCATCCTCGCGCTGATTCGTGGCCAGAGCCTGGTGCAGAGACCGCCCGTTACCAGCATGCAGGGCTTGTGGTTGCCGCATGAAAAAGAAGCAGTGAGCAGCTTCCTCGGCATGGCGATGATTGGCGGCCCGGATAAGGTACGTGCGCGCCTGGAACTACTGTTGGAACAGACCGGTGCCGATGAACTGATTTTCACCTGCGACCTGTACGACTTTGCCGACCGACTGCATGCATTCGAGCTGGTCGCGCAACTGCGTTAACCGACTGCCGGGATTTATTTTTCGAACTTGTGCCACCTCAGCCTGCTCTCAACCTGGTAACCCATGCACTGGAGAACTCGGATGAAGAAGACAGCATCAGCCCACTGGCAAGGTGGCATCAAGGACGGCAAAGGTACGATCTCGACCCAGAGCGGCGCCCTGAAAAGCGCGCCCTATGGCTTCAACACCCGCTTCGAAGATCAGCCGGGCACCAACCCGGAGGAACTGCTGGGCGCCGCTCACGCCGGCTGCTTTTCCATGGCGCTGTCAAAGGAGCTGGGCGAAGCCGGAATGACCGCTGAGAGTATCGACACACAAGCGGAAGTCACCCTGGACAAAGCCGACGGCGGTTTTTCCATCACCGCCGTGCATCTGACGCTCAAGGCGCGCATCCCCGGCGCCGACCGCGCGGCCTTCGAGAAAGCCGTAGAAACCGCCAAGAACGGCTGTCCGGTGTCCAAGGTGCTGAACGCCGAGATCACCCTGGAAGCGGTGCTCGACAGCTGATCAGAAGGTACCGCAACGCAAGACTTTACCGCGCGCCAGCACATTGCGTTGATCGTCATACAGCCAGGCCTGCGCTTTCATCTGCACGGGCCTGGCTTCCAGCCGGTAGCGTTGGCCGGCCACGAAATTGTCATGCCGCACGCGAATTTCACAGGTCACCTGACGCGGCTCATAGGCGCCATCCAGGCCACCGCCGCCACTCACCTCGAACTGAAAGCGCGCCTGCAGCTCATGAGCACCAGCAGGCACCTGAAAGTAACGACCATCGTTGAGGCGCTGGCCATCAAGGCGATCGGCCATCAGCAGGGTGCCGGCATTACTGCGCAGGTCCACCCAGGCTTGGCTCGGATCAGGCGCAGGCACGGGAGAGGCGCAGGCGCTGAGCACCAGCACACCGCCAAGCAAAGCCAGGTAACGCATGGGACACCTCCATAAATCGCAACGACAGATAGCCTACGCCGATCCCGTGCTGGAGGCAGCAGCGCCGATGCGCTAGCGTGACAGCCTGTTTACTCACGGGTACTGATCCATGTTCGACGCTCTGCTCTGGCGCTGGGTTCCGCTGGCCGCTGCGCTGCTGCTGAACGGCTGTAGCACCCTGGACTACTACAGCCACCTGGCCGGCGGGCAACTGCACCTGCTGCAGGCGCGCGAGCCGATTGCCGAGTTGCTGGAGAACCCGAGTGCCGACCCCGAACTCAAGCAACGCCTGGCCCTGGCTCAACAGGCGCGGGATTTCGCCAGCGCCCAGCTGAACCTGCCCGACAATGACAGCTACCGCCTTTACGCCGATATTCAGCGGCCATTTGTGGTGTGGAATGTGTTTGCCACCCCGGAATTTTCCCTGTCGCCCGAGCTGCACTGTTTTCCCATCGCCGGTTGCGTGGCCTATCGCGGCTTCTACAGCCAAAGCCGCGCGCGTGGTTCGGCAGCACTGCTGAAACAGCAGGGCCTGGACACCTATCTGGGCGGCGTCGAGGCCTACTCCACCCTCGGCTGGTTCGATGACCCGATTCTCAACACCATGCTGCGCTGGAGCGATGAGCGCCTGGTGGCGGTGATCTTCCACGAACTGGCGCACCAGCAGCTGTATGTGGCCAACGACACCGCGTTCAACGAATCCTTCGCCAGCTTTGTCGAGCGTGAAGGCCTAAGCCAATGGCGCATCAAACAGGGGCTGCCGCCTAACGATCCGCAGGGCGAACAACAGCGCGAGCAATTTATCGCCCTGGTGATGGCCAGCCGAACACGCCTGCAGCAGCTCTATGCCAGTGATCTGCCGCCCGCGCAGATGCGCAGTGGCAAGCAGGCCGAGATCGCCCGCCTGCGCGCCGAATACCATGCACTCAGCAAGCGCGAGTGGGGCGGTAACGGGCGTTACGACGACTGGATCAACGCGCCGATAAACAACGCCAAACTGCTGCCGTTTGGCCTCTATGATCAATGGGTGCCGGCCTTCGCCGTGCTGTTTGAACAAGTTGAACGCGATTGGCCGCGCTTTTATCAGCGTGTCGCCGCCTTGGGCGAGTTGCCCGAACGCGAACGGCATCAGGCGCTGATGGACTTATCTGCGGGCTCTTAGAACTTACGTACCGAGTTCCCACTCCAACATCAGTAGTTTCTGTTCACGCAAAAGGAGCGATGCAATGAACAAATTCACCCTGGCCGTGCTGCTTGGCCTACTTAGCACCAGTGTGTTGGCCGCACCCAAGCCCTGCGAAGAGCTGCGTGCGGAGATCGAAGTGAAAATCCAGGCCGCCGGCGTTGCCAGCTACACCCTGGAAATCGTGCCCAACGAAGACGCCCAAGACCCCAATATGGTGGTCGGCAGCTGCGACGGCGGCACCAAGAAGATCATCTACCAGAAAAACAGCTAATCCTCGTATGCGGGCTGCCTGATCCAAGCAGCCCGCATACGACACCTACCGCACAAACGCCTGGTGCAACTCGGCCAGGCTGTGAAAGTGATAGGTCGGCGCTTCGGCCTGCAACTCGGCAAAGCTGCCAAAGCCATAGCCCACCGCGGCCGCATCCAGGCCATTACGTCGCGCGCCGATCAGGTCGTGCTTACGATCCCCGATCATCAGTGTGCTCTGCACCGGCAATTGTTCTTTTTCCAGCAGGTGGGCGATCAGCTCAACCTTGTCGGTACGCGTGCCGTCCAGTTCGCTGCCGTAGATCACCTTGAAGTGCTTCGCGAAACCAAAGTGCTTAGCAATTTGCTCGGCAAACACCGTCGGTTTGCTGGTGGCGATGTATAGCGTGCGTTGCTGGTTTTGCAGCAGCTGCAACAGCTCGCCCACGCCGTCGAACAGTTGGTTTTCATACAACCCGACCTCGCGGAAGCGCTCGCGGTAATGGTTCACCGCCTGCCAGGCGGTGGCCTCGTCAAACTGGTAGGTCTGCATAAAACACTGCAGCAGCGGTGGGCCGATAAAGTGCTCCAGCGCCTGAAAGTCAGGCTCCTCAATGCCCAACTTGGCCAGCGCATGCTGTACCGAGCGGGTAATCCCCTCACGCGGATCGGTCAGGGTGCCATCGAGGTCAAACAGGATGTTCTGGTAATGCATGACAGGTTCGCTCATCAGCCGGCATAACCTTCCATCAGATGCTGGTCCTTTAGCCGCACGTAGTTGGCCGCGCTGTAGCCGAAGTAGCTGCGCTCCTTGTCCGTCAGCGGCCGCGCCTGTTTCACCGGGCTGCCGACATACAGGTAACCGCTTTCCAACACTTTGCCCGGCGGCACCAGGGAGCCGGCACCGATCACCACCTCATCCTGCACCACGGCACCGTCCATGATGATGCTGCCCATGCCGACCAGAATGCGGTTACCCAGGCTGCAACCGTGCAAGGTGACATTGTGGCCGATGGTCACATCGTCGCCGATAATCAGCGGAAAACCCTGCGGGTTGAACGGCCCGGCATGGGTGATGTGCAACACGCTGCCGTCCTGCACACTGCTGCGCTCACCGATGCGGATGCTGTGCATGTCGCCACGGATCACCACCAGCGGCCACACCGAGCTGTCGGTGCCAATCTCCACATCGCCCAGCACCACCGCCGAGGCATCGACAAATACCCGCTCGCCAAGCTGCGGGGTGAACTGCTGGTAAGTACGAATCGCCACGATAGAAACCTCTTAAGCTGCGTCTGGCCTTGATTGTAATTAAGATGGCACCCATGTTCAGGACAACTGCGCTGCTTTATGGCGCCCGCTGTCCACTCAAGCCTGCCCCTGGGAGCCTTTTGCGCCCGCCAGGGTCACAGCTGCAAACCCATTTCGTAACAGGTGACCTGTCGTGACTGCCACTAACCCGCTGCTGCAAGCCTTCGATCTGCCCCACTACAGCGCCATCCGTCCGGAGCATGTCGAGCCCGCCGTCGAGCAGATTCTGGCCGACAACCGCGCCGCCATGAGCCGTCTGCTGGAACAACAGGCCGCTGACCCAAGCTGGGACGGCCTGGTGCTGGCCCTGGACGAACTGGGCGCGCGCCTGGGCCGCGCCTGGAGCCCGGTCAGCCACCTGAACGCCGTGTGCAACAGCGCTGAACTGCGCGCAGCTTATGAGGCCTGCCTGCCCAAGCTGTCTGAATACTGGACCGAAATCGGCCAGAACCAACCGCTGTTCCAGGCGTATCAAGCGCTGGCCGAGAGCCCTGCAGCAGCCGGTTTCGACGTGGCGCAGAAGACCATCCTCGAACATGCCCTGCGCGATTTCCGCCTGTCCGGTATCGACTTGCCGGCCGAGCAGCAGAAGCGCTACGGCGAGATCCAGATGAAGCTCTCCGAGCTGGCCAGCAAGTTCTCCAACCAATTGCTGGATGCCACTCAAGCCTGGACCAAGCACGTCACCGACGAGGCGGCGCTGGATGGCCTGACCGACTCGGCCAAGGCGCAGATGAAGCAGGCTGCCGAGGCCAAGGGCCTGGACGGCTGGCTGATCAGCCTGGAATTCCCCAGCTATTTTGCGGTGATGACCTACGCCAACGACCGCGCCCTGCGTGAAGAGCTATATGCCGCTTACTGCACCCGTGCCTCGGACCAGGGGCCAAATGCCGGGCAGAACGACAATGGCCCGGTGATGCAGGAGATTCTCGCCTTGCGTCAGGAACTGGCCAAGCTGCTGGGTTTCGGCAACTACGCAGAGCTGAGCCTGGCCAGCAAAATGGCTGAAACCACCGACCAGGTGCTGCACTTCCTGCGCGATCTGGGCACTCGCGGCAAGCCATTTGCCGAGCAGGACCTGCGCGAACTACAAGCCTTCGCCAGTGAGCAGGGCTGCAGCGAGCTGCAAAGCTGGGACGTCGGCTACTACAGCGAGAAACTGCGCGAGCAGCGCTACAGCATTTCCCAGGAAATCCTGCGTGCCTACTTCCCCATCGACAAGGTGCTGACTGGCCTGTTCGCTATCGTTGAAAAGCTCTACGGCATCCAGATCAAGGAATTGAGTGGCTTCGACACCTGGCACCCAGATGTGCGCCTGTTTGAAATCACCGAAAACGGCGCCCACGTCGGGCGCTTCTTCTTCGACCTCTACGCCCGCGCCAACAAGCGCGGCGGCGCCTGGATGGACGGCGCGCGTGACAAACGTCGCACCGCCGACGGCACGCTGATCAGCCCAGTGGCCAATCTGGTGTGTAACTTCACCCCGGCTGTCGGCGACAAGCCGGCGCTGCTGACCCACGATGAAGTCACCACCCTGTTCCACGAATTCGGCCATGGTTTGCATCACCTGTTGACCCGCGTTGAACACGCCGGAGCATCCGGCATCAACGGCGTGGCATGGGATGCGGTCGAACTACCGAGCCAGTTTATGGAGAACTGGTGCTGGGAGCCCGAGGGCCTGGCGCTGATCTCCGGCCATTATGAAAGCGGCGAACCGCTGCCGCAGGACCTGCTGGACAAGATGCTGGCGGCGAAGAACTTTCAGTCCGGGCTGATGATGGTGCGGCAGATCGAGTTCAGCCTGTTCGACTTCGAACTGCACGCCACCCACGGCGACGGCCGCAGCGTGCTGGACGTGCTCGAAGGCATCCGCCAGGAAGTCTCGGTGCTGCGTCCACCCGCCTACAACCGCTTCCCCAATAGCTTTGCGCACATCTTCGCCGGCGGTTACGCGGCCGGTTACTACAGCTACAAATGGGCCGAAGTGCTGAGCGCCGATGCCTTCTCCAAATTTGAGGAAGAAGGCGTATTCAACAGCGCCACTGGACAAGCCTTCCGTGAAGCCATCTTGGCGCGCGGCGGCTCGCAGGCACCGATGGTGCTGTTTGTGGATTTCCGTGGCCGCGAGCCGTCAATCGACGCGCTGCTGCGCCACCTTGGTTTGAGCCAGGAGGCCGCATGACCGATGCACCTGTGAATATCAGCGCAAAACGCTTTATCGCCGGTGCGGTCTGCCCGGCATGCAGCGAAATGGACAAGATCCAGATGTGGAACGTGGACGGCGTGCCGCACCGCGAGTGCATCGGCTGCGGCTACGCCGACACCCTGGACGAACGCGGCAACTCAGTGCCGCGTGAACTGCCCACACGGGTCAATATAAGCGCCCTGAAACCCAAGATTGCCGACCCCAAAGTGCAGGTCGTGCAGTTCTTTCCTAACCCCAAACTTAAGAAATAGCTGGGTGGCCGCCAGGGATGGCCGGCCATGAAGCCACTGCGCCAACTCAGGGCGCAGCGACCTCACTCTGCTGCAGGTTGCGCTCAAGCATGCGCTGATAATCGCCACTGGCGCGCAACTGCGCCAAGCCCTGATTGAACTGCGCGATGATCACCGCCGCCTGCGGGTGGCTGCGCGGCACGATCAGGTGCAGGGTGCTGCGGTTGATGGCGCTGTTGGAGCGACGAAAGCGTTCTAAAGGCACCCCGCTCAATTGCAACGCGGTCTCGCCCAGGCGTCGATCCGAGATAAAAAAATCATCGCGGTCCATCAACAGCAAACGGGCGCACTCATTCAATCCGGTAGGGGAATGCCGGCGTAACTGCCCATCATCCAGCAACTGCTGAATGATGGGTGGCGGCTGCCAACCCAGCGGGTAGCAGAGTCGCAACCCTTGCATACTGGGGACATCATCGAGCTCGATCACCTCACCTGCCCGACTGAAAATATACTGCTCGGCCGTAAACAACGGCTCCGAGTAGAGAAACACCTCTTCACGCTGCGCAGTGCGGACATACGGGAATGTGGCGTCGTAATCGCCTTGCAGGGTCTTCAGGTAACCGCGCTTCCAGGGCTGCCAGTCCAGGCTGCTGGCGATGCTGCTGCGCTGCAACGCCGCACGCACCAACTGCGTCAGCATGCCACCTGCAGGCAGCGCCTTGCCGGTAAAGGGCGCGTAGTCATCGCCGGTGACTAGGCGCAACGGCGCCGCCAGGACGCTGGTGCAGAGTGCCAGGCTTAAGAACAAACAGATAAGTGTTCGAATGCGCATTGCGCCTCAACCTTAGCGGTCAGCACCGCGGCGGATCGCAAAACTCAGTAATTGCTTTCGCAGTGTAGGCGTTCAGACGGATTACACGGCAGCCTACCGCAACGTCAGCGGCGGTATTGACGGATCACGCCCAGCAGAAAAAACATCATCCCCAGCCCAAATGCCAACAACGCGATGATCGGCCCCCAGTGACCGACCAAAGCTTGCAAACCCTCCAATAGCAAACTGCTCAAGTATGTCTTACGCCCTGAAGAGCTGGGTACATAAATACCCTGCAACCAGGTTTCGTAGGCACCGTATAAGGGCAGCAAGCACAATGGCAACAGCAGCAGGCATAACCAGAAGCCCACATTGCTGGAACCCAATAAAGCTTTGCTACGGTAGCCTTCTTGAATCAACTTGAAGCTACAAACCGCGGCATAGGCCACGCCGGCAATAAGCAGATAACTCTGATAGCTACCGGGGCTTCTCCACAGACCAAGGCTGGCGACACACCCCAACGGCAAAAAAAGCACGGCCCATATCGTCAGAAAAACATACTTCATACGGCCCTTAGAAAAGCGAAAATTGAGTGGAGCCGTCTGCTGCGAATGGCTGCGGCTTTGCTGTTAAAGACGTTGCGGCCAACCGCTCAGCCAACCCCGCCGCCCGTTCCGCACGGGTGGCCACGGCTTCGCTTAAACGCGCCGGCAAACCCCAGATTTCCACCTTGTGTTTGGCCCGGGTGATACCGGTGTAGAACAGGCTGCGCGTCAGCAGGGGGCTGGGTTGTTCGGGCAGCACCAGCAGCACTTCGCTGAACTCTGAGCCCTGGCTTTTGTGCACGGTCATGGCGAAGGCGCTGTCGTGGCTGGGCAGGCGCGCCGGGGCGAAGGGGCGGTAGCTGTCCTCGCCTTCAAAGAACACTCGCAGGCCGCACTCAGTGTGTAAGCAGATACCGATATCGCCGTTAAACAGGCCGAGGGCGTAGTCGTTCTGCCGCACCATGATCGGCCGGCCGACATACCAGCGCTCGCGGCTGGCCACCTGGCTGCGGCGTTTGATCCGCGCTTCCAACGCTTCGTTGATCCCGGCCACGCCCCAGGCCCCTTCACGTTGAGCGCAGAGCGCGCGAAAGGCATTGAACGCGGCAAAGGCGGCGGC
>NZ_PGCM01000011.1:0-113243 GCF_002786345.1 Pseudomonas sp. FEMGT703P | reverse complement strand
CTTCGATCAACATCTAGCTTCTCGTCAGCGGGAGGCGAATTCTACAGCGTTTCAAACCGCTGTCAACCGCCTCTTTTACCGCCTTCGATCATCTCGACCGAACCCCTTCAGACTCAAACACTACCTCCTGAAGAGGAGGCGCATTCTACGCAGCTTTCGCTGCTTTGCAACCCTTTTTTTAAATCTAACTTCTTGTTTTATAAGAAGTTTAAGAAGCTGCTTACGCCTGAAGAGGTGCGCATTATAGGGACTGGCAAACGAAGGTCAATCGATTATTGCGCTTTTGTTTCAACACCCGCGAACTCACGGGCTTTAGCCACACAAACCACTAGCGCGCCGCCTGCAGAAACGACAACCCCCTTCTTTAAGCCCAGATAGGGATGCACGCATCCATATATAAAAGAAGCGACGTACCCCCCCCCCGAAGAAAGCGGCACCAGCCGATCAATAGCATTGCTGCATGCAAACAGCCTGACCAGATCATCAGCATCAGGACCAGAAGCCCCCAATCATCAAGCACACAGGTGCGATGCACAAAATTTCGCCATAGCACTCAAACAGCCTGAGATGCACGCCGACGAACACCCCTTGTCGAATCTAAAAATCACCAGATACTGTATATAAAACCAGTAAAGGCGATTCCCCCATGAGCAACGCTCAGATCCTTAGCGAACTACACACCAATTGCACTCACCTTCCATTTTTTGAGGCGCACATTCCCGCCGGCTTTCCCAGTCCTGCCCTGGATCACATGGAACACAAACTGTCTCTGGACGAGCTTCTCGACATCAATACACCACACACTTATGTCGCGCTGGTAAGCGGCGAAAGCATGAATGGCGCAGGAATCTTTGATGGCGATTACCTGATCGTCAGTCGCGCACTGGAAGCAAAGCCGGGCGACATCGTTGTGGCCTGTCTAAATGGTGATGTATTCGTCAAACGTTTGGGCCGGCACCATAAGTCGTATGTGCTGCAATCCGAGCACCCTGATTACGCACCTCGCTACGTACTTGACGATGACGAACTGATGATTTGGGGGGTTGTGAGTCACAGCCTGAGGAACCACCGCCACCATGCCTGAGCCAGTGTTCGCACTAATCGACTGCAACAGCTTCTACGCAAGCTGCGAGCGAGTGTTCCGGCCTGACCTACAGCACACACCTATCGTGGTACTAAGCAACAACGATGGCTGCGTAATTGCTCGCTCTGCAGACGCTAAACCTTTCGTAAAAATGGGGGCGCTATTCCATGAAATCCGTGGCGAACTCGACCGTCATGGCATTATGACTTTCAGCAGCAACTACGCACTCTATGGCGACATGAGCGAGCGAGTGATGAGCATCATAGAAGCGCGCCTGCCGGCCGTTGAGGTTTACAGCATTGATGAGGCCTTTACCGACCTTTCCGGGATCACGGAGTCCCTAGAGCATCTATCCAGAGCACTCCAAAACGAAATCAGACAGAAAACGGGCATCCCTGTCGGTATCGGTATCGCTGAAACCAAAACCCTGGCGAAACTGGCCAACCATGCTGCCAAACGCTGGCAAAAACAGACCGGCGGAGTCGTCGACTTACGAGATCCTATCCGTCGCGAAAAGCTACTCAATATCGTGCACGTAGGAGAAGTCTGGGGAATCGGCGCACACATGCAAACTCATCTAAACGCACTGGGCATCAAAACCGCCTGGGATTTGGCTAGACATGATGCTCGAGAACTGCGCAAGCGCTTCAATGTGGTGATCGAGAAAACC
The DNA here is from genome assembly GCF_002786345.1 of Pseudomonas sp. FEMGT703P. Classification (NCBI taxonomy): domain Bacteria; kingdom Pseudomonadati; phylum Pseudomonadota; class Gammaproteobacteria; order Pseudomonadales; family Pseudomonadaceae; genus Pseudomonas; species Pseudomonas sp. FEMGT703P. The sequence goes on along the minus strand of NZ_PGCM01000011.1, from coordinate 111,489 downwards.
GCACGCGAACTGCGCGGTACTGCCTGTTTAGCGCTCGAAGAAACTGAGCCAGCCAAACAGGAAATCTGCTGCAGTCGCTCGTTCGGCAAACGCCTGAAAACCATCGAACCGATCCAGGAAGCCGTTACTGCATACGCCACCCGAGCGGCTGAAAAACTGCGTCAACAAGGCTCACTGTGTCGGCAGATTCGCATCAGCCTGCGTACCGGTATGTTCAACCCTGCAGAGGCTAAATATGCCAATGGTCTGATTTGCCAGCTACCCTACCCGACCGACGACACACGCCTGATCATTTCAGCAGCGCGTGAGGGAATATGCCGGCTTTATCGTAATGGGTTTAGCTATGCCAAAGCTCAGGTACTGCTGCTAGATCTGTGCCGACGTGACGAATACACAAAAGACCTATTTACACCCGAACAACCCCCGAGGACCGAACACCTGATGAAAACACTGGACGCCATCAACGGACGATGGGGACGCGGGACATTGAAGCCGGCACGAATCACCAAACACACAGAGTGGAGCATGCGCCGGGAGCTGCTATCACCGGCTTACACGACTCGGTGGCAAGACCTATTTAAGGTTAAAGCACAATAGATTTTTAACTCATTAGAGCCCACCACACGCCCCCCCACTCCATGGTCACCAGAAGCCATTATATCTCAGGCTTAAATAACTGCTATCACACCAGTGATTCAAACCAGACTCGCCTTTGAACATTCAACCTCGGGAACTTTGCTAGTCGCCAAAGACGCCTTATAAATAAGCCGCTATCGACCTCAACTCGCAGATGACGGACACCCTGTGGAGCAAGTCGCCACTGACTGATCGTTAAGCCGATGTATCACGCAGCCACCTCCATATAAAACGAATGTCAACCCGATAGCTATATCAGCGACAAGCAGTTCAGAAAGGGGATACGTGGGGCCTCACTTACGCATTGGAAAATAGTCGCCCACAAAAAAGCCTAATCAGCATCAGATGATTAGGCTTTTTTGTAAATATATGGTCGGGACGGAGTGATTCGAACACTCGACCCCTAGCACCCCATGCTAGTGCGCTACCGGACTGCGCTACGCCCCGACTAGGCGTGAATCAGTTTTCTTATACCAGAAAACGTCGGGCACTATACATTAAGCTCCTGAAATGTGGAAACTTTTTTGAATAGGGCGACTATTTTCTAAGCACCAACAACACGTCTTCAAGCTCGGTAATCATTTGCTTGATTAGCTGCTTATACTGGGTGCTGTCATCTTTAGCTTCATCACCCGAAAGACGCTGACGCGCTCCGCCGATGGTAAAACCTTGGTCGTACAAGAGCGCTCGAATCTGCCGAATCATCAACACATCTTGGCGCTGATAATAGCGTCGATTACCACGCCGCTTAACCGGGTTGAGTTGTGGAAACTCCTGCTCCCAGTAACGCAACACGTGCGGTTTTACAGCACAGAGTTCGCTAACTTCACCGATGGTGAAGTAGCGCTTGCCGGGTATGACGGGCAGTTCATCGTTATGACTTGGTTCCAGCATACGCCTCGACCCTGGCTTTAAGTTTTTGGCCTGGACGGAAGGTCACGACACGGCGAGCCGTAATCGGAATTTCCTCTCCTGTTTTTGGATTGCGACCGGGGCGCTGACGCTTATCGCGCAGATCAAAGTTACCGAACCCCGAGAGCTTGACCTGTTCGTTGAGCTCCAGCGCTTGGCGGATCTCCTCAAAGAACAGCTCCACCAACTCCTTGGCTTCCCGTTTATTCAGGCCCAGCTCTTCATACAGACGTTCCGCCATCTCAGCTTTCGTCAGAGCCCCCATACGCTACTTCCTTAACGTGGCGTTGAACCTTTGTTCCAGGGAGGTGAGAATATTTTGCATTGTGGTACTCACCTCATCGTCATTAAGAGTGCGCGATGGATGCTGCCAGGTCAAGCCAACGGCAAGGCTTTTTCTATGAGGATCAATACCTTTACCGTGATACACGTCAAATAGCTTGAGGTCAGTCATCCATTCGCCTGCAGCCTCACGAATTGCACCGAGCAAATCCTGTGCAGGCACGTCACGGTCAACCAGCACAGCCAAGTCACGCCGCACTTCGGGGAACTTAGACAACTCCTGAAACTTTGGCATAACGCCTTGAGTGATCTCAGCCAGCACCAACTCAAACATAAAGACGGTTTGATCTAGGCCGAGTGCTTTCGAAAGCTCGGGATGCATCGCACCCAGAAAACCGACTACTCGCCCTTCACGCTCGATACACGCTGTTTGCCCTGGGTGCAGCGCAGCATGTTCACCTGGCACGAAGGTGAAGCTATCGCCCGCTCCCGCACTGGCCAGCAAGGCTTCGACATCAGCTTTCACATCATAGAAGTCGACATCATCTCGACCATGCGCCCAACCCTCAGCCAGACGACCGCCACAAATTACGCCCGCTAGCATCGGCTCTTGCTTCAAACCTTCGAGCTGTCCAACAAAACGCAAGCCACTTTCGAACAGGCGCACACGCGACTGTTGACGATTCAAGTTGTGTTCAAGTGCCTTGATCAGACCAGGCCACAAGGAAGAGCGCATTGCCGCCATATCGGCAGAAATCGGGTTCGCCAACATCAGCGGCGCAACACTTGGATTGAACAGCTCGAACAACTTGGGATCAATGAAGCTGTAGGTAATGGCTTCCTGATAACCACGAGCAACCAACAAACGACGCAGCGCAGGCAGGTCGACAGCAGCCTCGGCTTTAGCTTGCGGAGCCAGACGCGCCTGCGGATAGCGAACCGGCAAACGGTTATATCCATACAAACGACCCAACTCTTCAATCAAATCGACTTCAAGACTGATGTCGAAGCGATGACTCGGCACATCGACTAGCCACTCACCAGCGCCTTGGGCGGTCACACCGAGCCCCAACGCTGTGAGCAGACGCTCAACTTCAGCGCCCTCCATGTCCATACCCAACATTTGGCTGATGCGTTCGGCTCGCAAGGTAATTGGCGCAATATTGGGCAAGTCGGTGGCACTCGCCACTTCAATGACAGGACCAGCTTCACCACCGACGATATCCAACAGCAGTGCGGTTGCACGCTCCATGGCATGGCGCGCCAGCTGCGAGTCAACACCGCGCTCGAACCGATGCGATGAATCAGTGTGCAGTCCATAGGAACGGGCTTTGCCAGCTACCGCAATGGTGTCGAAGAAAGCACTTTCCAAGAACAGATCACGCGTTTTAGCGCTTACACCGCTATGTTCACCGCCCATCACACCGGCAATAGCCAAAGCGCGATTATGGTCAGCAATCACCAGAGTGTCTGCTCGCAGGCTGACTTCTTGCCCATCCAGCAGAACTAGCTTTTCACCCTCTTCTGCCATACGCACGCGGATACCACCGTTGATCTCAGCAAGATCAAAAGCATGCATAGGCTGGCCGAGCTCAAGCATTACGTAGTTGGTGATGTCAACGGCAGCATCAATGCTACGGATGTCGGAGCGACGCAGACGCTCGACCATCCACAGCGGCGTAGGCTGGGACAAGTCGACGTTGCGCACAACCCGCCCCAAGTAGCGCGGGCATGCTTGAGGGACCAAGACATCAACCGAGCGTACTTCGTCATGGGAAGCCGCAACCGGAGCGACAGACACAGGTGCCACAGTCGCGCCGTAGATCGCGCCCACTTCACGAGCCAAGCCAGCCAGCGACAGACAATCACCACGATTTGGGGTCAACCCGATTTCGATGCTGGCATCGTCCAAGCCCAGATAAATGCGTATGTCCTGACCAACAGGTGCATCCGCCGCCAGCTCCATGAGCCCACTGTTGTCATCACTGACCTGCAACTCGGAAGCCGAACAGAGCATCCCCTGAGACTCCACGCCACGCAACTTGGCCTGTTTGATCTTGAAATCACCAGGCAACTCAGCACCGATCATGGCGAAGGGAATCTTGATACCGGCGCGAGCATTTGGCGCACCGCAAACGACTTGGAATGTTTCACGGCCGTTACTGACTTGGCAGACACGCAGCTTGTCAGCATCAGGGTGCTGTTCCGCGCTAAGAATCTCGCCCACCACAACGCCACTGAACTGACCTGCCACAGGCGTTACCGCATCGACTTCCAGACCGACCATCGACAGGCGGGCCACCAACTCATCGCGCGCAACATCCGGATTTACCCAGCTACGCAGCCATTGTTCACTGAATTTCATACTGTCTGTTCTCCTGAACCAATTCGATTACGGAATGCGAGGGCGCTAGCGAAATTGCGCCAGGAACCGCAGGTCGTTATCAAAGAACAGCCGTAGATCGTTAACGCCGTAACGCAGCATGGCCAGACGCTCAACCCCCATGCCGAAGGCGAAGCCGGAATATTTCTCTGGATCAATGCCAGACATGCGCAGCACATTCGGGTGCACCATGCCGCAGCCCATGACTTCCAGCCAACCGGTCTGCTTGCAAACGCGGCAGCCTTTACCGCTGCACATCACGCACTGCATATCGACTTCGGCCGATGGCTCGGTGAACGGGAAGAACGAGGGACGGAAACGTACACCCAGCGGCTTCTCGAAGAACACTCGAAGGAACTCTTCGATGGTGCCCTTGAGGTCAGCAAAGCTCACACCCTCATCGACCAGCAGGCCTTCTACCTGATGGAACATCGGCGAGTGGGTGATATCGGAATCGCAGCGATAAACACGGCCGGGGCAAACGATGCGGATCGGCGGCTGCTGCGATTCCATGGTGCGCACCTGGACCGGAGAGGTGTGGGTGCGCAACAACATATTCGCGTTGAAATAAAAGGTGTCATGCATCGCCCGAGCCGGGTGATGGCCTGGAATATTGAGCGCTTCAAAGTTGTGATAGTCGTTTTCCACTTCCGGGCCTTCGGCAATGCCGTAGCCAATACGGGTGAAAAACTGCTCAACGCGTTCCAGCGTCCGGGTGACTGGATGCAGACCACCAGAGGTCTGACCACGACCCGGAAGAGTCACGTCGATTTTTTCGGCGGCGAGCTTGGCGCTCAGCGCGGCCTGTTCCAGAGTTGCCTTACGGCTGTTCAGCGCATCCTGAACCTGATCCTTGGCGGCATTGATCAACGCACCAGCTTGTGGACGTTCTTCTGCCGACAGATTGCCCAGGGTCTTCATCACCTGAGTCAATTCGCCTTTCTTGCCCAGATAGTGAACCCGCAATTGCTCCAGGGCATTCACATCGTCGGTGTGGCTAACGGCCTCAAGCGCTTGCGAGACCAGCACATCCAGATTTTCCATTTACAGACTCCAGATACGAAATAGGGGAAGAGCTTAAAGGCTCTTCCCCTATTGGTGACGTTTAGCACCGGGCGAGCCCGGTGATTGTCGGGGACTTAAGCCAGTACGGCTTTCGCTTTCTCGACAATCGCAGCAAACGCCGCTTTTTCGTTCACTGCCAGATCAGCCAGAACCTTACGGTCGATCTCGATGGACGCTTTTTTCAGACCAGCAATGAAACGGCTGTAGGACAGGCCGTTAACACGAGCACCAGCGTTGATACGAGCGATCCACAGAGCGCGGAACTGACGTTTTTTCTGGCGACGGTCACGGTAGGCGTACTGGCCTGCCTTGATCACCGCTTGCTTGGCAACGCGGAATACGCGTGAGCGTGCGCCGTAGTAGCCTTTAGCGAGTTTCAGAATTTTTTTGTGACGCTTGCGAGCGATAACGCCGCGCTTAACACGAGCCATGAGTAATTTCCTCTATCTTGACCGATTAACGAACGCGCAGCATGCGCGCCACTTTTGCTACGTCAGACGGATGCACCATGGTGCTACCGCGCAGTTGACGCTTACGCTTAGTGGACATCTTGGTCAGGATGTGGCTCTTGAAAGCGTGCTTGTGCTTGAAGCCGTTAGCGGTTTTGAGAAAACGCTTGGCTGCACCACTCTTAGTTTTCATCTTTGGCATGTTCGGATACTCCGCATTCAGTTGATAAACATAACCGCAAGGCCTGCCGTGCCCTGGTGGTTATTTCTTCTTTTTGGGGGCGATGACCATTATCAGCTGGCGTCCTTCCATCTTTGGATGCTGTTCAACGGTGCCGTATTCAGCAAGGTCACCTTCAACCCGCTTCAACAACTCCATGCCCAGCTCCTGATGCGCCATCTCACGACCGCGGAATCGAAGCGATACCTTGGCCCTGTCCCCATCACTAAGGAAACGTACCAGGTTGCGTAGTTTTACCTGGTAATCCCCTTCCTCCGTCCCTGGACGAAACTTGATTTCTTTAACCTGAATCTGCTTCTGGTTTTTCTTTGCAGCAGCAATCTGCTTCTTCTTTTCGAAGATCGATTTGCCGTAGTCCATCAGCTTGCAAACAGGTGGCACTGCATCGGCAGAAATCTCTACCAGATCCAGCTTGGCCTCTTCGGCCTTAAGAAGCGCGTCTTCAATTGACACAATCCCAAGCTGCTCACCTTCAGCGCCAATTAACCGAACCTCGCGTGCCGAGATATTCTCGTTGATCGGGGCCTTCGGTGCAGCTCGTTTATCTTGTCTCATTTCACGCTTAATAATGATTACTCCAAATCTTGGCGACCACGCCGGGAAACCGCCTGCGCAAGAAATTCAGCGAATTGAGTGACGGGCATTGAGCCCAGATCAGCACCTTCACGGGTACGCACGGCGACAGTTTTCGTCTCAACCTCCCGATCTCCGATAACCAAGAGATAAGGAACCTTGAGCAAAGTATGCTCGCGGATTTTAAAGCCTATCTTCTCGTTCCTCAAGTCAGACTTGGCACGAAATCCGCTTTGATTGAGCGTTTTTTCTACTTCGAGGGCAAAATCGGCCTGTTTATCCGTGATATTCATCACCACGGCCTGAGTCGGCGCCAACCACGCCGGGAACGCCCCTTCGTAGTGCTCGATCAAAATCCCGATGAATCGCTCGAACGAACCGAGAATCGCCCGGTGCAACATAACCGGCACTTTACGGCTGTTGTCTTCGGAAACGTAGCTCGCTTCCAGGCGCTGCGGCATGTTCGGATCGTACTGCAGCGTACCGCACTGCCAGGCGCGACCCAGGCAATCAAGCAGTGTGAACTCGATCTTCGGACCGTAGAAGGCACCCTCGCCCGGCAGGTACTCCCAAGGCAGGCCGGCTTCATTCAGCGCATTGGCCAGCGCCTCTTCGGCGCGATCCCAGAACGCATCATCACCCACACGCTTGGCTGGGCGAGTGGAGAGCTTCATCTTGACGTCGCTGAAACCGAAGTCAGCGTAAACCTGCAAGGTCAGCTTGATGAAATCCGCCGCCTCTTTCTTGACCTGCTCTTCTGTACAGAAGATATGCGCGTCATCCTGCGTGAAGCCACGCACGCGCATGATGCCATGCAGGGCGCCAGAGGCTTCATTACGGTGACAGGAGCCAAACTCAGCCAGACGCAGCGGCAGCTCACGGTAGCTCTTGAGCCCCTGATTGAATATCTGTACGTGACACGGGCAGTTCATCGGCTTAATTGCGTAATCGCGACTTTCCGACTGAGTGGTGAACATGTTGTCAGCGTAATTGCCCCAGTGCCCGGATTTCTCCCACAGCACACGATCAACCACCTGCGGCGTACGCACTTCCTGGTAACCGTTGTCGCGCTGAACGCCACGCATGTACTGCTCAAGCACCTGATAGATGGTCCAGCCATTGGGGTGCCAGAACACCATACCCGGCGCTTCTTCCTGGGTATGGAACAGATCGAGGCGCTTACCGATCTTGCGATGGTCGCGCTTCTCGGCCTCTTCGATACGCTGGATATAAGCCGCCAACTGCTTCTTATCAGCCCAAGCAGTGCCATACACGCGCTGTAACTGCTCGTTCTTGGCATCGCCGCGCCAGTAGGCACCGGACAATTTGGTCAGCTTGAACGCTTTGAGGAAGCGCGTATTCGGCACGTGCGGACCGCGGCACATGTCGACGTATTCTTCGTGGTAGTACAGACCCATAGCCTGTTCATCCGGCATGTCTTCAACCAGACGCAGCTTGTACTCTTCACCACGAGCGGTGAAGACATCAATAACTTCAGCACGTGGCGTCACTTTCTTAATGACGTCGTAGTCCTTCTCGATCAGCTGCTGCATGCGCTGCTCGATTGCTGCCACATCATCTAGAGTAAAAGGACGCTCAGAGGCGATGTCGTAGTAGAAACCTTCGTCAATGACCGGACCGATCACCATCTTGGCAGCAGGAAACAGCTGCTTGACCGCATGACCAATCAAATGCGCACAGGAGTGGCGAATGATTTCCAGGCCTTCCTGATCTTTTGGCGTAATGATTTGCAGAGTTGCGTCGCTATCAATCAGATCACAGGCATCAACCAACTTGCCATTGACCTTGCCAGCTACCGTGGCCTTAGCCAGGCCAGCACCAATAGATTGCGCCACCTCGAGTACGGATACCGGGTGATCGAACGAACGCTGACTGCCGTCGGGAAGAGTAATGATGGGCATGGCGCCTCCTCTCCTAGTGGTGACCTCTACCAAAGGCCACATGGGTTGGGATGAGCCAGTAAGCGATGCGGCGGTAAACCTGCCTTACAATGGCAGGAGCTTTTCAGCCAACCAAAACCGAACCGGGGTCACTGGAGGTTTGAAACAACGATTAACCGCACGGATGCTTGCAGAAAGCCGGGCTTGCTGGCAAGAACCCAATAAAAAAGGGCCGCCTAAGCGACCCTTATTCTACCAAATTTGGTAGGCACGATTGGACTCGAACCAACGACCCCCACCATGTCAAGGTGGTGCTCTAACCAACTGAGCTACGTGCCTACGATGGGTGCGCATTCTACGGCCGCGCAAAAAACTGTCAACCTATTTTTTACGCTAACTGTCTGAATAACTGAATTTTTTACTGTTCTACAGCGCGTTTAATATTTCGCACAGGCCACTAGCCGGGCATTTTCAACTCAGGTAGCATCTGCCCATTCGTAAAAAATAAAGAACAGAGGTGGCAAAATGGCGCACACAGCTTATCCACAATCCTATTACGCGGCCTCCGCCAATCCGGTACCGGAGCGCCCAGAATTGAATGGTGAAGTCGAGACTGACGTGTGCATCGTCGGCGCGGGCTACACCGGTCTATCCACCGCCATCGCCCTGCTTGAGAGTGGCTTCAAGGTCAGCATCGTCGAGGCGGCCAAAGTTGGTTTTGGCGCATCGGGTCGTAATGGCGGACAGATCGTTAACAGCTACAGCCGCGATATCGACGTGATCGAACGCAGTGTCGGCCCCAAGCAGGCGAAACTGCTGGGCGATATGGCGTTCGAAGGCGGCCGCATCATTCGCGAACGCATCGCCAAGTACAACATCCAGTGCGACCTCAAGGACGGTGGCGTCTTCGCTGCTAACACCCCAAAGCACATGAAACACCTCGAATCGCAGAAAAAGCTTTGGGAACGCTACGGCCATACTCAGTTGGAACTGATGGACGCCAAGCGCATTCGTGAAGTGGTGGACAGCGACGCCTATGTCGGCGGCATGCTCGACATGAGTGGCGGCCACATACACCCGCTCAATCTGGCCCTGGGCGAAGCGGCTGCCGTTGAGTCGCTGGGCGGCGTGATCTATGAACAATCCCCCGCTATCCGCATTGACCGCGGAGCCAACCCTGTTGTGCACACGCCCAACGGCCGGATCAAAGCCAAATTCGTGGTCGTCGCCGGTAACGCCTATCTGGGCAACCTGATTCCGGAGCTGTCGGCCAAGTCGATGCCGTGCGGCACCCAGGTGATCACCACCGAACCCCTGTCCGCTGAGCTGGCGAAAAGCTTGCTACCGCAGGATTACTGCGTCGAAGATTGCAACTACCTGCTCGACTACTACCGCCTGACCAGCGACAAGCGCCTGATCTTCGGCGGCGGCGTGGTCTACGGCGCACGCGATCCGGCGAACATCGAGGCGATTATTCGCCCGAAAATGCTTAAAGCCTTCCCACAGCTGAAGGATGTGAAGATCGACTACGCCTGGACCGGCAACTTCCTGCTGACCTTGTCGCGCCTGCCGCAGGTCGGCCGCCTGGGCGACAACATCTACTACTCGCAGGGCTGCAGCGGCCACGGCGTGACCTACACCCACTTAGCCGGCAAAGTGCTGGCTGAAGCCATGCGCGGCCAAGCAGAACGCTTCGACGCCTTCGCCGATCTGCCGCATTACCCCTTCCCCGGCGGCCGCCTGTTCCAAGTGCCATTCAGCGCTCTGGGTGCCTGGTACTACACCCTGCGTGACAAGCTGGGCGTCTAAAGCACGACCCGCAAACAGAAACGGCACCTTAAGAGGTGCCGTTTTGCATTCTATTTTTCGACGATTTTACAGCTGCGCATCCGGCCAAACCTGACGCGCCGTGCGCAACGCCCGCTGCGCTGCAGTCGCACGACCTTGCTTTTGCAATTCCTGCGCAGCCGCCACCCACGTCTGTTTGTGTGGTTGCGCAGGCAACTGATCGGTAGGCATGACCAATACAGCCCAGCGCCCCGCCTCACCCCACGCATCGTCGAAGCTGGCAAAGCTGGTGTACCAACGCCGGGTGTTGCCAGAGCGCAGCACCAGTGTGCGCTCACGCTGGTCATAGCCAACCAGCAGCGCAAACTGCGCGCCCGGCCCGCCAAATAAACGATCCTGCATCACCAGCACTGGATGCCCTGACGACACTTGCTGCATCAGCGCATCCAGGTTACCCGGCAAGGGGTAGACCAGCAGATCATAAGAGCGAGCCGCCGCTTCAAGGCCGACTTGCGCGCTTTGTCCCTTGGCCAATTGCTGAATGCGCTCATCTACCAGGCCGGGGCTACTGATCACACCATGATGATTGAGTAACGCCGCCAACGCCGAAGGCCCGCCCTGCGCATCACTGAGTTGAAAAAACGGCACATCGGCCAACTCGACCCGCTCGGGCAAGCGCTTGGTCTCAGGCTGCAGCTGCGGCCCGCCAGCGCAGGCAGCGAGCAGAAATAACAGGGCTACTGGCAGAAGCTTTACTACGCGCACAGACTGAAACATCACTCACCCACTGGCTTGTTTGTGGCGCAGAGCATAACGATGAAGTGCCGATGCCCCAAACTATCCACACAAAATGCCGAGTTTCCGGCAGACATTGCCCACGTCATACGCACAAACGAAAACCATCTCCAGGCCGATAAACAGCCCGGCATTGCACCCAACGCTGCCTTTACCCGGCACACCACCGAATTACGACCGCCGCCCTTGCGCTCGCCGTCAAACAAACAGCCCCCAATGCCCAATAACTTTGCACCTGTCAGCACGGCTCTAACCGCGCTTTCTCGGCGCTTCTCCGTTATTGAGGTTCAAAGGCGTCCTCGAAACCAGGAACGACTCACATTGATTTATCGCAGGAGGAAAAACCTGCAGGCAGTTCAACTGCTTGGCCATACGAAGCTGGAAAACACCGTTCATTACCTGGGATCGAGGTCGATGATGCCCTGGAGCGGCGGAGCAGACAGAAATTTGAACATGCACAGCAACAGTCGATGCCAGGCCGTCGCAATGCGGCCAGATGCGGTTATCAACTTTTTAAAAGTTAGGTGGAACGCCAATTTATAGGATTACTGCACTCCGTTTGCTGGCGCACAGACGCCACCGCGCATTGAGTCCAGCTTAGGGGTTCACAGCGTCAGTCGGACTCGCCTGCGAGCCACTGCGCACTCGTCGCCTTGCGACAGCTGGATCGGTAACAGGAGTCACCATGGACAATCCAACTCATAAAGGAAATTCCGGGGTTAACAGCCTCGGCGGCGGCGTTGGTCCTGTCGTCGCGGGGCCCGCTGCACGCGGCGAGACAAGCCCGCCAGAAGCAGATATTGCGCAGCAGTTCCATATGTTTATCGCCGACATCGAGAACCTGGTCAAAGATGCCACTTCGCTGACGGGTGACGAGTTGGCCCAGGCCAAGTTCAAGCTGAGTGCGCGCATCGCCACGGCCAAAGCCGCCACGGAGACTGGCGCGAGCAACATCATGCAGCGTGCCCGGAATACTGCCGCGGCGACCAACAGTTATGTCCACAAGCAGCCCTGGAAAGCCGTAGGCGCCGGTGCGGCGCTGGCTTTCCTGCTGGCTCGTGCACTGAACAAACGCGGCTGAAACCTCATCAACCGGTCGCAATGCGCGACCGGTTGATCCCGCCACAGGACTGATCAGGCCACGATTACCGCCATATCCGGACGCTCTGTCACTCGATGCTTGGCAATAGCCGCGAGAAAGCTTTCGACAAAATCGCCATTGACCATCTTCCCAGATGCCGTAATCACCCCAGGCCCTTGGAAGGCGGCTCCCTGATTACCGTTGGAGCATGCGGCCTTGTCGATCAACATGGCGCCGTCGTCGGTGGCGGCAATGGGTTTGCCGTGTTTATAGGCCTCTTTGACGAACAGCAGGGCGTGGGCATTGTTGCATAGCGCATCAACACTCTTGGCGCCCCCCCGGCACATAGACGGCATCGAACTGCACGGAGCCAACGGTTGGCAGGCTGTGATCCACCTTCAGGGGTTTCCCCGTGCTGCTGCGGATCTCGCCCAGCTGCGGCGCAATCACTTTCAGCGTGGCGCCAGCTGCTGTAAGAGCGACGCGCAGACTTTCGAGGGGCGTGCCATCAACATCGTTGGCCACCAGTACCGCTACCTTACGCCCGATGAGGGAGCCTTTGCGGGTCGTGACCATGCTTAGCGCGGCGTCCATAGCGGGTTTATCAGTGTGCGGCAGATTTTCTGCGCCAGCCGGCGGCGGTGGTACGGGCATGCCCAGGCCATCGGCGACCCGCTGAGCAAGCGCAGCGTCGACCTGAGTCAGGTTGGCCAGCATGCGTTCACGAATGGCAGGCACCGTGACCTTACCCAATTCGAAACAGAAGGCATCGACGATATGCGCCTGCTCCCAGCCTGCCTGGCTGCGCCAGAACAACCCGGGCTGGGAGAAGTGATCGGCAAAGCTGGGGCTGCGCGCACGGACTTTTTCACCTTGCATGGGCTCGGCATGGCTGACGAAACCGCCCTGCTCCCACGGCCGCTGCATCGGGCAACCGCCGCCCAGCGTATTGGGCTCGTAACTGACGCGCCCGCGTACGATCGCCTGACGCATATGGCCGTCGCGCTGGTTGTTGGCCACTGCCGCGATGGGCCGATTGATCGGCAGCTCATGAAAGTTCGGGCTACCAAGGCGCGACAACTGGGTATCCGAATAGGAAAACAGCCGACCCTGCAGCAGCGGATCGTTGCTGAAGTCGATACCGGGCACCAGATGGCCTGGGTGAAAGGCCACCTGCTCGGTTTCCGCGAAGTAGTTGTCGGGGTTGCGATTGAGGATCAGCTTTCCGATCAGCTGCACCGGCACCAGGGATTCGGGGATCAGCTTGGTGGCATCGAGCAGGTCGAAATCGAACATATGCTCGTCCTCTTCGGCGACGATCTGCACGCCCAGCAGCCACTCGGGATAACGCCCCTCGTCAATGGATTCCCACAGGTCGCGGCGGTGAAAGTCGGCGTCTTTACCCGCCAGTTTGACCGCCTCATCCCACACCAGCGAGTGCACGCCGAGCACAGGCTTCCAGTGGAATTTGACGAAACTGGCGCTGCCGGCGGCGTCGATAAACCGGAAAGTGTGTACGCCGAAGCCTTCCATCATCGCGAAGCTGCGCGGAATGGCGCGGTCCGACATCAGCCACATCACCGTGTGGCTGGATTCCGGCACCATGGAGATAAAGTCCCAAAAGGTATCGTGGGCAGATGAGGCCTGGGGTATCTCGTTGTGCGGCTCAGGTTTGACGGCATGAATGAGGTCGGGAAACTTGATCGCATCCTGAATAAAGAACACCGGCATGTTGTTGCCGACCAGGTCGAAATTACCCTCCTCGGTGTAGAACCTCACCGAGAAGCCGCGCACGTCACGCGCCGTATCCATAGAGCCCCGCGAGCCCGCGACAGTGGAGAAGCGCACAAACACCGGGGTTTTCAGGCTGGGGTCCTGCAGAAACCCGGCTTTGGTCAGACCGCTCATCGACTCATACACCTCAAACACGCCATGGGCGCCGGCACCGCGCGCATGCACCACGCGCTCGGGGATACGTTCATGGTCAAAGTGCATGATCTTTTCGCGCAGAATGTGATCTTCCAGCAGCGTCGGGCCGCGCACACCGGCGCGTAGCGAGTTCTGGTTGTCACTGATCAGCAACCCTTGGTTGGTGGTCAGCGATTCACCCGGCAACTCGGCAATTACGGCGGCCGCCTGCTCGGAGCGATTGGCATCGGCTGGGGATGGTGCGAGGCCGGTCAGGCTCTCGGTAGCGGGGTCGTCGTTAGTGCGCTTGCTCATGGGAACGCTCCTGAAGAATTGAGCGTGGCGAACGCTCGCCTCAAACAGCAGGGTCACGGGCTCCACGCGGTATGTGCGGTGGTCTGGGGGAGCAGGCTTAGGGCAATCGGCGACAAGGCTGATCGCGCACATCAAGCGACTACAGAAAAGCCAGGGGCATGCGGCGGCGGGTCAATTGCTGACGCCTTTCACCACGCGCTCTTTGATGCTCAGGCGAAAGCGGGTTTCTTGCGGTTGCAATACATGGGTACGCAAATGCCGGTTGCAGATAAACCAGATTTCGTTGCGGTCATTGGAAAGCACAAAATACGCATCGCTGGTTTCCGAGGGGTTGTAGAGCCCCATCGCCCGGTAGGCATTGTCTGTTGAGAAACCACTGTCCAACGGCAAGGGCTTGGGGCCGTCGGGTAGTTCCTCGATACGCAGATAAAGGCCCTGCTCAAAGAACATCATGCCGCTGACTCCGGGGCATCAAGCTTCCAGGCAGGAGGTAGCTCGACGCAGAGCATTCGTGGTTTACCGAAGGCACTTTTGCGCCAAATACCGATGTCAGCATCGCCAACAAGCGGGCCATCAGGCTCTGCGGAGCCTGCCAGTAAACTGCCGATTGCGGGGTGAACTTGAGCAGTGCCGGGTTATCCAGGGCTGTTGGCACATTGAAACGTGGCGAATTGAGCTGCCCCAGCCAGATCGAGCCCAGTAGGTATTCGGAACATAAATCTTCCGCGTACAGCTCCCCTCGGCCGGACAAAGACACGCGCTGGCTGCCCGCTGCATCGGCAAATGTCAGATTGAGGCTCAGCATATGCGCTGCAGGAAGGCTGAGTGGATCAGTGGAAAACCACAAGGCGCCGCAGTCGTCCATTTCCCAGCGCGACATGCGGCTGCTGAGCAAAACGCCCTGCTCGTCCACAGTGCTGAGCGTGGCAACCGACATACGTTCCATCATGCTGCGCAGCTGCGCGCCGGGTTGGCTCTGAGTATTCACGGACGACTCCTGTATTGGGATAGGCGCGAACCTGGACGTTGAGCAACTAGGTGGAGTGCTCGCTGCACGATGTAGCTGGCAAATACTGAGCAGACTGCCTCACGAGAAGCGGTCAGGCCGCAGGTGTCCTAGAACACAAAGATGGCCAACAGGATGATGATGAGGATCGGAATCCCGAGAAATAACAGCAGTAGTGAGCGCATGGCAGTCTCCGGTCATTGAGTAAAAGGGCTGATCAAGCGTCGCGCTGACGGCCGCCATAAGGCGCGGCGAAGCTGGCAACGAAGGCACCGATCAGCAGCGAGATAAACAACCAGATCGCGGCATAAGCCGATGCTTTGCGGGCGCTATCGGCGGCCTCGCGGGCGCGGGCTTCTGCTTCGTTGAGGGCTGTTTGCAAGCGGGTAAAGGTATCGCTGACCCGCTGCTCGGCTTCGGGCTGAGTCAGGCCGGTGCGCTGGGCGACAACCTGGCCGACATAGCTGACATCCTCTGCCGGCATCGCGCCGGTGCGCAGCGAATTCATAAAGATGCGCGTGACTTCGCCCATGGCGACCGCCGTTTCTTGCTGCGAGGTCAATGCGCCTTGCTCACTGCCCATTGGACCGGACATAGCGTTAACTTCGCGACGAAACAGGGTGTCGAGGAAGTAGCCCACCGAGCCACTGTTAGTCTCGTCAGTGGCCATTTGCGAGCCTGCCGATACACTGCCGGCAGTCGCCACGATGGCGGTCGTGGCAACACCACCGGCCACCGAGGCACCGGCTTGCACGCCACCGTTGACGATGGCGCCAATCACCGAGGTGAGCAAGGTAGCGGTTGCCAGCGAGGCTATAGCCCAGGCCAGGAAGCCATGGGCGGTATCGCGAAAGAACACCTCGTCGGTGTGCAGCTCAATCCATTTGGTGCGCAGACGACCCGCCAGGTAGCCCCCCATGCCGGCGGCCAGCAGTTGGGTCAGGGTAATCCAGATAATCGTGGTCATACCGAACGTCGTGGCACTGACCCCGTCATGAGCCCATGGCGATATCGAAGACAGGCCCAAGCCGGTACCCAGAATCAGCAGGATCAGCGACAACGCAGCTGCAGCCGCTGCACCAGCAAATATCGCGCCCCATGAAACAGCACTGGCTGAAAGCTGCTGCGTGTCGACAGCCGTTCTCAAAGTGCCGTATGTCGCGTTCTGTTCGCTTGCTGTGTTCATGGCGATCTCGATTGAACCCAACGTCGCGCGAGATTGCAGCGAGCTGGAGACGAGACAATTGCATCGGATAGACGCCACGTCGGTGCGCTATCGCGCAAAGGCAAATTGATATTAACGAGGGCTTTTTCAATATCAGGGGGATATCAATACAGCCCTAAGTCACTTTTCTTCAGCGAAAGATCGAACTGCAAACCGCTCGATGCCGTTGAATGGTGCAACGTACGCGCTTGGGGTGGAGCAAGGAAAATCCACAGGTGATGGTTCCCCTAGGCGGACTGAATGGCCACAAATTGTGTAGACACCAGATGAGCGCTTTTGGCCGACAGCTGCCTATCGTGCAGTTAGCTAGCAACCCGCCCAGCAACTGTCGCGGTCCTGCGGAAAACCCAGACAAAGGGGGTTGTCACGCGCAACTACACAGGCTTGAAAATGGCACCACTGTTCGACCGTTCCCCACAACTCTGCCGCAACACAACGATAAGAAGTTGGCGTGCGAAGCGAAGCGTGTAGAATCCCGCGCCCCAAAAATGCAGGAGACAACACGTTGGCTATTCACTACACCGCGTCCGCGGAAAATGTCGCATGTGGACGCACCGGCTCGAACCTGAGCAGCACCCAGGATGTCACTCAGGTTTCATGCAAGCTGTGCCTGCGCAGCGTTGAAAAAGGCACTGCCGAACCTGTCCGTAAAACCCCAAGTCTTGCTGAACTCAGAGCCGCCGCAAAAGCGGCGAAGGCTGCTGCCGCAGCGGCTGAAATGGTAAAGCCAACCGCTACCCTGAAACCCCGAGCCGAGTGGCAGCAACGCCTGGAGCAACTGCCGGGTAGAAACCGCATCCCGCGCGGGATGGCTCGGCAGGTATTTGTTTAAGCGCGGCGGGCTAATTTCTATCTGTCGCCAACTACTCGCAAACCCCGTGGTGGCGTAAGCACTCGCTGCGCCACCCTCAAGACATCTGTGCCAGCGTCTTGCGAAAGCGCAGCAGCGTGCCGGTAAAAAACAGCGCGCCGATGCCAATGATCCCCAGGAAATGCGGCCTTACGGTCGCAAACCCAGCGCCGCGATAGAGAATCGCCTGGGCCAGATCGACGAAGTGAGGGGTCGGCGCAACCAACATGATTTGCTGCACCAGCTCGGGCATGCTCTCGCGGTGTGGTGCCGAAGAAAAAACCCATTGAAAAGAATGTGATCGCATTAATGGCGGAACAGGCCGAGGGTTAACCATGCAATTCATAGCGACGGTCGAAGCATGGCCGTCGCTCAGGGCCAGAAGCGGGAGCGGAGGTAACCAATTTCCGGGGCGATCCGGCGCTGTTGCTCTACTTCGTCACTCGCAATGCTTCGAGCACCAGAGCGAAGGCCAGTGAGGGTTGTCTACGACTGGGATAGTAGAGGTGATAGCCGGAAAATGGCTCGCACCAGTCCTCCAGCACACGAATCAGCCGGCCCTCTTCAAGGTGCGGAGCGAACTCATCTTCGGGTAGATAGGCAATTCCCAAACCACCGACCGCGGCGTCCGCGATATGGGTCGTCGTGTTGAATACCAACTGCCCTTCGACCCTGACCTTCAGTTTTTTGCCTTTGCGCTCAAACTCCCAGGCATCCACCCCGCCGTAGGTAGGAAAGCGGATATCGATGCACCGATGCGCCGCTAGATCGTGCGGATGCCTGGGCATGGGGTGCTCGGCAAAGTAGCTGGGTGCAGCCACTGCTGCCATGCGCAGGTCGCCGCCGATAGGCAGCGCAATCATGTCCTGCGCCACCGTGGCGCCGAAGCGCACGCCAGCATCGAAACGCTCAGCCACGATGTCACAGAAGCCATAGTTGATATTGAATTCGAGCTTGATATCCGGATAGGCCGCCAGGACGGGGATCAGCTTGGGCAGCAAGGTCGTCTTGATGATGTTGTCGCCACAGGTGATACGCACCGTGCCTGCCGGCTTGTCGCGCAGCTCGGTCAGGGCATCCAGCTCGGCTTCGATCTCGTCGAAACGATGGCCGATGGCCTCCATCAGCCTTTCACCAGCCACCGTCAGTGAAACGCTGCGGGTGGTACGTGTGAGCAGGCGGATCTGCAGCCTTGCCTCCAGTCCGGACACCACCTGACTGACTGCCGACTGGGTAACCCCTAAGTGAGCTGCTGCGCGCGTAAAGCTGCCTTCGCGAGCCACTGTCACAAAGGCCTGTAGATCGTTGAAGTTATGTCGAGGCATGCGCCCATCCTCTTATTGAGTAGCAGAGGTTATAGCGGCTTTAAGCATTCATTAGCTAATCAGAGCCTAATTTTTTCACGACAATGCCTTCCACCCATTTGCGTCTCTCCCGCGAGTGGGGCCAAACAAGCGCCAGAGCCAACTCCGCGATTGATCTTCAACCCATGAAGAGGACCATCCCCATGAACAGACTTTTTGTAGCGCTAGGCCTTCTACTCAGCTCGATCACAGCTCTAGGAGCCGATATGTCCAACGGTGCTGACAATTTCTTCAAGAGCGACAAGGTGACCATGGAAAAGGTCAGCTTCAACAACCAGTACCAGATGAAGGTGGTGGGTAATCTGTTCATCCCCAAGCGTGCAGATAAATCTGCACGCAGCCCGGCAATCATCGTTGGCCATCCCATGGGCGCGGTTAAGGAGCAGAGTTCCAACCTGTATGCCCAGAAACTGGCGGAGCAAGGCTTCGTGACCCTGGCATTGGACTTGACGTTCTGGGGTGAGAGCGAGGGCTCCCCGCGCAACGCCGTTCTCCCCGATATGTACGCGGAAGATTTCAGTGCGGCTGTCGACTATTTAGGCACCCAGGCGTTTGTGGATCGCCAGCGCATCGGTGTGCTGGGTATCTGTGGCAGCGGCAGCTTCGTAATCAGTGCAGCCAAGATCGACCCGCGTATGAAGGCGATTGCAACGGTCAGCATGTATGACATGGGGGCCGCCAACCGCAACGGTCTCAAACATTCGCAAACCCTGGAGCAGCGCAAGCAGGCAATTGCCGCCGCAGCCGAGCAGCGCTACGTGGAGTTCACGGGCGGAAAGACGCAATACACCAGCGGCACGGTGCATGAGCTGACAGATGACACCCACCCGATTCAGCGTGAGTTCTTCGATTTCTATCGCACCGCGCGAGGCGAGTTCACTCCGGCGGGCTCTAGCCCGGAGCTGACCACCCACCCGACGCTGACCAGCAATATCAAGTTCATGAACTTCTATCCATTTTCGGACATCGAGACCATCTCCCCACGCCCGATGCTCTTTATCGCTGGCGAGAACGCACACTCGCGTGAGTTCAGTGAAGAGGCGTTCCGCTTGGCGGGTGAACCCAAGGAGCTATTCATCGTCCCTAACGCCGGGCACGTCGACCTGTATGACCGGGTGAATCTGATTCCTTTCGACAAACTTACCCAGTTCTTCAAGAACAGCCTGAAGTGATCCGCAGGCAGACATCATGACGACCCAACTTGCCGCCCAGCCAAGCGCCATAGCAACTGACCAGCCACTGCCCCGCCCCTGTCATTGGGGTGGGGTCTTCGCGATGACGCTCTGCGTCTTTGCCCTGATCGCCTCGGAGTTCATGCCCGTCAGTCTGCTCACGCCCCTGGCAACGGACCTTCAGGTCAGCGAAGGCATTGCAGGACAGGGTATCGCCATATCTGGGGCGTTCGCCGTGTTGACCAGCCTGTCGATAACCAGGCTGGTCGGGAGCATGGATCGCAAGACACTCCTGCTTATCCTGACCGTCCTGATGGCGATCTCCGGTGCTGTTGTGGCGCTTGCGCCGAGCTTCACCCTCTACATGGTAGGGCGAGCGTTGTTAGGCGTGGTTATCGGCGGTTTCTGGTCAATGTCGGCGGCCACGGCCATGCGCCTGGTGCCCGATGATCAGGTGCCCAAGGCGCTGGCTATCTTCAACGGTGGCAATGCCCTGGCCACGGTGATCGCGGCGCCGCTGGGCAGCTACCTGGGCTCGGTAATCGGTTGGCGGGGGGCGTTCCTCTGCCTGGTTCCGGTAGCAGTCGTCGCACTGGTCTGGCAGTGGTTAAGTCTGCCTAGCATGAGGCCCTCGATGCGAAAGAGTCCTGCACTCAGTGTTTTCAAGCTGCTCGGGACTCGTTCGGTGGCGTTCGGCATGGTGGCTTGCGGATCCTTCTTCATGGGGCAGTTTGCGCTGTTCACCTACCTGCGGCCCTTCCTCGAAACGGTGACACTAGTCGATACCACCACCCTGTCATTGATCCTGCTGGTTATTGGCGTAGCCGGTTTGGGGGGATCGCTGTTGATCGGCTCATGGCTGAAAAAGGGCCTATATCGCACGTTGACTGCTATTCCAGTGCTCATGGCGGTCATTGCTCTCGCGTTGATCCCCACCGGCGGCTGGGTCGTTCCAGTGACGATATTGCTGGGCCTGTGGGGGCTGATGGCCGCGGCTGCGCCTGTTGGTTGGTGGAGTTGGATTGCACAAGCTATGCCCGATGATGCCGAGGCAGGTGGAGGACTGATGGTAGGTGTGGTGCAGTTTGCTATTGCTTCGGGCTCAACACTGGGCGGCTGGTTGTTCGACCACAGCGGCTACCAGAGCACCTTTACTGCAAGTGCAGCCATTCTGCTGCTTGGCGCTGCTCTTACCGCTCTGGCCATGCGTGCGCAGGCGGTTCAGCCAGCTGGAGAACGGCGTCTTCAAGATGATTAACATCAGCCAACACTTCTGCCTCTCGGGCGTTCGGTTATGCCTGCTGTTAATCCTCAGTGAATGCACATTCGCGGAGACAAATTTGAAGGAGGATCGTATGTGGATGACCATTGGGGAACAGCGCATCGCAATCACCCTCGACGATAGCGAGACCTCACGGGCACTTGCACAACTATTACCCCTTACCCTGAACATGAGCGAACTCAACGCCAACGAGAAATATGCAAGCCTGCCGCAACGGCTGCCAACCCGCGCAGTAAGGCCCGGCACGATCCGCAATGGTGATCTGATGCTGTACGGCACAGATACGCTGGTGATTTTCTACCAGACGTTCGAGTCAACCTACTCCTACACCCGGATTGGTCGTGTCGATAGCCCCGATGAGCTAGCTGAAGCGTTAGGCCGGGGCGATGTGACTATTCACTTTTCTGTGAACTAAGAGCGGCGCAAAGCAAGCACAGTGAAGGTCTACTTTTGGCCGACACCTGCCCGTTGCGACCGACGACTCCCGGCCAAAAGCTGCCTATCGCGAATAGTAGCTAATTTCTTTAACGTGCAGTAACAGCCAGTTAAAACATGTTTCAAAAATAGGATTCTGTATAGCCTCAACTGTGCCGTCAGCAGCACTTCTGCCTGGGCAATCAATTCTCTACCCGTACGTTGCGGTACATCTGCAAGCGCGAGGCTTCGTGCAGGCCTCGACTCAGTGCATTTAAGCGCTGAAATTCTTGCGGGTGGGCATCGGCCACATTGTCACGCGGGGTGGGCGAATGCAGGTCGTGCAGGGTCGGCGAGCTGCCGTCATGGCGCATTTGCAGCAAAAAGTCCTGGGTGACGGCGCCGATGATCGGAAAGCTGCCTTCCTGCAGCACCAGCGGCACCACGCGTTCGCCCTCGGGTGCCGGCATTTGAATATCACGTCCCAACGCACCGCTGGTAAAGGGAATGCCGAGTAAACCGGCCATGGTCGGCAATAAGTCCGCCAGCCCGACAGCTTCGTCAAACTCACGCGGAGCCAGCCACTTGGGGGCGTGGATAAGCAACGGCACGTTGTTGCTTTCCAGCCCCAGTTGCTCAAAGGCCGGGGCCATGTGCGGGATCTGGCTGATGCGGGTGTTGTGGTCGCCGAAGAGCACGAAAATCGTGTTGTCGTAGAAGCCCTGCTCCTTGGCCAATTCCATCAGGCGGCCAATGTTGAAGTCGAGCAGGCGCACGGCGTTGAACTGTTCCACGCTGCGTGAACCCGCTTCTTGCACCTGCTCCAAGGGCAGGTCGATGGCTTGAAAGCCGTCATTGTCCTTGGGGATGGTGAATGGCCGATGGTTACCCGAGGTTTGCAGGTAGGCGAAGAAGGGTTTGTCCTTGGGCAAGGCACCGAGGATGCGCGTGCTTTCCTTGAAAAAGTCGAGGTCGGAGATACCCCACACATCCACTTGCGGCGACTGCCAATGGCGCTCTTCGTAGAGTTGCACGCCGTCGATGCTCTGCCGAATCAGGCCATTGATATTGGCCCAGCCGGCATTGCCGCCGATCATGTAGAACTTCTCGTACCCCTCTAGGTTGTTGATCAGGGTGTGCTGGCGGGCAATGAACGGGTTGCGCGTGGCGGTTTCTTCACGCGACACATCGGGAATGCCGGTGATGCTCGCCCACACGGTTTTTGCGGTGCCGGTCACCGGCACATAGAAATGGCGGAAGAACCAGCTGTCCTGAGCCAGGCGATCCAGATTCGGCGTGGGGTTGAGCGGGTTGCCATACGCGCCCACGGCACTGGTGCCCAGCGATTCAAGCATGACAAAAACAATATTGGGCGGCCGCTCGCTGCTCAGGCGGTGTGGCTGCACGCCTTGCTCACGGACGAAATTCAGCGCCTTGCGATCGCGCGCGGTCACGCCCAGGTAATCGGCCACCACCTCATAGTGCTCACGGGTGGCCGCCTCATCAAACGCGACGGGTTCCAGCTTGAGGGTGTCGTAGAAAAACAGCGCCGGATTCAGGCCCACGGCCGCTACCTGGCTGTTACCGCTGTAGAAGGCATCACTCCAGCGAAGTGGCACCGGGTTCTCCAGGTTCAGCGCAGCGGCACGGCCGAGCAAACCAAAGAACACCAGCACACCAACCAGCGCCGCGCCACCCAGCGCCGGTAATACGCCGACGTGACGCATTTGCGGGCGATCCAACGTGGCGCGTTCCAGACGCAACAGGGCATACAGCCACAGCGCCACACCGGCAAACCAGGCCAGCGTGATCCAGATCACCGGGTAGGTTTGCCAGAGCATGCCCGCCGATGTTTGCGCATCACCGGCAAAGCGCAGCACGGTGGCGTTCAGGCGTACGCCCAGGTAGGCGTAGTGACCAAAGTCGATGATGTACAGCAGACCCAGCGCCGCAATGGCCAGGCCCAGATAGCCGCGTACTAACCAACGAAATGCGCGAAAGCGCGCCAGACGCAGCTTGGGCAGGGCCAACAGCACACCCACCGGCAGCATCAACAGCAGCGCCAGGCGCAGGTCAAAGCGCAGGCCGATGCCCAGGGTGCGCAGCACCTCCGGGTCGGTCACCTCGGGTAACCCGGAGAAGCCCAGCAGGAAGATTGCGCGCAGGCTGGCAAACAAGCCAAACAACAATACCGTAAGGCCGACCAAAAAATGCAGTCGACGCGATCCTAACCAACTCATGCGGCAGTCCTTGTGTCAGAGACGAGCGCAGCACGGCCGCGACTCAGTAGCGTGCGCAGGCCCAGGGCCAGTAATGCGCCGAGGCTGTAGAGCGCCAGGTAAGGGTCAATCAGGTAGTCCCAATAGTTTTCCGAGGCATTGAAGCGCAAGACAAAGGCCAGGGTCGCCAGCAACAGCGCCAGCGCACCCAACCAGCTGCGCAAGACGATGAGGATCAGGCACAGCGCCCCCAGCACCAGCAGCAAGGGGCGCGGCTCAAAGCCGGCTTGATACGGGTCGCTGTAGCTCAGCCCCAACGAAGCCGGGTACAGCAGCAAAGCCAACGCGGCAAACAAGCCCAGCATCATCAGGCGGTCACGCGCGGCCGGCGCAGGCAGGCCAAAACGGCCCAGTCCGGCGCAACCCAGCAGGACCAGGCTGCTGATGGACAGATCGCCCATGTAGGTGCGCAATTGCAGGGCCAGGGTCAGGCCTTGCAGGGGGACCAGGCTCAGGCCAACAGCGGCGACTAACGTGCCCAACAGCCACGGCCGACCAGGGCGCAGGCGCGACAGCAGGAGAAACACCAGCAGGGTAAAGGCCAGATGCGGCAGCCAGAAATCAGTCATGGACGACGCTCCGCCAGCCAGGCTTCGTTAAAGGTCAGGTATTTGATGAACATGTCGTTCCAGGAATAAACCAAGTGGTAATTCCCCTCTTCATCACGGGTGAAGTAGGGGTACTCGTAGTCAAAGTCACACCCCTTGCTGCCGCACATGCGTGCCGTCACGCGTTCGAGAAAGACCGCTTCACGGTCGGCAAACCGCGTACCGCCGCTTTCACGGAACTTCTGCAGGATGACCGACGGGAACTCCGCCTGCGGAATCGGCTCACCCCAAGGGTTGGGGCTTTCGTCCAACTCACCGAGGGTGCGCCAGTTGTCCAGGTTGCTGTCGGTGGCGTAGAGCGTCAGGCGGAATCGGCCGTCTTCCAGATCGTTCATCGCCACCAGCAAGCTCCCATCAGGACGCCCCACTGCGGCTACCGACGAATTGGGGTTGCTCGGCTCCAACGCATGGGGCTTGCTCCAGGTGCGCCCGCTGTCTTCGGTGCGACTGGCGAGCAGACGATGGTTTTGTTCGCCTGAATAGCGGAGCAGCGCCACAGCACGGTGCTCATCGAGCGGCACTACGCTGGGCTGTAAGGAATAACGTGCCTTGCCAATGCGGTACTTGCCTTGCACATGGCCAGCGGCGGTCAGGTGCAGGTACTCGGGGAATTTACCGAGAAACTCGTGGTAGACCGGCAGACCGATGCTGCCGTCGGTGTGAAACACCGGCGCACCGCGCACCAGGGTGCTGATATTGAGGAAAGGCGTGGTGACCAACTGCCGCGGCGTGGACCAGGTTTCACCCAGGTCGTCCGAGACCATGGCATTAACCGCACTGCCGGCCCAACCGCCAATTGAAACGGAGACATAGAACAGCCAAAGGCGGTTGTCCGGGGCCAGACTGATGACCGGGTTACCCAGTTTGCGGATGCGCTTGCCAACGGCCTGCTCGGTGCCTTTACGGGTTGCCAGCACGCGCTCAGGGCTCCACTGCCCGGTTTCGGCGTCAAAGCGCGCGGAGCGGATCTGGACATCTGCCGACCCTTCACGGGTACCGGCGAACCAGACCGCCATCAAATTACCGCCACCCAGAGCGGATATAGACGCCGAATGAACGAAGTCCTCCATGTTGCTGGACGCAAGGTGCGCCACGAATTCAGGAGTGGAGGAAGTTAACGCGGTGCTAGTGCTAAGAACAAAACCCGCCATGGGTTGCGACGGCTCAGCTCTCCAAGCAAAGAAAAAGACCGCCACGGCTGCGCCAAGCAATACCGGGACTGCAAAAGTTCTGATCATGATTTAAGCATCGCTTTCGGGATTGATTTCAGCTACTGGTGTTCCATCGACGGGGTTGGAGTAAACTTCAATTTTCCTTCCCGATTTATCAAATCCGTAAATTTCATAACAATTACCGGGCGTGATCAAAAACTTGGTGATCTGCACGCCCCGATCCTTCATGTACTCACGAAAATCTGACTCATTCATCCAAGTCGAGCGATCTGTATTTGAGCATTGCACGTCTGCCAATGCCGGCCCCGCAAGCATGAACAATGTTGGTAACAGAAGCCGACGCAGCACTTTGTGATCGATTTCGAACATATTCTGCATCCTTTTTTACTCTAGAAGACCAAGGCGTGAACGGCGCGTATGTTGACATCGAGTAAGGTCACAGCGAACTGGTTGATCATTATTTGTTACAGATCACTCGTACCCTCAGTCACACTAAATAACAGGGAGCAGACCACGACATTGCTGCTGTCGAAATTCAGCTCCAGATTGACTTTGCCAGTCGTGACCGTCCGCTCCTGGCCGTTTTCAGCCATTCACGAAATGCTGAAAACCAATAGAAATTGCCCGTCGTTAATTACCGAAGAACTGACAGCCACAAGCGGACGTGGCATAGCGTAGGCTGATAAAATCACCTGATACTTCTTTACCGGCATCTTCAATGCAGCAAACTATTCCCCTTTCCCGCCGTTTTTCCTGTGCACCCATGATGGATTGGACGGACCGTCACTGCCGCTTTTTCCTACGCCAGTTGTCCAAGCACGCCTTGCTGTATACCGAGATGGTCACCACAGGGGCGATCCTGCACGGAGATACCGCACGCTTTCTGCGCCACAGTGTGGCTGAGTACCCGCTGGCTCTACAGTTGGGCGGCAGCGTAGCGGCAGATCTGGCAGCCTGCGCCAAGCTGGGCGAGGCTGTCGGCTACAGCGAAATCAATCTGAACGTCGGCTGCCCCAGTGACCGCGTGCAGAACAACATGATCGGCGCCTGCCTGATGGGCCATCCACAACTGGTCGCCGACTGCGTGAAAGCCATGCAGGATGCGGTGGATATCCCGGTAACGGTGAAGCACCGCATTGGTATCAACGGCCGCGACAGCTATGCCGAGCTGTGCGATTTCGTCGGCACCGTGCGTGATGCCGGCTGTCGCAGTTTTACCGTGCATGCGCGGATAGCCATATTGGAGGGCCTCTCGCCCAAGGAGAACCGTGAAGTGCCGCCGTTGCGCTACGATGTAGCGGCGCAGCTCAAGCAGGACTTCCCCGAGCTGGAAATCATCCTCAATGGCGGCATCAAGACCCTTGAGGACTGCCAGCAGCACCTGCAAACCTTCGATGGCGTGATGCTGGGCCGCGAGGCGTACCACAACCCTTACCTGCTGGCCCAAGTGGACCAGCAGCTGTTTGGCTCAACGAGCGCAGTGCTGAGCCGTTTCGAGGCCATGCAGAGCATGCGTGGCTATATCGCCGCGCACCTGGCCGAAGGTGGCAGCATGCACCACATCACCCGCCATATGCTCGGCCTGGGCCAGGGCTTTAATGGCGCGCGGCGCTTTCGCCAACTGCTCTCTGTGGACATTCACAAGACCAACGAACCACTGGCGCTGTTCGATCAAGCGGCGCAATTGCTGCAAGGCCGCTGACTCGGGTAAGGTCGGTGCATCTGCAACGACAAGGCTGTGTCATGACCTCCAAGCTGGATCAACTCAAGCAGTTCACCACCGTGGTCGCCGATACCGGCGACATCGACGCCATCGCCCGCCTGAAGCCGGTTGATGCCACCACCAACCCTTCCCTGCTGCTTAAAGCCGCTGCCATGCCTGGTTACAGCGCACTACTGAAAAGCGCAGTGACTGCCGGCAAAGGCGACCTAGGCCTGGCCTGTGACCATTTTGGCGTCGCTGTGGGCGCTGAAATCCTCAAGATCATCCCGGGCCGCATCTCTACCGAGGTGGATGCCCGGCTGTCCTTCGACACCCAGGCCACACTGCAGCGTGCCGAGCGCTTGATTGGTCTGTACGGAGAGGCCGGTATTGGACGTGAACGCGTACTGATCAAGATCGCCTCGACCTGGGAAGGCATCCGCGCCGCCGAGCAGCTGGAAAAGGCTGGTATTCAGTGCAACCTGACGCTGCTGTTCTCTTTCGCCCAAGCTCAGGCCTGTGCAGATGCCGGTGTGTACCTGATTTCGCCCTTCGTCGGGCGTATCTACGACTGGTACAAGAAGGCCGAAGGCCGTGATTTTGTCTGCGCAGAAGACCCCGGCGTGCAGTCGGTTACGCGCATCTACAACTACTACAAAGCCAACGCCTACCAGACCGTGGTGATGGGCGCGAGCTTCCGCAATATCGGCCAGATCGAACAACTGGCTGGCTGTGATCGCCTGACCATCAGCCCCGAGCTGCTGCAGCAACTGGCCGATGATCAGCAACCACTGGCGCGCCTGCTCAGCCCTGGCAAAGCTGCCGAAGCCAAGCAGAGCCTGAGCGAAAGCCAATTCCGCTGGGCGATGAATGAAGACGCCATGGCCACCGAAAAGCTGGCCGAAGGCATTCGTCTGTTTGCCCGCGATCAGGAAAAGCTGGAAAAACTGCTCACCGCTCAAGCCTGAATGGCCTGAAAGCAAACGGGGCGCTCAATGAGCGCCCCGTTTTTTTAGCCACTCGAATCAATGATGCTCGAGGGCATTGACCAGGTCATGGAAGGCTTCGCGATTGGACTCATTCAACCCCATGAGAATCCGATGGGCTTCCAGCACCTTGGCACGCACAAGCTCTTCTGACTGATCCTGAGACGGCAGGTCGTCCAGACAATCCGGGCACGGCACCGGCGTATCGACAATATTGAAAACCTGATCAAACCCCATCGACTGCAGCAGGCGTGTGATATCGGCGTGTGTCGTTACCACTGTTGGCAACAGGCCAATTTTCTGCCGCGAGAGTATCGACAACTTGGCCAACAGCCCGAGGGTCGTGCTGTCGATACTGCGAGTTTCGGTGAGATCAATCACGATGGCTGAGAAATTCAGCGCCGTGAAAATTTTCTCAATGGTTGCATCCAGTGCCGAACACAGCGTCAGGCGCACTTCACCGACAAACTTCAAGATGAAGGTACCGTTTTGTTCGGCAAACTGGATTCGACCGGGGCTTATCCCAGGGTTCATGCAAGGTTCCTGCTTAACACCAGCAAGGCGATATCATCCGGCATATCCCCCAGATTGGCCAGCCCAAAAGCCTTGCGCAAGCCATCCAGGGTGCCGCCCGCAGAACTGATCAGCTGCGGCAACAGGGTTTCCTTGTCTTTCAAGGTATCGCCCGGGAGTAGATCGAGGATGCCGTCAGAGAGCAGCGTCAAGCTGAAGGCCTCCGGCAGTTCCAGTTCCAGATCGTTATATTCAGCCTCGACAAACAGCCCAACCGGGAGGCCGCGGCCTTCCAGGTAACGCGCCTGGCCGGCGCTGTAGAGTACCGGCAGCGGTAGATGACCGCCAATGCTATAGGTCAGACGGTTGTTGACCTGGTCGATCACACCGCCAAGCATGGTCACGTGCTTGCCCAGCTTGCAGTTGAGCAGACCACGGTTGATATGACCGAGCACTTCAGAGGGCTTGAAATCCGGCAGGTTGCCGCTGCGCCGCGACTCATAGAGCAAGCGTGTGGTCATAAACTTCAACAGCACGGTGATAAATGCCGAAGAAGCGCCATGCCCGGAAACATCGGCCAGATAAAAAGCGATACGGCTGTCATCGACGCGGAAATAGTCGACAAAGTCGCCCGACAGGTACAGCGACGGAATGATCTGATGCGCGAAGTTCAAGCCATCGGCCTGCCACGGCGTCACCGGCAGCATGTTCATCTGCACCTGGCGACCGGCGTTCTGATCCTCCTGCAACAGGTGCAGGCTGGCTTGGAGTTCGCGATTGGCGGTTTCCAGCTCGTCGCGGTAGCGCTGGTTTTCCAGACGCAAGTTGGCGCGGTCCAGCGCACGACGCACGGAGTGTTCAAGCACGGCGAGATCCGCCAGCGGCTTAATCAGGTAATCCGCGGCGCCTAGACGCAGGGCCTCTACGGCATCGCTCATCACGCCTGCACCGGACACCACGATCACCGGGGTTTCAACCTGCAGGGCGTTGATGCGGCGGATCAGTTCAAGACCGTCGACTTGCGGCATGCGCAGATCGCAGATCACCAGATCCGGCGACTCGGCATGAAAGACTTCCAGCCCCTGCAAGCCATTGGCGGCCTGCAGCACATGAAAACCACTGTCTTCCAAGTAGGCTGCGAGGCTCGCACGCACTACGTCGTCGTCATCGATAATCAGCAGCGTGGCACTGGTTTTGTGCATGAGGTATCCAGGCAAACTGCGCCGGGTATGGGTTGGGTTTAGTGCGTGAGGGCCGGAGCTTACACGCGCGAACTCGGCTTGCTTTAAGGCGCAGACGGTACTCCCATCCGTTATGCGATTCAAGCGTACGCCGGTCGTCGCAACACGACTTTACACCTCAAATCGGCCAAGGTTATAAGAGCTGCAGGACAACCCCCATAACAAGAGGAAAAAGCCCCATGAGCCAGAATGATCGTGCCTACAGTGAGAAACGCGATTACATCCGCATGCGGCTAGAAGCACCTGTGACCCTGCACCACGATGGCAAGGAGATTCCTGCCCTGTGCCTCGACCTTTCCAGCACCGGCATGCAGCTGGAGGCCGAAAGCGCAGTGAAGACGGGCGACAAAGTGCGTGTACACATCGCGTCGGAGCATAACGAACTGCGCGGCCTGGACGCGCAAGCCGAAGTGATGCGCGTCAGCACCTTGGAAGACGGCCGCCAGGCATTAGGCTTGGCGATTATTTCCATGAACTGACACGTTCCAACAACAAAAAGGCGGCCCTCAGTGGCCGCCTTTTTGTTGTTTGCCATTCATGCTTGGACGTTGCAGAGAGCGCTGAGCAATAAGGAACGGCTTCAGGCCGTTTGCATGGACATCAGCGACTCAGAAGTCGTCCTCGACCTCACCATCGCGCACTTTGAATTCGCGATTCTGCAGATAGGCATTACGAATAAAGATGTACTTGTCGCCGCTGACCATACGCTCGGCTTTTAGCAAGTTGGCCCGCAGGCTCACAGCTTCAACCCCGGTCACCACATTGCGGGTCGGGACGTGGTCGATGTGCATCGGCGCAGTCAACATCGAATCAGGAACACGGCCAAACGTATCACGCACGGTGCTTGGCCCAAGTAGCGGCAGCACCACGTAAGGGCCACTGCCCAGCCCCCAAGCGCCTAGCGTTTGACCGAAGTCCTCAT
This sequence comes from Pseudomonas sp. FEMGT703P, assembly GCF_002786345.1. Lineage (NCBI taxonomy): Bacteria > Pseudomonadati > Pseudomonadota > Gammaproteobacteria > Pseudomonadales > Pseudomonadaceae > Pseudomonas > Pseudomonas sp. FEMGT703P. The sequence continues at coordinate 80,424 of NZ_PGCM01000011.1, read as the reverse complement.
CACTACGCTGCAGCCCCATCGGGGTCGCCACGTCGAAGAAACCCAGCAAGCCGAAGGTGGTATTGAAGATCAAGCGACCGCTGTCCACGCCGGCGTTATGCAACTTTCCCTGCAACAGATTGTTAGCCAGATTGCGTAGATCGCCGATATTGCGGAAGACATTACTGACACCGTCTTCAACAAGTTGCGGCGCCACAGCCTGATATCCCTGGGCCAGCGGTTTGAGGGTATAGGCATCAACGTTGTCGTTGACCTTGAACATAAAGCGGTTGTAACCCTGCCAAGGGTCTTCTTCGTTGGCTTGCGCCAGTGCAGGCAGCAAGAGCACGCCGGTACAGGCAATCAACAGGCTCAGTCGTTCAATCCAACTCGCACCGGTTACACGCATCACAGTCGCTCCTTGAAAATGCTTAGACGGCCGCAGGCCGTCAAATCAGGCCGAGCAGTATAAGGCGGCAGCCCACTAAATAGGCAGCATAGCGGACGATCAAATAGCTGAAAATCTTACTGGCTGTTGCCATACCACTCAGCATTCAGCGACAACACGCAAAGAAATAAAAGCCTTCATCTGCTTGTAACCTGGGACCGTTAACTTGGACTAGACCATTTTCAAGGACGGCCCATGCAAACGCCCACCACCTCGCCCGCCTTCAATGCCATTCTGTTTAGCCTGTCCGGCTGCCTGGTGGACTTTGGCGCTCGCACGGCCCCTCTCACCCTGCAACGCCTGTACCCGACCGCGGTAAACCTATCGAATCTGCCAAACGCTCTGGGTCGCGAACCGGAGCCAGCAGAGTGGCTGACATACCAGCAAGCACTGTGCGAGACCGCACGCGCACAGGCTGAAGCCACAGCATCTGCCCTGCCCTTGCTTGAACAGCTGCGCCAGCAAGCGGTGCCCTGTGCCTGGTTAGATGAACTGCCGCGCGATGCCAGCATCAGCCTGGCGGGTGCACTCCCAGAATGGCTTCCTGGTTTCCCGCCCCACCGCCATCGCCCATGGCCAGCTCCAGATGCCATCTGGCTCAGCCTGATGGCCATGCACGTTGATAAGGTTGAAGGCTGCGTACTGGTCAGTGGTGAACCGCGCCTGCTGCAAGCCGCGCTAAACGCCGGCATCTGGACCATAGGTTTGGCCATCAGTGGCCCATTATGCGGCCTGGCACTGGCTGACTGGCAAAGCCTGCCAATGGGCGAGCGTGATCGCCTGCGCAGCCAAGCCACCCTGAGTCTTTACCGCCTTGGCGTACACTCGGTCATTGATCAACTCAGTGACCTACCCACCTGCCTGGCGGACCTCAGCCTACGTCGGCACAAAGGTGAAAAACCTTGAAACAGCGCGCTAGGCCTGTATTGCCCGACACTTGATCCAAAGCAAGCAAAGCCCTCCGGCTTGGATTAACCTGAAGACTTGCCGAACCTTTCGCCCCCGCGCAAGGTCAGTCAATCAGTTGATCATCAAAGGGAGAACCTCATGCCTGCAAGCCGCCTGCAGCAACAACTGCAAGACCTGCGCGACCAACTGGCCGAGCAACCACCACTGACTGAAGAAGAACGTGCTGAACTGTTTGTACTGACTCAGGAAATTGAACTGCAGTTGGCCCGCCAGGCTGCAGCTGCCCCTGACGCAACCCTGATCGACGGGGTCAACCTCGCAGTGGAGCGTTTCGAAGCCAGCCACCCGACCCTCGCAGGCACCCTGCGTAATATCGTGCAGAGCCTGGCCAATATGGGTATTTAAACGCATGTAGCACTAACGAAAACCCCAGCACTTAGCTGGGGTTTTGCATTACTGGCGCACCAAACGCTGATTATCTGGGCTGATGGGCCCGCTGCTGCGATAGGGATTGATATCCAACCCGCCACGGCGCACATAACGCGCATACACCATCAGGTGCTCAGGCTTGAGCAGGCGCTGCAAGTCGAGAAAGATTCGCTCCACGCACTGCTCGTGAAAATCCGCATGCTGGCGAAAGCTCACCAGGTAGGCCAACAGGCTGGCGTGATCCAACGCCAAGCCACGGTACTCCACTACCAGCGTGCCCCAATCCGGCTGGCCGGTGACCGGACAGTTGGATTTGAGCAGGTGACTGTGCAGACTTTCCTCGACCACTCGCACGACATCACAGCGCAGCAGTTCCGGCTGCGGCTGCGCATAGTTGCTGATGGCTACATCCAGCTCGTCAATGCAGGTCCCAGGCGCAGCCAGCAAACCTTCGGCCGTCACCTCGGCCAGACTGCGCACACGCACGCCAACCGGTTTGCCGGCAGCTGCCGAGAGGTCCTGTACCAGCACCGTCACCAGTTCGTCAGCGCTACTGAACACTGACTGGTTCAGCGAGTTGAGGTACAGCTTGAAGGATTTCGACTCGATGATATTGGGCGAGTCGGCGGGAATGGCGAACTCGCCCATGGCCACCACCGGCTTGCCCGACGGCAACAGCCAGGACAACTCGAAACAGTTCCAGAAATCCACGCCCTGATACGGCAGCGTCTCGGCGCTCAGGCCCAGCTCGGCCCATTTCGCGGCACGCGGAATCGGGAACAACAAAGACGGGGTGTAGGTAGCGATGTATTCGCTGGATTTGCCCAGTGGCGAATCTTCGGCGGCGGGATGCATGGAGAAAACCTGGCTAGTCGAGACGCGGCGATTGTATACAATTTTCAAAGCAGATTCAGTGTGGCAAGACCGATGTCGGCCTTGCCACAGCAGCATCAGGCCAGCTCAGCCACTACCGCTGCCAGCGCCTGGGCGGGATTGGCAGCCTGGCTAATCGGGCGGCCGATCACCAGATAATCCGAGCCTACATCCAACGCCTGACGCGGAGTCAGAATACGGCGCTGGTCATCCTGGGCGCTGCCGGCCGGACGAATCCCCGGCGTCACCAGTTGCAACGCCGGGTAAGCGAGCTTCAACGCTTGCGCTTCCTGAGCCGAACACACCAGGCCATCCAGACCGGCCTGCGCCGCCAGCCCAGCGAGACGCAGCACCTGCGTCTGTGGCTCTAGATCCAAGCCAATACCGGCCAAGTCCTCGCGCTCCATGCTGGTCAGCACGGTGACGCCGATCAACAACGGCTTGACCCCGGCGAGCTTGTCCAAAGTCTCGCGGCAAGCCGCCATCATGCGCAGGCCGCCCGAGCAGTGCACATTGACCATCCACACGCCCATCTCGGCCGCTGCCTTAACAGCCATGGCAGTGGTGTTGGGAATATCGTGGAATTTCAGGTCGAGAAACACCTCGAAGCCCTTGCCGGCCAGCACGTTGACGATCTCCGGCCCGCAACGGGTAAACAGCTCCTTGCCCACTTTTACCCTGCACAACTTGGGATCAAGCTGATCAGCCAATGCCAGCGCGGCATCACGGGTCGGGAAATCCAGGGCAACGATAATTGGGGTCTGGCAAGCGGACATGGGCGGGCTCTCGGGCAAGACAAATTCGGCGCGCATTGTAGCGGATGCGCCGCAGGCTTGCCGCTCCGGTGATCCGCCCGCGTCGATACGCTAAGACAACGCCTAAACCACAAACGGCTAGCAGCGACTTGGCAGGCGCCACTGCCTCTCATCGAGCGTAATTAGCGCCTGCCCGTTGACCCAAGCGTGTTTGCACTCGAACAGCACGCTGTGGACGATTTTTAGCCACCGGAACTCAAGCCCAGACGTTCACAGCCTCGGCATGTAGCCGTCCGCCAATCAGCGCGCCAGCGGATCATCCCAGAATGAACGTTCGCTTTCCTGGATAACATCCGCACGGCTTAAACCCAGATCCTTCAACGCTGCATCATCAAGCATCGCAAGGCGCCGCCGCTGCTCGGCCAACTGCCACCAGCGGGCAAACTGGCGACCAAGCGCACGCAGTATTTCAATCGGCCGACGGCTCTTTAAGCGCCCAGCACTGGCTATTGCATAACCTTTTTGACCTTTCATCTCGTCGCCCTCCTTGTGGGGTTGGCGACAGTCTCGCGCTCGACTTATGATCAATCCAACGAATGTTACTTATGCAATGCATCTCGGAGATTGATGTATGGCCAGTTACCCGAGCATCGACAGCGAACTGCTGCGTACCTTTGTCGCGATTGCAGATCACGGTGGCTTTACACGCGCAGCGGAAATGGTCAACCGCACCCAATCAGCGGTCAGCATGCAGATGAAGCGCCTGGAAGAAGACGTGATGCAGCGTCCACTGTTCATTCGCGACGGACGCCAGTTCAGCCTCACAGCCGAGGGCCAGCTGTTGCTGAGCTATGCACGGCGTATTCTCAAGTTGCACGCCGAGGTGATGAACAGCATGCGCGAGCCGCATATGGTCGGCACCGTGCGCATCGGCACCCCGGACGACTATGTGATGCGCTTTATGCAGGGCATTTTGGTGCGGTTCGCCCAGTCCTATCCGCTGGTGCAGGTCGAGCTGCACTGCGAACCGTCCTTCCAACTGCTGCAGCGCCAAGACCTCGACTTGACCATCGTCACCCGCGAGCCAGGTACCGAAATCGGCCAGCTGTTGCGCCAGGAACACCTGGCCTGGGCGCAAGCGCGCAACGCCAACCTGCATGAGCTAGAAACCCTGCCGCTGGCGATGTTCAACTCGCAGTGTTTCTGCCGTTCCTGGGCCTGCAACGGCCTGGAAGCGCTGGGGCGTAACTTCCGCATTGCCTACACCAGCCCCAGTCTGTCGGCGATCATGGCAGCGGTCAGCGCCGGCCTGGCGATTACCGCCCAGCTGCAAAGCCTGATCACCCCAGACTTGCAGATTATTGGCGAGGCCGAAGACATGCCGGCCCTGCCCTCTGCCAGCATCGTGCTGCTGCGCAACAGCAATACGCAAACCCAGGTCACCGAGACTCTGGCCGAACAAATCGTCGAAGGTTTCAGACTTTAAGCGCGAGCAATACCGCGCAAAGCAGCAGAAAACCGGCAAATAGGCCGCGCAATACCCGCTCCGGCAACGCATGCGCGAACTTCACCCCCCAGCTGATGCTCAACAACCCGCCCAGCGCCAAAGGGGCGCCCAGCAACCAGTCGACGTGATCATGCGCGGCATAAGTGGCCAGGGTGACCGCAGTGCTCGGCGCCGCCAGCGCCAGAGAGAGCCCTTGCGCGACCACCTGACTGGTGCCGAATACGGTGGTCAACACAGGCGTTGCTAAGACAGCTCCGCCCACACCGAACAACCCACCAAGCAAACCGGCGCCGCTGCCCAATAGCGTCAACCAAGGCCAGGGATAACGCATGCCCACAAACAGCATGGCAGGCTTGCTGTACAGCCGAGAGAGGTTGTAGACCGCCAGCAACACCAGGAAGACCACGAACCCATGGCGCATGCGCTCGGCGTCCACAGTGACTGCCCAGCCAGCTCCCAGCACGGCAAATATCAGGCTGGGCACCGCCAGGGCCAACGCATGCCGCCAGTCGATACGGTTGCGCTGGTGATAACGCCACAGCGCCAAAAGTACATTCGGCACCACCATCACCAGCGCCGTACCCTGAGCCAGCTGTTGATCCAGGCCAAACAACACGCCGAGCGCCGGAATGGCGATCAGCCCACCGCCAATCCCAAACAGACCGCCAAGAGTGCCGAGGGCCAGTCCGAGCAGAAGGTTCAAGGCAAAATCGAGCAAGGTCATCGGTAGGCTCCAGAATGAAGCTGTACAGCCTAATTATTCGCCACTAGCCGCGAAACGCACAGCAACGCAAAATGGCTATGCATATAACGCACAGCAGACCTTGACCATGAACCCCGATAGCCTGACCGACCAACTCAGCCTGTTTCTCGATGTGCTGGAAACCGGCAGCTTTTCCGCCGCAGCCCGGCGACACCCGCTAACGCCCTCGGCTGTGGCACGGCGCATCGATGCCTTGGAACGTTCGCTGGGCAGCAACCTGTTCAGCCGCAGCACCCATGCCGTCCGCGCCACCTCCGCCGGCCTGGCGTTTGCCGAACGGGCCAGACGCATTCTTGCCGAGTTACATCTGGCCCGTGCCGAAGCCGTATCGCTGAGCAGCGCGCCGGAAGGGCTGATCCGCATCGACGCCCCAGCGCCGTTCGGCCGGCGCCATCTGGCCCCAGCGATTGCAGAGTTTCTGGTCGCCTATCCAGGGCTGGATGTGCAACTGCGCCTGATCGACAGCTTCGTCGATCTACATGGGACACACCTGGGTGAGGTCGACCTGGTGCTGCGCATCGGCCCCCTTGCCGACACTCGTCTGGTCGCAACGGCGCTATCGCCGATGGTCCGGGTCGTCTGCGCCAGCCCCGACTACCTAGCGCGGCGCGGCGTACCGCGCAGCCCTGATGAATTGCTGGAGCATGATGGTCTCGACTGGGACAGCCTGGCACCGCCTTATGCCTGGCGCTTTGAACAGGATGGCAAGCTGCAACTGTGCCGCCCCAAGCGCCTGCGCATGACTGCCAACAATGCCGAAGCTCTGTTGTTCAGCACCCTCGTCGGCTTGGGCATTGCGCATCTACCAACCTGGTTGATAAGCGACTATTTATTGCGTGGTGAATTACGGCCGCTGTTCTGTGAAAACGGCCTGCCGGCGCCCGAACCCAGCGGTATCTACGCCCTGCGTCTGGAGCGTGAAACCGACTCGCGCAGCCGCTTGTTGCTGGAGTTTCTCAAGGCCCGCTTCGGTCCAGTAGCGCCATGGGACCTGGCACTGCAAAGCGACCTGCAACGTGGCTAAAGGCTGATACAGCAAGCATAAAAATAGTCGGAAGCCTTGATCAGCATCGCGCAGCGACGACCCAAAGACTGGCCGCCCTGGATGGCTGGCCATAAAAAAGCCCGACACTAGGTCGGGCTCTTTCTTCTCGCCGTTAAAGCCGATCTTAGACCGGGGCTTTAGCGCGGGATTTGTACTCACCGGTACGGGTATCGATTTCGATCCAGTCGTCGATGTTGCAGAAGTCAGCAACTTTGATCTCGGTGCCGTTGCTCAGCTTAGCTGGTTTCATCACTTTGCCAGAAGTGTCGCCACGGGCGGAACCTTCGGTGTAGGTGATCTGGCGAACGATGGTGGTCGGCAGGTCAACCGAAACCACTTTACCTTCAAAGAATACGGCTTCGCAGACGTCAGTCATGCCATCGACGATGTACGGCATTACGCTTTCCAGATCGTCTTTGTTCAGCTCGTACTGGTTGAACTCTTGGTCCATAAAGACGTAGTTCGGCTCGCTGTAGTACGAGTAAGTCACGTCTACGCGATCAAGGATCACCGGCTCCATTTTGTCGTCGGCTTTGTAAACAGTTTCAGTCGAAGAGCCGCTCAGCAGGTTCTTCAGCTTCATTTTAACGATGGCGCTGTTACGACCGGACTTGGTGAATTCGGCCTTCTGGATCAGCCAAGGTTGGCCGTCAATCAGGGCCACACTGTTGGGCTTCATTTCTTGTGCGGTTTTCATACGAATATCCGGGTTTGGATGGAATTACAAAATTCTTGGCCGCATATCATAGCCAATTTAGGTAAAACTTCACCAGCGCCTCGGCAAGATCGGCCTGAGAAGCCCGTTGCAGACACCACTGCTCGGCGTGTGTCTGCTGCTCTGGCCAGCTTTGTAGCAGCTCATTCCAGCTTTCTTTGACCGACTGACCGGTATTCCAGGCATGCCACAGCTCGACCAAGGCAGGCTGTCCATCCGCTGACAAACCCGCTTTATAGTGCACAAGAAACGCATCAAGCTTTTCCAGGTGGATGTCATCAGCCTGCTGGTAGATGTGCCAGAGCAGCGGCCGGCCAGCCCATTGCGCACGCACAAAGGAGTCCTCGCCGCGCACCGCATTGAAATCGCAACTCCACAGCAACCGGTCGTACTGGTCCTGCTGGATAAACGGCAGCACCTGGATATGCAGCTGACCGCGCTGTTGCATATCGCCAGTGCGCAAGGCTGAGCAACCGAGCCACGTTTGCAGGTGCTGCAGAATGCGCCCTTCCGGCACAAGCAGCTGGTTGATCTGGATATCGGCAGCCAGAACGTCCAGCCAACTGGCCAACGCGGCGTTCTCATAGGCAAACAGCGAAATCAGCCGCGCGCCGGGCAATGGCATTACGCCGATACTGCGCAAAAATACCTCGCGAGCACCGCTGTCCGCCTGAAACGCACGTCGCTGCTCAAGCAAATCACGTTCGCGCAACAAACCGCCGCTGCCGGCTGTAAACCCAGGAAAGAAGAAGAACTTCGACAAGCCGTTGGACTGCAGGGATGGCAAACCGTGGCAGCCCTCAACCCACTCCTCAGCGCTCAGGTATTCAAGGTTGAGCCAAAGCGGTTTCTGCGCACGCCTTGCCATCGCAGCTATATAAGAAGCGGGCAACTCACACGCAAAAGCCTCGATCACCACATCAGCGGGTTCTACTGCCTGCCAATCATCGCCCCACCAGCAGACTTCGGCGCCTTGCTGGTGTTGTCGTAGCGCGGCCACATCGGCCTGCGGGCACAACCGCGCAAACGCACTCAAATCATCCACCCACAGCCGCACAGCCAAGCCATGCTCGGCCACTAACTGTCGAGCCAAGCGCCAGGTCACCCCAATATCGCCGTAGTTATCGACAACGCTGCAGAAAATATCCCACGTGGGGCGCATGGGTGGCTCCGTTATGTAGTGCACTCACCTTAAAGACAGCCAAGCCTTCAGCAAATGCCAGAAACGAAAAAGCCCGACACAAGGTCGGGCTTTTCGTCAATCAATCTGGCGGTGAAGGTGGGATTCGAACCCACGATACGATTTCTCGTATACACACTTTCCAGGCGTGCTCCTTCAACCGCTCGGACACTTCACCGGGTCTCGACACGCATTGCTGTCTGTCGAGGCGCGCAAATGTAGCCGAACAGCCCGCCAAAGGCAAAATCTTTTTTCAAAAGATTCATGTGCTTATGCCAAATGCTGGTCCTCGGGGGAGGACTTAGCGGGATTGGGTTCAAATCGGTGTTGGCCGAACAGAATAAAGCCAAGCGAGATAAACAGGCTGAAAGCAAACAAGCCAAGCACGCCTACAGGGTTTTGGCTGCGCGGCTCAGTGGCCAGCCAGAGCAGCCCGAACAATAGCAGCAAGGCCAATGCAACGCGCCAGCACCTGAAACAGAGGGTTAAACCACGCATAGCGTCATCGCTCATGAATAAAGCGTCGACGTTAGCGGTGCATCCGCACAGCCGACCAATTGTCGATCTTGATCAAGGTCATAGCTGAAGCAGCCGCGCTCACTGACCAGCCAGTCAGCCATCGTGCTTTACCTGGCCAGTGCGGATGAGTAACGTCTGCTGCACTTCAGCACAAGGAACCCGACCATGAGCGACCTGATCAGCTACCAACTCGACGATGGCATTGCCACCCTGACCCTGTGTAATGGCAAGGTGAATGCCATCTCCCCGGATGTGATCACCGCTTTCAATGCGGCTCTGGATCGCGCCGTGCAGGACAAGGCCATCGTTATCATCACTGGCCAGCCGGGCATTCTGTCGGGCGGCTACGACCTCAAAGTGATGACTTCCGGCCCGCAAAATGCCATCAACCTGGTGGCTTCCGGCTCCACCCTGGCGCGCCGCATGCTTGCTCACCCCTTCCCGATCATCGTCGCTTGCCCAGGTCATGCGGTCGCCAAGGGTGCCTTTATTTTGCTCTCGTCCGACTACCGTATCGGCGTTGAAGGCGCGTTCAGCATCGGTCTCAACGAAGTGCAGATCGGCATGACCATGCACCACGCTGGCATCGAGCTGGCCCGTGACCGCCTGCGCAAATCAGCCTTCCACCGCTCGGTGATCAATGGCGAGATGTTTGACCCGCAAAGCGCTGTGGATGCTGGTTTCCTCGACAAAGTAGTACCAGCCGAACAGCTGCACGCCACGGCCCTGGCAGTTGCCCAGCAGATGAAGAAAATCAACATGACGGCGCACAAGAACACCAAGCTGAAAGTGCGCAAGGCGCTGCTCGAAGCCCTCGACCAAGCTGTCGAGCTGGACAAACAGCACATGGTGTAAACGCATCGCGCAGCACCAGGAGCCCGGCCTTTGCGCCGGGCTTTTTGCATTTAATGGCTAAACAGTGGCAAACCGGCAAGCAATCTGCCCAGGCTGTATTACTTTTAATGAGTATGGCCAAGGAGCAGAGGCACTCACCAATCGATTCGAAATTGCCGCCGGGAGCGTGTTATGAAGATTGCCCACAAGGTTGGTCTGGCCGCGGCCATCGTGTTGTTCCTCACCACCAGCCTGCTGTCGCTGGCGCAAGTCACCCAGGTTCGCGCCACCCTCCAGAGCCAGGTGGCTGCCAGCATTGCAGAATCAAGTAACGCACTCGCCAGGCAGATCGAGAACTGGCTCAACGCCAAGCTCAAGTTGATGGACCTGATGGCGCAAAGCATCGACAGCAACTACAGCCCCGAAGAAACCCAGCGCATCGTCAACACACCAATGTTGAAGAACGAATTCATCCTGGTCTTTGGTGCCCTGCAAAGCGATGGCAAGCCGATCAAGAACAGCGATGAATGGAAGCCCGCCCCTGAATGGGATGGTCGTCAACGGCCCTGGTACGCGACGGGTAAAGACGGCACACAAGCCGTACTGACCGAACCCTATGTGGATTCCACTACGGGTGAAATCCTGATTTCTGCCGTTACGCGCATCACCAATGCCGGCGAATTTCTAGGGGTAATGGGCGGTGATATCCGCTTGAAAACTGTGGCGGATGCCGTCAACACCCTGGATTTCAACGGCGCCGGCTACGCCTTTCTGCTCACGCGCAACGGCAACATCATTTCCCACCCCAACACCGAGCTGAACGGTAAAAGCTACAGCGAACTATTCGACGGTCAGAGTCCTGCGCTGAACAAGGAGCTGCAGGAAACCAGTGGCGGCGATAAGGACCTGCTGGTGTCTTTCACCCCGCTGCCTAACCTCAAGGGCATGGACTGGTACATCGGCGTGGTGCTGGATAAAGGCATCGTTATGGCCGAAGCCAATGCCCTGAGTTGGCGCGCGGTGATCGGCACCATACTGGGGGTGATCATCAGCCTGATCGTGCTGGGTGTGCTGATGAACAACCTGCTCAAGCCCCTCGACCATCTGCACAACTCTCTGCATGAGGTAAACAGCGGTGAAGGCGACCTGACTCGTCGCCTGCCCGCCACCGGCAACGATGAAATTGCCCTGGTCTCCAAGGAGTTCAACAGCTTCCTGCAAAGCCTGCAGAGCTTGATCAGCGAGGTGATGGGCAGTTCCAGGCAGGTGCGTGAAAGCACCACACTGACCTCCAGCGAAGCCAACCAAGCGGCCAATCGCTTGCAGCAACAGCTGCAGGAGCTTGATCAGCTGGCCACCGCCATGCAGGAAATGGCCTCCACCGCCGAAGAAGTGGCGCGTAATGCACAGGCTGCGGCACAAGCCGCGCTGGCGGCCAACGAGGAGACTGAAAATGGCGTACGCGTGGTGTCGCGCTCTACCGAGGCGATCAAACACCTGGCCGATGAAATGGACGAGACCAGCCACGCGATTAACGAATTGGCCAAGCTTAGCCACAACATCGAATCGATCCTGTCGGTGATTACCAGCATTGCCGACCAGACCAACCTGCTTGCCCTTAACGCCGCTATTGAAGCGGCACGCGCCGGTGAATCCGGCCGTGGCTTTGCCGTGGTGGCTGATGAAGTACGCTCGCTGGCCTCACGTACCCAGCAGTCGACCCAGGAAATCCGCCAGATGATCGACCAGCTGCAATCCGGGGTGAAACAGGCCGAATCGCGCATGCAGCAGAGCCGCGACACTGCCAGCAAAACCGCCGAAGAGGCCGGCGCGGCCAACGACATGCTTGGGCGCATCAGCGATGCCATCACCCGTATCAACGACATGAACCTGCAAATCGCCACCGCTGCCGAACAGCAGAGCGCTACTACCGAGGAGATCAACCGCAACACCACCAATATCCGCGACATCAGCCATGAAGTGGCCGCCGGCGCCGAAGAACAGGTGCGTCAGTGCGCCGTGATGGTCGAGCAGGTCGGCCAGCAAGATCATCTGCTCGGGCGTTTCAAGGTCTGAGTTTCCCGACATCGGGCGGCACCTTCGCGTGCTGCCAGCGCTAATCGATAAAGCGATTGGGCATACTCGTCGCGTGGCTCCTTTGCCTGGCCTTGCTTAGCAAGCCCAAGGCACAAGCGCACTGATGTGTATATCAATGATCGCCTGTCGATTCTCTGGAAGCTGCAGCAGATGCGCAGCGAAGACATCTTTGTCAGCAGTGGGCTGAACTGGTTGGTTGAAAGCCCTACTCTGTCCAGTGAACACGGGTCACATGGGCTATACACGTATCAATGAGCAGGCCTAACCCTATAGACAGGACTTTATGCAGCAGCTGGATCAAGCCTTGGTAGCTCTTGAGCACGATGGCGGCATCATCCGCATGGCACATGCGTTACGGCTCGGTTGACCTGCTACCTTCCACGGGCAGCGGCTCTAACAATGGCGCAACAAGCGGTAACGACCTCTGATCAGCATCAATTGCCGAAAGCAGTGCACGCCCGTACACTGCGCGCCTTTTTCCTATGACGGGCGTACCAAATGCTTTTTCTTCTGCGCATGCTGGCGATGGGCGTGCACTTTATCCTCGCCGGCATCCTGGGTCTGCTGCTTGGCATCTGCCGCCCGTTCAATCCGGATAACAGCCGCTTGTGCGCACGCCTGTACAGCATTCCGGCGCAGTGGCTATTGCGCTGGAAGTTGAAGACCGATGTACAGCCACTGCTCGACCATCAGCGTTCCTGCGTGATCGTCGCCAACCACCAGTCCAACTATGACCTGTACGTGCTCGGCCGCGTGGTGCCCAAACGCACCGTAAGCATCGGCAAAAAGAGCCTGAAATGGGTGCCATTCTTCGGTCAACTCTACTGGCTGGCAGGCAATGTCTTGCTCGATCGCGGTAATGCCGTGCGCGCCAAGCAGGCCATGCTCACCACCACTGAGACGCTCAAGCACAAAGACACCTCGATCTGGGTGTTCGCCGAAGGCACCCGCAACCTGGGCAAAGGGCTACTGCCATTCAAGAAAGGTGCCTTTCAAATGGCCATTGCCGCTGGTGTACCGATTATTCCGGTGTGCGTCAGCACCTACGTTAACCACCTGCACCTCAACCGCTGGAACAGCGGCGAAATCATGATCCGCTCACTGCCTGCCATTCCTACGGCAGGCCTGACGCAGGATGATCTGCCACAGCTGATCGACACTTGCCGCACGCAGATGCAACAGTGCATCGACGCCATGGATCAGCAACTCAGCCAACGCGCCTGAGACTGCTCGCTGCACCTACATAGCCCAGCCAAGTGCTGGGCTTTTTCTTGCTGGCAGTACTTCACATCGTCCACTGGCAGCGACTAAGCCGCTAAGCTGCGTGCTGAGTTCACCACCAATAAGAGAGATTTTATGGGTCGCGTTGTGGCTGCCGCCGTGTACAGCAAGGGCAAAAAAGTCACCACTATCAGCCTCGACGAAGGTAAACCATGGTCGAAAAAACCGGGGCACTTCGTCTGGATTGGCCTGCATGACCCCTGCTCCGAAGAGCTGACCAGCCTGCAGCAGCAATTCGACCTGCATGAACTGGCGCTGGAAGACGCCCTGCAGCGGCACACCCGGCCCAAGCTGGAAACCTTCGGCGATGCGCTGTTTCTGGTGCTCTACTCGCCCATCCGGGTCAACGACGAACTGACTTTTGTCGAAACCCAGCTGTTTGCCGGCAGCGGTTACATCATCAGCGCCCGTTACGGCGAGTCCGCGCCCTACTCGCAGGTGCGCCAACGCTGCGAGGCGCGCCCGCTGCTGCTCGAACACGGCGAAGACTTCGTGCTCTACGCCCTGCTCAGCTTCGTGATCGAGAACTACCGCCCGCTGATGGACAGCTACCACAGCGAGCTTGAGGAGGTGGAGCAGCACGTGCTGAAAAACCCGCTGAGCCAGGCCGATGTCGAGCGCATTCAGGGTTTGCGCCGAGATCTGCTCCGCCTGCGTCGCTACATCGGGCCGCTGGCGGAAATCTGCCAGGAGTTGCAGCGCCTAGAGTTTCCGTTTATCGACAAGAACATGCGGCCCTACTTTCGCGACGTGGCGATTCACGTCAACCGCCTGCTGGAAGACCTAACCGCCCTGCGCGAAATGGCTGATCACGCCATCGAAATTGGCTTGCTGCTGGAGTCCTCACGGCAAAGCGTTACCCAGCGCAAGTTCGCCGCCTGGGCCGCGATTCTGGCCTTCCCCACGGCGGTAGCCGGAATCTACGGAATGAACTTCCAAAACATGCCGGAACTGACCTGGCACTACGGCTACTTCGGGGTACTCGGACTGATCACCACCGGTTGTGCTGGACTCTTCATCAGCTTCAAACGCTCCGGCTGGCTGTAATCATCGTCTGGAAGGATTTTTAACGCTGCGCAACGGCGGCCCGCACGGTGGCGCTCATGGATGACACGCCATAAAAAAGCCCGGTCACTGACCGGGCTTTTTTACACAAACGTCGCTTATTCGGCCAAACCGGCACGGCCCTGGGCGACAAAGCGCATCATCCATTCAGCCACGGTGTGGCCCTGATGATCGCGCTGCAGGCTGTCGACGCCCTTGGAGTAGGTCGGCTCACCAATGTGCTGCTGGCGCAGATCGAGCAGCGCGCGCGAATAGTCATGCACGAACTCGGGGTGGCCCTGGAAGCACAGCACCTGATCACCGATGCAGTAGGAAGCAATCGGGCAGAACTCGCTGCTGGCCAGCAACGTGGCTTTTTCCGGTAGTTGGGTCACTTGGTCTTGATGACTGATCAGCAGAGTCAGGTCTTCCAGATCAGGGCTCATCCAGGTTGGCTTGTTCGCCATACGGTACTGATGAATGCCTACACCCCAGCCCTGCACCGCCCGCTCAGCCTTGCCGCCCAGCAACAGCGCCAGCAGCTGATGGCCGAAACACACGCCGAGCAGCTTGTCGCCCCGGTTGTAGCGCTCCAGCAGATAGGTTTTAAGCGTCTGGATCCAGGCATCGCTGCCGAAGGAGTCTGCCTTGCTGCCCGTCACCAGATAGGCATCGTAGCGCTCGCTGTCCGGCGGGTAATGCCCCTCCATCACGTTGTACACCTTGAACTCGGCAGCAATCGGCTGACGGGCGAACAATTGCTCGAACATACGGCCATAACTGTCGTATTGGTCGACCAATTCAGGGCGAAGAACATCGGTTTCCAGGATGCAGATCTGCAGCGGCATATGGGCGGTTACCTAGGGCGCAGGAGGGTTGTTTTTCCAGCGCGCAAGCGTGCCTGCTGACAGGCTGCAAGGCAATAGCCACGGGGCAAACCCGACCAATTACCCGAGCCCCATCAGCGCCCTCGATAGTCACCATAAGCACCATTCACTTCTGTCGATAGCGGCACGCGCAGATGATCTGGCCATCGGGCACTGCGCCCACCCCACCAGAGGACACCAGCATGACCAGTTTTTCCGCCATCGCCAGCCTGCTTGCCGCATCAGCCTTTACCAGCAACCACAGCGCGAGCAACCAACGCCAAGCCGAGAAAGTGCAAGCCGCACAACTCAAGGCCGACCAGAACGCCGCTAGATAACTGCGCCCCGCAATCAGGAGAACGTCATGAGCATCGCCCAATCGCTGAGCAACCAGAACGTCTATGGCGTGACCTACGCCACTGTCGACGGCAGCGGCATCCACTTCGAGTCCGAGCTAGCCATCCAGCTTAGCGACGGCACCTTAACCACCCTGCGCATGCCCACTCACCTGAGCGAGCGTCAGGCTATCCAGCAGCTCGTTTGCGGCCGCCAGGCCTGCTGACAGTTATTGCGCTGGCATCGGGCAGCTGAGGTCGCCTTCTTCACAGACGGCCAGCTGCTCCAGTTCCTTGACCCGCGCGGCAGTCTTTTGCGTCAGGCAACCATTTAGCACCATCGGATAGGCCGAGCCGCCCTCCACCGACGCTGACTCAAACGCGCAGGCCAGGTCGCGGAATTTAATCCAAGCCAGCTGCACGTCTTTGAGTTGCTGCTTCTGCCCATCATCCAGACGCTTGCGATAATCGCCGTAGAGCTGATTCAGGCGTTTGTCCTGTGCGGCGTAGTCCGCCGCCGCGCACTGGTTAAGAGTGAGTTGATCCATGGCATTAGCGCAGTCATCCGCCCATACCGGCACTGCCAGCAACCCCAGGCTGATTGCCAGCGCACTGCTTATCCCGATTTTCATAACACCTCCTTGCGCCACACCTGCGTGGCTGTTGCAGCAGTCTAGTGTCATGCCCATAAAAAAACCGGCTCACAGGGAGCCGGTTTTCAGTACATCTGCTTTAACACGACGGATTTAGAAGCTCTGGTTCTTCGCCGCCTTCTCCAGCAGCAACGCCGGCGGTAGGAAGCGCTCGCCATACTGCTCAGCCAGGTACTGGGCACGGGCGACGAAGTCCTTCACCCCGTACTGGTTAATGAACTGCAACGCCCCACCGGTCCAGGCCGCAAAACCGATGCCGAAGATCGAACCAATGTTGGCATCGGCTACCGACTTGAGCACACCCTCTTCAACGCAGCGCACGGTTTCGATGGCCTGGATAAACAGGATGCGATCACGCACGTCGATCTGCGAGATCTGCGCATCGCGCTTCTCAAAACGCGCCTTGAGCTCCGGCCATAGGTGCTTCTTGCCGCCCGCCGGATAATCGTAGAAACCCGCACCCGCTGCCTTGCCCGGCCGCTTGTACTCGTTGAGCATCATGTCGATCACTGCAAACGCCGGGTGCGCGGGGATCTGCTTGCCCTCGGCTGCGAGGTCCTTGATGGTCTGCTGACGGATATGGTTCATCAGGCTCATCGATACTTCGTCGCTGATCGCCAGCGGGCCAACCGGCATGCCGGCCTTGCGCGCTTCGTTCTCGATCATCGCCGCGCTCACGCCCTCGCCCAACATGGCCAGGCCTTCGTTGGTGAAGGTGCCAAACACGCGCGAGGTGAAGAAGCCACGGCTGTCGTTGACCACGATCGGGGTCTTCTTGATCTGCATGACGTAGTCGAAGCCGCGCGCCAGGGTTTCGTCGCTGGTGTGCTCGCCCTTGATGATTTCCACCAGCGGCATCTTGTCCACCGGGCTGAAGAAATGCAGGCCGATAAACTTATCCTGCTTCTGCACCGCCGTGGCCAAGCCGGTAATCGGCAGGGTTGAGGTGTTGGAGGCGATTACCGCGTCAGCCAGCGCCGCGCGCTCAGCAGCTGCGGTGACGTTGGCCTTGAGGTCACGATCCTCAAACACGGCTTCGATGATCAGGTCGCAGCCTTCAAAGTCAGCGTCACTGACGGTGGGTTTGATCCGCGCCAGAATGCCATCGCGCTTCTCAGCGCTCATCTGACCACGGCCAACTTTCTTCTCCAGCAGCTTGGCCGAGTAGTCCTTGCCCTTCTCAGCGGCCTCGATGGAGATGTCCTTGAGCACCACATCGATACCGGCAACCGCCGATACATAGGCAATACCGGCGCCCATCATGCCTGCTCCGAGCACACCGACCTTCTTGGTCACATAGGGCTCGAAGCCTTGCGGACGTGAGCCGCCGGCGTTGATTTCATTGAGCTGGAACCAGAAGGTGCCGATCATGTTCTTCGCCACCTGGCCGGTGGTCAGCTCGGTGAAGTAGCGTGCTTCGATGATCTGCGCGGTGTCGAAATCAACCTGCGCGCCCTCAACGGCGGCGCACATGATCTTCTCCGGCGCAGGGAAGCAGCCCTTGGTCTTGTCACGCAGCACGCTCGGCGCGATTGCCAGCATTTGCGCCACATTCGGGCTGGACGGCGTGCCGCCGGGAATCTTGTAGCCTTTCACGTCCCACGGCTGCACAGCGGTCGGGTTAGCGGCAATAAAGGCGCGTGCCTTGGCTAGCAAGTCATCGCTATCGCTGGCCAGTTCATGGATCAGGCCGGCCTTTAGCGCCGCATCGGGACGCACTTTCTTGCCTTCGGCCAGGTACGGCAGGGCTTTTTCCAGGCCGAGGATGCGCACCATGCGCACCACCCCGCCGCCGCCCGGCAGCAGCCCGAGGGTCACTTCCGGCAAACCGAGCTGGATGCTGGAGTTGTTCAGGGCGATACGGTGATGGCAGGCCAGGGCAATTTCCCAGCCGCCGCCCAGGGCCGCGCCATTGATCGCAGCAACCACCGGCTTGCCGAGGCACTCCAGGCGGCGCAGTTGGCCCTTGATATTGAGGATCATCTGGTAGAAGGCAGGCGCATCGGCCTTGGTGACCTTGATCAGCTCATTGAGGTCGCCGCCGGCGAAGAAGGTTTTCTTCGCTGAGGTGAGGATGACCCCGGCAATGGAGTCCTTCTCGGCCTCCAGGCGGTCAACAATCTTGCCCATGGCTTCGCGGTACACCGCGTTCATGGTATTGGCGCTCTGGCCGGGCATGTCCATGGTCAGAACGACGATATTGTCCTGGCCTTTTTCGTAACGGATGGCGTCAGTCATTTTTCTTATCTCCGCCTCAAACTCGTTCAATGATGGTGGCGATGCCCATGCCACCACCTACGCACAGGGTGGCCAGGCCGTAGCGCAGCTTGCGCTTCTCCAGCTCGTCGATCAGGGTGCCGAGAATGGCGCAGCCGGTTGCACCCAGCGGGTGCCCCATGGCAATGGAGCCGCCGTTGACATTGACCTTGTCCTCGCTGACGCCCATTTCCTTCATAAATTTCATCACCACCGAGGCAAACGCCTCGTTGACCTCAAACAGGTCGATGTCGTTGACGTTCAACCCGGCCTTGGCCAGCGCCTTGCGCGTGGCCGGCGCCGGGCCGGTGAGCATGATGGTCGGGTCGGTGCTGGTCACGGCAGTGGCGACGATGCGCGCACGCGGCTTCAAGCCCAGTTCTTTGCCTTTGGCCTCGGAGCCGATCAACATCAGGGCAGAGCCATCGACGATGCCGGAGCTGTTGCCCGGGGTGTGTACGTGGTTGATCTGCTCAACATGGCTGTAGACGCGCAGCGCGGTGCTGTCGAAGCCCATTTGGCCCATCATCTCGAAGCTTGGCTTGAGCTTGCCCAGGCCTTCGAGGGTGGATTCGCCACGGATAAATTCGTCGTGATCGAGCAGCACGATGCCGTTTTGATCGGCCACCGGAACCAGAGATTTGCTGAACGAACCGTCCTTGCTGGCGCGGGCGGCCTTCTGCTGCGAGCGCAGGGCAAAGCTGTCGACGTCCGTGCGGCTGAAACCTTCCAGGGTGGCTATCAGATCGGCGCCGATACCCTGCGGAGTGAAGTGGGTGTGCATATTGGTCGCCGGGTCCATCACCCAAGCGCCGCCATCGGAGCCCATGGGAATGCGCGACATCGACTCGACGCCGCCAACCACCACCAGGTCCTCAAAACCAGAACGCACCTTCATCGCGCCGAGGTTCACCGCTTCCAGGCCCGAGGCGCAGAAACGGTTGAGTTGCACGCCCGACACGCTGACATCCCAATCGGCGACCATTGCCGCAGTCTTGGCGATGTCAGCGCCCTGATCACCCACCGGCGTTACGCAGCCGAGCACGATGTCATCGACCTGGCTGGTGTCCAGGTTATTGCGCGCTTGCAGCGCCTTGAGCAGGCCGGCGATCAGGTCGACAGGCTTGACGCTGTAAAGCGCGCCGTCCTTCTTGCCCTTGCCGCGGGGCGTGCGCACGGCATCGAAAATATATGCTTCGGTCATGGCGTCCTCAGACCTCCAATGGAGGGTGGCTGATGGCGCAGGTGAGGCCCGCGCCTGTTTTTGTTGAGTGGGCCTACCATACGCCGAGCCGAAGTAGTCTCAATGACCGAAGTGCTCAGGCCTATTGACCGCTCAGCTCAGACAAACGGTCAATCACTGGACGAAGGCCCACAAGCGCGTCTAGCTCAAGGTCCGCTTGCCTGTTGCAGGCCCCGCGTCATAACCGCTGGCAACTAGCCCACGCACCTTAGTAATCAAGGCATCTATAGCCAGGTGCTGCACGCCCCTACAGTTGAATCAAGCCACCAGCAAATAACGCGCAGGTCGGCTGCTGTAGGCGTCGTCGCCGGGTTTTGCCGGGACGGCTTGAATGATCAACACGAGGCGTGGCGTCGCATCCGCACATTACGCAGGACAGCGACGACCACCCGCAAAAAACAACAAGGCCAACCGCCATGTTCAATCCAGTGAAAATGCGTCAGGCAGGCATGATCGTGTTTGCCACCACCGTCATTCTGATTCTTCCCAACCTGACCCGTTTGGTCAGTTAACCCCCTGACTTCCTGCCCTGCCTGCCACCGTGGAGTGAGCCGGCAGCGGCAGCGTAACCTCTACAAATGTGTGCAAAGCAGCGCCTGTGCTAGGGTGATTTCAATCACCCCAAGGAGCACACAATGCGCACACTATTTGCCACCCTCGGCCTGCTGGTCAGCCTGCCTCTGCTGGCCGGCGAAGCCGAACTAAGCGCCGCCGTTGTCGCCCTGCAATCACCGGAAAGCGTGCTGATCGATGTCCGCACCGCCGAAGAATTCGCCGCTGGCGCACTGCCCGGTGCAGAGCAGATCGAACACGAACAGATCGCCAGCCGCATCAGCGCTCTTGCCCCGGACAAGGACACCCCCATCGTGCTGTATTGCCGCAGCGGCCGCCGCTCCAGCATCGCCGAAGAAAGCCTGCGCGCCATGGGCTACAGCAACCTGATCAACGCGGGCGGCTATGACGAACTGAAACTCGCCCTGGAGTCGCAGGATTGAACAAACGCACTCTTGGTATCGCCCTGCTCGCCCTCCTACCCTTCACCCACCTGCACGCCGCCGAACTGACCCTGGAACTGGGCAACGGCAGCCAGCGCCTGAGCAGCGCGCAACTACTCGCCCACCCGCAAGCGCAAAACGTCGAGATCAGTGACGACGTCAGCTACAAACGCAGCATGCGCTACCGCGCCGTACCGTTGGCCGCGCTGCTGGACGGCGTAAAGCCGGGCGATCACCTGCAACTGGTGGCTAGCGACGGCTTTGCCGCCGAACTCTCCGCCGCCCCCGCGCTCAGCCAAACTGGTAGCAAAGCCTGGCTAGCCATCGAAGACCCAGCGCAACCCTGGCCCGACCTAGGCAACGGCAAACCCAGCGCCGGGCCGTTCTACCTGGTCTGGCAAAACCCGGCCGCCAGCCAGATCGGCCCGGAGCAATGGCCCTTCCAACTGGCCACCATCCGCAAACTGGCCCCGGTAGCGCAGCGCTTCCCGCAGCTACTGCCCGCCGCCGAAGCCAGCCCGGCGGTGCAGGCCGGTTTTGCCCAATACCAGAAGAACTGCATGGCCTGTCATCGCCTGAATGGCGCAGGCGACTCACAATTCGGCCCCGATCTGAATATTCCGCATAACCCTACCGAGTATTTCAGCGGCGACTTTCTAACCCGCTATATCCGCGACCCACAGAGCTTAAGGCGCTGGCCACAAGGCAAGATGCCGGGGTTTGCAGTTGAGGTGTTGAGTGATAAGGAATTGGGGGAGTTGGTTGAGTATTTGAGGCATATGGTGGGGCGCAAAGTGCAGCCTTTGTAGGAGCGGGCTTGCCCGCGAATCGAGGTGAATACAAGAACATCGCGGCCAATAACTAGGCGTTCCCGCCGCTGCTACAGGTTTCGCAGAGCCCGCCAGTTCGTAGGATGGGGCGGGCCGCGCAGGTTGAACAACGCGATACCCGTCAAATTTCCGTAATAACAGGCCTTTTCCTTTAGTTAAACGGCGAGAAACGCGCAGACGACGCCAAACGCCCCTTCAGGAGGGTGAACAGAATCGTTGTGGAAGGGGTTGAGCGACATGGATGTCGCAAGAGCCGCGATGGGCCAGGGATGGCCCTTCGCGGCGGGCCCCTGGAGCAACGATGACGTGAACGAACCCTGCCGCAGGCAGGGCCGGATGTCGGGGCAAGCGTTTTTGGTTACTTTTCCCGCGACTGGAAAAAGTGACTCGCCCGTAAGGGGCGAAACCAAAATCAGAAATCACCACGCTAATGAACCTGTCGCAGAACCTGAACAGAAAGCATCAAAAGCTCGCGGCTAAAGCCCCTCCTACAAAACTGGCGCTATGTATCAAAACGTGGATGGACCGAATCGCGCAGCGATGACAGTCATCATATCGGCAGCATGGGTATCGCTGTGTGTGCTCAACCCATCCTACGGACTCATTAAAGGCCGGCCTCGTACGCCATTAAAACCCTCTCCCCAACCCCTCTCCCGCAAGCGGGAAGAGGGGCTTTAAAAGCTACTGCTGTTGCACCCGCACCAGCGGTGCAACCTCCACCTGCGCATGCATCTGCTCAATACCGCCACCCCGGCGCATGCCACGCACCGGACAGGCGTCGAGATAATCCAGGCCCACGGCCAACTTCAAATGCCGCTCCGGTTTGGCCAGACAGTTGGTTACGTCAAAGCTGTACCAGGCGTCGTCCAGCCAGGCTTCGGCCCAGGCGTGGCTGGCCAGGTGGTCTTCGCTGTCGGTAAACAGATAGCCCGATACATAGCGCGCCGGAACGCCCAGGCTGCGCGCGCAAGCCAAGAAGGCATGCGCATGGTCCTGACAAACGCCCTTGCCGCCTGCAAAAGCCTCACTGGCGCTGGTTTCCACCGCGGTGCTGCCCGGCTGATAGCGAATATGCGCATTGAGGGCGTGCATCAAATCAATCAGGCCGCTGCGGTCAGGCCGGCTGCGGCTCTGCAGTTTGGCGAATTCGCGCAGGGCTTCGTCGGCCTCGGTCAGGCGGGTAAAGCGCAGAAACGGCAAGGCTGACTGGCTTTCATGCTCGGCCTCGCGTGCTTCGTCGATTTCCACCTGGCCACGAGCGCCGATAACGATGGATTCGTGCGGCTCATCCATGGTCAGCACATGCAGGATATTGCCGTAGGGGTCGAGCTGCGCGCGCACCGGGCGCGGCAGGGTCAATTCCCAGCTGAGTACCTGCTGGCGCTCGCTGTCGTGCGGGGTCATGCGCAGGTACTGGATGCTGGTGCGCACCTGATCTTCATAGTGGTAGGTAGTGTCGTGGCTGATTGACAGTCTCATGCGACCTCCAGGTAGGAACTTTGGATGGCTTGGCCCAGCTGGCGAACCAGCAGGATGAAATCGGTGAGCCAGGCGTGCAGGCCCTCGTCGAGTACTTCTTCGATGCTGGTATAGCGCAGTCGCGCTTCCAGTTCGGCGGCCAGGCGCTGGGCCGGGCGGCCGTTGTCGCCAGGCAGGCTGGCGAGCATCAGGCTCAATTCGTCCATGCAGGCGCGCAGCGAGCGCGGTACATCGGCGCGTAGCAGCAGCAGTTCGGAGACTTTGCGCGTACCCGGTGAGCCGCGGTAGATCTCGGCAAACGCCTCGAACGAGGACAGCGCACGCAGCAACGCGGTCCACTGGTAGTAACTGCGTGCGGGGCGGCCGTCGACTTCGTCGATGTCCTCGCCGAGCATTTCATAGCGCGCATCGAGCAGACGCAGGGTGTTGTCGGCGCGCTCGATAAAGGTGCCCAGGCGGATAAAGCGGTACGGATCACCGCGCATGATGGTGCCGAAGGTGGCGCCACGGAACAGGTGCGAGCGCTCCTTGACCCATTCGCAGAAACGGCTGATGCCGTAGCGACTAAGGCCTTGCTGCGCGATGCCATGGATTTCCAGCCAAGTGGCGTTGATGTTTTCCCACATGTCAGCGGTGATCCGCCCGCGCACGGCGTGGGCGTTGCTGCGCGCGGCCTGCAGGCAGCAGTAGATGCTCGCGGGGTTCGTTGCATCAAGGGCGAAGAAGTGCAGCATGCGCTCGGCGTGCAGCGGGCCATGGCGCTCCAGGTAATCGTCGAGGGTGCCGGTAATCAGCAGCGGCAAAGCCAGTTCTTCCAGGCCATCGCCGCGGCCGTCTTGCGGCATCAGCGACAGCGAGTAGCTGACTTCAAGCATGCGCGCGAGGTTTTCCGCGCGCTCCAGGTAGCGCGACATCCAGTACAGATCAGAGGCAGTTCTTGAAAGCATGGTTAGTCCTCCACCACCCAGGTGTCTTTGGTGCCGCCACCCTGGGACGAGTTGACCACCAGCGAGCCTTCGCGCAGCGCGACGCGGGTCAGGCCGCCGGGGACGATGCGGGTTTCCTTACCGGATAGAACGAACGGCCGCAGGTCGATATGCCGAGGCGCGATGCCGCGCTCAACAAAGGTCGGGCAGGTCGACAGGCACAGGGTCGGTTGGGCGATATAGGCCTCGGGGCGGGCAATCAGGCGGGCGCGGAAGTCTTCGATTTCGGCCTTGGTGGCTGCCGGGCCAACCAGCATGCCGTAGCCGCCGGAACCTTGGGTTTCCTTGACCACCAGGTGTTCCAGGTTGGCCAGCACGTGGGACAGCTCGGCCGGTTTGCGGCACTGGAAGGTCGGTACGTTTTTCAGGATCGGCTCTTCGCTGAGGTAGAAGCGGATCATGTCGTCGACATAGGGGTAGATCGATTTATCGTCCGCCACCCCGGTGCCAATGGCGTTGGCCAGCACCACGTTACCGCTGCGGTAACAGGCCAGCAGGCCAGGCACGCCGAGCATGGAGTCGGGGTTGAAGGCCAGCGGGTCGAGGAAGGCGTCGTCGAGACGACGGTAGACCACGTCCACCTGCTTGGCCCCGGCGGTGGTGCGCATAAACAGCTTGTCGTCACGGACGAATAGATCGGCGCCTTCGACTAGCTCCACGCCCATTTCGCGGGAAAGGAAGGCGTGTTCGAAATAGGCGCTGTTGAAACGCCCCGGCGTCAGCACCACGACGTTGGGGTTATCCAGCGGGCTGGAAGACTTCAGCGTGTCGAGCAGCAGGTTCGGGTAGTGGTCAATCGGCGCCACGCGCTGGGCAGCAAACAGCTCGGGGAACAGGCGCATCATCATCTTGCGGTCTTCGAGCATGTAGCTGACGCCGCTGGGCGTGCGCAGGTTGTCTTCCAGCACGTAGTAGCTGCCGTCGCCATCTCGCACCAGGTCGACCCCGGCGATATGGGCGTAGAGGTCGCGGTGCAGGTTGAGGCCCTGCATGGCGATCTGGTAACCCTCGTTGGCCAGCACCTGCTCGGCGGGCACGATGCCGGCCTTTATGATGCGCTGGTCGTGGTAGAGGTCGGCAAGGAACATGTTCAGCGCCTGCACGCGCTGGATGCAGCCGCGTTCGACGATGCGCCATTCGCTGGCAGGGATGCTGCGCGGGATGATGTCGAACGGGATCAACCGCTCGGTGCCCTGGTCGTCGCCATACAGGGTGAAGGTGATACCCGCGCGGTGGAACAGCAGGTCGGCTTCCCGGCGGCGCTGGGCCAGCAGTTCATCCGGCGTATCCGCTAACCAGCGGGCAAATGCTTGGTAGTGCGGGCGGACAGCGCCACTCGCGTCGTACATCTCGTCATAAAAGGTGCGGACCATGCCGTACTCCTTGTCACCCGGACATGGAGGCAGCTTTGCAAGGCTCGCGCCATACAATAAAAATGTTTTAAATCAGTAACTTGAGTATTTACGACACAAGCAACGCACCAAGCCAGGGCGCAATGGTGACCGCCAGGTCGCAGCGCGCGCCATTTTAAGGCGGCCAGTCCGTAGGGTGGATAACGCTCTTTTTATCCACCGCACGGCAACCACTGGTGGATGGGAAAGCGTCATCCACCCTAGCCGAGCATCAGAACCCGGCCAGTTGCAGCCAGTGGCGATAGAAGCCTTCTGCTACGCGGTTTAGTTCGGCAATTTTGGCGGGCAGTTGGTCGAGCATCTGCGCCCTGCTCTGCTGGCTGGGTTGGCTTTCATCCAGCAGGTGGTGCCAGTCGCCGAGCCACTGGCGGACCAGGGCTTCGTCCATTTCCGGGTGGCCTTGCAGGGCCAGGACTTTATCGCCCCAGGCAAACGCCTGGTTGCTGCACCAGGGGCTGCTGAGCAAAGGCTGTGCACCCACAGGAATAGCAAAGCTGTCGCCATGCCACTGGAAGATCGGGAACTGCTCAGGCACATGCTGTAACCAGGGGCTGGGCGCCGCCAGGTCCAGACGGGTCAGCGGCTGCCAGCCACTTTCGGTGTAGGGCATGCGGCTGATGTCGGAGCCGAGCGCCTTGGCCAACAGCTGGCCGCCCAGGCAGTGGCCGATCAGCGGAATATCGCGGCGGATAAAGTGCTGCAGCGCGGCGACCTCGGTGGCCAGCCAGGGCAGCGGATCATTGACGCTCATTGGTCCGCCCATGATGGCCACGGCCTTGGGTCGGTCCAGATCAATGCCGTCCAGCTCACCGAGGTCAGCGCGTAACACTGAGAATGGATGACCCGCCTGCTCCAGCACCTTGCCCAGGTGGGCCGGCGGGCAGTAATCGATATGGGTAAGAATCAGGATGTCAGTCATGCGCCAAGTCTGAAGCAAAGCGCAGGCTGGGGTCGAGGGGCGATTGGCTGGGCGCGCGTAGGCGAGGTAGAAATGACACGGGCCAGCTTATGGCCGGCCCGTGTGCAGACTTCAGGGCTGCCTTACCTCCTGGGTAACACCCCACCCATCCAGTTTGCCGCCAAGCGGCGCCACGACTGACTCCAGGTCATGCTCGAAGTCGTCGATGCCGTGGTATGTCGCGAACATTACTTTACTGACTTGCAGGTGCCAGACACCGTCATCACGCTCGGTCACCAGGGCGTGTAAAGACTCACCTCGAAATTTGCGGGTGGCCATGCGGGCCCGCTCTTCATCAGGGAAAAGGGCGTAGAACTCGATGGGATGGAAGCTGGCAAAGTCGAAGCCACCCTCCTTCATCCGCCGTAAAACCCCGTTACTGACATCATCGTGCAAGGCTGTGCTCATGAAGTGACCTCCTCAGGCGATGGACAAATTTACAGGACGCTAAAGAACCAACTAGGTGTCGATACTGCAGTGCTACGACCTGGTAAACGCTTTCCCATTGCTACCGCCAGAGCCTCAGCGGTGTTGCGGCACCGATTGCAGTGCCGCCCGAGAATCAAGCGATGTGCTGCTTGATATGTCATAAGCCAGACCTGAAACCAGGGCTGGTCAACGCAGGCTTGTTCAGAGCGAACAAGTCAGAAGCGTTAGTTGCAGACTAGTCCCATCAACGCGCATTTGCCCAGCGAAAGTTGTTTCAGCCACACAGCCAATCAATCAGTCGCGACTAAGCCAGGCCATGATGCGCCGGGTCAGCCAGGCGGGGGTCAGCTGGCCGGACCAGTACAGCAGCTTGAATTGTCGGCTGATCGGCCGGTGTACCGCGTGGCTGCGGGTTTGCGCCAAAGCGGCCTGAGCCACGGCTTCAGCCTCAAGATTGACGCCCAGACGGCGCAATACCGGGGCCTGGAAGCGTTGGTTGTTAAGCATCGGCGTGCTGACAAACGGCGGCATCAGGTCGCCGACGCGAATGCCGTGCTTGGCCCACTCGAGGTCCAGCGCCTCGGTCAGCCCGCGCACGGCGAACTTAGAGGCTGAATAGCTGGCCAGATGCGGCACGCCGTAGAGCCCAGAGGCCGAGCCCATATTGATCACCTGGGCGTCGGGCGTGGCTTTCAGATAAGGAAAGGCCGCGTGGGTCATATTTAGCAGCCCCTGCACGTTGATCTGCAGAATGCGCGCATGCTCGCTTAGCTCGATGTCCTCGAAGTGCCCGCATTGCAGAATCCCGGCACTGTTGAACAGCAGGCGCAACTGACCGCCATGCAGGGCGCAGAAGTCCGCCAGGGCGACCTTGACTGCCGCCGGGTCGGCCACATCCAGCTCGGCATGCCAAACGTTACCCAACTCACCGGCCAACTGAGTCAGCGCTTGGTGGTTGATATCCAGCAACCCAACCTGCCAGCCGTGTTGATGAAACAACCTGGCGGTGGCGGCGCCGATCCCTGACGCGGCGCCGGTAATCAGAATATTGTTCACTCAGCAGCCCCGCTCACGCAGAAAACTCACCACTTCAGCCAAGGCAAAATCGGCGGCTTTGAGCATGCCCGCGTGGGCCTGAAACACGTGCCACAGGTTCGGATAACGCTGCAGGCGCACATCCACACCCGCCGCCTGGGCCTTGTCGGCAAAACGCAGGCTGTCGTTACGCAAAATTTCGTCTTCACCGACCTGAATCAATACAGGGGCCAGGCCATGCAGATCGGCAAACTGCGGCGACAAGCCAGGGTCGTCGTGGGCCAAACCCGCCGGGCAATACAGCGCCAGGGCCTGCTCCACCCATTTGCGGTGGATCAGCGGATCACCGGCTGGTGGCTCGTGCAGCTGTGTGCCGGTAAAGTCGGTGACCGGTGAAAAACACACCAACGCTGCCGGTTGCGGCAGATCCAGATCACGCAAACGCAAACTGGTAATCAACGCCAAGTTGCCACCAGCCGAGTCGCCGCCAATCACGATCTGCTCGGGCGTATAACCCAGCGTCAGCAGTTCCTGAAACGCGACCAACGCATCGTCACGGGCGGCTGGGTATTGATGCTCAGGTGCCAGACGGTAATCCAGCGCGCACACATCCATCTGTCCGCGTTTGGCCAGGGTCGAGCAGATCGTGCGGTGGGTATTCGCTCCGCCGATCAGGTATGCACCGCCATGCAGGTACAGCAGCACCGTGCCGCGACCACTCTGTGGTTTATGCCACTCACAGGATCGCCCGCCCAAGGTGCCGGCGCTACGGGTAACGCCACTCGGCGCCGGGCTGGCTGCTGTCAGCAGGCGCAGCACCGCGCGCTGCCCGGCAATCGGCATGGGTGGGCGCACCAGACCACGGAACAGCAGGCGCAGGCTGGTACGCAAAACGCTGCGCAGCAGTGCCTGATCGGCCGCCGGCGCGGTGAATTCAACGGGTGCATTCATAGTCATCAAGCTCCGGTGCGCGGGTCTGCTGGCGGTAAGTGAAGGTATAGCCCGGCCAGTTATTGGTGCTTTTGCCGGAGGCGGTTTTGTACCAGCTTGAGCAGCCCTGCTCCCATATCGTTCGATGTGAGCTGGCCTGAATCTGCTGGTTGTAGCGCTGCTGTACTAAGGCTTTTACGTCGACATAACGGGCGCCTTGCTGGCGCAGCAAATCGATGCAGCCGAGCACATAGCGGAACTGACTTTCGAGCATATAAATGATCGAGTTATGCCCCAGGTTGGTATTCGGCCCGTAAAGAATAAACAGGTTGGGAAAACCGCTGACGCTGATGCCCTTGTAGGCTTCGGCGCCGTCGCGCCAGGCCTGGTTCAGCTCCTGCCCGCCGAGGCCGCGAATTTGCATCGGCGCAAGAAAATCCGTGGCAGCAAAGCCGGTGCCGTAGATCAGTACATCGCACGGGTGCTCGCGGCCATCGGCGGTGATGATGGCGCGCTCGCCGACGCGGCTGATCGCCTCGCTGATCACCGCCACATTGGGCTGCGCCAGGGCCGGGAAGTAGTCATTGCTGATCAGGATGCGCTTGCAGCCCATGGGGTAATTCGGCTGCAGCTGGGTGCGCAGCTGCGGATCACTGATGTGCTGATTAAGGTGCCGTTCGAAGCTGAAGCGAAACAGCTTCATCAGCCACGGCATGCTGATAAACGCTAGGCCGCGAACCTCGTGTTGCAGGTACTTGAGGCCGCGGTCGATGCGTTGCAGCCAGGGCAGCCGGCGCATTACCGCTAGTTCCCACGGCCGATAGGCGCGGTCCGGCTTGGCCAGCACATAGGCCGGCGAGCGCTGGAACAGCTGCAGCTGCGCGACCTTGGGCTGGATTTGCGGAACAAACTGGATCGCCGAGGCGCCGGTGCCGATCACCGCCACGCGCTTGCCGTTGAGGTCCAGGTCATGCCGCCAGCGCGCCGAGTGAAAGGCCTCCCCGGCGAACTGCTCAATTCCCGGCAACGCTGGATAGGCCGGCTGATTGAGCTGGCCGCAGGCGCTGATCAGCACCTCGGCGCAGAGTTCTTCGCCAGTGCTCAGGGTTACCCGCCACAGCGCTGCGGCCGCATCGAAAGCGGCAGACGCCACTTCGGCATTGCAGCGAATACGCGGCCGCAACTGGTACTTGGCCACGCAATGCAGCATGTAGCCGTGGATTTCCGCCTGGGGCGCGAACTTGCGGCTCCAGTCGGTTTTCGGCTCGAAGGAAAACGAATACAGGTGCGACGGCACATCGCAGGCCGCCCCCGGATAGCTGTTGTCACGCCAGGTGCCGCCGACTTCTGCGGCCTTTTCCAGGATCAGAAAATCTTCGATCCCGGCTTTCTGTAACTGGATGGCCATGCCCAGGCCGCCAAAGCCGCTGCCGATAATCAGCACGCGCAACGGGGCCTGGTTCTGGGAAGTGTTGTGCATTGTTATATCCCCAACCGCAAACAGTGCGGATACCAAGATGCTACTTGCCCGGCACGTGAGAGGTTATGGCATAGTCGGCCAATCAGTTGTGACTTTCGGACAAATCAGCGGATAACTGCATGTCGGCTCTTCCCTACAGCCTGCCACGACGCAGCATCACCAGTGTGCAACTGCTGACCCAGCTGGGCCTCGATCATGGTTTGAGTGTCGAACACTGCCTGCGCGACACCGGCCTCAGCCCCCTGCAACTGGCCGAGTTGCACAGTGAAATCGAAGGTGCGCAGGAGCTGCAGCTGATCCGCAACCTGATCGAGGCCCTGCCTGGCCGGGATGACCTCGGCCTGCAAGCCGGTTTGCGCTATCAACTGACCACCTATGGCATCTGGGGTTACGCCCTGCTCAGCAGTCAGAGCTTCCGCCAGGCTGCCGACCTCGGACTGCGCTACTTGGACCTGACCTTTGCCTTTAACCGCATCAGCTTGCGTGAAGACGCCGACCAGGCGCATCTGCAGCTGGACGGCAGCCATTTGCCGGATCAGGTGCGCGACTTTCTCCTGCTGCGCGACACCGTGGCAGTGATGGTGATTCAGCGCGAACTGACCGGCAACCGCATGCCACTGGATCGCGTACAACTGAGCATGCCGGCGCCGGCTGACACTGCACGCTTTATCGAGCAATTCGGCCTGCTGCCGGAGTTTGCCTGCGCAGAGAACCGCATCAGTTTTTCCCGTCACCTGCTTGATCTGCCACTGCCTCGCGCCAATCCGCACAGCGCTCAGCTCTGCGAGCAGCAATGCCAGGCCCTGCTGGCCAAACGTCAGGTACGCAGCGGCCTGGCCGGGCAGATTCGTGATCGCCTGTTGAGTACACCGGGACGGCTGGCGGACATGGAAGTCATCGCCTGCGAACTGAACATCAGCAGCCGTACCCTGCGTCGCCGTTTGGAAGAGCAAGGCAGCAGCTTTCGCCAGTTGCAGGAAGAAGTGCGTCAGGCCCTGGCCGAAGAACTGCTGGCCATCGCCAGCCTAAGCCAGGAGGAGATTGCCGAACGCCTGGGCTACAGCGAGGTGTCGAACTTTCTGCATGCCTTCAAACGCTGGAAAGGCCTCACGCCTGGGCAGTACCGCCAAGGATTGGTGTGAAAGAGCGACTGACAAGTCGTCGGCGCAGATGGCACTTTGCTATTTCATCCGCCAAATTGGCACTTTCCACCCTCAAGCTGGCGACCATTTGCGCCGATACTGCTGAACAACCTACAGACTGGAGTTTTCATGCGACAGGGTTTCCTTGGGCAGTTCCTGCCACATGATTTGACCGACCAGGCCAGCATCCTGTTGGCCCGCACCCTCGCCTTCAGTGCCCTGTGCAGCGTGGTCATTGGCCTGTACAGCTGCATCAAGTGGGGCCGCCTGGGCAACGATGCATTGATGTATGGCTCGTTGCTGCTGGTGCTCGGCATGCCACTGATGTTGCTGGTACTGCGCAGCGCCATGCTGCCGCTGGCTGTGCCAGCCAATATGGCGCTGGCCAGCATGGCCAGTTACTCGATGCTGCTGATCTACCAGCTGGGCGGCCTGCATTCGGCGCATATCTACTGGCCGGCGGTGATTATCGTATTCGCCTACCTGCTGGCCGGCACCCGCAGCGCCATGGTCTGGAGCCTGGTTCAGGTGCTGTTCGTGTTCTGGCTGATCCGCCTGGAACGCAGTGGCGCCAGCCTGCCGGTGTTCGAACTGAGCCCACGGGATGCTGCCGTCAACACCTACTCGGGTTACATCCTGCCCGTACTGACCGTCTGGTTGGCGCAGTGGTACAGCGCGCAACTGCGTAATCAGGCCCTGGCCGATGCCGAACAGGCACTCAATGAATCCCGCGAGTTCGGTCAGCGCGCCGCGCGCAATCAGGATCAACTCGGCGGCATCGTCGATGACGTGCGCAGCACCGCCAGCGATTTGCTACAGATGGCCGGCAAGCTGCAACAGACCCTCGGCGGTATCCGCCAGCGCTGCCAGAGCATCGACACCGATGTGCAACAGCAGGCCGATGCCATGCACCAGCTGGATATGGCGCTGCATGAAGTGCTCGACAGCCTCGCCGCTAGCACCGGCCATATGCAGCAGCTCAGCCAGGACACCCAGCACAGCAGCAACCAGGTGAATACCTGCGCACAGCGCATGGAAGATGCCCAAGCCAGCATGCAGGCCATTCAGCAGAGCAACCAGCGCATCGCCGAATCCATGCAGATGATCAGCGCCATCGCCCAGCAAACCAACCTGCTGGCGCTTAACGCCGCCATCGAAGCCGCCCGCGCCGGTGAGCATGGCCGCGGCTTTGCGGTGGTGGCCGATGAAGTGCGTAACCTCTCACAGCGCAGCAATGAAACTGCCGACACCGTACAGAGCGTGCTGGGCCAGTCGCAGCAGATCATCGACACCGGGGCGATGCAGGTCAGTGAAGTAGGCAGCGCGCTGAGCAGCAACGCCGGGCTGACTGACAACCTCTCCAGCTCAATCCTGCAACACAGCCAGGCACTTACCCAGGCGCACCAGCAACTGTTGCACGTGCGCGACAACAGCGCCGCGCAACGTGACGCCAGCCAACGCCAACGCGCCGCCAGCGCCGAACTGCTGGATGCTCAGGAGTCGCTGGTGCACCTGGGCCAACAGCTGGAGCAGCTGTCGCATCAGTTGCATCAGCGCGTGGCCAGCGCTTAGCTAGCACGCACCCTCTCCCAAGCCAGGGAGAGGGTAAACGCCAGTTTGAAAGTCAGTTCTGCGCTGACAGCCAGCCGAACGGCGGTTATTGTTCGGCCATGAACCAATCACCCCACACTCTGCTTCTGAGCTATCAACCGCCCTGGCAGTGGCAACAATTCCACGCGCACTTTGCCCTCCGTGCCCTGGCTGGGGTGGAAAGCTTGCAACCGCACAGTTACGCGCGCAGCGTGCTACTGGAGGACCAACCTGGTTGGTTCCGCGTGCAACCCCTGGCTGATCAGCACGCGCTGCAGCTGCACTACAGCGAATCGCTGCAGACCTGTCTGGCGACGCTTACTGCGCGGGTGCGCAAAATGTTTGATCTGGACTGCCAGCCGCAGCAGATCAGCGCGCACTTTGCTAACGATACGCAGCTCGGCCCGCTGGTTGCGCGAAATCCCGGCTTACGCCTGCCGGCTGCTTTCGAGCCGTTCGAGCAGGCCGTGCGCGCCATTGTGGGTCAGCAGGTTACGGTCAAGGCGGCAGTGACCATCACCGGCCGCCTGGTTACGCGTCTGGGTGAATCACTGCAGTTTGCCGATGCGACCGATATTCAACGGCTGTTCCCCACAGCCGCAGCCATTGCTGACGCCAATCTGGACGGCATTGGCATGCCCGGCAAACGCGTGCAGACCTTGCAGCACTTCGCTGGGCAGGTGGCCAGCGGGGCACTGCGTCTGGATTTGCAAAACGGCTACACAGCCTTTGTCGAGCAGCTGTGTGCCCTACCCGGCATCGGCCCGTGGACGGCGGAATACATTGCCCTGCGCGCCTTTGGCGAGGTCGATGCATTTCCCGCCAGCGACCTGGGCCTGCTCAAGGCGCCGGTGTGGGGGCCAGAAGGCATCGACGCCAAACAGCTCAAGGCCCGCGCCGAAGCCTGGCGACCTTGGCGCGCCTATGCCGCCGCGCACCTGTGGCACAACTACTCAGAGGGATGACGCCGGATGTTCTACCGCTACCACGACAGCCCGATTGGCCGCCTGCTGTTGGCCGCTGACGAAACCGGCCTGCAAAAGCTGCTGATGGATATCGATGACAAGCCCTGGCATATCGGCGAACACTGGAGCCGCGCCGCCGATGAGCTGGATGAAGTGTGCCGGCAACTGGATGAGTATTTCGCCGGGCGTCGGCAGCGCTTCGAAGTGCGCCTGGCGCCGCAAGGCACGGCGTTTCAGCAAGCCGTTTGGCAAGCGCTGCAGACCATCCCATTTGGCCAAACCAGCTGCTACAGCGCCCTCGCCGCCGAGATCGCGCGGTCCAAGGCGGTGCGCGCCGTCGGCGCAGCCAATGGCGCCAACCCGATTGCCGTCATCATTCCCTGCCATCGTGTAATCGGCCGTGACGGCAGCCTCACCGGTTATGCCGGCGGCCTGCCGCGCAAGGCGCTGCTGCTCAAATTGGAAGGGGCGCAGCTGCCGGAACAGCGCTTGCTGAGTATTTAGCCTAGGGTAGAACCCGCGCCAGCACGCGCGCCGGAGCCTCTAGCGGCAACGCCAGAATCAGACCCTCGCCAGATGCCGGGTAGATGCCGGTCAACGCGGTGATATTGACCTGATGGGAGACCAGCACCAACGACGCACCACGCGGTTGTGCATTGATCTGCTCGATCAGCGCGGCGGTTTGCTCACGGGCGTTGTTGGGTATTTGAAAGAATGAATCCAAGGCAGGTAGCGCTTCGACTGCGCCCAAGCCCATTTCGCGGGCCGTATCCTGAGCGCGGCACCAGCGGCTGCTGAGCAGACGCGGCTCGATCCACTGACTACGCAACAACTGTCCCCAGCGCTGCGCCTGCTCACGGCCAACTTGATTGAGGTTGCGCTGGGTGCGGCAATCATTCAGCTGGAAATTCGCCGGATCACCCGTACCGGGCGCTGTGGCATGGCGCAACAGCAGCACGGCGCGACCTTCACGCAGCGCAGTCCAGGCGTGCTTATCGCTGGCCTGAACCGTGCCACTCAACAGGCAAAGCGCCAACCACCAAACGCCGGCCCGCCGCATGACTAGAACTTGACCGTACCGCGAGGCCCCAACAGCGCCCAGATGATCAGACCGATCACCGGCAACAGTACGATTAGCAAGATCCACAACACCTTGATGCCCGTTTCGGCGTTGCTTTTGATGACGCTGAGAATCGCCCAGATATCCAGCGCCAGAATGACCAGACCCAGTAAACCGTTGAACATTGAACCCATATGGTGTCGCTCCTATGCGAAGGGATCGCTTAAGTAGGATAGACGCTGGCCAGAAGAGTTCAGCCGCTTTACCTATCAGCAGTCATCCAGCCCCGCAAAGGCGGCGGCAAACTCACCCGCGACAGGCACAAAATCAGGCACCTTGGCGCTGTCAAACAGACGCAGCACGGCAAACCGTGGATGCTCGCCGCCATCGAACCAATGCGCCGTAGTGGCGGGCAACAGCAGCAGATCACCCTTCTCGCACAACAGGCTGTAGACGTACTCGCCGAGATGCAGCGCCAGCAGGCCACGCCCGGCCAGGTAGTAATGCAGGTGGGCCGGCTGACAAGATTGCTCTGCGCGCAGGCGGCGAGCCAGCTCACTGCCCTCACCGCGCTCATCACACAGGCTCATAACCTCGGCAGTGGCGTAGCCATGTGCGGTCATCAGCTGGTCGACCTGTACGCGACTAGCCGCCAGCAGCTCATCACTGGCTATACCGGCCGTGACCGCCTGCTGAACCGGCACCTGACTGAATTGCACGCCAACAGCAGCCAGAGTGCTGGCGATGTCCTCGGCGTGAGTCAGCAGCTTGTTCGGGTACTCGGGCGAAGACTGGTGGTAGACGGTCAGGCTGCTCATGCTCAAGGCTCTCGTACAGTCGGTTTCAAGTCAGCGGTTCAATTCAACTGCTAAAGGTTCAGGGCCGCTCATCGCGCATATAGCGCGCGGTAATCACCGCAGCCGTCAGGGCAATCAGGCTGGCGATGGCAAAGGTCCAGGCCGCACCGAGACTGTGCCAGCTATAGCCCGAATACAACGCGCCCAATGCACCGCCCACGCCCGCCAGCGCGGCATACAACGCTTGGCCTTGCCCCTGTTGGCGATCGGCAAAGCTACGCTGAACAAAATGCATGGCCGCCGCATGGAAGCTGCCAAAAGTCGCCGCATGCATCAGCTGAGCGAACAGCAGCACCGGCAAGTGCCCAGCCAGATTACCCAGCAACAGCCAGCGCACGGCAGTAATCAGAAAGCTCGCCAGCAGCACGGTACGCAGGGAATAGCGCGCCAGCAACCGGGCCATGACCATAAACAGCACGATTTCGGCCAATACGCCCAGCGCCCACAGCTGGCCGATAACCCCGCGCGAATAGCCGAGTGCTTCCAGGTGCAAACTGAGAAAGGTGTAGTACGGGCCATTGCTTAACTGCATCAGCCCGGCGCTGAGGTAAAAGGCGAGAATCCCCGGCCGCCGTAGTTGCTGGAGAAAGCCGCCCTGCTCCAGGGTGTTAGGGCGCAACTGCGGCTGGGCATTAGGCACCCACCAACTGCTCAGGACGATACCGCTCATGATCAGAATCAGCGCCCAGGGATAGGCATCCAGGCTGAGCAACTCGAACAGCTTGCCGAGGCCCACCACTGCGACGATAAAGCCGATGCTGCCCCACAGACGGATCTGGCTGTAGCGCGCGGCCTGCTCCTTGAGATGGGCAAAGGTGATGACTTCGAACTGCGGCAGCACCGCGTGCCAGAAGAACGCATGCAGCGCCATGATCAGCGCCAGCCAGGCGTAGCTCTGGCTGATAAAGATGCCGGCAAAGCACAGCAGCGTGCAGAGCGCACCAAAGCGCACAATAGCCAAGCGCTGGCCCGTGTGATCGCCCAGCCAACCCCAGATATTCGGCGCAATGCAGCGCATCAGCATGGGAATGGCGATCAGCTCACCGATCCGCGCAGCGGAAAACCCCAGGTGATCGAAATACAGCGCGAGAAAGGGCGCGGTGGCACCGAGCAGCGAGAAATAGAAGAAATAGAAACCGGACAGACGCCAGTACGGCAAAACCGGGCTCATGCTGAGCACAAACCCGGCAGCGTGCTGCGGAGCGCACGTGGCCGCGCAGCAGCGCTGATCACAGCTGTGGCAGCACCGGCGTGTTGACCCGCACATCGGCATTCTGCGCGCGGTGGCGCAGCAGGTGGTCCATCAGCACGATGGCCATCATCGCTTCAGCGATTGGTGTAGCGCGGATGCCCACGCACGGGTCGTGACGACCCTTGGTGATGATATCCACCGGGTTGCCGTGAACATCGATCGAGCGCCCCGGCGTGGTGATGCTCGAGGTCGGTTTGAGCGCCAGGTGCGCAACAATCGGCTGGCCGCTGGAGAGCCCACCGAGAATGCCGCCGGCATTGTTCGAGAGGAACCCTTCAGGGGTCATCTCGTCACGGTGCTCGGTGCCGCGCTGCGCCACGCTGGCGAAACCCGCGCCGATTTCCACGCCCTTGACTGCATTGATACTCATCAGCGCATGGGCCAGTTCGGCGTCCAGGCGGTCGAAAATCGGCTCGCCCAGGCCGGGCATCACGCCCTCGGCAACCACGGTGATCTTCGCCCCAACCGAATCCTGATCACGGCGCAGCTGGTCCATATAGGCTTCCAGCTCCGGCACTTTGTCAGGATCGGGGCTGAAGAAGGCGTTCTGTTCGACGCTGTCCCAGGTCTTGAACGGAATTTCAATCGGGCCGAGCTGGCTCATGTAGCCGCGAATCACGATGCCCTGAGTCGCCAGGTATTTCTTGGCGATGGCACCCGCGGCCACACGCATGGCTGTCTCGCGCGCCGAACTGCGGCCACCACCGCGGTAGTCACGCACGCCGTACTTGTGGTGATAGGTGTAATCGGCGTGGGCCGGGCGGAAGGAGTCCTTGATCGCCGAATAGTCTTTGGACTTCTGGTCGGTATTGCGGATCAGCAGGCCAATCGAGCAACCGGTGGTCTTGCCCTCGAACACCCCGGCAAGGATTTCCACCTCATCGGCTTCCTGGCGCTGGGTGGTATGACGGCTAGTGCCCGGTTTGCGCCGATCAAGATCGCGCTGCAGGTCTTCCAGGCTAATCTCCACCCCCGGCGGACAGCCATCGACAATGGCGACCAACGCCGGGCCATGGCTTTCGCCAGCGGTGGTGACAGTGAACAGCTTGCCGTAGGTATTGCCGGACATGTGCAAAACGCTCCGCGAAAATCAGCTCCGAGGCTACGCCAGCCGGCGCAAAGCCTCATTTGGATAAAGGCGGCGAGTATACCCGTGGCGTCCGCACAGATCATCCTCGAACCTTCAGGGCAGATAAACGTCCAAGATGCTCACCCCCGGCAGTTCTTTTCCATGACCCGAGCTCTTCTGTTGCCCCTTCTTCTCTGCAGCGCCCTGCTAAATGCCGCGCCCAACGCCGCCCACACCACCACCGCACACAGCAGCGTGCAGCAACCCATGCGCCTGCAGACCGGCCAAGGTACGCTGCATGGCACGCTGCTCAAGCCCAGCAGCACCAAGCCGGTGGCCGTGGCGTTGCTGATTGCCGGCTCAGGCCCCACCGACCGTGACGGCAACAACCCCGAAGGCGGCCAGAGCGACAGCCTCAAGCGCCTGGCGCAAAGTCTGGCCAAACAGGGCATCGCCAGCCTGCGCTATGACAAACGCGGTGTAGCCGCGAGCCGCGCCGCCACCCCGGATGAACGCGACCTCAGTGTCGAGGGGTATGTCAGCGATGCCGTGGGCTGGGCACAGCTGCTCAGGACTGATCCGGCGTTTGACCGACTGATTCTCATCGGCCACAGCGAAGGTGCGCTGATTGCCAGCTTGGCGGCCGAACAGGCCCAGGCCGATGCCCTGGTGGCGATTGCCGGCAGCTCGCGGCCGATTGATCAGTTATTGCGTGAGCAACTCGCCGCTCGCTTGCCCCCACATCTCATGGCGCAGAGCAATCACCTGCTTGACCGCCTAATGGCCGGGCAACTCACCCCGCAAGTACCCAAAGACCTGCAGGTGCTGTTTCGCCCCAGTGTGCAGCCCTATTTGATTTCGCTGCTGCGGCAGAACCCCGGTCAAGCCTTTGCTCGCCTGCAGATTCCGGCGCTGATCGTCCAAGGCAGCCACGACATTCAGGTCAGTGTCGCCGATGCCCATGCCTTGCAGGCGGCCAAGCCTGATGCCGAGTTGCTGATCATCCCCGGGATGAACCATCTGCTGCGCATCAGCGCGCTGGATTTACCGGCGCAACTGGCCAGCTACGACAATCCTCGGCTACCGTTGGCACAGGGGCTGGGCGAGCAGATCGCCCAGTTCATCCAGCGCAGCGGCAAAAAGCCAGCCTCCAGTTAGCCGAGCGGCGGCCGATAAGCGCATCAGACGACACCTGAAGATGTCGCGCACAGGATCGCCGTGTATGACTGACAACCCAGAACAACAGAACGATACCGACGCCGCTTCGCAGGAGGTCGTCGAGCAAGCCCACCCGTGGGCCGATCTTGCGCCCGAGCACTTTCGCCTCTTGCGCCTGACCGCCTTGCCCACCGACCGCCACACTGGCGCACGCCCCTTGCGCTTTATCCAGTTCGGCCGCGTCGAGCGGCTGGGCAAGCAACACAGTTTGCTGCGTTTAACCTTGCAGCTCCCCGGACAGCGGGTGCGCAAGGAGCAGAATATTCTCGAAGTCTGGGCCGATCACGAACAACGCCTGCTCAGTTTCGGCCCCGACAGCGCACTGCAGGTGCAGCCGGAAAACCGAGGTTTAGGGCGCTTTATGCTGGCACAGGGGATTAGCTGGGCACGTCAGCACTTCGCCCATTATCAAGTGGCCAACACCACGCTGCCCAGCAAGGACGCCTTCAGTGAAGAAGCCCGTGCGCGGCGCGACCACTGTCTGCAGGCCCAGGGCTTTGTCGTCGAGTACCTCGACCCGCTGAAGATCAAGGCGCATTGCGTCGCACCACGGGTCAGCTCACTGCATGGCGACTGGCATACGGAAAAAGTGCAGATCGTCGAATTACTGGACGCCGCCAGCATGCTGCAGCAGGCTGACCAGAGCCTGCGCGAGCAAGAGGTGAAAGTACGCAAACTGGAAGAGCGCATTGAGGTTTTCAAACGCGAAGACAACGGTCTGCGCTTCACCATTACCTGCCTGGTGGCCTTCTGCGTGTTTCAGGCGGGGTTGCTGATCTGGATTGCCACGCGCTAACGGATGGCGCGTGCCTGGCGATACTGCCCTGGCGCCACGCCATAGACCTGTTTGAACTGCCGGCTCAGATGGCTCTGGTCGGCAAACCCCAGCTGCATTGCCACGCTCAGCGGCGCACAGCCATTCCTTAATAACGCCCGAGCCTGTTCCAGGCGGCGCTGCATCAGCCAGCTATGCGGCGGCAGGCCGGTGGCGCGGCGGAATACGCGCGCGAAATGAAATGGCGACAAGCCCACTGCCTGCGCCAGTTCCTCCAATGAAGGAGGCGACGCCAGCTGGCTGCTGAGTAATTCCTTGGCGCGGCTGACCGCATGCGGCTCATGGCCCGGTACCAGGACCTCAGGCAGACGCGCATGACGCTGAAACAGCAGCAGAATCGCCTCACGCCAGGCAGTTTGCAGCTGCAGCGCCGACGCCTGGCTGTCCAGTAGTTGATGCAAGGTGACGAACTGGTGATGCAGCTGTGGATCATGCAGCACGCTGAGCGCGAATGACGGCATACCCTGCTGACTGCATTCCAGCTCCGCGAGCACGCCGCATACCTGCGCATTGTCCGGGTAAAAACCGCGGTAATGCCAACCCAGATCATGGGCTTTGGAGCCGGTATGCAGCTCGTCCGGGTTGATCAGCACCATGCTGCCGGCCGGCGCCAGATGATCGCTGCCGCGATGACGAAAGCGCTGCGCACCATGTTCAATCACGGTAAAGACAAACCCTTCATGCACATGCGGGGAAAAGCGCTGCTCAACATAATGCGCCTGCAACAGCTCTACCCCGCCCAACTCGCGTGATTGCCAGAACCGTGTCTGCTCGCTGTGTGCC
Organism: Pseudomonas sp. FEMGT703P; assembly: GCF_002786345.1. NCBI lineage: Bacteria > Pseudomonadati > Pseudomonadota > Gammaproteobacteria > Pseudomonadales > Pseudomonadaceae > Pseudomonas > Pseudomonas sp. FEMGT703P. The sequence goes on along the minus strand of NZ_PGCM01000011.1, from coordinate 39,388 downwards.
TGCGCCATGAGTCAACCGCTGAAACGCGCCTCCAGCTGCTGCTTGATCGCCGGCCAGTCGTGATCCGTGATGCTGTACAACACGCTGTCGTCCAAACGCCCGTCGGCCAAGCGGCGGTGGTTTCGCAGCAGACCTTCGCGCTGCGCGCCGAGCTTTTCGATGGCACGTTGCGCGCGTAGGTTGCTCGCAGCGGTTTTTAGCTGAACGCGGACCAGCCCCCAGTGCTCAAAAGCGTGCTTGAGCATCAGGTACTTGATAGTGGTATTGAGGCCCGTGCCGTGCTGGCTGCGATCCAGCCAGGTCCAGCCAATCTCCGCGGCGGGCAAGCTGTTCATAAAGTCGCCGAAACGGGTAGTGCCCACCAGCTGGTCGCCCAGGCGAATCACAAAGGGCAAGGCCCGCCCTTCGCGCTGATCAAGCAGCCCTAGGCGGTACCAGTCCAATCGCAGGCTGCCACTCATGTAGATCAATTCTTGGCGATTGGCTTCGGCTAGGCTGATCAAAGCCGGGATATCGGCATCGACCATTGGCTCGATGCGCAAACCACCACGTTGCAGGGTAATCAGTTGCGGCTTGAACATAGGGTCCCTCCTCGGACAGAGTCGCAGGCGCGACACGCTAACAGGGCCAACACGTGTGCACAATCCACAACAGCAACAGGTTCTACGCCAGTGCGACCTTGGTCGTGCCTGACGCATCGCGACTTTGCTGCGAGACTGACACCCATCATCTGCCGTGGACGCTGATGCGGTAGGCTCTGGGCAGCCGCTGCGCTGTCAGGTAAGACCCCGGCAGCCCCCTATAGTTTGTTTTCGGAGTTTGCATGACCCTGTCTAGCGGGCTGATCGCCGCGGTTGCGCTGATTTACATGGCCCTTCTGTTCGCCATCGCCTTCTACGGCGACCGCCGCGCCACGCCCATGCATCCGAAGGTTCGCGCCTGGGTGTACAGCCTGTCGCTGGCGGTGTACTGCACCAGCTGGACGTTTTTCGGCGCGGTAGGCCAGGCCGCTGAGCAGCTGTGGTCATTCCTGCCGATTTATCTAGGCCCAATCATCGTTCTGGTCTTCACCCCCTGGGTGCTGCAGAAGATGGTGATGATCAGCAAACAGGAAAACATCACCTCGATTGCTGACTTTATCGCCGCGCGTTACGGCAAATCCCAGACGCTGGCTGTAGTAGTGGCGCTGGTTTGCCTGGTGGGCGTATTGCCCTATATCGCCTTGCAGCTCAAAGGCATCGTGCTCGGGGTCAACCTGCTCAGTGGCGCTGGCGCCGGCGCCAATGGCACCGGCGCTCAGGACACCGCGTTGATCGTCTCACTGGTGCTGGCACTGTTCACAATATTGTTCGGCACTCGCAACCTGGATGTCACCGAACACCACCGCGGCATGGTCCTGGCAATTGCCTTCGAGTCACTGGTCAAACTGCTGGCCTTCCTCGCCGTCGGCACGTTTGTGACTTACGGCTTGTACAACGGTTTTGGCGACTTGTTCAGCCAGGCTAAAGCCAGCACTGAACTGGCGGGCTTCTGGGCAGAAACCGTGAACTGGCCGGCGATGATGACCCAGACGGGGCTGGCGATGATCGCCATCATCGCCCTGCCGCGTCAGTTTCATGTGGCAGTGGTGGAAAACATCGAGCCCAAGGATCTGCGCCTGGCGCGCTGGGTGTTCCCCGCCTACCTGATACTCGCCGCGTTGTTTGTGGTGCCCATTGCCTTGGCCGGGCAGATGCTGCTGCCGGCCGGTATCACCCCCGACTCCTTCGTGATCAGCCTGCCGCTGGCCGAAGCCCATCCGGCGCTGGCCATGCTGGCCTTTATCGGCGGCGCGTCGGCGGCCACCGGCATGGTAATTGTCGCGTCAGTGGCGCTGTCGACGATGATTTCCAACGACATGCTGCTGCCTTGGCTGCTGCGCCGGCAGAACACTGAGCGGCCCTTTGAAGCCTTCCGTTACTGGATGCTCACCGCGCGACGGGTAAGCATCGTGGTGATTCTGCTATTGGCCTATGTGTGCTACCGACTGCTCGGTTCCAACGCCAGCCTGGCAACCATCGGTCAGGTCTCCTTCGCAGCCATCGGCCAGCTAGCCCCAGCGATGTTCGGCGCACTGGTATGGAAGCAGGCCAACCGCCAGGGCGTATTCGCCGGGCTGTTCGTGGGCGCGCTGATCTGGTTCTACACCCTAGTCATGCCGCTGGTATCGCGCAGCCTGGGCTGGCCGGTGGATGCCTTACCGGGCATACACACCTTGCTGTACGGGCCGATTGGTTTTCAGGTCGACCCGCTGACCCGTGGGGTGGTGCTATCCCTGGCCGGCAACTTCCTGCTGTTTGCCTGGGTCTCCTACTTCTCGCGCACCCGGGTGGCCGAGCATTGGCAGGCCGGGCGCTTTATCGGCCATGACCTGGGCAACAAACCGAGTAACCGCAGCATGCTCGCGGTGCAGGTCGGCGACCTGTTGCTGCTGGCCAACCGTTTTGTCGGTGAAGACCGCGCGCGGCAAAGCTTTATGCGCTTTGCCTACCGCCAGGGCAAAGGCTTCGACCCCAACCAGACCGCCAACAGTGAATGGATCGCCCACACCGAACGCCTGCTGGCCGGTGTGCTCGGTGCCTCATCGACCCGCGCGGTGGTCAAGGCGGCCATCGAAGGCCGCGAGATGCAGGTCGAGGATGTGGTGCGCATCGTCGACGAAGCCTCGGAAGTGCTGCAGTTCAACCGCGCACTGCTGCAAGGCGCCATCGAGAACATCACCCAGGGCATCAGCGTGGTCGACCAATCGCTGCGCCTGGTGGCCTGGAACCACCGTTATATAGAGCTGTTCAATTACCCCGAGGGCCAGGTGTATGTCGGCCGCCCGGTGGCTGAACTGATCCGCTTCAACGCCGAACGCGGCCTGCTCGGCGGCGGTGATATCGAGGAGCACGTCAGCAAACGCCTGTACTGGATGCGCCAGGGCACGGCGCACACTTCAGAGCGACTGTTCCCCAACGGCCGGGTGATCGAGCTGATCGGCAACCCCATGCCTGGCGGCGGTTTTGTCATGAGTTTCACTGATATCACCGAGTTCCGTGAAGCCGAGCGCGCACTGAAAGACGCCAACGAGGGCCTGGAACAACGCGTCAGCGAGCGCACCCAGGAGCTGTCACAACTGAACCAAGCGCTGACCGAAGCCAAGGGCGTAGCCGAAGCCGCCAACCAGTCGAAAACCCGCTTTCTGGCCGCCGTCAGCCATGATCTGATGCAGCCGTTGAATGCTGCGCGGTTGTTCTCCGCCGCCCTGTCCCATCAGGACGACGCCCTGCCCGCCGATGCCCGTGAACTGGTGCGCCATCTGGACAGCTCATTGCGCTCGGCCGAGGACCTGATCAGCGACCTGCTGGACATCTCGCGCCTGGAAAACGGCCGCATCACTCCGGACCGTCATGCCTTTGTGCTGAATAATTTGTTCGACACCCTGGGTGCCGAGTTCAGGGTGCTGGCTGCCGAACACGGCGTGGACTTCCGCCTGCGCGGCAGCCGCCTGCGGGTCGACAGCGATATCAAACTGCTGCGGCGCATCCTGCAGAACTTCCTGACCAACGCCTTCCGCTACGCCAAGGGCCGTGTACTGCTCGGTGTGCGCCGCAAGGGCCAGCAGCTGCGTTTGGAAGTATGGGACCGCGGACCGGGAATACCGGAAGACAAACGCAAAGTGATTTTCGAGGAATTCAAACGCCTGGACAGCCACCAAACCCGCGCTGAAAAAGGCCTGGGGCTGGGCCTGGCGATTGCTGACGGCCTGTGCCGAGTGCTCGGTCATCAGCTGGAAGTACGCTCTTGGCCAGGCAAAGGCAGCGTATTCAGCGTCACCATTCCCCTGGCCTTGCACGCCGAACCGCCGGCGCTACTCAGCCAACCCGAGCAGAATGGACAAGCACTGGCCGGCATCCAGGTGCTGTGTATCGACAACGAGGACAGCATCCTCGCCGGCATGCACAGCCTGCTGTCACGTTGGGGGTGTCAGGTGTGGACGGCACGCAATCGCTTGGAGTGCGAGCACCTGCTGAGTGAAAACGTGCGGCCGCAGCTGGCACTGGTGGACTACCACTTGGATGACGGCGAAACCGGCACCGAGCTGATGGCCTGGCTGCGCACGCGCTTGGGCGAGCCGCTACCGGGTGTGGTAATCAGCGCCGACGGTCGCCCCGAGCTGATCGCTCAGGTGCATGCCGCCGGCCTGGATTACCTGCCCAAGCCAGTCAAACCGGCCGCTTTGCGCGCCCTGCTCAGCCGCCATCTAGCGCTGCGCTGAGAACCGGTTCTTAACCTAGCAGGCGCTGACGAAACAGCGCCTGATGCTCACGGCATTGCGCAGCAGCGAGCAGGAATACGCCGTGACCGCCACGCTCAAATTCCAGCCAGGTGAAATCGACTTCCGGGTACAGCGCCTCGACATGCACCTGACTATTGCCGACTTCGATAATCAGCACGCCCTTTTCGGTCAGATGATCCGCCGCCTCGGCGAGCATGCGCCGCACCAGGTCCAGGCCATCGTCGCCGCAGGCCAGGCCCAGCTCAGGCTCGTGCTGGTATTCGGCCGGCATATCGGCGAAATCCTCGGTATCCACATAAGGCGGGTTGGATACGATCAGGTCAAAACGCTGGCCCGGCAGCTCAGCAAAACCGTCGCCCTGCACGGTGTACACACGTTCCTCAAGGCCGTGGCGCTCGATGTTCTGATTGGCCACTTCCAGCGCCTCAAACGACAGATCACCCAGCACCACTTCGGCCTCGGGAAACTCGTAGGCACAGGCAATGCCAATGCAGCCCGAGCCGGTGCACAAATCGAGAATCCGCGCCGGTTCCATCGCCAGCCAGGGCTCGAAGTGCTGCTCGATCAACTCGCCAATCGGTGAGCGTGGAATCAGCACACGCTCATCAACAATGAACGGCATGCCGCAGAACCAGGCCTCACCCAGCAGGTATGCGGTCGGTACGCGCTCATCGATGCGCCGTGCGAGCAAAGCATGCAGGTGCGCATGTTCGGCGTCTTCCAGGCGGCAATCGAGGTAGCTGTCGGCAATTTCGTAAGGCAGGTGCAGGGCACCGAGCACCAGCTGACGGGCTTCATCCCAGGCATTGTCGGTGCCGTGGCCGAAGAACAGCTCCTCGCCATGAAACCGACTGACTGCCCAGCGAATGTAGTCACGCACGGTACGCAGGCGGGTTGGGTAGGCAGGTGTAGCGTCAGTCACGGCAGCTCTCCACAAAAAAAGTGCGCCATTCTAGCAGCCTGACGCGCCCACCCGCGCCGGGTGTAGCGCTAGTTAAGCTACGCGACGCATTACTGACTAGATAGGCCGCCACAGTCACAAAGTAGGCCTGCCCAAGCCTCATGCGCATCAGTATAATTTTGTTACCAATTCCAAACCCTTCCCCTCCCTTCTCAAGACATTCCTAAAAATGGTCATAGATCCGTTCTCGATCACGGGCTTGCTCGTGCTGGCGATATTTTTGATTGGCATGACGCTAATCGTTTTTGAAGCACAACTGGAGATGGATAAGTTCAAGCCGGCGATGTTCATGATGTCCGGCTTGGTCGTTATCGGTGCCCACTACGCGCTTTACGACCCCAATGGTTTTCAGTTCTTTCTGCATGCGCAGAGCGAGATCAAGGAAGAACTGTTCGGCCTGATCGCCTTTATGGCGTTTATGTGGATGGTGGTCGAGCTGCTCAACGAGAGGAACGTCTTCACTGCACTCAATGGCTACCTGATGCGCAAAGGCCTCGGTGCGCGCGCTATGTTCTGGGCCACAGGCGCGCTGTCGGCGCTGCTCTCACCATTTCTCAACAACATCACCACCGCAATGATCTTCGGCAAGACGGTAAAAAACATCTCAACCAATCAGCGCTATACCCATATCTCGCTGTGCAACATCGTGGTCGCCTCCAACTCCGGGGTGTGGTTCCTTGGCACCTCGACCAGCCTGATGGTGGTGCTGGCCGGTAAGATCAGCATCGCCGGCCTGCTGTTGCTGATCCCCTCCGCCTTGATCGGCTGGTTGCTGTTTGCCGCGACCCTGCATTTCTTTTACCTGCGCAAACTCACTGGCCAGGACTTGATTCAAGTGGCTGACCAGGCCGAATCCGCACTCAAACCCGGCGGCGCAGGCCTGGCGATAGTCGGTTTCTTCGCCGTATTTGGCGCGGTGCTGTGCAATATCGTGCTGAAAGTCAGCATCGAGTTTGCCATAGGCATCGGCCTGGGGAGCGTCGCCCTGTATGCCTGGCTGCTGATGCGCCGCGGCATTGAATTGCCGTGGCAGGATCAACTGCAAAAGGTCGAGTGGAACGCGCTGCTGTTCTTTATCGGCATCATCACTTCAGTGGCCTGCCTTAACCACGTCGGCTGGTTGTCATATATCTCGCAGCTGTTTGAAGTGATGCACCCCACCGCCGTTAACGTGGTGCTCGGGGTCGCGTCCGGTGTTATGGACAACGTGCCTGTGGAAGCGGCTGCGCTGATGTCCAACCCGCAAATGGGCCTCAATCAATGGGCGCTGAATGCGCTGATGGTGGGGATTGGCGGCTCGCTGACGGTGGTCGGCTCCGCTGCGGGAGTCATGGCGATGTCGCTGGACAAGACCTACAGCTTCGCCGTGCACCTGAAGTTTCTGCCGGCCATTCTGGTCAATTTCTTCGGCTCGCTGGGTATCTGGTACCTGCAGTTCGAACTGTTTGGCCTCTACTAAAACGAAAGCGCCAGGGCATGCCCTGGCGTTTGTCGATGAATGCGGCGTTGGCGCACACCACCATTAGTCTCGTTTAAGGTGCAATTCGCGCAGTACAGCGATGGAAATCGCCACGGCAAACAACAGCCAGAAATGTTCGGAAAACAGTGCAATCAGGCTCATATTGCAGCTCCTTTGCTTGAAATAGCCGTTCCTCGGCGGCCCCTCGATTCTGCTCGCCGTATAAGCAGCACGCAAGATCATCGACCACAAAGGTTCACAGCAGCGCAGCACAGGCGGACAATAGACCCACTGTCCATGCCAGCCTGGAGTTCCTGCCATGTCCGCCCCTAAAACCATGTTCGCCCTCACTGGCCGCGGCCATGCCCCCGCCAGCCTGAGCAATGCGACCTTGCTGATCATCGATGCGCAAGAGGAATACCGCAGCGGCGTGTTGCAACTCCCAGGACTGGATGCCGCGTTGGAAGAAATCGCCAAACTGCTCGCAGCCGCTCGCGCACAAGGCAGTGCCATTGTTCACGTCAAACACCTAGGTATTCCTGACGGCCTGCTCGACCCACGCGGCCCACGTGGCCATCACCTGCCGGAAGCTGCTCCGCTGCCGGGGGAGCTGGTCATTGAGAAACGCATGCCCAACGCCTTTAACGGCACCGACTTGCACGAGCGCCTGCAGGCCTTGGGGCATCTGGACCTGATCGTCTGCGGCTTTATGACTCATTCGAGCATCAGCACCACCGTGCGCGCCACCAAGGACTATGGTTACCGCTGCACCGTAGTCGATGCCGCCTGCGCCACCCGTGACCTGCCAACCCCAGACGGCCACGTCATCAGCGCGGCCGACATGCACCGTGCCGAGATGATCGCCCTGGGCGACAATTTCGCCGCCGTGGTGCCGCGCGCCAGTGCGCTGATCTGATTCACCGCCAGCGCGCAGCAGTTCGCAACGTGCACAGCGGCTGAACGGCGAAGTTGAACCCCGCCAGCCCGGGCCGGTCATACCGCCGATAGCCACCGAGGAACTTGGCATGAGGAAATCGGAATGAAACACGCCGATGGTTTTGATGCACGCCGCCTGCGCCCGCGCAATGCCAGCAACTGGCGCCTGCGCCTGGGCGCTGGCCTAGCAGCGTTGTTTGCCACATTCGGCATACTGCTGAGCATGGCAGGAATCGCCACCCTGCTCGGCCAACCTGCTGCGCTCGGCCCACTGAACGAATCGCCAGCCGCCGCCAGCGTTTTTGTCGTGATCGGGCTGCTGTTGCTGACCTTCGGCGTGCTGCTCTGGCGCCGCTGCCGACGCCGCCTGCGCCGTCCCAGCGACCTAAGCATGGCCCCACATCTGATGAAAAAGCGCGACTGAGTGCCGGGCAGCTTGGTTACACTAACGGCCTTCGCGGATATCTAGGGTCTGTTACCGTTTTGTCGCGAGCCGCGTTGCCGCGTAAAATCTCGCCAGGCTAGGCGGAGGACGCAGGTAATGGTCGCTCCCTTGCCAAGACCTCCAACACCGCATGGCGAGATTTTTCGTGCAACCCGAAGGGCCGGGCCTGTTTTAGCGCGATACTGCGTTTCTCGACACTCATTTGGAACACCAAACTTCGCGTCTCGTGCCTTGCCTCGCGCTAAAAAAGGCTCCGGCGCAGCCACGACAAAACGGTAACAGACCCTAAATGCAAGACGACGATTTTTCCCTATTCAAAGCCGAGTTGCGCGGCGTCAAACCAATCAAGCATGACCGCGCCGACACCGGCAAACCAAAACCCAACCGCGCCCAGCTGGCCACCCTGCGCCAGGCTGCTACGGCGCGCGTGGATTCAATCAAGGTCGACGGCCTGTCCGACCAGTTCGTGATCGACGTCGGCGCCGAAGACCCGCTGTACTGGGCCGGCAACGGCGTGCAGGACGGCCAGATGCGCAAGCTCAAACTGGGCCAGATCAGCTTCGAAGGCAGCCTTGACCTGCACGGCATGAGCGTGGAAAAAGCCCGCGACACCCTGTGGGAATTTATCGCCGAGGCCAACAAACTGGAGGTGCGCTGCGTGCGCATTACCCACGGCAAGGCGGTGCGCATGGACGGCCGCAAACCGATGATCAAAAGCCACGTCAACACCTGGCTGCGCCAACACCCACAAGTGCTCGGTTTCACCTCCTGCCTGGCCAAACATGGCGGCACCGGTGCGGTGTATGTGATGCTCAAGCGCACCATGATGGATGGCCGCGACGAATAAGCCCCTGCGGCTGGCGGCCTGCGCACTTGCCAGCCCGACCCTCGCGGCCTAACCTGCGCCCTTCAGAAAGACCTACGAGATTGTCCATGTCCCTGGAACAGCAATACACCGAGATCCTTGGCCAACTTGGCGAAGACGTATCCCGCGAAGGCCTGCTCGACACGCCCAAGCGCGCCGCCAAAGCCATGCAGTACCTGTGCAAGGGCTATCAGCAAACGCTCGAAGAAGTCACCAACGGCGCGCTGTTCAGCTCCGACAACAGCGAAATGGTGCTGGTGAAGAACATCGAGCTGTACTCGCTGTGTGAACACCACCTGCTGCCTTTTATCGGCAAGGCCCATGTCGCCTATATCCCCAACGGCAAGGTGCTCGGCCTGTCGAAAGTCGCCCGCATCGTCGATATGTATGCACGCCGCCTGCAGATCCAGGAAAACCTCAGCCGGCAGATCGCCGAAGCCATCCAGCAGGTCACCGGCGCCCTCGGCGTTGCAGTGGTGATCGAAGCGCAGCACATGTGCATGATGATGCGCGGCGTGGAGAAGCAGAATTCCTCCATGGTCACCTCGGTGATGCTCGGCGAGTTCCGTGAAAACGCCGCCACACGCAGTGAGTTCCTCAGCCTGATCAATAACTGATCAAGCTCTGAGTCAGAAGAAACCGGCCCCACGCCGGTTTTTTTCTGCCTGCACATCCTCAAAGCAAGCGGCGAGATTCCGCCAAAAGTCGCAATAAATCCGCCCGAGCATGGCGAGATCACGCCACCTAGAGCCGTCGATCAACCCAGTGCAACTGCGGCAGCGCGCCGCAGTCCAACGCTTTGCAGTGGCGGGCATGCTTCTTGCCAATTGCTATTAGTCAGCCCCAGGCAACGCCAGTCGCCACGCCTTGGACAGCTGCCGTTATGCACACGACGCCCTGCACACCCTGCCCCGCGCCTGTCGCTCGCCGACGGGCCAGCACGCTATTGCCACACGCCTGATCCCGTGTCGGCGCAGGTCGTCACTTTGACTTCACCGATTGAAATGGTTGGTTTAATGAAAAAGCTCCTATTGACCCTGCTGTGCCTGAGCGTGATCGGCTGCGCCAAGCACCCCGAGCCGGAAAAATCCGTGGATGTTCTGCTGATTGGCGGCGGCATCATGAGTGCCAGCCTGGGCACCTACCTCAATGAACTGGAGCCCGGCTGGAGCATCGACATTTACGAACGCCTCGACCGCGTCGCCGATGAAAGCTCCAATGCTTGGAACAACGCCGGCACCGGCCACTCGGCCTTCTGCGAGCTGAACTACACCCCCGAGCTGGCCGATGGCAGCATCGATATCAGCAAGGCGGTGGCAATCAACGAATCCTTCGAGATTTCCAAACAGTTCTGGGCCTATCAAGTTGAACGCAAGGTGCTGAACAATCCGCCTTCGTTTATCAACAACGTGCCGCATATGAGCTTTGTTTGGGGTGATGACAACGTCGAGTTCCTCAAGAAGCGCCATGCCGCCCTGCAGGCCAGTTCGCTGTTCCGTGGCATGGAATATTCCGAAGACCCGCAGCAGATCAAGCAGTGGGTACCGCTGGTGATGGAAGGCCGCGAGCCTGGGCAGAAGCTTGCAGCCACCCGCGTCTCGATCGGCACCGACGTCAACTTTGGCGAAATCACCCGCCAGCTGTTCGATTCGCTGAGCCAGCAGGACAACGTCAGCCTCAACCTGCAGCATGAAGTGCGCGGTATCGAGCGCAATGCCGACAACACCTGGAACGTGCAGGTGGCCGACCTGGCCAACGGCGGTGCCGAGAAAACCATCAACGCCAAGTTTGTGTTTATCGGCGCCGGCGGCGCCGCGCTGAAGCTGCTGCAGATGTCCGGCATCAGCGAGGCCGAAGGCTATGCTGGCTTCCCGGTCGGCGGTTCGTTCCTGGCCACTAGCAACCCGGAAATCGTCGCGCAGCATCAGGCCAAGGTCTACGGCAAAGCTTCGGTCGGTTCGCCGCCGATGTCAGTGCCGCACCTCGACACTCGTGTAATCGAGGGCCAGAAGGTGCTGCTGTTCGGACCGTTCGCCACCTTCTCCACCAAGTTTCTGAAAAACGGCTCGCTGCTCGACACCTTCAGCGCCCTGACCACCGACAACATCCTGCCGATGACCCACGCCGGCATCGATAATTTCTCGCTCAGCACCTACCTGATGGGCCAACTGATGCTCAGCCAGGAAGACCGCATGGATTCGCTACGCGAGTACTTCCCCAATGCCAAATCGGAGGATTGGGAGCTGATCCAGGCGGGTCAGCGCGTACAGATCATCAAGAAAGACGCCGAACACGGCGGCATTCTGCAGTTCGGTACCGAAGTGGTCAGCGCCGCTGATGGCAGCATCGCCGCGCTGCTCGGCGCCTCGCCAGGCGCCTCGACCGCCGCACCGATCATGCTCTCGGTGCTGGAGAAGACCTTCAAGGACGAGATGCAGAGCCCAGAATGGCAAACCAAGCTGAAAGAAATCATCCCGTCCTACGGCCAAAAGCTGAATGACGACCTGGCGCTGACTAATCAGACCCGCGCCTGGAGCAGCGAACGCCTGCAACTGGAGTTCGTTGAAGTGCCACCGCTGGCCCTCACCCCAGAGGTCAGCCAGGCGCAGTAAAGCGCCTGCTGGGCAATGCAGATTGCCCGAAGCACTGTTTACCGTCGCTACGGCGACACACCCTGCGGCCATGGATGGCGCGCAATAAAAAACCGGCCACAAGCCGGTTTTTTATTGCGCTGTGAAAAGCCTACTGGCCCTTGAACGGCACCCGTGGCTTGGTGCGTAAAGGGTCGAGCAGACCCGACAGGCCGTTGTGGTCGATCTCCTGCATCAGCGCCAGCAGCCGGCCGATTTCACCCTGGGGGAAACCTTCACGGGCAAACCAGTTGAGGTAGTTACCCGGCAGATCGGCGAGCAAACGGCCTTTGTATTTACCGAACGGCATTTCGCGGGTCACCAGCAACAACAGGTCTTCGGGTTTCATCGCAGGCTCAGCAGGGTCAGGCAATCGAGCGCAAATTATGCCGTTCGACCGGGAGCACGGCCAGCACCGGGCCAATCGCAGCAAACTCGGGTAAGCTGCGCGCCCGTATCTAGCTACCCAAGGTTTGCCCCCGCATGATTATCAAGGCACTGCGCATTGGCCTCGGCCAGTTGATCATATTCCTCGACTGGATCAGCCGTCCGGCCAAGCTTAAACGCACCCCAGAAGCTCAGGCTGCGGTCGAGCAAAGCGCCAGCAACCTCGCGCTGTACCAGTTCCACGCCTGCCCGTTCTGCGTAAAAACCCGCCGCACCCTGCACAAGCTGAATGTGCCAGTGGCCCTGCGCGACGCCAAGAACGACGCCCAGGCACGTAGTGAGCTGGAGCAACAAGGCGGCAAGATCAAGGTGCCGTGCCTGCGCATCGAAGAAAACGGCCAGAGCACCTGGCTGTACGAGTCCAAAGCGATCATCGCTTATCTCGATGAGCGCTTCGCTGCAGTTTGAAAAAACAACCGGGGCCGCTTAGCGGCCCCGGTTGTTTCAGCGCTATAGCTGATCACTCAGCCCAGCCATTCAGTTCACCAGCACTCGTACCTTGCCGACCATTCCGGCCTGGTAGTGGCCGGGAATCAGGCAGGCAAAGTCGAATTCACCGACACGGTTGAAGGTCCAGATAACCTCCTCGCGCTGCCCCGGTGCCACATGCGTCATATCCGCTGACTCATGCTGCATGCCCGCAGATGTCGCCATCATCGCAGCATGCGCCTGTAACTCAGCCTGGGTGCCGAGCACGAACTCGTGCATGACCTGCCCCTCGTTACGATGAACAAAGCGGATGGTTTCGCCCTGCTTGACGTCAAGCTGATCGGGGCTGAAACGCATCTGATCACTCATACTGATTTCAATGGTACGACTGACCTGCTCCGGCTCGCCGGCAATCCCCCAGGCCTTCTGCTGCTTTGCCGGTGCTGCCGCGTGATGCCCGCCGTGATGCTCGCCAGTGGCCCACACAGCGTCGCTGCCCAACAGAAGGCCCAGACTCAATAGCAAGACAACAGCATTTGAAGATGCACTCATGGTTAATTTCTCGGAATAAAAACTGAATAAACGCTGTGAGCAGGCCGCGCCACAGAGCTGGCCACACACAACAACACGGTGTTCAGACGAGAAATAACCGCGGCGGACGTTCAAGGGGTTCGCTGATAAAGCCGACAAACTGATCCAGTCGCACCAGGGACGGCTCGACTGCTTGCAGTGGAGAATTACTGACAACTACCGCGCTCAGGGCCACCGCACCGACACAGAATGCGCAAAGGCTGCACAGGCTGTTATCGGCGGCAGGCAGGGACTTGCTGGAGTTGTCGCCAGCGTGATGTTGGTCATGGGCAGACGCCTTAGCCGGCTGAGCCGTGGCCATCGCGCCCAGGTGGTGCGTCGCCATTTGCGCATCAGCCTTGGCCATCGCCCCGCTCTGCTGGGCTACCGCGCATAACTGCATGCTGAGAGCGGCCATGCTCTGCGCTGGCAAGGCGAGCATCAGCATGCAAATCAGGGCAGTTCGCAGTGAGCGCATGGCGTTGGATGTTGTCGTAGGCAAAGATATGGAGGCGGATTATCCGCCCAACAGCAGCTTTGTCCATGCCCGAGCATGGGCAAAAGCCCCCGCAGCTGGCTATGATCGGAGCCCATGACCAACACCCCACTCTTGCGCCAACCCTGCCCACCCGGTGCCTGCGATTGCGGGCGCGAGCAACTGTTGCAGCAAGCCAATAGCGATGTCCGTATTCTGTTGCTCACCCGCGCCGAGGAAAAGCGCCTGCTAGAACGGCTGGAGAACCTAGAAAGCCTGGCGGACCTGGAAAAGCTGCAGCGGCGCATCTACGAACAACTCGGCGTGCGTGTTGCGGTTGCCCCAGGCTTCAATGAAGTACGCAGCATGCGCGGCATTGCGATTCAGATCGATGAGTTGCCCGGGCTGTGCCGCAAAACCCGCCAGGCCATTCCCACCGCCATTCGCCGCGGGTTGGAAAAACGCCCGCAGATCGCCTACGACTTGCTCAACACCCATGACCTGCTGCGCGATGCCTGACAGCGTCTATCATTTGCGCCCCGCCAACACCCGCGTTGCGCCCTGAGTCTTCTGGCAATACCAGAACACCCGCCTGACCCCACGGGTGATCGCCACGTAGGCCAGGCGCAAGCTTTCATCCTGCATCGCCTGGTCGTAGCTGTTGCTGAAGAAGCCCGAGTAGGCGTACAGCGCATTACGCAGCGGGTGCGGCTCGGGTGGTTGGCAGTCATCGAGGATGATCGCCACTTCGGCCTGCAGACCCTTGGCGCGGTGGATGGTGTAGGCCTTGACCGGCAGCTGCTTGTCCAGCTGCGCGGTAATGGCTTGCAGTGGCTCATTCCGCCGGCTCAGTAGCAGCACGGCATTGCGTTCGCGGCTGTTGCGCTCGGCGGCGTAAGCGCACTGCGCGCGGATCTGTTTGAGCAACTCCGGCTGACGCGCCTTGCTGTCGAAGCGCTGAATCAGGCGCACGCCATGATCGCCCGGCTGCGTGGCTTTAATCGCCTGGCTGGCCTTTGCCTGTTTGTGCTGCACGTCGCCGAGCAGCGCTTCAGCGTCACGAATAATCGGCTCAATCGAACGGTAGTTGTTGGCCAGGGTCAGCACGGCGCTGCGCTTGGCTTTCCCTTTCCCAGGAAAGTGCCGATCAAAGTCGATAAACAGCTCCGGCGAACTGCCGCGCCAGCCGTAGATCGACTGCCAGTCATCGCCGATGGCCATCAGACTGACCGCAGCCCCCTGCCCGGCCAGCGTGCGCTGCACGGCCTGCAGCCACTGGACGATCTGCGGCGAGATGTCCTGAAACTCATCAATCAGCAGATGGCTGAACGGCGTCAGCAGTGACGCTGCCACGCCCTGCCCGTCTGCATTCAGCCTTCCCGTCAGCTGGGCAAAAGCGGCGTTAAAGGTCAACAGCCCCTGCTTCTGCAAAGCGCTCTGGAAATAGGGCCAGAACAGCAGCAATGCCTCAATAAACTCACGCACTGGTATTGCAGTGTCGAGGCGTTGCGGTTGCATAGTCGACAGCTCAACGCCAATGCTTTCGGCAAACCCGGCCTGAGCGTAGAACGCTTCATAGAGCGGCGCAGCACTGAATTCGCCTGCCAGTTTATAGGTATCCAACGGCGCCTTGGGCAGGCGCTTGCCTGTATCGGATGGCGGCGGCAACTGCAGCAGGCTGTGCACCTTTTGCCGAAACGCCGGCTGCTCGGCATAGCACTGCTGGTAAGCCTGCTTAAGCAGACGCTGTTGGGCCGGCCGCAGCCGTCCGGCACTTAGCGGGTTATCTAACTCGCGGCTCGCCGCCTGTGGGTCATCCAGCTGTTCGAACCAGCGTGGGTTGTTCAACAGGCTCTTGGCCACGCTGCCCATGGCCGAGTGAAACGTACGCACAGACTGACGCGCCTGGGCGGCATCAAAGGGGTAGTTGAAGAAGCCCAGCACCTTTAGCAACTGCTCACGCAGCTCGACACAGGAGGCATTGGTAAAGGAAATCACCGTCAGCTGATCGGGCTTGATGCCCAGGTGACAGAACATAAACACCACCCGCAGCACCAGCGTGGTGGATTTGCCCGAACCGGCCCCGGCGAAGATGCGCGTCAGCGGATGATTGCTGAGGATCATCGCCCATTGCTCATCCGAGGGTGCACTGAGCAGCCCAGCCGTCACCGCCCGCGCCACCTGCTCGCGCATAGCCTGAGCTTGCGCGGCCTCGACTGTCAGCATAGCCGGCCCGTAAATGCCTTGAGTGCGTGGTTTACCGGCAGCGCGGCGCGGATTAGCCGGCGGCTTCGCGCCAGCAGATTGACCCTTGCTAGCCGCTTTTTTGGCCCGTGGTGCAGCCTTTTTTAACTGCACCGCCGCTTCACGCTCGGCACGCAGATAAGCTGTGGTGTGGGGAAAGTAGCGCGCCAGTGCAGCGGACAACAGCCGCTTATAGCGCTGAACAGCAGATGGCATTCGCGATCCAGCCAGAAGATAGATCGTTGAATGATAAGTGCTTTTTACGTCGAGCTGGCGACTGAGCATTGAGAAAGCGCAGCGCCTCTCACCGCTCAGCTGATCCGACAGCTATCAGTCGAGCATACCGACATAACGCGGATGGCTGGCAACCCGCTCCAGCCAAGCGCGAATGGCCGGATAGGGCGTCAGATCAAAGCCGCCTTCATCCGCCACATGGGTGTAGGCGTACAGGGCGATATCGGCAATCGAGAAATTCTCGCCAACCAGATATGGCGTGCGCTGCAGCTGCTTCTCCATCACCTTGAGTGCCTTGTGACCGCGCACATGGCACTCCTCGTACTCACTGCGGCGCGCTTCGGGCAGGCCCTGATACAGCTGGATGAAGCGTGCCACCGCGACGTAAGGCTCGTGGCTGTATTGCTCGAAAAACTGCCACTGTAGCACCTGGGTGCGCAGACGCGGCTCGCTGGGCAGAAACGCGCTGCCGTCGGCGAGGAAGTTGAGGATGGCATTGGACTCCCACAAGCAGGTGCCGTCGTCCAGCTCCAGCACGGGGATCTTGCCGTTGGGGTTCTTGGCCAGGAAGGCGTCGCTCTGGGTTTCGCCCTTGAGGATATCAATCGGGATCCACTCATAGGGCTGATCCAGCAGGTGCAGCATCAGCTTGACCTTGTAGCAGTTGCCCGAGCGGTAATCGCCATAGACCTTATACATATCGCCCTCCTCCTAACCTGCTTAACGCGTGGACTAGCTTGCTTGTGCCTGGCGAATCACCTCGGCCAGGCGCTTGAGGCCTTCACTCAGGCGCTCCGGCGCAACGTGGCTGAAGTTAAGCCGCAAATGCCCGGGGTTAGCGTCCGGATCAATAAAGAACGGTTCGCCCGGCATAAACGCCACGTTCTGCGCCAGGGCCGGCGCCAGCAGCGTACGTGTATCCAGCGGCTGCTTGAGGGTCAGCCAGAAGAACAGCCCACCTTGAGGAATCTGCCAGTCGGCCAGGTCGCTGAAATGCTCAACCAGCACGTCCTGCATGGCATCACGGCGCACCCGGTAGAAATCACGCAATTCGGCCAAGTGTTCTCGGTAATGCCGTGTACCCAGCCATTGCAGCGCCTGCCACTGACCAATACGGTTGGTGTGCAGGTCAGCGGACTGTTTCAACCGCAGCAAGTAGGGGTACAGGTCTGGGGTGGCAATCAGGTAACCGACGCGCAGGCCAGGCAGCAGGGTTTTCGACACGGTGCCGGTGTAGATCCAGCTGGCCTGCTTAAGGCGGCTGACAATCGGTGTGGCGCTGCCATCATCAAACACCAGTTCGCGGTAAGGCTCATCTTCGATCAGGGTCACGCCAAACTCATCGAGCAAGGCTGCCACCGCATCGCGCTTGGCTTCGCTGTAGCGCACCGCCGATGGGTTCTGGAACGTTGGGATTAGATAGGCGAAAGCCGGCTTGTGGTTCTGCAGCCGCGCGCGCAACGCGTCGATCTGCGGGCCATCGGCTTCCTGCGGCACGGCGATGCAATCGGCGCCGAACAACTGAAAAGCCTGCAATGCCGCGAGGTAAGTCGGCGCCTCCAGCAACACCTCGGTACCCGGATCGATAAACAGCTTGCTGGCTAGATCCAGGGTTTGCTGCGAACCACTGACGATCAGTACCTGGCTGGCGTCGCAGGGTACGCCCAAGGCGCGCGCCTCTTCAGCAATCGCTTCACGCAGCTCAGGCTCGCCTTCGCTGGTGCCGTATTGCCCCATGCTGGTGGGCATATCCGCCCACTCCACCCGCGGCAACATTGGCTCGGCCGGCAGACCGCCGGCAAACGACATCACTTCTGGACGCTGCGCGGCAGCCAGGATTTCACGGATCAGGGAGCTTTTCAGGCGGGCAACACGTTCGGAGAAGGCCATGGATACACCGGTAGCGAAGGCAAATAAAAATAGGTCAAACTGTTTGACCAAAGCTCTGTTTGACAGAAGCTACGACGATCAGCCTGGATACGTCAACATGCTTGACCTTAAAAACCCAAACACTCAACAGACCGCCATGGAAGCGTTCTTCTTCGGTTACCAGGCGTTTACCGCCAAGGCCGATGAGATGCTGGCGCGCCGCGGCCTGTCGCGCGTGCATCACCGCATTCTGTTCTTTATTGCCAAGTACCCCGGCCTGAGCATGAAAGAGCTGCTCGGCTACCTGGGTGTAAGCAAACAGGCGCTGAATACCCCGCTGCGTCAGCTGCTGGAAATGAACCTGGTGCAGAGCCTTGCCGCTGAAGACGACAAGCGCAAACGCCTACTCGGCTTTACTCCTGAAGGCGCCAAGCTGGAACAGGCTCTGCGCCGTGAACAGGCCAAGCTGCTGCAGCGGGCGTTCAGTGAAGCCGGAGAAACAGCCGTGAGCGGCTGGTTACAGGTCAACCAAACCCTGCACAACAGCGCAAATGAAGGCTGAGAGAGCACCCTCGGCAAAACTGTACTGACGCTGCGACCGAGCCAACTGAAACTGTACCGCCCATTGCCTGCATTGCTGTACCGCGACGCTCTGAACATCTCCCCCTAGGCTGATCAGCACTGCCCCTGAGTGCTGCGCCATGACCGCCGAACTGCTGCTCGCCTTTATCGCCTTTGCCTTTGTCACCTCGGTGACACCGGGCCCTAACAATATGATGCTGCTCGCCAGCGGGGTGAATTTCGGCCTGCGCCGCAGCCTGCCGCACATGTTCGGCATCAGCCTGGGGTTTATGCTGTTGGTGGCTTCGGTCGGCCTCGGCTTGGGCCAGCTGTTCGAACAAGTACCGCTGCTGTATGACGTATTGCGCTATCTGGGCGCGGCCTACCTGCTGTACCTGGCCTGGAAGATTGCCGGCTCCGGTGCACCGCAGGATGGCGGAAAGCCGGTGGGCAAGCCGTTTACCTTTCTCCAGGCAGCGGCCTTTCAGTGGGTCAACCCGAAAGCCTGGATCATGGCCATCGGCGCTATCACCACCTACACCCCGCAGGAAAACTTCGTAGTCAATGTGCTGCTGATCGCGGCGCTGTTCGCCCTGGTCAACTGTCCCAGCGTCGGCCTGTGGACGGTGGCCGGTAGCCTGCTGCGCAACTGGCTGAGCAACGCCCGAGCGCTGCGCATCTTCAATATCGGCATGGCCTTGCTGCTGGTAGCCTCGCTGTACCCCATCTTCGCCGACACCGGACTGCTCTGATGCACGACCTGCCGCAAACCCGCCTACAGCCGCTGGCCGACACCTCGACCTCGGCGGTAGTCGCCGGCTTTATCGCCATGCTTACCGGCTACACCAGCTCGCTGGTGCTGATGTTCCAGGCCGGCCAGGCCGCCGGACTGACTAACGGGCAGATTTCATCGTGGATCTGGGCGCTGTCGATTGGCATGGCGATCTGCTGCATCGGCCTGTCGCTGCGCTATCGCGCGCCAATCATGATCGCCTGGTCCACCCCCGGCGCAGCCCTGCTGATCACCAGCCTGCCCGGTGTGCCGTATAGCGAGGCAATTGGCGCCTATATCTTCGCCTCCGGGCTGATTGTGCTGATCGGCCTGACGGGCACCTTTGACCGCCTGATGCGGCGCATTCCCGCCTCTATTGCGGCAGCGCTGCTGGCGGGCGTGCTGTTCAAAATCGGTCTGGAAATCTGCGTGGCCGCCGAACAGCAGCCGCTGCTAGTGGTGGCCATGCTGCTGGCGTACTTGGTTGGGAAACGGCTGCTACCGCGGTATGCCGTGCTGGCGGCACTGATTGTTGGCAGCGTGTTGGCTGCGCTCTTCGGCCTGCTCAATTTCGAGCACTTCGAGCTGCAACTGGCGGTGCCGGAATGGACCACACCGAGCTTCTCCCTGGCAGCGGTCATCAGCATCGGCATTCCACTGTTTATCGTCGCCATGGCCTCGCAAAACTTGCCGGGCATGGCTGTGCTGCGCGCCAATGGTTATGACGTACCGGCCAGCCCGCTGCTCACCACCACCGGGCTGACATCCATGCTGCTGGCGCCCTTTGGCAGCCATGGCATTCATATGGCCGCTATCAGCGCAGCGATCTGCGCCGGCCCGGAAGCCCACGAAGACCCGAAAAAACGCTACACCGCCGCCATCTGGTGCGGGGTGTTCTACGGCATCGCTGGCATATTCGGCGCCACCTTGGCCGCGCTGTTTGCTGCCCTGCCAAAAGCATTGATCCTGTCCATCGCGGCACTGGCGCTATTCGCCTCGATCATCGGCGGCCTGACCCAGGCCATGAGCGAGCCGAAAGAGCGTGAAGCGGCGCTGATCACCTTTCTGGTAACCGCCTCGGGCATGACCCTGTTCTCGGTGGGCTCGGCGTTCTGGGGGATTGTTGCGGGCTTGCTGACCTTGGCGATTCTTAACTGGGGCAAGCGAGACGCGTAATTAGCAGGTATAAAAAACGGGCTTATGCATACACATAAGCCCGTTTTTGTTATAGCCGGTGCAATCAGCCGCGCTGACGCTTCGGCAGCACATCCTTAAGCTTGGCGTGCATGCCGCGCAGGGTTTTCTCGGTGCTTTCCCAATCGATGCACGCATCGGTAATGGACACGCCGTACTTGAGCTGGCTGAGGTCCTTGGGAATCGACTGGTTGCCCCAGCCCAGGTGGCTTTCCACCATCAGGCCGACGATCGACTGGTTGCCTTCGAGAATCTGGTTGGCGACGTTGTCCATCACCAGCGGTTGCAGGGCCGGGTCCTTGTTGGAGTTGGCGTGGCTGCAATCGACCATGATGTTCGGGCGTATGCCGGCTTTGGTCAGTTCCTGCTCACAAACGGCAACACTCACCGAATCGTAGTTCGGCTTGCCGTTGCCACCGCGCAGCACCACGTGGCCGTAGGCATTGCCTTTGGTGGTGACGATGGACACGCCACCTTCCTGGTTGATGCCGAGGAAACGGTGCGGGCTGGAAACCGACTGCAGGGCGTTGATCGCCACAGTCAGGCCGCCATCGGTGCCGTTCTTGAAGCCCACGGACGAAGACAGGCCTGAGGCCATCTCGCGGTGGGTTTGCGATTCGGTGGTGCGCGCGCCGATGGCCGACCAGCTGATCAGGTCCTGCAGGTACTGCGGGGAAATCGGGTCGAGGGCTTCGGTCGCAGTCGGCAGGCCCATTTCAGCCAGGTCACGGAGCAACTGGCGACCGATATGTAGGCCATCCTGAATCTTGAACGAGTCATCCATAAATGGATCGTTGATCAGGCCTTTCCAGCCGACAGTGGTTCGCGGCTTCTCGAAATACACCCGCATAACCAGATACAGACTGTCCGAAACCTCGGCAGCCAGCGCTTTGAGGCGCTCGGCATACTCGTGGGCGGCCTTAATATCGTGGATCGAGCACGGCCCGACCACCACGAACAGGCGATGATCCTTGCCATCGAGAATATTGCGGATCACCTCACGACCGCTGGCAACCGTGCGCAGAGCAGCATCGGTCAGCGGAATTTCACGCTTGAGCTGTGCGGGGGTTATCAGGGTTTCGTTGGAGGCAACGTTTAGGTCATCAATCGGTAAATCAGCCATCGTGCTATTCATCAGTCAGAGTCATCAGGTCACGGGTGCCGGCCGCCAGCGATCCCCGTGTGGCGGAGCACAGCAATATGAGCACAGCGGGGAAGCCGAACCTTAGCGCGTATAGGCCTGGCTCGACAATGGGCTTTGCGGCTTAAGCCGCGCCGAGTGGACGATTCAACTAATTCAGGCTGGCGCGGGAAAATTCGGCGGCATGCTGGCTGATCCACTCCTGCGCCACCACCTCGACTGGCAGGCTGCAACCCAGTTCCTGCTCGCGCTGGTGACGATAATGCTCAATCTGGCAGACCTGCTCGACCATGCGCGCGCGAAACAGGGTGTCCTCATCGACAAAGGCGATACCCACCAGGTATTTGTCTTCCTGTTTGCGGCACCACGCCACCAGGCCTGGGTAACGCGCATGCTCGCCGAACAACGGAATACGCAACTCGATGGCCGTACCGCGGCGAAAAGCACGGTTTGAGTTGCAAGCCACACCGCCGAGACTGATATTGTTCAGCCGCTGCTTGGGCACGAACGCCTGTTTACGCAGCACTAACTCAACGGGCATATCACTGGGATGACGCAAAAAGTGACGCATCTTATGACTACCTCGGATGCCATCAATTTGATACCACATTGGCCAGTATAGTGACTGAGCTGGAACTGACCGATTTAGATGCAGACCGCTACTTGCTCGACGCGCCTGGCATCTCATTGCTGATATTTACCAGCATAGGTTGTGCCAGTTGCCGCTGGGTGAAGCGTGAGCTGCCTAAGTTACCCTTACCCATCCAACGCCTGGCCTGGGTCGATGCGGCCGACAACGGCGGATTAGTGACGCGCTATGAGGTATTTCAGCTGCCGGCGCTATTCGTAGTGCGCGATGGTCAGTTTTATGGCGCGTTGCAGAGCCGTCTGCAGCCCGCCGCACTTATTCAGGCGCTGGACACTGCCCTGTCGCGCCCCGCAGAGGAATTACCCTGATGACCCCAACTCCCCGTATCGGCATTATCGGCTCCGGCGCCATTGGCGGCTTCTATGGCCTGATGCTGGCCCGCGCCGGCTTTGATGTGCATTTTCTGCTGCGCAGCGAGTTCGCCGCAGTCGCCAGCCAAGGCTTGCACGTCAACAGTGCCCTACACGGCAACCTGCACCTGGATAACGTGCAGGCGTATCAGTCAGCGGCTGATATGCCGCCGTGCGACTGGCTGCTGATCGGCGCTAAAACCACCAGCAACGCCGAACTCGCCCCGCTGATCAGCCAGGCCGCCGCGCCCGGCGCCAAAGTGGTGCTGATGCAGAACGGCCTGGCCGTGGAAGACGAACTGCGCCCACTGCTGCCGGACTCGCTGCACCTGCTGGGCGGCCTTTGCTATATCTGCGCCCATCGCAGCGCACCGGGGGTGGTCGAGCATCAGGCGCTGGGCAGCGTCAATCTGGGCTATCACTCAGGCCCGGCTAGTGATGCCGAGAGCCGTCAGCAGATCCTCGAACAAGGCTGTGCACTGTTCCAGGCTGCTGGCCTGGACTCCACCGCCATGGCCGAACTGAACCAGGCACGCTGGCAGAAACTGGTGTGGAACGTGCCCTACAACGGTCTGGCCGTGCTGCTGAACAGCGCCACCACGGCACTAATGGGCAACACCGACAGCCGCGCGCTGATCGAGGCGATCATGCAGGAAGTGGTGGATGCCGCCGGCGCCTGTGGCTATCAGTTGCCCGCAGGCTTTGCCGGCAAACTGTTGGCGGCCACAGACCGCATGCCGGATTACCTGCCGAGCATGTACCACGACTTTGCCCTGCAGCGCCCACTGGAGCTGCACGCCATCTACGCCGCGCCGTTGGCCGCTGCGGCGCAGGCCGGCTGCGCCATGCCGCGCACCGAGATGCTTTATCAGACCCTGCGTTTCATCGAACAACGCGCGCAATAGGACACAGCCATGAGCAAGGGATTAGGCGACAAACTGGTACTGGCGATCTCCTCGCGGGCGTTGTTCGACCTGCGCGACAGCCATCAGATTTATGAAAGCCAGGGCGTCGAGGCCTATCGCCAATACCAGATTGAGCATGAGGACGAGATCCTCCCCCCAGGTGATGCCTTTCCGCTGGTCGAGAAGCTGCTGGCGCTGAACACCGCTCTCAAGCAGCAGCGCGTTGAGGTGATCCTGGTTTCGCGCAACAGCGCCGACACCGGCTTACGTGCGTTCAACTCAATCCAGCACTACGGGCTGGGCATCTCCCGCGCAGCCTTTGTTGGCGGCCGTAGCCCCGACCCTTATCTGGCTGCATTTGGCTGTCACCTGTTTCTCTCCACCCACGCTGAAGATGTGCGCAGCGCGTTACGTGCAGGCTTCGGTGCTGCGACCATTCTTTCTGGCGGCGCACGGCGGGCGGCCAGCAATGAACTGCGCATCGCCTTCGACGGCGATGCCGTGCTGTTTTCCGATGAATCCGAGCGGGTCTATCAGCAGGCCGGTCTGGAAGCCTTCCAGAGCCACGAACGTGAATCGGCCCGTGAGCTGCTCGGCGGCGGCCCATTCAAACCCTTCCTTGCCGCCCTGCATCGTCTGCAACAGGAGTTTCCTGAAGAGCAGTGCCCGATTCGCACCGCATTGGTTACAGCGCGTTCGGCGCCGGCCCATGAGCGGGTGATTCGCACGCTGCGCGAGTGGAATATCCGCCTGGATGAGTCGTTCTTCCTTGGTGGTCTGGAAAAAGCCGCAATTCTAGAAACCTTCGGCGCCGACGTTTTTTTCGACGACCAAACCGGCCACTGCGAAAAAGCCAACAAGGTCGTACCTACCGGCCATGTGCCACACGGCATCAGCAACGAACCGCAGCTCTAGTCTCCGCGCGAGGGCGGTCAATCGCCCTCGCCGCTAAGCGCTCTCTATCTCCCTGCCTATATAACCATTCGTCCTCAAAACCTCGGCTTTCTTTGACTTATCGATGGCGCTGCTAAGCTCAGATCAGGCCTGCCAGTCTGGCAGTCAAGGAGGCCGAATGATTCGCTCGATTCTCTATGCAACCGACCTAGGCCTTTACGCCCCCTACATCCTGCAGCATGCGCTGGCACTCACACGCTCCTTCAACGCCAGCCTGTATGTGGTGCACGCCGTCGAGCCCATGGGCCTGTTTGCGGAATCAGTGCTGCAAACTTACCTGGATGAAGAGCGCCTAAAGGACCTGCGCACCAACGGCCTCAGCACAGTGATGGCGAGTATCGAGCAGCGGGTGCTGGAGGGCTTTCGCGATGAGATTGGCGAAGCGTTGCATGACTTGGATCTGATCAAGGCGGTACGCGTGGTACAGGGCGATCCCCCCTTGGTGATACTCGATGAAGCACAGCAACTCGGTGTGGATTTGTTGGTCCTAGGTAGCCACAGCCACGGCACGGATATGGACATTCCGCTGGGCCGTACCGCGTCGCGCCTGGTGCAGTTGTCAGAAGTACCGGTGTACCTGGTGCCGATGCTGCAGCATCGCAGCCGAGGTGATCTTTAGAAGAAGCGCAGCACATTTCTATTTTTGGTCTAGATTTAATGCTTCAATCATCATTATGGTTATATAGAACGCCGGTAACCTGAACGGCCGTCTTTTTGCTTTGAGGGATTTTTATGAAGCTTCAGCAACTGCGCTACATCTGGGAAGTCGCGCATCACGACCTCAACGTTTCTGCCACGGCACAAAGCCTCTACACCTCACAACCCGGCATCAGCAAACAGATCCGCCTACTCGAAGACGAGCTGGGGGTTGAAGTCTTCGCCCGCAGCGGTAAGCACCTGACCCGCATCACCCCGGCCGGCGAACGCATTATCAACACCGCTGGGGAAATCCTGCGCAAGGTCGAAAGCATCAAGCAGATTGCCCAGGAGTTCTCCAACGAGAAGAAAGGCACCCTTTCCATCGCCACCACCCACACCCAGGCGCGCTATGCCCTGCCGCCGGTGATCAGTGCCTTTATCAAGCAATACCCGGATGTGTCCCTGCACATGCACCAGGGTACGCCGATGCAGATCGCTGAAATGGCGGCCGACGGCACCGTCGACTTCGCCATCGCCACCGAAGGTCTGGAGCTGTTCAACGACCTGATCATGATGCCCTGCTACCGCTGGAACCGCTGCGTCGTGGTACCTCAGGGCCACCCGCTGACCAAGCTGCCGAAGCTGACCCTGGAAGCCCTGGCCGAATACTCCATCGTCACCTACGTGTTCGGTTTTACCGGCCGTTCCAAACTCGACGAAGCCTTCAGCCATCGCGGCCTGACGCCGAAAGTGGTGTTTACCGCCGCCGACGCTGACGTGATCAAAACCTACGTACGCCTGGGCCTGGGCGTGGGCATCGTGGCTAAGATGGCGGTCGACCCCAAACTCGATCCGGACCTGGTGGTGCTGGATGCCGGTGAGCTGTTCGAAGCCAGCGTGACCAAGATCGGCTTCCGTCGCGGCACCTTCCTGCGCGGTTTCATGTGCGACTTTATCGAGAAATTTGCCCCGCACCTGACCCGCGACATGATGGCCAAAGCCGTGCAGTGCCACAGCAAGGTCGAGCTGGAAGAGCTGTTCGAAGGCGTTGAACTGCCGCTGCACTGAGCCAACCTGCAGATATGAAAAAGCCCGTCCAAGTGACGGGCTTTTTCATACTCGGCGATACCTATTCAGTGGCTTTCAATTCTTTGCCATGAGCAAAGTTCACCCACCAGCCGAAGGCTGCCGCGGTGAAGAACATGATGATGCTGTAGATCGCCGCCGGGATCGACATGGTGGCGTTATTCAACAGCATCGGGCTCAGTGCTAGGGCTATCGCCAAAGTGCCGTTGTGGATGCCGATCTCCATGCCGATGGCAACCGACTGACGCAGGCTTAGCTTAAACAAACGCGGCACCCAGTAACCTACCGCCAGGCTGATCAGGTTGAACGCCAGCGCCGCACCACCCACCTGCGGCGCGTAATCGACGAAGGTCTGCCAATCCTTGACCACCGCCAGGATGATGATGATCAGCAGAAACAGCGCGGAGATGATCTTCACCGGCTTCTCCATACGTGCGGCAAATCCAGGGAAGCGGCTGCGTATCCAGATACCAATAGCCACCGGGCCGAGGACGATAACAAACACCTGCACCACCTTGGTGAACTGCAACGGCAAGGCCTGATCACCTTCCATAAAGTAGGCCAGCGACAGGTTGACGATCAGCGGCATGGTCAGCACCGCAATCACCGAATTGACCGCCGTCAGGGTGATATTCAGTGCCACATCACCATGCGCCAGGTGGCTGTACAGGTTGGCAGTGGTGCCGCCAGGCGAGGCTGCCAAGAGCATCAGACCAACTGCCAGCGCCGGGGCCAGACCAAAGGCCTTGGCCAGGAAGAAACACACCACGGGCAGTAGCAACAGCTGGCAGCTCAAGCCGATCAGCACCGGTTTGGGAAACTTCACCACCCGGGCAAAATCGGCCAGGGTCAGCGACAGGCCCAGGCCAAGCATGATGATGCCCAAGGCGATGGGCAGGAACAGGGTCAATAGCGGGTCAGCAGTCACGGCTTTCTTACTCCTTGATCAAAGCGCTGGGCGATCTTGAACAACGACGTAGAACACTGCAGTGACTTTAGTGGCCAACGTGGTGAAAGAAATGGCGAGGTATAAAAAAAGCGCCCAGATGGGCGCTTTTTTTATTACTGAAGGAAATCAGATGGCGGTGGCCCCACCATCCACCGCCAGCGCGTGGCCGGTAGTGAACGCCGCGTTATCGCAGCACAGGTACAGCACGGCAGTAGCGATTTCCTCGACCTTGCCAATGCGCCCGACCGGGTGCATGGCGGCGGCGAACTCGCCCTTCTTCGGATCGGCTTCATAGGCGCGGCGGAACATGTCAGTGTCGATCACCGCCGGGCATACGGCGTTGACCCGCACTTTCTTCTTTGCGTATTCAACAGCAGCGGACTTGGTCAGGCCGATCACCGCATGTTTGGATGCGCTGTAGATGCTCATCTTCGGCGCAGCGCCCAGGCCGGCGACCGACGCGGTGTTGACGATGGCGCCACCGCCCTGAGCCAGCAGCAGCGGGATCTGGTGCTTCATGCACAGCCACACACCTTTGACGTTGACGCCCATGATGGCGTCGAACTCGCTTTCGCTGCCCTCGGCCAGCTTGCCTTTCTCGATCTCGATGCCCGCATTGTTAAAGGCATAGTCCAGGCGGCCATAGGCGCCCAGCGTGCGCTCCATCAACACCTTGACCTCAGCATCGCGGGTCACGTCGCAACGTACAAACAGCGCATCGCCGCCCGCTTCGCGGATCAGCGCGGCAGTTGCTTCGCCACCGTCGACATCAACGTCGGACACCACCACCTGCAGGCCTTCGTTGGCGAATGCCAGTGCCGTGGCACGACCAATACCCGCTGCACCACCGGTGACCAGGGCAACCCGGCCGGAAAAGCTCAAGCTCATCTGCGTGTCCTCGCAAGGATTAAAAACTGCATTGAGTCTAATCAGCTGCTGCGTACCAAGGCAGCACTATCAAATTGCTGGTGATAGCCCCATCGAAATGAGTGATTAACACCCCAGCATGGCTATCACTCGAATGGATTTACAAGCATTCGGCCCACGGGCAAACCTTGCCCCGCTGACCAGCACGGGCTATCAACAGGCTTTCCGTTCAGTGAGTACCTGCCATGACTGCCCCACTCAACCGCCAATTCCTGCTTGCCCAACGCCCGGTCGGTCTGCCCAGCCGCGAAACCTTCAGCTATGTCGAAACCAGCGTGAGTGAACCCGGCCCCGGCCAAATTCTGGTGAAGAACGCCTACCTGTCGCTGGACCCGGCCATGCGCGGCTGGATGAACGATGCCAAGTCCTATATCCCGCCAGTCGGCATTGGTGAAGTGATGCGCGCCCTCGGCGTGGGTGAAGTGGTGGCCTCGCAGCACCCGGACTTTGCCGTGGGTGATCATGTAAATGGCGCCCTTGGTGTACAGGATTATTTCCTCGGTGAGCCCAAAGGCTTCTACAAGGTCGACCCCAAGCGCGCGCCGCTGCCGCTGTACCTGTCGGCACTGGGCATGACCGGCATGACCGCCTACTTCGCTCTACTGGATGTCGGCGCGCCGAAAGCGGGTGAAACGGTGGTGATTTCCGGTGCAGCCGGCGCGGTCGGCAGCGTCGCCGGGCAGATTGCCAAGCTCAAAGGCTGCCGTGTGGTCGGCATCGCCGGCGGTGCGGACAAGTGCAAGTTCCTGGTTGATGAACTGGGCTTCGACGGCGCCATCGATTACAAAAATGAAGACGTGATTGCCGGCCTCAAGCGCGAGTGCCCGAAAGGCGTGGATGTGTACTTCGATAACGTCGGCGGCGACATTCTGGATGCCGTGCTCACCCGCTTGGCCTTCAAGGCACGTGTAGTGATCTGTGGCGCGATCAGCCAGTACAACAACAAACAGGCGGTAAAAGGCCCAGCCAACTACCTCAATCTGCTGGTTAACAGCGCACGTATGGAAGGCATGGTGGTGATGACCTACGCCCCGCGTTTTGCCGAAGCAGCGGCGGAGATGGGCGGCTGGATGGCCAGCGGCAAGCTGAAATCCAAGGAAGATATTGTCAGCGGCCTGACCACTTTCCCGGAAACCTTGCTCAAGCTGTTCAGTGGCGAGAACTTCGGCAAGCTGGTGCTGAAAGTCGACTGAGAGAATTTCGTAGGAGCGGCTAAGCGCTGCTCCTACGAAAACCAGGCATCAGGCAACTGCCATTGCCTCACTGTCCTGCTTTATCGGCCGCCAGCGGCGCAGCAGCATATACAGGGTCGGGATTACAAACAGGGTGAAGAAGGTGCCTACCAGCAAGCCGCCGACAATCACCATACCGATCTGCTGACGGCTTTCCGCACCCGCCCCGGTGGCAATCGCCAACGGCAGCGAACCCAACACCATCGCCCCGGTCGTCATCAGAATCGGCCGCAGACGCTGCACCGACGCCTCAATCACCGCCCCTCGCAACTCATGCCCTTGTCGCAGCAGCACGTTGGCGAACTCGACGATCAGGATGCCGTGCTTGGTAATCAAGCCAATCAACGTCACCAAGCCGATCTGTGAGTAGATGTTCAAAGTGCCGCCGAACATCGTCAGGGCCAGCAAGGCGCCAGCCATCGACAGCGGCACGCTGAACAGGATGATCAGCGGGTCAGTAAAGCTTTCAAACTGCGCCGCCAGCACCAGGAAGATAAACGCCAAAGCCAGCGCGAAGATCAGTGCAATGCCCGCACTGGACTCCTTGAAGTCTCGCGACGTGCCGGTGTAGTCGTACTGCGTCTCTGCCGGGAATACCGTGCGCGCTGTGCTTTCCAAGTGTGCCAGGGCTTCACCCAGGGTGTAGCCGGAGCCCACGTTGGCACTCACCGTCACTGCCCGCAGTTGGTTGAAATGATTGAGCTCGCGCGGCGCCACGGTTTCGCGCACTTCAATCAGGTTGGACAGCTGCACCATGCTGTCATCGCGGCCGCGCACATAGACGCGGTCGAGATCTTGCGGGTTGCTGCGGTCCACGTCCTGCAACTGCACCAGCACGTCGTACTGCTCACCGTTCTTCTTGAAGCGCGTCACCTGGCGGCTGCCGAACAGGCTTTCCAGGCTACGGCCGATGGTGGCCACATCAGTGCCCACGGCTACGGCCTGTTCGCGGTTAACCGCGACCTTGAGCTGCGGTGCGTTGAGTTTCAGATCGCTGTCCAGGCTTTCCAACCCAGGATAATCGCGCAGTTGATTGAGCAACTGATCGACATAACCCTGCAACTCGCTGTACTCCATGGACGAGCGAATCACGAAGTTCACCGGCTGGTTTCGCGCGCTCTGCCCGAGCGGTGGACGGTTGACCGGGAAGGCGCGCACCCCGGCAATATCCTGCAGTTTGGGCAGCAGCTCATTACGAATCTCGAACTGGCTGCGCGAGCGGTCCGCCCAGTCCTCAAGTTTCATAAAGGAAATGCCCTGAGCCACAGTCGGGAAGCCAGCGATGACCATGTAGCGATTGGTTTCCGGGATGCTGTCGTAGGCCGCTTCGATCTCGCGGGCATAACGCCCGGTGTAGTTGATAGTGGCGCCGTCAGGGCCGTTAAACACGCCGACAATGGTGCCGGTGTCTTCGGTCGGCGCCAGCTCGGATTTAAGCCCTGAGAACAGCAGCACGCAGGCCACAATAGTCAGTAACAACACGCCCACCACCAACATCCAGGCACTCAGTGCTTTGGCCAATAGATGCTTGTAGCTGTAAGTCAGGCTATTGAGGAAATTCTCGATCAGGTTGTACACCCGGTTGTGCCGCTCACCGGCCTGATGCGGCTTAAGCAACAGCGCACACATCATCGGCGTCAGGGTCAGGGCGACAAAACCTGACACCAGCACCGCGCCGGCCAGGGTCCAGGCGAATTCTGTAAACAGTTTGCCTGTGGTGCCCTGCATAAAGCCGATGGGGGCAAATACGGCGGCCAGGGTCAGGGTCATGGCGATGACTGCAAAGGCAATCTCGCGACTGCCCTTGAGCGCCGCCTGCAGCGGCTGCATGCCCTCTTCGATATGCCGGTGGATGTTCTCCAGCATCACGATGGCATCGTCCACCACCAGGCCGATGGCCAGCACCATCGCCAGCAGCGTCAGGGTATTGATGGTGAATCCCATCAACGACATCAAGGCAAATGCACCGATCAGCGACACCGGGATGGTCACCAGCGGGATGATGGTGGCACGCAGCGAACGCAGGAAGATAAAGATGATCAGAATGACCAGCCCCACCGCTTCCCAGATGGTGATAAACACGTTGTCGATCGACTCGCGAATAAACTGCGAGTTGTCGTTTGCCACCGCCATTTCCATGCCTTCCGGCAGCAGCGCGCGTACATCGGGCATGGCCTCAGCCAGGCCGTCGGAGATATCCAACGGGTTGGCGGTAGCCTGCTTGATCATGCCCATCGAAACCGCCGGCTTACCCTTGTAGCGAACAATACTGCGTTCGTCCGCCGCACCGATTTCGGCATAACCAACGTCAGCCAGGCGCAGCAGGTAACCGCGCGAATCATCGAGGATCAGCTGATTAAACTGCTCCGGGGTGTTCATGTCGGTTTCCGAGAGCACGGTGAATTCGCGTTGCTGCGACTCAATACGCCCCGCCGGAATCTCGACGTTCTGCCGGCGCAGGGCGTCTTCCACGTCTTGCACGGTGAGGTTGTGCGCGGCGAGCTTCTCCGGGTCGAGCCAGATGCGCATGGCGAAGGTGCGCGCGCCGCGAATCTGCACTTCGGATACGCCGGGGATGGTCTGCAGGCGATCCTTGATCACCCGTTCCAACACGTCGGTGATCTCCATGGCGCTGTAGCGTTCGCTGTAGAAGGCGATCCAGATCACCGGCTGGGCGTCGGCCTCGACCTTTTGCACAATGGGCTCGGCAATTTCATCCGGCAGCAGGCCGCGCACCCGGCCCAGGCGGTCGCGTACATCGTTGGCAGCTTCATCGGAGTTGCTGCCCAGGCGGAACTGCGCGGTGATCTGGGTGTTTTCCGAACGGCTGATGGAGCTGACGAAGTCCAGCCCGTCGATGCCCGACAGCACGTCCTCGATCGGCTGGGCGACCTGGGACTCCATGATCTCCGGGCTGGCGCCCGGATAGGTAACGTTGACCGTGACAATCGGCACGTCGATATTCGGGTACTCGCGCACGGCCAAGCGGTCATAGGCCATTAAGCCAAGCAGCACAACAATCAGCGACAGTACGGTGGCGAATACCGGCCGCCGGATGCAGATATCCGACAGGGTCATGACGCTTGCTCCGCCACCTTGGTGCGTACCGGCGCGCCGGCCCGAACCTTCTGCCAACCGGCGCTGATCAGGGTTTCATCGCCCTGCAGGCCTTCTAGAACCTCGACCTTGCCAGCCAGACGCTTGCCCAGTTTGACCTCGCGCAGCTCGACCTTGCCCTCCACAACCAGATTGACCAGCAGCTTGTCGCCCACCGGCATGATGGCTTCTTCTGGAATCACCAGAGCATTCGGCCGCTCGGCGAGGATCACCGAAACCCGCACGAACTGCCCTGGGCTCAAGCGACCATCGCTGTTGCTGATATGCGCGCGAATCGCCTGACTGCGTCCAGCTTCGTCCAGGCGTGGGTTGATGGCGAAAATCTCACCGTTAAACCGCTCATCCGGGTAAGCATCCAGGCTGACTTCGATGAGCTGCTTGAGGCGAATCTGGCTGACGGCTTTTTGCGGAATGCGGAAATCCACCTTGAGCGGATCGAGCACTTCCAGGTTAACGATGTCCTGGCCTTCGCTGAGGTAATCGCCGGGGCTGACGGCGCGCAAACCCAAGACACCGTCGTAGGGGGCGAGGATGCGGGTCTTATCCAGGCGCGCCTGAGACAGCGCCAGGCTGGCGCGTGAGGCCTGCTGCTGCGCGCTGGCTTCATCCAGCGCCTGGGCGTTACTGGCGCCGCGCTTGAATAGCATCTGTGCGCGCTGAAAGTTCTTTTCCGCCAGGTTCAGGTTAGCTTGCGCCTGGGCCAGCTCGGCGCGGGTAATCGAATCATCCAGGCTGATCAGCAACGCACCGGCCTCGACGCGTTGGCCTTCACGAAAATGCAGCTGCGCCACTCGCCCGGCGATTTCCGGTCGGATCATCACCGACTCGTCAGGGCTCAGCGAGCCAAAGGTAACCAGCTCATCGCGCACCAAGCTTCGCTCGGCCTTGACCACCTCGACCAGTGGCCCTTCGTTGGCGTGCGCGGGCACGCTGACAAGCGAACACACGAGAAAGACGGTACCGAACAGAGCAGGTGCGCGGGCAAACATATACAACCCCTAATTCTTTGTAGAGGCTGAGTCTAACGGCCGAGCCGCACAGATCAGCCGTTAAAAATGTTTCCCGATGTTGGCTGCCCGGTTACTGGCGCATGCCCCGACCGCTAACCAGCAAGCGGATGCACACGCCATACAGCACAGCAGTAGCGACCAGCATAAAACCGATGGCCACGCCGATGCGGATATCGGACACCCCGAGAATGCCGTAGCGGAAGGCGTTGACCATATGCAGCACCGGATTGGCCAGGGACACGGTTTGCCAGAACTGCGGCAGCAAGGTGATCGAATAGAACACCCCGCCCAGGTAGGTCAAAGGCGTCAGCACAAAGGTTGGAATGATCGAAATATCATCGAAGTTGCGCGCGAACACGGCGTTGATAAAGCCGCCCAGGGAGAAGATGGTCGCGGTCAGCAGCACCACCAGCACGGTCACGCCGAGGTGATGCACCTGCAGCTTGGTGAAGAACAGCGACAGCAGAGTGACAATAAAACCCACCGCCAGGCCGCGCAGCACACCGCCGACCACATAGCCGGTGAGGATGATATGCGGCGACACCGGCGAGACCATCAGTTCCTCGATGGAGCGCTGGAACTTGCTGCCAAAGAAGCTCGACACCACGTTGCCGTAGGAGTTGGTGATCACCGACATCATGATCAGCCCCGGCACGATGTACTCCATATAAGTGAAGCCACCCATGTCGCCGATCTGACTGCCGATCAGGTTGCCGAAGATCACGAAGTACAGAACCATGGTGATTGCCGGCGGTAGCAGGGTCTGCGGCCAGATGCGGGTAAAGCGGCGGATTTCGCGGTAAACGATGGTGCGCAGCGCCACCATGTTGGCGGTGAATTCGGAATTCAGATAAGCCGTGCTCATACCGCCACCTTCGCCAGATTCTTCTCGACCAGGGAAACAAACAGCTCCTCCAGACGGTTGGTTTTATTGCGCAAGCTGAGCACCTCGATGTTCTGCAAGGCCAACTGACGGAATAACTCGGTAATGCCCTGAGCCTTATCCACCTGCACTTCCAGGGTATGCCCGTCGAGCAACTGCGCCGGGTAGCCGATCAGTTGCGGCGCCACTAGCAGCGCCTCTTTGAGGTCGAGCAGGAAGGTTTCTACATGCAGCTTTTTCAGCAGGTCCTTCATGCTGGTGTTCTCGACGATCCGCCCGTGGTCGATGATGCCGATGTTGCGGCATAGCTGTTCGGCCTCTTCCAGGTAATGGGTGGTGAGGATGATGGTGATACCCTGCTCGTTCAGCTCGGTGAGAAAGCTCCACATCGAACGGCGCAGTTCGATATCAACCCCGGCAGTCGGCTCATCGAGAATCAACAAACGCGGCTGATGCACCAGCGCACGAGCGATCATCAGGCGGCGCTTCATCCCGCCGGACAGTTCACGCGACGGCACATTGTGCTTGCCCCAAAGGCCGAGCTGGTTGAGGTACTGCTCGGCGCGCTCCTTGGCGATTTTCGCCGGGATACCGTAGTAACCGGCCTGGGTTACGACGATATCGAAGGCCTTCTCGAACTGGTTGAAATTGAACTCCTGCGGCACCACGCCCAGACAGCGCTTGAGCGCCGAGGGCTGTTTGTCCAGGTCGTGACCGAAGACGTTCACCGTGCCGCTGCTTTTGGTCACCAGGGTGGAAAGGATGCCGATGGTGGTGGATTTGCCGGCACCATTGGGGCCGAGCAAGGCGAAGAAATCACCTTCAGCCACGTCCAGGTCGATACCGTGCAGCGCCTGGAAGCCGTTGCCATAGGTCTTGGTCAACTGGCGAATGGACAGAGCAGTACTCATAAAAATGCGCACACCTGATCAGATAAAAAGAAATTCGAGAGGGGCTGCGCCTGCAGCGCGAAGTGGCCCAAGTCTAGCGCCTGGAAGCTCCCCACCACAGCATCTTTGCGCAAAACTGCCGCCCCCAGGGCTGGGCAGCAGCCTACCAGCGCCAGGCGCAGATTAAACCCGGCAGTTTCCGATGGTGCTTATCAACCCTGTCGATAAATCATCCAGGCACGGCCTCGGCGGCGAAGTCGCCACTGATCGACAACGCGTCATCGGCAAACAGATGTGGGTAACACGTAGCCAGATGACCGAAGAACAGCGGCTCCGGCACATCGGCAAACTGGCCGTGGTCATGCAGGTATTCCATATAACGCTCGCCCTGCTGGTTGAACGGGTGAAATACGCTGTCGCTCAGGCCATCGAATTCCAGCGGCGCGACCTTGAATACCCGACACAGCGCCAGGTTGAACGCCGGCGTGGCCTTGACCCAGCGGCCCTCAAGGTACAACTCGGTGTAGCCGTGCATGGCGAACACTTCACTGCGCAGCATTTCCAGCAGTCGTGGAGTGGCCAGATGATTGCGTACATCGGCCAGGCCGATGCGTGCCGGGATGCCGCAATGGCGGGCGCAGGCAGCCAGCAAAGTGGCTTTGGGCACGCAGTAGCTTTCGCCCGCCTGCAGTGCGTGACTGGCCTTCAGGGTGTCGGGGTCGCGGCTGAACACATAGGGGTTGTAGCGAATTTCATCGCGCACCGCGTAGTACAGATTGATCGCCTGTTGACGCGGGTCACGACTGGCCCCGCGAAACTTTTCTGCGAACTCCACCAGCGCAGGGTGGTCACTATCGATGAAGCGGCCGGGCTCGAGGTATTCACGCATCAGGGTTTCTCCATGACAGAGACCCAGTCTAACGACGCGGCTCCGGCCAATGTCACGACGATTCGGCCAAGCTCACCGCTCTTGTCGCCATCAATGACGACTACGCTCGTGATGGTGCGTAACAACGCATTATCATCATGGAGGATTCTGCATGCTCGCTCTCTGGTTATTCGCCCTGCTGCTTAGCACGGCCTTTCTCGCTCACCGCCGCACCGCGCCTCTGCCCGCACTGGGCATGGTGGCCGGCTTGCTGATTCTGATGGGCGTGTTCAGCCATGCACCGGTCTGGCTGATGGGCCTACTCTGGTTGCTCCTGCTAGCCGTGGCTTTGCCTCTGCTGCTGCCGCAACAACGCCGTAGCCTGTTCACTGCGCCGCTGTTTGCCTGGTTCAAGCGCGTGCTGCCGCCGATGTCGGCCACCGAACGCGACGCCATCGAAGCCGGCACGGTGTGGTGGGATGGCGAGCTGTTCAGCGGCCGCCCGGATTGGGACACCCTGCTCGCCTACCCCAAGGCGCAGCTCACCGAAGAAGAGCAGGCGTTTATCGATGGGCCCACCGAAGCGCTGTGCGCCATGGTCAGTGACTGGCAGATCGGCCAGCAGATGGACCTGCCCGCTGAGGCCTGGGCGCATATCAAGCAACACGGCTTCTTCGCCCTGATCATTCCCAAGCAATACGGCGGCAAGGGCTTTTCCGCCTATGCCCACTCCCAGGTAGCCATGAAGCTGGCCACCCGCTCCGGCGACCTGGCCTCCACCGTGATGGTGCCCAACTCGCTGGGCCCGGCCGAGCTGCTGCTGCACTATGGCACCGATGTGCAGCGTGACCATTACCTGCCGCGCCTGGCCCGCGGTGAAGACATCCCCTGCTTCGCCCTCACCGGCCCCCTGGCCGGTTCTGACGCCGGCGCCATGCCGGATACCGGAATCATCTGCAAAGGCCAGTGGCAAGGCGAAGAAGTGATCGGCCTGCGTCTGAACTGGGAAAAGCGCTATATCACCCTCGGCCCGGTCGCCACCCTGCTTGGCCTGGCCTTCAAGGCTTATGACCCCGAGCATCTGCTGGGTGAAGAGGAAGACCTGGGCATCAGCCTCGCTCTGGTACCCACCGAAACGCCTGGTGTCGAAATCGGCCGCCGCCATCTGCCACTCGGCGCCGCCTTTATGAACGGCCCGAACTCCGGCAAGGATGTGTTTATCCCACTGGATTACTTGATCGGCGGCCAGGAGATGCTCGGCAAGGGCTGGATGATGCTGATGAACTGCCTGTCCGTGGGCCGCTCCATCTCCCTGCCGGCCGTCGGCACCGGCGCAGCCAAGTTCACCAGCCTGACCACTGGCCAGTACAGCCAGGTACGTGAGCAGTTCAACGTGCCGCTTTCAGCCTTTGAAGGCATTCAGGAAGCCCTCGCGCGTATCGGCGGTAACGCCTGGCTGATGGACAGCGCACGTATCCTTACTGCCAATGCGGTGGATCTGGGCGAAAAACCCTCGGTGCTCTCGGCCATCCTCAAGTACCACCTGACCGAGCGCGGCCGCGAATGCATCAGCCACGCCATGGACGTGCACGGCGGCAAGGGCATCGTCATGGGCCCGAACAACTACCTGGCGCGCTCGTGGCAAGGTGCGCCGATCTTTATCACCGTGGAGGGGGCCAATATCCTCTCGCGCAACCTGATGATCTTTGGTCAGGGCGCGATTCGCTGCCACCCCTACGTACTCAAGGAAATGGCCCTGGCCAGTCGCGAAGACCAGGATCAAGCACTGCAGGAATTCGATGAACTGCTGCTGCAACATATCGGTTTTGCCGTGAGCAACGCCGCCAGCAGCCTGCTGCTCAGCCTCGGCTTTGGCGTTTTCAGCCAGGTGCCGGGCGATCGCATCATCCGCCCTTATTTCCGCGCGCTCAACCGCCTGGCAGCGTCCTTCGCCCTGCTCGCCGACACCAGCATGATGTTGCTCGGCGGCGAACTGAAACGCCGCGAACGCCTGTCGGCGCGACTCGGTGATGTACTCAGCCACCTTTACCTGGCCTCGGCGGCGCTCAAGCGCTACCACGACCTCGGTTATCCCGAGCATTCACAGCCCATGCTGCGCTGGGCCGTGGAAGAAAGCTTGGGCAAGGCCGAACAAGCACTGGAAGAGCTGCTCAGCAACTTCCCCAGCAAACTGCTCGGCTGCGCTCTGCGCGTGCTGGTATTGCCGCTGGGCCGCCGTCACAAAGGCCCAAGCGATGAACTGGACGCCGAAGTGGCTGGCATCATCGGCCGTAACAGCGGCGATCCGGCGCTGGAGGAACTGCTCGAAGGCTGTTATCGCCCACAAGCCGAACAGGACCCGGTGGGTGCTCTGCAATATGCGATGAACCTGCTGCAAGACGTACAGGGCCTGCAGAAGAAACTGCACAAGGCCGTCAAAGCCGGCCAGGTACAGGAACTGCCAGGGCAAAGCCTGATCGATGCCGCGTTGGCTGCTGGGGTTCTCAACCCAGAAGAGGCGCACAGCCTGCATCAGGCCGAAGCGGCGCGGCGGGTGGTGATCGATGTCGACGACTTCGCCAAGGAGGAGTTGACCTTAGGCTCTGGCAAGGTCCGTTAAGCAGACAGGACAGCGGGCGGCGTGAGCCTTATACTTGCGCGCCCGTTTTACCTACAGGATTGCCCCATGGCCAACACCCACATCGACCATCACCTCGCCCTGCTGCAGCACCTGCGCACCATCCTGGTCGCCCTGGGCGAAGCCGAGCAGATTCTCGATGACAGCCACGCCATGTACCTGGAGCGTTACGACGAATTGCTCAGCGATCTGCCGAGCGATCCGGAGGCCAGCCTTTATCTGGGTCAGGATCTGATCAGTCAGATCTTCCAGCGCTACCCGCAAATCGCTCACCTCGTGCCGCGAGACCTGCTGTGGTTCTTCGGCGGAGACTGCCTGCACTTCATGCCGGACGAAGAAATCGAGATGTACCAGACCCTCGAAGAACGCCGCTTCTACGCCGAAGAAAACGACGAACCCTTCGACTGGAATCAGGAAAAGCAGCTGCTGAGCATGCCCGCTCAGGGCGGCAAGCACTGAGCCTCAGCTAGAAACGAAAAAGCCCACACGGCATAACCGGCGGGCTTTTTTACAGGCTTCAAAAACAGCAGAAACAAAAACGCCGCTCAGTGAGCGGCGTTTTTGATGCTTTCTATCGAAAGAAAATGGAGCGGGAAACGAGACTCGAACTCGCGACCCCGACCTTGGCAAGGTCGTGCTCTACCAACTGAGCTATTCCCGCATACAACTTGGTACAACAAAAATGGCGTCCCCTAGGGGACTCGAACCCCTGTTACCGCCGTGAAAGGGCGGTGTCCT
>NZ_PGCM01000001.1:0-138160 GCF_002786345.1 Pseudomonas sp. FEMGT703P | reverse complement strand
TCGTCAAGCACCTATACCAAAACCCCCGATCGTGAAAACGATCGGGGGTTTTACTTTGTGGCGCGAAAACAAACCATGCCCAGCTCAGCCTTTGATAGGCAACTAAACAGGGCGTATGGTCATGAGCAATATGTACGAAACTCAAGGTGCGCTCTTCGAGCGCACCTTGCCCTTCAATTGATGGCGTCACTCAGCGCTTTTGCCGGTACAAACTTAACGACTTTTTTTGCTGCGATTTGCAAGGTTTGTCCCGTTTGAGGGTTGCGGCCGGTGCGAGCGGGGCGCTCACTCACTTTTAGCTTACCGATACCCGGTAGTGTGATTTCGTCACTGTTCTCCAGTGCGTCGCTAACAATTTCACTTAACTGCTCCAGTGCTGCGCGCACGGTGCTTTTCGGTGTGTCTATGGCCTCGGCAATGTCGCTGATTAGCTGTTCTTTGGTTATAGCCATGGTTCTGCTCCTTGGTTGTATAGATAGCGATTTAGATCGTATCGCGGTGCGGCATAGGTCGTTGAAGTGAAACTGGCGCCTTATCCGATCTAGCGCTGGTAGTCTATGCTGATGCTACTTGGCAATTCTCTTGGAGAACCAGCATGCTTCGTGCCTTCGCGAATTTAGGGTTTCGTTGGAAGATTGCCCTACCGATTATGTTGCTGGCGATTTTGTTGGTTTCGATGGGCGCCTTGGGAATGCGGGGGATTACCCAGGTTGCAGATTCAAGCACGAAACTGACTAATCGTTTTTTGCCAGGTATCAGCCTGCTTCTAAATGCCGATCGCGATCTTTATCAAGCCTTTGTTGCTGAGCGCAGCTTACTTGATGAGGGGGCGGGAGCGCATGCTGAGGCTTTGACTGCATCGCACTCAGAAAATATCCAGCAGGCTTACGAGCGCGTACATAAATTCGCAGATATGCAGCCGGGTCGAGAGGCGATGCAATTGGTTGCAGAGTTTGATAAGGGTTTCGAGCAATGGAAGGCCACGTCTCAAAAGGTACTGCAGTTAGCAACCAGTGACCCTCAAGCTGCCAGCGAGTTGAGTTTTGGCGGCAGTGAAGAGCAGTTTGAATCGATGCGTACAGCTATTGATAAGCTGGGTGAAATGGATGATGCAGCGGCTAATGCTGAAGGGCTTGCCGCTATCAGATTGGGCGAGACATTAAGCTGGCAGCAGGGCGTCATTATTGCTATCGGTTTAGGGGTCTGTCTGGTGCTGGTGGTGGGCTTTCCAATTCTGGTCACTGGGCCGCTGCACAAACTTTTGAATCGTATCGAGCAGATTGCTGATGGCGATGGTGATCTCCGAGTGCGCCTGGATGTTTTGTCGAGTGATGAGCTCGGTAAGCTGAGTCACGCATTCAATCGCTTTCTTGATAAGTTACAACCGCTAATCAAAGAGGTGGGAAGGGTTACCGGTGAGGTTGAAAGCTCTGCGCAGAATCTTGCTGGATTAGCTGCAGCCAATGATCGGTTGATTAGTAGTGAGCATGCTGCAGTCGATCAGGTCAGCACAGCTGCAACCGAGATGAGCTCAGCCGTGAATGAAGTAGCTCGTAATGCGCAAAATGCAGCTGATGCTGCGCGTGGTGCGGAGGTTCAGTCACGCGAGGGTGCAGAAGTGGTCGGTGCTACGATCAACTCAATTCGCCAGCTCGCGCAAGAGGTGGAAAGTGCGTCGTTGACCATTCAGGCGCTTGAGCAAGAGGCATCAAATATCGGTGCTGTATTGGCTGTTATTCGAGGTATTGCAGAGCAAACCAATTTGTTAGCCCTCAATGCGGCCATAGAAGCTGCGCGCGCTGGAGAGCAGGGGCGAGGTTTTGCGGTTGTTGCTGATGAGGTGCGTGCATTAGCGGCGCGTACGCAGGAGTCTACTAAGGACATCCAGGTAATGATCGAGCGCCTTCAAATCGGCGTGCAAAATGCGGTTAAGGCCACCCACTCCGGGAGCAGTAAGGCAAGGCAAAGTGTTGAGCAGGCAGCTGGGGTGGATCAGGCGCTGACTGATACCAGTAATTCTGTTCAGCGCATCAATGATATGACTGCACAAATCGCTACTGCCTGTGAAGAGCAGAGTAGTGTTACTGAAGAGATTGCGCGCAATATCAGTGACATCCGAGACCTGTCGAATGAGGCGGCTCAAACCTCTGAGCAGAGTGCAGAAGCCAGTCAGCGACTATCTGAGCTGTCGCATGGTTTGAGTAAGCTGGTTGGTCGGTTTCGTGTCTAAGTCACGTGCATTTTAATGGTCTAAGTGCTTGAAACGGTTGTAACTTCAACTCAAGCCAGTACAATGGCGCGGCTCGCTTCAGTCGAGCTATGTTATGGTGGCCCTGCCGGTCCCCTCGCAACGATCAGCCGTGAACCCGGTCAGGCCTGGAAGGGAGCAGCCGCAGCGGTGACATTGTGTGCCGAGGTGTGGCTGGTGGGGTTGCCTCCAGTTACTAAACTGGTTGATTCGTAAAGGTTTCTCACTCCAAACCACGCGGTGGTACAAGGGGTGATACAACCAATGTCCAGCATCCCTTCTTATCTTCTATTTTCACTCCACTCGGTCTATTACATCCGATCTGTGGTGCTTGACGTCTTTTGTCCGTTGTCTCATCGCAGGGAAATTCGGTGTTTTCCCCCAGGCCCGCTGTAGGCGCGAAGCGTTGATCCGTGGGCGCGAGCTTTTGCTGCAAGTTCAGCGGCTTTTCACCGAAGCATTCCAAGGCATTAAGCCGTCGGTTGGGCGCCTGCGTGGCGAGTGTGAGTCTGGAGGGAAAAGGCTCGCTATCTGGGCTTCCTGGTTGCGTCAGGAGCAATTGGAGTCTTTGGCTGCGGTTCCATTTGCACCGCTTCCTGAAACCACTCAGAGGGCCCCGGTAATGCAGGCGTTGGAGGCCCTACTGAAAGTAGGGCACAAAGAGCTTTTAGTGTGTGTGGTAGCTAAGTACGCTGTCCTGTTCCTTTAATGCTTTACGCATGTCTGCAGGAATGCTGCCCGAGCGCATTGCAAGCTCTAGGCGAATATCTTCAAGGCTTTGAGCGAACGCTTGCGTGTCGGTCAGTTGGGCTGCGCTCAGCACACGGCTGTATGCAGTGGCTTCGTTTGCATCCAGCAAAGAGAGCACAACCCCACCGTCTGGGCGGGGAGGGCTGAATATGGCGCGCAGCGGGGTAAACAGTTGCTCAACGAGTTCGCGGTTAATCTTGTCCATGACCATGCTCCATCCAGAGGGTGATCACTTCTGACCCCTGAGATGCTCGATGGTTCGTGAATCTTGCTAATCAAGCAGTCAGTGACTGTCGGGCGCGCTCGATGACTTGTTCCAAGTGTGCGCCACTGTACTGGCCGGGGTAGAGGCGCTGACTGTGCTTGGCAATGCCTGCATCGTTGACGATGGTAAAGCTGAAGCTACCTTTGCGGGCGGCTAGGATGCGGCAGTCAAAAGGTGCAAATGCACTCGATAGGGTGCGAATAGCATCCTGAATTTGGTGTTGGGTATTCATTTTTTGGGTACTTCCTAAAACAACAGGCGCGTCATTGCGCTAAATAAAGCTCCAGGCTGTCGACGTAAGTAGTCGATTGCATATGTAGATAGGAGCTGGACTGCGCACACAAGTTCCACAGCGGAGACGTTGTGCGGGTCGGTACGTCGGAGGCGGGCTTGAGTCAGCGCTTGCGCGGGACGGCCAGATCAGTCAGCAGGTTGGGATATGGGTTAGAGCTGTGCGGCATTGCCTTGAGGCGATGCGCTCTTACCTGGAAACCATCTAGGGGGCCAAAAGGCCTGATTGACTTACAGCGTGGTACTAACGGGGCGGATGATACCTGTCTGGTTATTTTTTCGCCAGTTTATTTGTAGGTAATGCCGCAAGCTGGCCATTCGTGGGCTGCGCATCGGATGCAATTTGCCCCATGCTCCGTTAGGATTAGCCCCACTTTTGCTTTCCTCTCGTGACGGGTTTCGATGAGTTATCAGGTTCTTGCACGCAAGTGGCGTCCGCGCTCGTTCAACGAAATGGTTGGCCAGACGCATGTGCTCAAGGCGCTGATCAATGCGCTCGACAGCCAACGACTGCACCATGCCTATTTGTTCACGGGCACCCGTGGTGTGGGCAAGACCACGATTGCGCGGATTATTGCCAAGTGCCTGAATTGCGAGACCGGCATCAGCTCGACCCCTTGCGGTGTTTGCTCGATTTGCAAAGAGATTGATGAGGGGCGTTTTATCGACTTGATCGAAGTCGATGCTGCCAGCCGTACCAAGGTTGAAGACACTCGCGAGTTGCTCGACAACGTGCAGTATTCGCCGAGCCGCGGCCGCTTTAAGGTCTACTTGATCGACGAAGTACACATGCTTTCCACT
Organism: Pseudomonas sp. FEMGT703P; assembly: GCF_002786345.1. Classification (NCBI taxonomy): domain Bacteria; kingdom Pseudomonadati; phylum Pseudomonadota; class Gammaproteobacteria; order Pseudomonadales; family Pseudomonadaceae; genus Pseudomonas; species Pseudomonas sp. FEMGT703P. Next base: position 133,805 of record NZ_PGCM01000001.1, on the reverse strand, counting down.
AGCTCTTTTAACGCGCTGTTGAAAACCCTGGAAGAGCCGCCTCCCCACGTTAAATTCCTCCTGGCGACTACTGATCCGCAGAAGCTGCCGGTTACCGTGTTATCGCGTTGCCTGCAGTTTTCGCTGAAAAATATGCCTCCAGAGCGTGTGGTTGACCACCTCACTCATGTTCTGGCGGCAGAGAATATCCCGTTCGAGAATGACGCGCTCTGGTTGCTCGGCCGCGCGGCCGATGGCTCGATGCGCGATGCCATGAGCCTGACAGACCAGGCCATTGCATTTGGTGAAGGCAAAGTGTTGGCCGCCGATGTGCGCGCCATGCTTGGTACGCTTGACCATGGCCAGGTTTACGGTGTGCTGCACGCCCTGCTGGATGGCGATGCGCGCGCTTTGATTGAGGCTGTGCGTCATCTGGCGGAGCAGGGCCCGGACTGGAATGGTGTGTTGTCCGAGATGCTCAATGTGCTGCACAGGGTTGCTATTGCTCAGGCGCTGCCTGAGGCGGTGGATAACGGTCAAGGTGATCGCGAGCGCGTGCTTGAGTTGGCTCGGGTTCTGCCCAGCGAAGACGTGCAGTTCTATTATCAGATGGGCTTGATCGGGCGGCGCGATTTACCGTTGTCGCCCGACCCGCGTAGCGGCTTTGAGATGGTGCTGTTGCGTATGTTGGCATTCCGCCCGGCGGATACCCATGATGCACCGAGGGTGGCGCTAAAGCCGCTGGGGATTAGCCAGGCCACTGCTGATCCCGCGACCAACCCAGTGGCCGGTGCGGCTATCCCGTCACCGGTGAGCATTCCTGTTGCGGTTCCGCCTGCGCCGCCCACTCCTATAGTTGAAGTTGTAGCTGTAGTGCCGGTAGCTGCGCCTGAAGCTGCTGTGGCAGTCCTGCCGCCCGCGCCGGAAGTGGTCAACGAGCCCGTTGCGCAGCCTTCGCCGACTGAAGCGACAACTGCCCCTGTAGCACCCGCTCCTGTGGTGGATCTGCCCTGGGAAGAGCAGGTGAATCTGCCGGCAGCTCAAATGTCTGAGCATGTTATAGAAGTCGCAGAGCATGTCGTTGCTGTAGCTGAGTCCGTCACGCTAGCTACCGAGCCGCCGCAAGCGGCAGTGCTTGAACCGCAATTGATTGAGCAGCCGGCTCTGTCCGCCGATATGGATGATGATGAGCCGCCGCTGGGCGACTACGACTATGTTGAGATGGATGCAGAGTCGTTTGATTATGATTTTGATACAGTAGAGCGTGCCGCATCTGCCGAGCCTGAGATCTTGCCTGCGGCGCAACCGGCGACAGGACTGGCGGCCGACTGGTTGGAGCTGTTCCCGAAGCTCGGCTTGTCCGGGATGACCGCTAGCATCGGCGCCAATTGCACCTTGATAAGTGCTGAGGGCGATAACTGGTTGCTGCACCTGGATCCTGCGCATTCGGCGCTGTTCAACCTCACCCAGCAGCGGCGCCTGAATGATGCGCTCAATCAGTTTCACGGGCGCGAACTCAAGGTGTTGATTGAGTTATGCAAGCCTGAGCAGGAGACGCCAGCGCAGGCGGCGGCGAGTAAGCGAGCCAATCGCCAGCGCGAGGCCGAGGCTTCGATCCACCAGGACCCGGTTATTCAACAAATGATTCAGCAGTTCGCCGCGGTTATCCGCGCGGACAGCATTGAACCCCTGGATACACCCGTTAACCCCTAATTACCGAGGACTTACACCATGATGAAAGGTGGCATGGCCGGCCTGATGAAGCAGGCCCAGCAGATGCAGGAAAAAATGCAGAAGATGCAGGAAGAGCTGGCGAACGCCGAGGTAACCGGTCAATCCGGTGCTGGGCTGGTCAGCGTGGTCATGACTGGGCGTCACGACGTCAAGCGTGTCAGCCTGGATGACAGCCTGATGCAGGAAGACAAGGAAATCCTCGAAGACCTGATCGCCGCTGCGGTAAACGATGCCGTGCGCAAGGTTGAGCAGAACAGCCAGGACAAGATGTCCGGTATGACTGCCGGCATGCAGTTGCCGCCTGGCTTCAAAATGCCGTTCTAAAAAGCATCGGGTCAGCGCACATGGCTGCGCTGCAAACAGGTGTGGGTATCCTCAGCTCACACCTGCCTGAGCCTTGATCTGTCATGGCTCAATAGCCCTGTAGGGCTTTGCTGGTAAGCGTTAGTAGTCATCGAGTATTTCCCATGAGCTTCAGTCCGCTGATCCGCCACCTGATCGATTCACTGCGCATTCTTCCCGGCGTTGGGCAGAAGACTGCTCAGCGTATGGCCTTGCAGATGCTTGAGCGTGATCGCTCCGGGGCCTTGCGCCTGGCCCAGGCGCTTACGCAAGCGATGGAAGGGGTTGGGCATTGCAAGCAATGCCGGAGCCTGAGTGAGGACGAGGTGTGTCAGCTGTGTCTGGACCCGCGGCGCGATGACAGCCTGCTGTGCGTGGTTGAGGGGCCGATGGATGTTTATGCGGTTGAGCACACCGGGTTTCGCGGGCGCTACTTTGTGCTCAAGGGTCACCTGTCGCCGCTCGACGGTCTTGGTCCGGAGGCGATTGGTATCCCCGAGCTGCTAGCGCGGATTGCTGCGGGTAGTTTCACCGAAGTGATTCTGGCAACCAATCCGACGGTGGAAGGTGAGGCCACGGCGCATTACATCGCCCAGCTGTTGGCAGGCAAAGGCCTGATTGCCTCGCGCATTGCCCATGGCATGCCGCTGGGCGGCGAGCTCGAGTTAGTGGACGGTGGCACCCTGGCGCATTCGATTGCTGGGCGTAGGCCTATCCAGCTGTAGGTTCCTGGTGGCAGGCGGCTTGATTGCCCTTGCGCATGGCGTAATCCTCTTCTTGTAAACCAAGCAAGCGCTTGGTAATTTCCCTGAAACCTCAGTGGGAATACCTCATGTCTGTCTTCCAGGAATATTTCGATGAATCCCACCAGTTGGTGCGTGATTCTGTCAGGCGCTTTGTCGAGCGCGAAATTCTGCCGCACATCAATGATTGGGAAGAAGCCGAGGAGTTTCCTCGCGAGCTCTACCTCAAGGCGGGGGCTGCGGGGATTCTCGGTATTGGCTACCCGGAAGCGTTTGGTGGCAGCCATGAGGGTGATGTCTTTGCCAAGGTCGCGGCCAGCGAGGAGTTGATGCGCTCAGGCTCTGGCGGCTTGGTGGCGGGGCTCGGGTCCCTGGATATTGGTTTGCCGCCTGTGGTGAAGTGGGCCAAGCCGGAGCTGCGCGAGCGCATCGTGCCGCAGGTCCTGGCCGGTGAAAAAATCATGGCGCTTGCGGTGACTGAGCCATCCGGTGGCTCGGATGTGGCTAATCTGAAAACCCGTGCGGTACGGGATGGCGATTTCTACCGCGTTAGCGGCAGTAAAACCTTTATCACCAGCGGCGTGCGCGCGGATTACTACACGGTTGCCGTGCGCACCGGAGGTGATGGTTTTGGTGGTGTCAGCCTGTTGCTGGTGGAGAAGGGCACGCCTGGCTTCACCGTAGGGTGCAAGCTGAAGAAGATGGGCTGGTGGGCATCGGATACGGCGGAGTTGTTCTTCGATGATTGCAGGGTGCCGGTAGGCAATCTGATCGGCGCCGAGAACATGGGCTTTGCCTGCATCATGGCCAATTTCCAGAGCGAGCGGCTATCGCTGGCGATCATGGCCAATATGACGGCGCAGCTGGCACTTGAAGAGTCGATGAAGTGGGCCAAGGAGCGCGAGGCGTTCGGTAAACCTATTGGCAAGTTCCAGGTGCTCAAGCATCGTCTTGCGGAGATGGCGACCCAGCTTGAAGTGTCGCGCGACTTTACCTATCGGCAAGCGGCGAAGATGGCGGCAGGTAAAAGCGTGATCAAGGAGATATCCATGGCCAAGAATTTTGCCACTGATATTGCCGATCGACTGACCTACGATGCGGTGCAGATCATGGGGGGTATGGGGTATATGCGCGAAAGCCTGGTGGAGCGGCTTTACCGTGATAACCGCATTCTGTCGATTGGCGGTGGCTCGCGTGAAATCATGAACGAGATCATCAGCAAGCAGATGGGCTTATAGATAAGGCAGGTTTTACAACCGTCAGATAAAACAAACCCCGCGAGCGCGGGGTTTGTTTTAAAGCAGGACAGGGGCTTAGGCCACCTGTACCTCTTCAGCTTGCATGCCTTTCTGACCGCGGGCGGCCACGTAGGTAACAGTCTGGCCTTCTTTCAGGCTTTTGAAACCGTCGCTTTGGATGGCTTTAAAGTGAACGAAGAGGTCATCGCCGCCATTAGTTGGGGTAATGAAGCCGAAGCCTTTCTCATCGTTGAACCATTTGACGGTGCCAGTTTCGCGATTTGCCATGGTGTGTCTCTTAATTCGATACGAAGTGCGGTGCCAGAGTGCTCATAGCACCTATGCGGTTTTGCTGATAACTACAAGTCAGCTCAGCCATAATAGGCCGTTTTCACAGGAAGTGTTGGGTTTAACGTTAATTATTCATATTTTTCTCAGCTCATAAGCTGAAAAGTCCCCATTAGCCTGGGCTGCAGGGCGTTTTTGCGTCTGCCTGATGTTGTTGCCGATAATGAATTCTGGCCAGTTCTGCCTGCTTAAGCGCTAACTTGGCCCCAGTAAAACGCCTCGGTGCTCTTGAAAAGCGTCGGGGCGTTTTTTTCGAGCTGCTGTCAGAGATTTTTTAGCCCTGCTATGCCGAGCTGCGTAAGCGGGCCAGATCGCGCAGCGGTGGCGCGCCGAACAAGCGGCTGTATTCGCGGCTGAACTGCGAGGGGCTTTCATAGCCGACGCGATAACTGGCTGAAGCAGCCTCTAGTCCTTCGCAGAGCATCAGGCGCCGCGCTTCCTGCAGGCGTAGCTGTTTCTGATACTGCAGGGGGCTGAGAGCCGTGACGGCCTTGAAACGGTGATGCAGGGTTGAGGTGCTGAGGTTGACTTCGCGGGCCAGGTCCTCGATGCGCAGGGGTTGGTCGAAATACAAATTCAGCCATTCGATTGCGCGGTTGATGCGTTGGCCCTGGCTGTCGGCAATGGCAATTTCGTGCAGGCGATGACCTTGTGGGCTGTGCAGCAGTCGGTAGAAAATTTCGCGCAAGGCCAGCGGCGCAAGCATGGCGATATCGCGCGGGGTTTCCAGCAGCCGCAGTAGGCGCAATACCGCGTCGAGCAATTGAGTATCCAAACGATCCAGATACAGCGCCCGACGTGGGCCAGGTTTAGGCACGCCAATGGGGCCGATGTCGGCGATCAGGCTGGTGATCAGCGCCGGATCAATATCCAAACGCAGGCTTAGATAAGGTTGCTCGGGGGTTGCGCCGATCACCTGGCCGGTAACTGGCAGGGTGACGGAGGCCACCAGGTAGTTCAGCGGGTCGTAGGTGTACTGCTCATCGCCGAGGCGCACATCCTTGCGGCCCTGGGCAATGATGCACAGGCATGGCCGGTAAAGCGTCGGTATGGGCAGGCTGGGCTGGGTTGCGCAGGCTAGGTCGAGGCCGGCAATGGCGCTGCTATGCAGGCCGTCAGCCGGGCACTGCCGTTGGATCAGCGCGGCCAGTTCGGCTTGGCGCAGCGCCAGGTTGTCGTCGAGGACTGAGTGGCTGAGGGAAGATGTCATGGGCGTGGCTCCTGCTGCTGGCTTGCAGGTTATCCCGGTTTTTCAGGCAAGTCAGCGTTGCCCAGAATGCGTTGCAGGATCAGGCAATAATTCACCAGCAATAGGCAATAAACCCTGTTTTAAAGGCGAGCAGTGCAGCTCTGAACTGATCGTATGTTTCGCAGGGTGATTTTTATAAATTTTGAGTGTTGCAGGTTTAGGCAATAATTCGCCAGAAATCGTCTAGCCCTGAGCACGCCATCTGACGGAATCTGTTGCTGTCGCGGCAATCCTTGCCGCTTACCAGCAGAGGATTCGGCCATGTTGAATATCCAAGACAAAGTCATTCTGATCACCGGCGCCAGCAGCGGTATCGGCGAGGCCTGTGCGCGCTTGCTGGCCGAGAAGGGCGCGCGACTGTTGCTCGGCGCGCGGCGTACCGAGCGTCTGGAGCAGTTGGTGGGCGAGATCCGCGAGGCGGGCGGTAATGCTGATTATCGTCGCCTGGACGTAACCAGCCAGGCCGACACCCAGGCATTTGTCGATGCCGCCCTGGCGCAGTACGGCCGCGTCGATGTGCTGATCAACAACGCCGGGGTGATGCCGCTGTCGCGCCTGGATGTGCTGAAGGTCGACGAGTGGAACCGCATGATCGACGTGAATATCCGTGGCGTGCTGCACGGCATCGCCGCTGCGTTACCGGTAATGCAGCGTCAGCGCAGCGGCCAGTTCGTCAATATCGCCTCCATCGGTGCCTACAGCGTGGTGCCGACCGGTGCGGTGTATTGCGCAACCAAGTACGCGGTGCGTGCCATTTCCGAAGGTTTGCGCCAGGAGGTGGGCGGCGATATTCGCGTGACCCTGGTATCGCCGGGCGTGGTCGAATCGGAGCTGGCCGAGAGCATTTCCGATGAGTCGAGCCGTGAGGCGATGAAGGCGTTCCGCAAGGTCGCCATCACCCCGGACGCGATTGCTCGCGCCATCGCCTATGCGGTCGAGCAGCCAGCGGATGTTGATGTCAGCGAGCTGATCGTGCGGCCGACGGCCAGCCCTTATTGAGCCTATATCTCTGGAGAGCGAGCCGATGCTAAGTCATAGCGCAGTGCTGCATGCCAGGGCGGGACGCACCGAGCAGTTGGGGTTGTGTCTGCATGGCTTGGGTGAATCCCTGCAGACCCTTCACGGTTGTCTGGGTGTTGAGGTGCAGCAGCTGCCGGATGATGCGGCGCAGTGGCTGCTGCAGAGTCGCTGGCAATCGACGGGGGCGTTGCAGGCATTTTTCGCCGCGCCGCTGTTGCAGCAGGTGCTCGACCAGGCTTTGCAGCAAGGCCTGCTGCGTAGCCTGCAATGCCAGCCGCTTGAACAGCAGAACGCCCCGGCACGCTAAGCGTGTCGGGGCGTTTTGTTGTAACGCGGGTTACTTGAGGTTGGCTTTCAGCGCGGCGGCGGCTTGCTGCATGGCGCTTTGCGTGCCGGGTATCTGGCTGATCACGTTGAGCAAACCAAAGTCATGGATCATGCCGTTGTAGCGCACTGAGGTGACGTTGACCCCCGCCGCATCCAGCTTGCGCGCATAGGCTTCACCTTCATCACGAAGTACGTCGAACTCGGCGGTCTGCACCAAGGCTGACGGCAAGCCTTTCAATTGCTCCACCGATGCCTGCAGCGGCGAAGCGTAGATTTCGGCGCGCTGTTTTGGATCGGTGGTGTAGTTATCCCAGAACCACTGCATCAGGCTCTTGCTGAGGAAGTGACCGTCGGCGAACTGGTTATAGGAGGCGTTGTTGAAGTTGGCGTCGGTGACCGGCCACATCAGCAGCTGGAATTTGATCGCTGGGGTGCCTTTGTCTTTGGCCATCAGGCTGACGACTGCAGCCATATTGCCGCCCACACTGTTGCCGGCCACTGCCAGACGCTTGCCGTCGACACCAATCTGCGCGCCGTTCTGCGCCACCCATTGGGTTGCGGCGTAGGCCTGGTTGATCGCGGTCGGGTACTTGGCTTCCGGTGATGGGGTGTAATCGACATACACCGCCGCCGCGCCAGAGCCCACCACCAGGTCATGGATCAGGCGTTCGTGGGTCGGGTAGTCGCCCAGCACCCAGCCGCCGCCGTGGAAGAACATAAACACCGGCAGCTCGCCTTTGGCATCGGCTGGGCGCACAACTTTGAGCTGGATCGACTGGCCATCAACCTCAATGGTCTTGTCGACCACCTTGATGTCCGATACATCGACCTTGACCCCGGCCTGCGCGCCGACCAATACGGCGCGGGCATCTTTCGGGCTCAGCTGTTCGAGGGGCTTGCCACCGCCAGCGGCGAGGGCATTGAGGAAACCTTGAGTAGTACGCTCCACCCCGGGGCTACCAGCGGCAAACGCGCTGTTGACGGCAAGGGCGAGTATGGCGATCGACAAACCTTGTTTGATGTTCATGTGCGGCCTCCTGGGGCGGGCCGCTGACTGGCAGCGGCCGGGTAGTGGGTAGTTTGGGCTTAGTCGAGCAGCGTCAGGGTGACGTCGATATTGCCGCGGGTAGCATTGGAGTAAGGGCAGACGATGTGCGCACGCTCGATCAGGGTCTGCGCTTGCTCACGGTCCATGCCCGGCAGGCTGATGCGCAGTTCGACTTCGATGCCGAAACCGTTGGGAATCGCGCCGATTCCTACGACACCTTCAATCGAGGCGTCTGCGGGCATTGCCAGCTTGTCGCGGCCCGCGACGAACTTCATCGCGCCGATAAAACAGGCCGAGTAGCCCGCAGCGAACAGCTGCTCAGGGTTAGTGCCCGCACCGCCGGCACCGCCAAGTTCTTTCGGGGTGGTCAGGGCGACGTCGAGTACGCCGTCGGAGGATATGGCACGGCCGTCACGGCCGCCGGTGGCTTCTGCATAGGCACGGTAAGCAATGGTTTGAATCGACATGGTGGTAATCCTTTAAAGTCAGTTTGGGTTGGTACGCGTTACAGGTGTTGCGGTATCTGTGGTTGATCAGCCGTCGTGGTTGATCAGCCATTCTGGGTACAGGCCTTTGCCATCCTGTTGCTGCTTCTGGCTGTGGTCCGCCAGTACGGCAGCGGAGAGCGTGATGGCGATGGTGAATGTGATCAGGGTTTGCATAACGGTTCTCCTCAAGCTGCTGGGTTGTTTGGTTGGTCAGTAATTCGTTTATTAGCACTAAAGTTTTGCGCGCTAAGTAGTTCGATGGGCTTAACTTTAGTGATCATTAATTTAGCGCGCAAGATATATATTTGAACATTTTGCGATAAGCACTGCTGTGTCTAGGAATAAGCGAGGAATGGCGGGCGGTTGCGCGATTTTTCGAGAGCTGCGGCAGGACGAAATTGTTGAGTTGAGCGGGGGAGTGACGGGTAAGAGTGGTGCGATGTGGACGACGAGGCGGGCGACAAGCCTGTCGCCCAGGTACTTACACGGCTTGTTGCAGGCTGCTACGCAAGGCGACTAGCTCAGCCTTGAGGGCGCCAAGTTCAGCGGCGGATTGCTGGGTGGCGGTGAGGATGCAGCTGGGGATGCTTTTGGCCTGTTCGCGCAGGGCGCGGCCTTTATCGGTGAGGAACAACTCAACCACACGCTCGTCGACACTGCTGCGAGTGCGCTTGAGCAGACCTTCGGCTTCCAGGCGTTTGAGCAGCGGGGTGACGGAGCCAGGGTCGGTCAGCAGGCGGCTGCTGATATCGCCCACGGTGATGCCATCGCCTTCCCAGAGCACCATCATCGCCAGGTATTGCGGGTAAGTCAGGCCCAGTTCCTGCAGCAGTGGCTTGTAGACCTTGGTCAGCAGTAACGAGGTCGAATACAGGGCGAAGCACAGCTGGTTGTCGAGCAGCAGTTCGGCGCAAGGGTCTTGCGTAGTCATGGCGTTCTCCAGCGGCACAGGACAGATGCTGACAATTTATCGCGCTAACTACAGTTATGCCAATTGAATGCACGCGGTGTGCATCTCGCGCATGCAAACGCCAGGGTGGCTGCCAGGCATGCCAGGCATAAAAAAGCCCCAGACACCTGCGGCGCTGGGGCTTGTGGGCTGGCCGGTTACTCCACAACAGCCTGTACTTTCTTGCTTGAGCCTTTCGGCGCAAAGCGGGCAGCCAGACGCATGGAAGCGGTTACCAGGCGTTGGTAGAACGCTGGCCAAAGGCGTTGCATGCCATCCAGGGCGTAGGCGTCCGGGCCTATCAGGATGCGCCGCTTGTTCGCCAGTGCGCCGTTGATAATCACCTGGGCGGCTTTTTCCGGCGTGGTGCGTAGCAACTGGTCGTTGAACTGCTGACGTGCCTTGTCGGCATCCTGGCCGGTAACGCTGCTCAGGCTGGCGTTCATCCGCGCGGTTTTGGCGATGTTGGTCTTGATCCCGCCGGGGTGCACGCAGCTGGCCGATACGCCGCAATCGGCCATGTCCAGCTCCTGGCGCAGCGACTCGGTAAAGCCGCGCACAGCGAACTTGCTGGCGTTGTAGGCGCTCATACCCGGTTGAGCGAACAGGCCGAACACGCTGGACACGTTGACGATATGGCCGCTGCCCGATGCCTTGATATGCGGCAGGAAGGCCTTGGTGCCGTTGACCACGCCCCAGAAGTTGATGTTCATGATCCACTCGTAGTCGGCGTAGTCGTTGCCTTCCACGGTGCCGCCCTGGGCTACCCCGGCGTTGTTGAAGATCGCGTTGACCCGGCCGAACTCGCTCACTACTTGATCGGCCCAGGCATGCACGGCCTCGCGGTCGGCGACGTTGACCAGGGTTTCGCTGACCTGCACACCGAGCTTGCGCGCCTGGGCGGCGGTTTCCGCCAGGCCCTCGGCATTTACATCGGAGAGCGCCAGTTGGCAACCCTGGCGGGCCAGACCGAAGGCCAGGGCACGGCCGATGCCGGAACCGGCGCCGGTGATGGCGGCTACCTTGTTTTCAAACGACTTCATGCGCTGGCCTCCTGGGCAGTCAAGTGGATAGCGCTGTTCTGCGCCGGGTGTGCCGCGTGTTTACGGCTGAAATGATAGGCCGCTGGGTCAAAGTTGCGCGTCAGCAAGCGGAAACGCCAGGTAAAGCCCGGCCATACCGTGCAGTTGCGGCCGCTGACCGGGTGCAGGTACCAGCTGGTGCAGCCGCCGGCATTCCATACTGTATTACCCAGGCTGCCTTGTAGCTTGCCGTTGAATTTATCCTGCGCCGCCTGTTTGACTTCCAGGCTCTGCAACTCTTGCTCACCCACCAGCTTGAGCGCACCGAGCACGTAATGGATCTGCGACTCGATCATATAGACCATCGAGTTGTGGCCCAGGCCGGTGTTCGGCCCCATTAGGAAGAACAGGTTGGGGAAGCCGGCCGTCAGAGTGCCTTTGTAAGCCTGTGGGCCTTCTGGCCAGGTGTCGAGCAGGTCGACGCCACCACGACCAAAAACCACGCCGCGCGGTAGCGGGTCGCTCGGGGTGAAGCCGGTGCCGAAGATGATCGCGTCGATCTCGCGCTCTTTACCGTCCACGGTGCGGATGCTGCCGCTGCGAATTTCCTCGATGCCATCGGTAATCAGATCAACGTTGGGCTGGGTCAGCGCCGGGAAGTAGTCGTTGGAGATCAGTACGCGCTTGCAGCCCATCAGGTAATCCGGGGTGACCTTGGCGCGCAGGATCGGGTCCTTGATCTGCTTGTTGATGTACCACTTGCCGACTTTCTGCGCGACGGTCATCACCTTTGGCAGCATGGCAAAGCCGATCACCCGGCTTTCCAGCAGGGCATAGATAGCGCCGCGCCAGAGTTTCTGCAGCAGCGGGAAGCGTTTGAAACGGTTGCGTTCGCGCTCGCTGATGGCGCGGTCCGGCTTGGGCATGATCCAGGGTGCGGTGCGCTGGTAAAGATCGAGCTGGCTGACCTGCTTCTGGATCTGCGGCACGAACTGAATCGATGAGGCGCCGGTGCCGATTACCGCAATGCGTTTGCCGGTGAGGTCATAGCTGTGATCCCACTGCTGCGAGTGGAAGATCTTGCCGGTGAAGTCGCCCAGGCCCTTGAGCGCCGGAATCGATGGGGTGGACAACGCACCCATGCCGGAGACCACAAACTGCGCGGTATAGCTGTTGCCGGCGCTGTCGCTGATCTGCCACAGCTCTTGCTGTTCATCCCAGGCCAGGCGGGTGATTTCCGTGTTCAGCTGGGTGTGGTTCTGCAGGCGGTACTTGCTCCAGCAGCCTTCCAGGTAACCCTGGATTTCTGGCTGCTTGGCAAACATACGCGTCCAGTTGGGGTTCTGCTCGAACGAAAAGGAGTACAGGTGCGATTGCACGTCACAACCGCAGCCCGGGTAGTTGTTGACCCGCCAGGTACCGCCGACGCCGGCTTCTTTTTCGAACAGCAGGAAGTCATGTTCACCGGCCTGCTTCAGGCGGATGGCCATGCCCAGGCCAGAGAAGCCCGTGCCGATAATGGCCACCTTGCAGTGGCGGGTGGCAGTAGGGGGTGAGACGGGTGCATTCATTGCCAAGCTCCTGTTATGTTTATTGCTGGCGTATACAGCTGTATACCAAGGTAGACAAATGTATACTCGCCAGCAAGCAGCAATCTCACAAGCCAACTTTTAGGTAGGGTTCGTCATGCAGGCAGACGCCAGCGAGCAGCAGCCAGCCGCAGAAAAAGCCACTGAGGCCCCCGGCAAGACCCTGTTACTGGAGGCCGCGTTACGTCTCACCTCAACCAGTCGCAGCCTCAGCAACCTGGGCTTGCGCGAGTTGGCGCGTGAGGCGGGGCTGAATCCCAATACCTTCTATAGGCACTTCAAGGATGTTGATGACCTGGGCCTGACGGTGATCCGACAAATCTCCACCCAGCTGCGCCAACCGCTGCGCGCCCTGCGTCGCGAAGCGGCCGAGCGAGCGGTGCAATCGACCCAGGCCAGCGCGCCAATCCTGTTTGGCATTGACCTGCAGCGCGGCCGGCGTGTGTGCCATGAAACCGTGCAGTTGTTCTTCGATTTCGTTGCGCAGAACCCTGAGGCGTTCATCATCGGTGTACGCGAACTGCATGGTGCCTCGGCCGTGCTGCGCGCGGCCCTGCAGGAAGTGATGGATGAATTCGGTGCGGACATGGCCGAGGACATCATCGCCTTCAAGCTGCTGCCGGACATGGTCAACCCGGCAGTGGTAAGGCAGGTGTCGAACCTGATCAGCCGCAACCTGTTCCAGCTGTCGCTGGACTACATCGGCCAACCCGAGCGGCAAGCGGCGATCTGCGCGTTGGCTGAAGAGCAGATCGTTATGCTGTTTACCGGCGCTAGCGTGTTGCAAAGTCTGGGGCAGTTGAAGTTGCCGGTTGAGTAAATACGGCCGCAACTGAGGCGAGTCAATGCGGCGCCATCTATGGGCGTTATGCTAGGCCGGCATAGTGCTACCGCGCTGTTTCGTCGTTTGCCCCATTAAGGACCCCCTATGATTGAAGCCACCTGGATTGCCTTTGCCTTTGTCATGGGGCTGGTGGCGCGAGGTATTGGTCTGCCGCCGCTAGTGGGCTACCTGGGTGCTGGCTTTGCTCTAGCCGGTTTTGGCGAGCATATCGGGGTTGGCCCGCGTGACAGCGCAGCGTTGGATCACATCGCCCACCTGGGTGTGCTGCTGTTGTTGTTTACCGTGGGCCTCAAGCTGAAGATCGGCAACCTGGTGCGGCGTGAGGTGATCGGCGGCGGCCTGCTGCATTTCGCTATTTCCAGTCTGATCTTCCTCCCGGCGATTCTGTTGCTGCTGGAACTACCCTGGGATCAGGGATTGCTGCTGGCCATTGCCTTGTCGTTTTCCAGCACGGTGCTGGCGGCCAAGGTGCTGGAGGGCAAGCGCGAGCTGCGCGCGTTTCACGGGCGGGTGGCGATTGGCGTGTTGATCATCCAGGACCTGATTGCCCTGGTGGTGATGAGCCTGGCCAGCGGCAAAGTGCCGTCGGCCTGGGCATTGCTGCTGTTCGGTTTGCCACTGCTGCGGCCGTTGCTGTTTAAGCTGCTCGATGTCAGCGGTCACGAGGAGCTGATGGTGCTGCTCGGCCTGTTGCTGGCGCTGGTGCTGGGCGGTTACGGCTTCGAGCAACTGGGGCTGAGTTCCGAGTTAGGCGCATTGGCCTTTGGTGCCATGCTGGCCAAACACAAGCGCGCTACCGAGCTGGCCAACTCGTTGTGGGGCATTAAGGAAATCTTTCTGGTCGGCTTCTTTCTGCAGATCGGCATTGGCGGCCTGCCGGATGCCGCTGCCTTGAAGTTTGCCCTGGTCATGGCCGTGCTGTTGCCGCTCAAAGGTGTGCTGTTCTTCTTCCTCTTTCTGCTGTTCCGCCTGCGCGCGCGCAGTGCCTTTCTCAGCAGCGTCAGCCTGACCAACTACAGCGAGTTCGGCCTGATCATGGCCAGCGTGGTACTGCCGGAGTGGATGATTCCCCTGGCGATTACCGTTGCGCTGTCTTTTGTGATTTCTGCGCCGCTCAATCGGGTTGTTCATCCGCTATACGAGCGCCTGGCTAAACGTCTGACTGCCCTGGAGCGCAATATCCGTCACCCGGATGAACAGCCGGTTTCTCTCGGCCTTTCCCAGGTGCTGGTAATGGGCATGGGGCGTACCGGACGTGCAGCCTATGACTACTTGCGGGAGAAGGGCTATCAGGTGGTGGGCCTGGATTCCGACCCAGTGGTGATCGAGCAGAGCAACAAGGTGGGGCGTAGCGTGCTGTTTGCCGACGGTGAGGACCCGATGTTCTGGCAGCACCTGCAGATGCCCAATATCGACGCTGTGATCCTTGCGCTGAATGATGAAGAGGCCAAGGTGATTGCCACGCAGAAGCTGCGCGAGCGCGGCTTTAACGGGTTGGTGGTGTCACACGCGCTGTATGAGGATATTGCCATGCGCATTCAGCAGGCCGGTGCCGACCGTACTTACTTGACCATGAGCGAAGCGGGTGCGGGCCTGGCTGAGCATGTATTGCGTACGCTGAAAAGCCGCGCCGAGGCTGACGCGAATTAGCGGTCAGCCTCGGCACGCTGGGCTTAGCTGAAGCCCAGACGCTGACGCCAGCGTTTTTCCAGCGCTTTGCTGTCGTGGTCCAGCGGATGGAAGCCCGGGCGGTAGTAGTCCAGGTACGGCAGGATCAGTTTGGTCAAAAAGCCGTTGCGTGGGCCGAACAGGGTTTTCAGGCCTTTGCCCCAGCTGCGCCAGTTGAATAGTTGGCCGTCCTTGCGCAGCAGGTGCAGCTGGAACCAACCGATCACGCCGAAGAAGATCACGGTGGAAATCGCCATCATGCCAACGCGCGTGAAGTAGCCGCCGTAGACCTTCTGGTACACGTCGTAGCAGACCGCCTTGTGTTCGTTCTCTTCAATCGCGTGCCACATCCACAGTTGATAGAGCTTGGGGTCGTTCATCTGGGTAGTCAGGTCTTCGCGTTGCAGCAGTTGCTCGGCCATGGTCGCGGTGAAATGCTCCAAGGCACAGGTGGCGGCCAGCCGCTGCTTCTTGGTGGTGATCTTGGTCACCCACTCCAGCAGCACCTTGATGCGCAGTTCCAGCAATTCCAGGTCGATATTGTGCTCGGCGGCGTAGTCGTTATAAGCCGCGTGCTCTTTCGAATGCATGGCTTCCTGGCCGATAAACGCGCTGATGTCCTTCTTCAGCTGCGGCTCGGTGACCTTCTCGCGCACGGCACGCACGCTGTCGACAAAGAACTTCTCGCCATAGGGAAACAGTGACGACAGGTTGTTCATGAAGTGACTCATGAATGGGTCGCCGGCAAACCAGAACTTCTGGCTTTCATCGAAGGTGAAGTCCATGCGGCGTACGGGAAAGCTGGCGGTTGGGGTGCTGGTTTTGGCTGTCATAAGGGCGACTCCTCGGCATATTGATCGCGTTCGCGACCGCTCTTGTTTTAGGGCTTGGGACGACAGGCTGGGCTGTCTTGGGCCGTCATTAATCTTTAGCCGAGGGCGTTTTAGGCGCGAGGTCATTCCTGGCCAGGGCGGCTGGAATTGCGCCAACTTATGGATAGTTGTCGGACAGTTCGTCAGGCTCAGGCGCTTTAGGGGCGCGAGCTAGCAGGGAGAGGGGCGTGGGGGGATACGAT
Source organism: Pseudomonas sp. FEMGT703P (assembly GCF_002786345.1). NCBI lineage: Bacteria > Pseudomonadati > Pseudomonadota > Gammaproteobacteria > Pseudomonadales > Pseudomonadaceae > Pseudomonas > Pseudomonas sp. FEMGT703P. Next base: position 118,142 of record NZ_PGCM01000001.1, on the reverse strand, counting down.
CTATGCCAGTGCTGCATCGCACCAGGCCGGCGCGATGCAGTACTGATACTTGAGTTGGCTTCAGCGTTGCTGGCGCAGCTCGGCAACTTCAGTGCGCAAGGCGCGCAGTTCATCGAGCAGCAGTTGCTCGGTGGGCGAGGGCGGAGCGAGTTTGGCTTCCTGCTCATGGGTGGTCTGCATGGCATTGACCACCACGGCGATAAACAGGTTGAGCATCATAAAGGTGGCAATCAGGATAAACGGCAGGAAATACATCCACGCCAGCGGGAACTGCTCCATCACCGGGCGCACGATACCCATCGACCAGCTTTCCAGGGTCATCACCTGGAACAAGGTATAGAGGCTGGCACCGAGGCTGCCGAACCATTCGGGGAAGGCCGCGCCGAACAGTTGCGTGGCCATTACCGCTGCCACGTAAAACACCAGGCCGAGCAGCATGGCTATGCTGCTCATGCCCGGCAGCGAGGACAGCAGGGCTTCGACCACCCGGCGCATGTTCGGGTTGATCGAAATCAGCCGCAGCACCCGCAACACGCGCAGCGCACGCAGCACGGCGAATGGACCGCTGGACGGCACCAGGGCTACGCCCACCACCAGGCAGTCAAATACCGCCCACGGATCGCGCAGCAAGCCCAGGCCGCGGGCGATAAAGCGCAGTGCCAGCTCCAGGATAAACACCGCGAGAATTAGCTGATCCAGCGTCAGCAGCAATTCGCCCCACTCGGCCATCAGGCCTGGGTAGGTCTGGATGCCGAGAATTGCGGCGTTGAGAATGATCAGGGCGGTGACCACGCGGGTGATGGCTGTGCTTTCCATCAGCGCGCCGAGGCGCAGACGCCAATGAGTGGATGGCGGGTTCATGGGTGTTTCGTTCATGGTCTGTGGGGTTCTTGTGTAAGCGGTGAGCGAATCAGTTCGCGAGGGGCAGCCTGGCCCGGACATGCAGCGCTGCCGTCAGGGCCGTGGAGCAGAGTTATTGATCGGTGAGGGCGAAGCTGGTCAGGGCAAAGGTGGGGATACCGCTGTCCTGTAGCTTCTGCGAACCGCCCAGTTCGGGCAGGTCGATGATTGCGGCGGCTTCGATGATGCTCGCACCCATGCGCCGTACCAGTTGTGCGGCGGCCAGCAGGGTGCCGCCAGTGGCGATCAGGTCATCGAAAATCAGCACCTTGTCGCCTTCGCAGAGGCTGTCGGCATGGACTTCCAGTTTGGCTTCGCCGTACTCGGTCTGGTAGCTCTCGCTTAGTACGTCGGCGGGCAGCTTGCCTTGCTTGCGGAACAGGATCAGTGGTTTGTTCAGCTCATAGGCGATGATCGAACCGATCAGAAAGCCACGTGCATCCATGGCGCCGATATGGCTGAAATCCGCTTCGACGTAGCGCTGGATAAAGCTGTCGGCCACCATGCGCAGGGCACGTGGCGACTGAAACAGCGGGGTGATATCGCGAAAGATCACACCTGGCTTGGGGAAGTCCACCACCGGGCGGATCAGGGTTTTGATAGTGAATTCGTCGAAGATCATCGGCTAGGTCCTCAGGGCGGGTCGATCAGCCCTCGAGGTTACCTCCGGCCAGGGCGCACAACTCGATGGGATCGAGGATATGCACTTCCTTGCCTTCGGCTTCGAGCAGCTTGTTCTGTTGGAAGCGGGTAAATACCCGCGATACGGTCTCCACCGCAAGGCCCAAATAGTTACCAATTTCGTTGCGCGACATGGCCAGGCGGAACTGATTGGCCGAGAAGCCGCGGGCGCGGAAGCGGGCCGAGAGGTTGACCAGGAACGTGGCGATGCGTTCATCGGCGGTTTTCTTCGAGAGCAGCAGCATCATCTGCTGATCGTCGCGGATCTCCCGGCTCATGATGCGCATCAGCTGGCGGCGCAGTTGCGGCAGCTGCACCGACAGCTCATCGAGGCGCTCGAAGGGGATTTCGCACACTGAGGTGGTTTCCAGAGCCATTGCTGACACCGGGTACGCGTCACTGTCCATGCCAGACAGACCGACTAGCTCGCTGGGCAGGTGGAAGCCGGTGATCTGTTCGTCGCCGCTGTCGCTCAGACTGAAGGTTTTCAGTGCACCGGAACGTACCGCGAACACCGAGTTGAAGGCATCGCCCTGGCGGAACAGGAATTCGCCCTTTTTCAGCGGGCGGCCGCGTTTGACGATTTCGTCGAGCGCGTCCATGTCTTCCAGGTTCAGGGACAGCGGCAGGCACAGACTCGCCAGGCTGCAATCCTTGCAATGGGCTTGGTGTGGGGTATGCAACTTGATGCTTTCGGACATCGCTGGTGATCCTGAGGGTAAACACACAATAGCCGTAAGGTTACAGCAGGGTGCAGGCTAGGGCCACTAGGGCGCAGTCTGATCGAATGTTCAAGTTTTATCCGGTGCGGCCGATAAACGAGGTTGCTTTCAATATCTGCAAGGAGCATTCGTATGCGTCTGGAATCGACTCAATTGAGCACCCGCATGAACCTTGCGCTGGAGCGTAAGAGCGCTGCGGCTGAGGGCGTTGCAGAGAGCAGCGAGGCGGATAAGCAGGCGTTTCGCGACAGTCTACGGGTAAGCCTGTCAGAGCAGGGAAAGGCGCGCTCTGCTGCGGCACAGAAGAACCGCGACATTGATGAGAGCAGCCTGCCGGACGTGGTCAAGGATCTGCTCAAGAGAAAACGCGAGCTCAAGGCGCAGATCGAGGCGAAGAGAAACGAGCTTAAAGAGGTCATGCAGGACCAGAGCCTCGATCCCGAGGCCAAACGCATAAAGATCGAGACGCTGCAGGGCGAGCTGGCCTCGCTGCAGGGCGCTTTGAGCAGCGCCAATGCGACGCTGATCAAGACCCTGCGCGAGCAGGACCTCAGTGATCAGCAGATGCAGGAAGTGGCCAGCCTGGTCATGAAATAAGCCCCGGCTTTTTCGGTCCGCTGGCTGCTATATAACCCGGGAAAAACGCTGCTGGTTTAGCTCGCTAAGGTAGCGATCAAACAGCATGCACAGCGAGCGTACCAGCAGGCGGCCCGCTGGCCTTACCTCGATGCCTTGGGCATTCAGCTCGATCAACCCATCACTGGCCATCTGCTGCAGCTGCGGCCAGACCTCGGCGAAGTAATTGCGAAAATCGATGGCGTAGGCCTGCTCGATATCGGCAAAGCGCAGCTGAAAATGACAGATCAGCTGTTGAATCACCGCCCGGCGCACGCGGTCGTCGGCATCGCAATGCAGGCCGCGCAGGGTGGCCAGTTCGTTGTGGCCGAGGCTGTCCTGGTATTTGCTCAGGTCGCTGTTGTTCTGGCAGTAAAGCTCGCCAATCTGGCTGATCGATGACACCCCGAGGCCGATCAGGTCGCAATGACCGTGGGTGGTGTAGCCCTGGAAGTTGCGTTGCAGGCTGCCATCTTCCTGGGCGCTGGCCAGTTCGTCGTCGGGCAGGGCGAAGTGATCCATGCCGATATAGCGGTAACCGGCGGCGCTCAGTTGCTCAATGCTGGCCTGCAGCATGGCCAGCTTGTCGCCAGGACTCGGCAGGTCGCTGGTGTTGATCCGCCGCTGCGGCATAAAGCGCTCCGGCAGGTGGGCATAGTTGAACAGCGACAGGCGATCAGGTTGCAGGGCAATCACCTCGGCCACGGTGCGGGCGAAGCGTTCTGGCGTTTGCAGCGGCAGGCCGTAGATCAGGTCGATGTTCACCGAACGGAACTGCAAGGTACGCGCGGCTTCGACGATGGCGCGGGTTTCTTCCAAGGTCTGTAGGCGATTCACCGCCCGCTGCACGGCCGGGTCGAGGTCCTGCACGCCCAGGCTGACGCGGTTGAAACCCAGCTCGCGGAGCAGGCCCATGGTCGACCAGTCGGCTTCGCGCGGGTCGATCTCGATGCTGTAGTCGCCGCTGTCGTCATCCAGCAGGTTGAAGTGCTGGCGCAGGTGGCCCATGAGGTGACGCAGTTCATCGTGGCTGAGAAAAGTCGGCGTGCCGCCGCCGAAGTGCAGCTGCTCGACTTTCTGCTGTGGGTCGAGGTGACGGCTGATGATCTCGATTTCGCGTTCGAGTTTTTCCAGATAGGGCTGGGCGCGGCCGCGATCCTTAGTGATTACCTTGTTGCAGGCGCAGTAGTAGCAAATGTGCGCGCAGAACGGGATGTGCACATACAGCGACAGCGGTCGCAGCGCTTTGCGGCTGTCACGCAGGGCGTGCAGAAGGTCGAACTGGCTAATGCGCTCATGGAACTGCACAGCCGTCGGATAGGATGTATAGCGCGGGCCTGCTTGGTCGTAGCGGCGGATTAGCGAGCTGTCCCACTGGATGGCGTTGAGCATGCGGGTATTCCCGGTTTGGCTATCAATACCGGGCAGTCTATGAGCGGTGCGCCTGAGGTGTTTTGACTTGTATCAAGCGCCCGCTGATCGCTTAGTGGCCCATCAACCAGTGCTGGTGCGGTCCAGGCAGGGTCCACAGACCAAAAAGGATTACCAGAATGCCGCCGGCCATACGCACGCCTTGTTTGCGCAGCAGGGCAGTCAGGCGTTCTGCGGCCATGCCGGTGGCCAGCAGCACCGGCAGGGTGCCGAGACCAAAAGCAAACATCAGAGCAGCGCTGTCGACTGCATTACCTTGGCTGGCGGCCCACAGCAGGGTGCTGTAGACCAGGCCGCAGGGCAGCCAACCCCACAGGCTGCCGAGTATAAACGCGCGCGGCAGGCTGGTGACCGGCATAAAGCGTCGGGTTAGCGGTTGGATATAGCGCCAGAGGCCTCGGCCGAGGGCTTCGATACGGGTCAGGCCACTCCACCAGCCGGCCAGATACAGCCCCATGGCGATCAGCAGCAACGCCGCTATTACCCGCAGGCCCATGACCAAAGGGCTATTGGCTAATGCCCAGCCCGCCAGCCCCAGCAGCAGGCCGGCCAGGCTGTAACTGAAGATGCGTCCCAGGTTGTAGGTCAGCAGTAGTTGAAAGCGCTGTGCGCGCTGCTCGGGTGGGATGGCCAGGGTCAGCGCGCCCATCAGGCCGCCGCACATGCCCAGGCAGTGGCCGCCACCGAGCAGGCCGAGGATCAGCGCTGAAACCAGCAGCGGCAGTAGCTCAAGCACCGGGCTTGTCCTGCTGCGAGTCTTTGTGCTGGTCTTGTTGCTGCTGGCTTACGGCTGCGGTGTGCTTGGGGTCTTCATCGTCGAACAGGATGCTATGGGCCGGGCCGTCGAGGTCGTCGTACTGACCGCTGTCCACCGCCCAGAAGAACAGCCAGATGGCAAAGCCCACCAGGGCAATGGCGACCGGGATCAGGATATAGAGGGCGGGCATGGCTTAGTGGCTCCGGCGCAAGAGTTGCCGCAGATCGAGACTGGCAACTGGGAAGAGTCTGTCAGGGCTGCGGCCGGTCAGCGCGACGAGGGCAAACAGAGCATTAAGGAAAAGCATGATCAGGGTATCCGGCAGACTGTCAGTAAACAGGCTGCTGAGTGTGGTCTGCTGACGGATCAACGCGGTGGCAAAGTGGTAGGCCATAAACAGCTGCAGGCTTAACAACATTACGGCTAATAAGCGCACCCACCAGGCAATATTGCCAGTCACGTTGTTTCGCATAAGACCTCGCCGAGCGTTTTAGTGGGCTGTTTGACAGCTTACTGCCGGGGCAGGCGAGTCAGGCGCAGTGCGTTGACCACCACCACCAGTGAGCTGACTGACATACCCAGCGCGGCCCAGATCGGAGTGATCCAGCCAATGGCGGCGAAGGGCAGTACCAGGCCATTGTACAGGCTGGCCCAGGCGAGGTTCTCGATGATGATGTGGCGGGTTCGTTGCGCCATGTGTAGGGCTTGCACCAGGCTGCTCAGACGGTTGGATAGGAGCACGGCATCAGCGCTGGTTTTGGCCAGGTCGGTGGCGCTGCCCATGGCCACGCTGATGTCGGCGGCGGCTAACACGGGCACATCGTTAACCCCGTCACCCAGCATCAGTACCCGACGGCCCTGGCTGTGCAGCTGCTTCAATACCTCCAGCTTGGCATCTGGCGTGAGGCCACCACGGGCGTCTGTGATACCCAGCTGGCGTGCCACTTCGCCGACCATGGGTGAGCTGTCGCCGGACAGCAGCATGATCTGCCAACCTTTGGCTTTGGCCATGTTGATCAGTTGCGGGGCGTCTTCGCGCAGGCGGTCATTCAACACAAACCAGGCCAGCGGCCCTTGCTCATCACCCAGCAGCAGCCACTGGCCATGTTCACTGGCAATCGCTGGCACGGGCTGAGCACTCAACGCGCAGACGAAGCTGGCTTCGCCAATACGTAGTATTCGGTTGCCAACCCGCCCCTGCAGCCCTAAGCCCGGATGGCTGTCGACCGCTTCGGCGGCTTCTGGTGCCTGGCCGAAGGCGCGGGCGATTGGATGTTCAGAGCGGTTTTCCAGCGCGGCGGCTAATGCCAGGCAGCTGTCGGCATCCAGCTCGCGTAGAGGATGAATGGCACCAAGGGTCAGGCGACCTTCGGTGAGGGTGCCGGTCTTGTCCAGCACCAGGGTGTCAATCTGATTGAGCCCTTCGAGTACATGGCCGCGGGTCAGCAGCATGCCCAGTTTGTGCAGGGAACCCGTGGCGGCGGTCAGTGCTGTGGGCGTGGCCAGGGCGAGCGCGCAAGGGCAGGTGGCGACCAGCAAGGAAAGCACGATCCAGAACGCGCGTGACGGGTCGAGTTGCCACCAAACCAGACCGACGATGGCGGCTACCACCAGAACGATCAGCAGGAACCACTGCGCAACATTGTCGGCCAATACCGCTAGGCGTGGTTTGTCGCTCTGCGCGCGCTCCAGCAGGCGAACGATAGCCGATAAGCGCGTGGCATCACCAAGCGCCTGCACTTTAATCTGCAGCGGGCCTTCGACGTTAAGGGTGCCCGCCGTGACGCTGTCGCCCGTGTTACGCGGTTGCGGCAGGTATTCACCGGTCAGCAACGATTCATCCACGCTCGACTGGCCCTGAATAATGCGCCCATCAGCGGGCAGCAGGGCGCCGGGGGGGACCAGCACCTGATCGCCGACGTGGAGCTCGCTCAGCAGAATGCGCTGGCTCTGGCCTTCGGCGTCCAAGCGCAGGCAGGAGGCTGGCAGCAGGTTGACCAGCTGCGCGGTGGCTGCTGCTGTGCGCTCACGGGCGCGGCGTTCCAGGTAGCGGCCTGCCAGGAGGAATAGGGCAAACATGCCCACTGCGTCGAAATACAGTTCACCCTGGCCCGTCACCGTTGACCAGATACCGGCGATATATGCACCGCCAATCGCTAGGGATACCGACACATCCATGGTCAGGTGGCGGGTGCGTAAGTCACGCAGCGCCCCCCTGAAGAATTGCCCGCAGCAGTAGAAGACAATTGGCGTGGTGAGAAACAGGCTGACCCAACGCAGGATCTTGTCCAACTCAGGGCTGAGGTCGATGTTGAACTCCGGCCAGGTGGCCATGGTTGCCATCATCACCTGCATCCACAGCATACCGGCCACGCCCAGTTCACGCATGGCGCGGCGGTTCTCGCGCTGCAGCTGTTCAGCGGCGGCATCCGCCTGCCAAGGGTGAGCGGCATAGCCGATCTTGCGCAGCGTCTTGAGCAGGCTGCTGAGCGGCAGTTGACTGTCGGCCCAGCGCACCTGCAATCGGTGGTTGGATAAGTTGAGGCGCGCCTCGCTAACACCCGGCAGGCTGCGCAGGTGTTTCTCGATCAGCCAGCCACAAGCGGCGCAACTGATGCCTTCGATCAGCAGGCAGGTTTCGCTGAGTTCGCCGTCGTGTTCGACAAAGGGTTGTTGCACGTCGCGGCGGTCGTACAGCGCCAATTCATCCGGTAACGCCTGAGGCAGGCTTTGCGGATTGGCGGCGCTTTCGCTGCGGTGTTTGTAATAGTGTTCCAGGCCGCCACTGACGATGGCGTCAGCCACTGCCTGACAGCCCGGACAACACATTTCACGGGTTGCGCCCAGTACCTGAGCCTGGAAACGGCTGCCGGCGGGAACCGGCAGGCCACAGTGATAGCAGGGAGTTGGGGTGCTCATCGGTGCGCTTATTGAGCATCCCCGAGGAGGATGTTCTGCCCGCTTTTCACGTTTTCTTCTTCAAACAGGCGCCAGTCCTTGCCGCCTTCCTGGCCGACCAGCTCCACAAAACGACGGCCTTGCACGGCATCGATCATCTGGCCGCTGTAACTGCCATCGGCCTGCGGTTGCAGAATCACCCGGCGGTCACGTTCGGGTTGCGTTGGCGAGATCAGGTTAAGCACCAGCTGCTGTGGACGGCTGTTACCGCTCAGTTGCAAGGTCGCAGTGCCGTTGTCATCGTTGAGCAGCAGGGTGGCATGCAACTTCAGGCGAATAGCGTGATTTTCCCGCTCCAGTGACTGGTTGATGCCTTTGCCGACATCGTAATAGTCATCGGAGATCAGCCCCGGCGGGTTCTTCGTGGCGATGGTTAGCAGGGTCAGCCCCTGTACCACTGAATAGGCCAACAGGCCAATCAGGAACCAGGGCCAGAATTGCTTGTACCAGGGCTTGATGATCTCAGCGTTCTTTTCAGCTATGGGCTCAGTCATGGTCTTCTCTAATCAGCGCACGCTCGGGCCGATAAAGCGGCTGGCGGCGTCGGTTTTGATGCTTGGGTCATCCGCCGAGTGCAGGCGGAAGGTGATTTCGTTGGTGCTCGAAGGCAGTTTTTCAGGGGCGATGGACAACTCGACCGGTAGCGACAGTACCTCGCCTGCGATCGCCTTGATTTCGCGCTTGCCTTCGTACACCAGGCCGTCGAGGCCGTCGGCTTCTATCAGGTACGTGACCTCGTGCTGGGCCTTGTTCATGATCTTCAGGGTGTAGACGTTCTCGATCCGGCCTTCTTCGTTCTCGCGGTAAAGCACGCGGTCCTTGAGTACATCCAGCTCCACCAGCGAACGGTCGGCGATGGCCCAGGCGAACACGCAGAGCATCGCCAGCAGGGCGATGGCGTAACCGATCAGGCGCGGACGCACCAGGTTGGTCTTCTGTCCGGAAAGGTTGTGCTCGGTGGTGTAACTGATCAGCCCTTTCGGGTAGTTCATTTTCTCCATGATGCTGTCGCAGGCATCGACGCACGCGGCGCAGCCGATGCATTCGATCTGCAGGCCGTCGCGGATGTCGATGCCAGTGGGGCAGACGTGTACGCACATTTTGCAGTCGATGCAGTCACCAAGGCCCTCGGCCTTGTAGTCCGCATCACGCTTGCGTGGGCCACGGTGTTCGCCGCGGCGTGGGTCGTATGACACGATCAGGGTGTCCTGGTCGAACATTACGCTTTGGAAGCGCGCGTAGGGGCACATGTAGATGCACACTTGCTCGCGCAGGTAGCCGGCGTTGCCGTAGGTCGCAAGGGTAAAGAAACCTACCCAGAACAGTGCCCAGCCACCGGCTTGCAAAGTGAACAGTTCGGGGATCAGCTCGCGAATTGGCGTGAAGTAGCCGACGAAGGTGATGGCTGTGACCAATGACACGCCAACCCAGATGCTGTGTTTAGCCAGCTTGCGCAGAAATTTCTGCGTGGTCATCGGCGCTTTGTCGAGCTTCATGCGTTGATTGCGATCACCTTCAGTGACTTTCTCCGCCCACATGAACACCCAGGTGAAGACGCTCTGTGGGCAGGTGTAGCCGCACCACACGCGACCGGCGAATACGGTAATAAAAAACAGGCCGAAGGCGGCGATGATCAGCAGCGCGGAGAGCAGGACGAAGTCCTGCGGCCAATACGTCGAGCCAAAGATATAAAACTTGCGCTCCGGCAGGTTCCACCAGACGGCCTGACGGCCGTTCCAGGTCAACCATACGGTGCCGAAGTACAACAGGAAGAGGGCTGCGCCACCGAGCATACGCAAGTTGCGGAAAATACCGGTGAAGGAGCGGGTGTAGATTTTTTCGCGGTTGGCGTACAGGTCAACAACTTCGACCTTGGCCGGGGCAGGGGTGACGTCTTTAACTGGAATCTGTGCGCTCATCAGTTTGTACCACGGCGGTTGATTGGCTGCCCTGGTCGATACGTGCCGGCCGGGGTCATACGGGCTCTTGCGCTATGGTACGCCTGACGATTGCCCAGCAGGTGCGACCTGCGGTCGCGCCTGCCAGGCAGGAGAATTACTTCTCGATTTTTGCTTGCGACAGGCTGTACACGTAAGCCGCTAGCAGATGCACTTTATCGTTGCCCAAGAAATCAGCTTGGGCGGGCATCTTGCCGTTACGGCCGTAGCGTAGAGTTTGTTGCACCTGAGCAAAACTGGAGCCGTAGAGCCAGATTTTGTCGGTCAGGTTAGGTGCGCCCATGGCCTGTTGGCCCTTACCTTCAGCGCCATGACAGACTGCACAATTGGTCGCGAAGATGTTTTGACCTGCGGCAAGGTCAACTTCGATACCTTCCGGATTTTTCAAACCCGAGAGGGTGCGAATGTAGCCGGCAACGTTACGGATGCCTTCTTCGCCGATGCTGTCCTTCCACGCTGGCATCGCCGCCTGACGGCCGGCCATGATGGTGGTTTTGATGGTTTCCGGCTCGCCGCCATACAACCAATCATTGTCGGTCAGGTTCGGGAAGCCATATGCGCCCTTGGCATCAGAGCCGTGGCAGACCGAGCAGTTGGAGGCAAACAGGCGGCCGCCCATTTTCAACGCTTGTTCGTCCTGGGCCACTTGCTCGATCGGCATGGCAGCATATTTGGCAAAGATCGGGCCGTACTGGCTTTCAGCCTTGGCCATTTCCTTTTCCCACTGATGCACACCGGTCCAGCCTGCATTGCGCTCGGCACCACCAGCAATTTCGATGTTCGTTGCGAAAGGCTTCTTCGCTTCGGTATCGAGGTAGTCATAGCCTGGCAGCAGACCTTTCCAGTTACCCAGGCCCGGGTAGAGCGCCAGGTAGCCGAGGGCGAAGATGATGGTGCCGACAAACAACATGAACCACCACTTGGGCAGCGGGTTGTCGAACTCTTCGATACCGTCGAAGGAGTGGCCGACAGTTTCTTCGGTGGTTTCTTCGCGCTGACCCTTGCGGGTGCCGAAGATCAGCCAAGTCAGGGCAAAGATGGTGCCCAGAGACAGAATGGTTACGTACCAACTCCAGAACGTGGTCATTGGTTATTGCTCCTGGAAGATTGCTCGTCACGCTCGTTGGGTTTGGGATCGTCGGCGAAGGGCAGGTTGGCGGCCTCGTCGAAGCTGGATTTACGCTTGCTGCTGTAGGCCCAGAGCACCACGCCAATAAAGGCGATGAACACCACTGCTGTGCCTATGCCACGAATAGTCCCGATGTCCATCGCGCGTTACCGTTTGTTCTTGATGGAAGTGCCGAGAACCTGCAGGTACGCCACCAGTGCGTCCATTTCGGTCTTGCCTTTTACCGCGTCCTTGGCCCCTGCGATGTCTTCATCGGTGTATGGGATACCAAAGCCACGCATGACTTCCATCTTCTTGGCGGTGTCCTTGCCGTCGAGTTTGTGCTCGACCAGCCAAGGGTAGGCCGGCATCTTCGACTCAGGCACTACGTTGCGCGGGTTGTACAAGTGCGCACGCTGCCATTCATCCGAGTAACGACCGCCCACGCGAGCCAGGTCCGGGCCGGTACGCTTGGAACCCCACAGGAAGGGGTGATCCCAGACGCTTTCACCGGCTACCGAATAGTGGCCATAACGTTCGGTTTCGGCACGGAACGGGCGAATCATCTGCGAGTGGCAGCCGACACAGCCGTTGGCGATGTACACATCGCGGCCTTCCAGTTGCAGCGCGGTGTAAGGCTTGAGGCCTTCCACCGGCTCGTTGGTAACATCCTGGAAAAACAGCGGAACGATTTGAGTCAGGCCACCGATGCTGACGGCCAGAACCATCAGCAGCGCCATCAGGCCAATATTCTTCTCAATGATTTCGTGTTTCATCAGTGCGCTACTCCGGCAGGAATCTGTGCAGCCGCTTCATATTCAGAAGCCTTGGCGGCACGCACGGTGCGGTAGGTGTTGTACGCCATCAGCAGCATGCCGGCGACGAAGAACGCACCACCAATCATGCGCACCACGTAGCCTGGGTGGCTGGCTTCCAGCGCTTCAACGAAGGAATAGGTGAGGGTGCCGTCTTCGTTGACTGCGCGCCACATCAGGCCTTGGGTGATGCCATTGACCCACATCGAGGCGATGTACAGCACGGTGCCGATAGTGGCCAGCCAGAAGTGTGCGTTGATCAGGCCAACGCTGTGCATCTGCGGGCGACCAAAAACTTTAGGCAGCAGGTGGTACAGAGCACCGATAGAGATCATCGCAACCCAACCGAGCGCACCCGCATGTACGTGGCCGATGGTCCAGTCGGTGTAGTGCGACAGGGCGTTGACGGTCTTAATCGCCATCATCGGACCTTCGAAGGTCGACATGCCGTAGAACGCCAGGGAAACGACCAGGAAGCGCAGGATTGGGTCGGTGCGCAGCTTATGCCAAGCACCCGACAGGCTCATCATGCCGTTGATCATGCCGCCCCAGCTTGGTGCCAGCAGGATGATCGACATGGCCATGCCCAGGGACTGTGCCCAATCCGGCAATGCGGTGTAGTGCAGGTGGTGCGGACCGGCCCAGATGTACAGGGTGATCAGCGCCCAGAAGTGCACGATAGACAGGCGGTACGAGTAGATCGGACGCTCGGCCTGCTTCGGCACAAAGTAGTACATCATCCCCAGGAAGCCGGTGGTCAGGAAGAAGCCCACGGCGTTGTGGCCGTACCACCACTGGATCATCGCGTCAGTCGCACCGGCATAGGCCGAGTAAGACTTGAACAGGCTAACCGGAACGGCCGCGCTGTTGACGATGTGCAGCATCGCGGTAACCAGGATAAAGGCCCCGAAGAACCAGTTGCCCACATAGATGTGTTTGGTCTGACGTTTGACGATAGTGCCGAAGAACACCACGGCATAAGCGATCCAGACGATGCCCAGGAGGATATCGATTGGCCACTCTAGCTCGGCGTATTCCTTGGAACCGGTGAAACCCATCGGCAGAGTGATCACTGCAGCGACGATCACGGCTTGCCATCCCCAGAATACGAAGGCGGCAAGGCCATCAGATATCAGGCGTGCCTGGCTGGTGCGTTGCACCACGTAGAACGAGGTGGCCATCAGCGCGCAACCACCGAAGGCGAAAATCACCGCGTTGGTGTGCAGCGGACGCAGACGGCCAAAGCTCGTCCATTCCATACCCAGGTTAAGTTCAGGCCACACCAGCTGTGCGGCGATGAAAACACCCAGGCTCATGCCAATGACTCCCCAAATCACCGTCATTACGGCGAACTGGCGAACCACCTTGTAGTTATAAGCAGTCGGACTGATTGCTGTGCTCATTATGGGTTCCACGGTTAATGGATTTTTTAGGGGCAAAAATCGGCGGCAAGTATGGAGAAAGCAGGTGCTCATTGCAACGACACATGCCGGCGCGATAGGGCTTACAGGGCTGTTGGTAAGCCTGCATGGTCGCTAATGCAGAGCATAACCGCGAGCGGTAAACGCCTAAACAGGCGTAGCGCAAAGATGGGAATCGCCTTGGAGTTATGACAGGTGGCGACTGTCGACAAGATTAGCTCAAGTCGAACGTCGCGAGTGCACTTGGTCGGAAGGGTGCGACCTTGGGTCGCATGATCCGGACGGTTGTCCGAACGCGGGAGGGAGGGGCTGGCGACTGTCAGTCGCCAGCCAGGTGGTGCGGTTTTAGCGATTACTGCTCAGTGACGGTCTGCTGTTGCCGGCTCAGGCTAAGTACATAAGCCGCCAGTAGATGCACTTTGTCGTTGCCCAGGTATTGCTCCTGCGCCGGCATCTGGCCGTTACGGCCATGGCGGATGGTCTGCTGCAGTTGCACCAGGCTGCTGCCGTAGATCCAGCCAGCCGGCTTGGTCAGGTCGGGAGCGCCCAGCATGGCCATACCGGTGCCTTGGGCGCCGTGGCAAGCCTGGCAGTTGGCGGCAAAAATAGCGGCACCTTTTTCCAGATCAAAGCGCTTGTCGGTGGGCAGTGGCAGACCTGCCAAGCCCTTGCGGACATAAGCTGCGACCTGTTGCACACCGTCTTCACCAATCACCGCCGTCCAGGCCGGCATCGCCCCAATACGGCCATTGAGGATGGTGGTTTTGATTACGCTGGGCTCGCCGCCCCAGCGCCAGTGGTTGTCGGTCAGGTTAGGGAAGCCCACTGCACCCTTGGCGTCAGAGCCGTGGCAAACCGAGCAATAGGTGGCAAACATACGTCCGCCCATTTTTAGAGCTTGTTCGTCTTTAGCCACTTCTTCCAGGGGCATCGCCGCATATTTGGCGAATATCGGCCCATACAACTCATCAGCCTTATCGACTTCACGCTGCCATTGCTTGACCTGCGTCCAGCCGCCTTCGTATCCGGGCAGTACGCCTTTCCAGCTGCCCAGGCCGGGATACAGCACCAGATAGCCAATTGAGAAGATCAGAGTGCCGAGAAAAAGCATGAACCACCACTTGGGCAGTGGATTGTCATATTCCTCAATACCATCGAAGGCATGGCCCATGGTTTGATCGGTGGGGCTTTTGTGAACTTCGCTTTTACGGGTGGCAAAAATCAACCAGAACAACGCGAGCAGGGTGCCCACGGTCAGCAGGGTGATGTACCAGCTCCAGAAAGTGCTCATGGGGTCTTGCTCCTTGGGGCAGCCAGTGTGGGTTCATCGGCAAAGGGCAGCAGGGCGGCTTGATCGAAAGCCGTGCGGCGTTTAGCGCTGTAAGCCCACAGGGTCACGCAAACAAACGACAGCAGAACCAGTGCAGTGCCGATGCCGCGCAGGGTGCCTATATCAATAAAGTCGAATGACATGACCTACCTCTTGTTCTTCACGGCTGTGCCGAGCACTTGCAGGTAGGCGACCAGTGCATCCATTTCACTCTTGCCTTTGACAGCCTCGCTCGCGCCTGCGATGTCGTCGTCGCTGTAGGGCACGCCAACCAGGCGCAGGGCTTTCATTTTGGCCGGGGTGTCCTGGCCGCTCAGGGTGCCTTCTACCAGCCAGGGGTAGGCCGGCATCTTCGATTCCGGCACTACGTTGCGCGGGTTGTAGAGGTGCGCACGGTGCCATTCATCCGAGTAGCGGCCGCCAACGCGGGCCAGATCTGGCCCGGTACGCTTGGAGCCCCAAAGGAAGGGGTGGTCGTAGACGCTTTCGCCAGCGACCGAGTAGTGGCCGTAGCGCTCGGTTTCTGCGCGGAACGGGCGAATCATCTGCGAATGGCAACCGACGCAGCCCTCGCGGATGTAGATGTCACGGCCTTCCAGCTGCAGCGCGGTGTAGGGCTTTAGGCCCGCCACCGGCTCATTGGTCACGTCCTGAAAGAACAGCGGGACGATCTGCGTCAGGCCGCCGATGCTAACCGCCAGCACCATCATCAGCGCCATCAGGCCGATGTTCTTCTCGAGTATTTCGTGTCTCATCAGTGGGCTCCCTCAAGCGAAAACTGCGCGGCGGCGTCCATCTCGGCTGCCTTGGTATGGCGCACGGTCTGCCAGACGTTCCAGGCCATCACCAGCATGCCGGCGAAGAAGATCGCACCGCCGATCACCCGCACCACAAAGCCGGGGTGGCTGGCTTCCAGCGCTTCGACGAAGGAGTAAGTGAGGGTGCCGTCTTCGTTGACTGCACGCCACATCAGGCCTTGGGCGATGCCGTTGACCCACATCGAGGCGATGTAGAGCACGGTGCCGATGGTGGCGAACCAGAAGTGCACGTTGATCAGGGCGATGCTGTGCATTTCGTCGCGGCCGAAGACTTTGGGCAGCATGTGATAGAGCGAACCGATGGACACCATGGCCACCCAGCCGAGGGCACCAGCGTGAACGTGGCCGATGGTCCAGTCGGTGTAGTGGGACAGGGCGTTGACGGTCTTGATCGCCATCATCGGACCTTCGAAGGTCGACATGCCGTAGAACGCCAGGGAGACCACCAGGAAGCGCAGGATCGGGTCGGTGCGCAGCTTATGCCAGGCACCTGAGAGGGTCATCATGCCGTTGATCATGCCGCCCCAGCTGGGTGCCAGCAGAATCAGCGACATCACCATACCCAGGCTCTGCGCCCAGTCCGGCAGCGCGGTGTAGTGCAGGTGATGCGGGCCGGCCCAGATATACACGGCAATCAGCGCCCAGAAGTGCACGATGGACAGCCGGTAGGAGTACACCGGGCGACCGGCCTGCTTGGGTACGAAGTAGTACATCATCCCCAGAAAGCCTGCCGTGAGGAAGAAGCCCACGGCGTTGTGGCCGTACCACCACTGGATCATTGCATCGGTGGCCCCGGCATAGGCCGAGTAGGACTTGGTCAGGGTTACCGGTACTTCCAGGTTGTTGACCAGGTGCAGCAGTGCAACGGTGAGGATAAATCCGCCGAAGAACCAGTTGCCCACATAGATATGGCTGACGTTACGCTTTATCACCGTGCCGAAGAACACGATGGCGTAGCTGACCCAGACAATGGTGATCAGAATGTCGATTGGCCATTCCAGTTCGGCGTATTCCTTGGAGCTGGTCCAGCCCATGGGCAAACTGATGGCCGCCAGGACGATCACCAGTTGCCAGCCCCAGAAGGTGAAGGCGGCAAGCTTGGGTGCGAACAAGGTGGCCTGCGAGGTGCGTTGTACGGCGTAATAGCTGGTGGCGAATAGCGCGCAACCGCCAAAGGCGAAGATCACCGCGTTGGTATGCAGCGGGCGCAGGCGGCCGAAGCTGGTCCACGGCAGGTTGAAGTTGAGTTCGGGCCAAGCCAGTTGCGCGGCGATAAATACGCCGAGCCCCATCCCGACAATGCCCCACACCACCGTCATGATGGCGAATTGGCGAACCACCCTGTAGTTGTAGGCGGAACTGGTTGCTGTGTTCATGTCTGGGCTTCCATCCACGGTTTATAGGCAGATCATCGAAAATCAGCGGCTGCGGGCTTGTACGATCTGCGTCGCAGTCCAACGGATTCTTTAAGCGAGGCAAGCATGAGCAAAGGGCAGGTTGCGGGTATTGACGGGGATCAATACGTGCAGGGGCGGGGTGAGGGCGCGTGGCTGTGGGATCGCCCGCTGGGTGAGACGCGCGCTACCTTGATTCTGGCCCATGGCGCCGGTGCGCCGATGGACAGTGAGTTCATGCAAAACATGGCGCAAAGCCTTGCTGAACGTGGGGTTGCCGTACTGCGCTTCGAGTTCGCCTACATGGCGGCGCGGCGTCTGGACGGCAAAAAACGCCCGCCCAACCCCCAGGTCAAACTGCTTGAGCAATGGCGTGAGGTCTATGCGCAGGTGCGCCAACAGGTCGCAGGGCCGTTGGCCATTGGCGGCAAGTCCATGGGCGGACGCATGGCCAGCCTGTTGGCCGATGAGTTAGGCACCGATGCGCTGGTGTGCTTGGGTTATCCCTTTTATGCCGTCGGCAAACCGGAAAAGCCACGAGTCGCGCACTTAGCCGAGCTGCGCACGCCGACGCTGATTATTCAGGGTGAGCGCGACGCCCTGGGGGATCGTCAGACAGTGGCGGACTACACACTCTCTGAAACGATCAAATTGTGCTGGCTGACCGCTGGGGATCATGACCTCAAACCGCTAAAAAGCTCGGGCTTTACCCATCAGCAGCACCTGCAGACGGCGGCCGATGCGATTGCGCAGTTCCTCTGCGCTTAGGCGGCAGGGCTGGCGTTTAATGAATGACTGTTATTCCTACTAAAACACTAGGACTTTGCCGGCGCGGGTGAGTGGCGTACACTGCGCCCATGTTTGCGAGGAGTTGCCATGAGCACCATTACCATTACCGACGCTGCCCACGATTATCTGGCTGATCTGCTGAGCAAGCAGAACACCCCGGGCATCGGCATCCGCGTATTTATTACCCAGCCAGGCACCCAGTACGCTGAAACCTGCATTGCTTACTGCAAGCCGGGCGAGCAGAAGGCCGAAGACACCGCTTTGGGTCTGGCCAGCTTCACCGCCTGGATCGACGCTGTCAGCGAGCCGTTTCTGGAAGACGCCGTGGTTGACTACGCCACCGACCGTATGGGCGGCCAGCTGACCATCAAGGCGCCGAACGCCAAAGTGCCGATGGTCAACGAAGACAGCCCCATCAACGAGCGCATCAGCTACTACCTGCAGACCGAGATTAACCCCGGTCTGGCCAGCCATGGTGGCGAAGTCAGCCTGATCGACGTGGTCGAAGATGGTATTGCCGTGCTGAAATTCGGTGGCGGCTGCCAGGGCTGCGGTCAGGTTGACCTGACGCTCAAGGAAGGCATCGAGAAAACCCTGCTTGAGCGTATTCCCGAGCTCAAAGGTGTGCGTGACGTGACCGACCACAGCATCAAGGAAAATGCCTACTACTAAGTAGATGGCTAAACAAAAATGCCCGCGCTCTGCGGGCATTTTTATGCTGCTTACTTCGTGTGGGAGCGGCATTAGCCGCGACGCAACAGTGCAGTCATTACTTATGCACGGCTTTTGCGTCGATCCAGCAGTTCTGTTGCCCGTGCGCGCAATTGTCCGCAGCCGCCATCAATGTCCTGACCTGCCGAGTTGCGCACCTTGGTCAGCACGCCACGGCTGTGCAGGTAACGCACGATCTGCACGATGCGGTCGCCATCGGGGCGCTGAAACTCGTCTGCTTCCAGGCTGTTGTAGGGGATCAGGTTCATGATCGCGTACTTGCCCTTGAGTAGGCGCAGGATGCCATCCATCTCCTCTTGGCTGTCGTTGATGCCCTTGAGCAGCGTCCACTGGTACTGGATTGGGTAATCGATCTGCCGCGCATAGGTTTCGCCCAGCTCTACCAGCTCTTCAGGATCGATACGCGGCGCGCGCGGTAGTAGCGTCTGGCGCAGCTCGGCATCGGTGGTATGCAGCGACAGTGCCAGCGCCGGCTTGACCTGCTGCTGCGGCAAACGCTCGAACACCCGTGGGTCGCCGACGGTAGAGAACACCAAGTTGCGCTGGCCGATACCGCCCTCGGTGCCAAGCAGGTTGATCGCTTCGAGCACGTTATCCAGGTTATGCGCCGGCTCGCCCATGCCCATAAACACCACTTTTTTCACCGCGCGAAAGCGCCGCGCCAGGGCCACTTGGGCGACGATCTCCGCGGTGCTCAACTGGCGTAGCAGGCCGCTTTTGCCGGTCATGCAGAACACGCAGCCCACCGCGCAACCTACCTGGCTGGAGACGCACAGACCATCGCGTGGCAGCAGTACGCTTTCCACCATCTGCTTGTCGGCCAACTCCACCAGCAAACGCGCCGAGCCGTCCGTCGCCGGGTGTTCAGAGCTGAGGCGCGCCAGTCCATCAAGTTCGCTGCTTATCTCGGGCAGGGCATTGCGTACCGCCAGCGGCAGGAAGTTCTCGGTCTTCTGGTTGCGCGTACCGGTATCCAGCGGCATGCCGCGCAGCCAGGCACGGGTAATCCGCCCGATGTGCATGGGCTTGGCACCGAGATCGGTGAGGCGTTGGTGAAAGTCGTGAATATGCATGGGGCGCGCATGCTACCACCGGCCAGGTTGCGGTGGTATGTGTGGCGGTGGGCAGGCGTCGGATGCGAAGGCCACGCCGCTTAATCTTTGCTCAAGCCGCGCCGGGCACTCATACTAGCGTCCTGATTGGCCTGACCCAGCTGTGCGGAGCGGTAGATGAAATTTATACACCAGCGCGAACACCTCAATGAAGACGACGTTGTAGTGATCGAGTGCTCGCAGACCTGCAATATTCGCCTGATGAGCGATGCCAACTTCCGCAGCTTCAAGAATGGCGGCCGGCACACCTACCACGGCGGCGCGTTCGACACCTTCCCGGCCAAGATCACCGTACCGAGCAGTGGTTTCTGGAACATCACCATCGACACGGTCTCGCGCAAAGCCATCAGCGTCACACGCAAGCCGACGCTCAAGCATTCAATCAAAATCGTGCGCAAGTCGACCTCGCGGCTGAGCTGATCCCTGGTTTGAACCTGAGCCGCAAAAAAGCCCGCTTAAAGAGCGGGCTTTTTTGTGTCAGGGGTGAGTCAGGTGGGCTTGACCGTTGCGCTAGGCCGTACCACCAGCCAAAGCGCGATGGCAATCAGCACGCCGCCATACAGGTAGGCCCAGGACAGTGGCTCATCCAGCAGCAAGGCGCCCCAGAGTACGCCGAATGGCGGGATCAGGAAGGTAGTGGTGCTGGCCTTGATCGGGCCGATATCGCTGAGTAGGCGAAAATACAGCACATAGGCGAAGGCGGTGCAGATAAAGCCCAGCCCAGCCAGGGACAGCCAGACCTCTAGCCCGCCCCAGCTGGCCGGCGGCTGCACAACCAGAGAGCCGGCGAACCAGGGCAGTAGAAACAGGCTGGCACCACAGAGGCTGGCAAAGGCGGTCAGACGGTTATCCAGGCCGCCTTGTTGGCCGATCCAGCGTCGCGTTAGAAAGCCGGCAAAACCGTAACAGGCGGTAGCCACCAGGCAGGCAGCGGCGCCCCAGAGCAGCGGTAAATCAAACTCCACCGGGCCGGTACGGGTCAGCACCGCTACCCCGAACAGGCCGATGGCCACCCCGGCGGCTTTGCTCCAGGTCATGGCTTCGGCAAAGAACAACATACCAATTAGCACCCCCATCATGGGTGTGGTGGCATTCAGAATCGCGGAGTAGCCCGCGGGCAGTACCAGTGCAGCCATGCAATACATGGCTGAGGGCAAGCCAGCGTTGATTACTCCGAGGATCAGGCAATGTTTGAGTTTGCCGCTGAAGTCCCACCGAACTCGCATCAGTAACAGAATGGCGAATAAGCCAAGCATGCCCAAGCTGGCGCGGAAAAATGCGGTTGGCATGCTGCCCAGTACGGGCGCGACGATGCGCATAAACAGAAAGCTGGCGCCCCAGATGGCAGCCAGCAACAGCAGACGGATCAGGTCGGCAAGACGCACAACGAACTCCACACATTAAGAAAGGCGAGCAGTGTTGCTGGGCGCGTACGCCAAGGCAATTCGAAATGCGCTTTTAAAGCCGTCGAATGGCAATATTTCGTGGCAGATAAATCTGTATTCAGGCATTGCCGGCTTTTACTTGGTGCGGCCACTGGATAAGCTCGGTGGACTATCCGCATTTGATCTGCAGGGGTTCGTATATGCCACAGCAATGGCCGGCCAGCGCGATTGCCGCACTTATCCTCGACGGCTTCGATGATTACCGTGAGCAGTTCAGGCAGATCACCAATGGCGCGCGGGTGCGCTTCGAACAGGCGCAATGGCAGGAAATTCAACAGGCTTCAGCCGCACGTATTGCCCTCTATGAAGAGTGCGTCGGTGCGGTCAGCACGCGCCTGAGTCAGGAGTACGAAGCGCAGGTGCTGCTGGATGTGGCGCAGTGGCCGCTGGTGAAGTCGGCTTACATCGCCCAGATCGACCTGCGCTACGACGACGAGCTGGCGGAAACCTGGTTCAACTCGATCTTTTGCGGGCTGTTCAGCCATGACCAGATCAACGATGGCTGCATGTTTATCCACACCACTCGCCCAGCGTTGCGGGTGAATGAGCGGGCGCCGCAAACCCGCCTGTACGAGCCCAAGGGCAATGTTGAGCAGGCGCTGCGGCAGATTTTCGAGGATTTCAGTTTCGAAGTCGGCTATGAAAACCTGGAGCGCGATCTGGCGCGGCTGATCAAGCAACTGCATGCCAATTTGCCGGATTGGGTGTGCAAGGACCCGGACCTGCGCATTGAGCTGTTCGCCTCGCGCCTCTATCGCAACAAAGGCGCGTACCTGGTTGGGCGGATCTACACCCGCGATGAGCAATGGCCGTTGGTGATTCCACTGCTGCACCGCGAAGGGCAGGGTATTCAGATTGATGCGCTGATCACCGATGAAGCGGAGGTGTCGATCATCTTCTCCTTCACCCGTTCCTATTTTATGGTCAGGGTGGGCTATCCGGCGGAGTTTGTCGGCTTCCTTAAGCGCATTCTGCCCGGCAAGCATATTGCCGAGCTGTACACCTCAATCGGCTTCTACAAGCACGGCAAGTCGGAGTTCTACCGCGCGCTGATCAATCACCTGGCCACCACCGATGACAAGTTCGTCATGGCCCCCGGGGTGCGCGGCATGGTGATGAGCGTGTTTACCCTGCCGGGTTTCAATACCGTATTCAAAATCATCAAGGACCGTTTTTCGCCGTCGAAAAACGTTGACCGTAATACGGTGATCGAGAAGTACCGGCTGGTAAAAACCGTCGACCGGGTAGGGCGTATGGCCGATACCCAGGAGTTCGCCGATTTCCGCTTTCCGCTGAGTAAGTTCGACCCCGAGTGCCTGGCCGAGCTGCTGGAAGTCGCGCCGTCCACCGTCGAGGTGAAGGGCGATACGGTGCTGGTACGTCACTGCTGGACTGAGCGGCGCATGACTCCACTCAACCTGTATGTGGAAAGCGCCAGTGCAGCTCAGGTGCGCGAAGCGCTGGACGACTATGGCTTAGCCATCAAGCAGCTGGCAGCAGCCAATATCTTCCCTGGCGACATGCTGCTTAAAAACTTCGGCGTTACCCGTCATGGCCGCGTAGTGTTCTACGACTACGACGAGATCTGCTTCCTCACCGAGGCCAACTTCCGGCGCATTCCGCCACCGCGTTACCCCGAGGATGAAATGTCGTCCGAGCCTTGGTACTCCGTGGCGCCGCTGGATGTGTTCCCCGAGGAGTTTCCGCCGTTCCTGTTTGCCGATATGCAGCAGCGCAAGCTGTTCAACGAGCTGCATGGCGAGCTGTATGACGCCGATTATTGGAAGAGCCTGCAAGATGCCATTCGTGCCGGCAAGGTCATCGATGTATTCCCGTATCGGCGCAAGGATCAAGCCGACAGGGAGTATTGAGCAGCGTGCGCCTGTTGTGTTGTGCGATTGCCGCTGGTGTCTGGCTACTGGCGGATAGCGCTGTTGTGAGGGCGGCTGAATCAGGCGAGGCTGCCGTTGAACTGGCGCCATTGCTGATCACTTCGCCACGTAGCACTGCGCGCTGGTTGAACACGCCGGCCGCCGTCACAGTTATTGATGCGGGCGTTGCGCCCGGTGAGCAGAACCTCACGCTGGATGCTTTGCTGGCGCGCGTGCCAGGCGTGTTCAGCCTCAATCGTTACAACCTGGCTCAAGGCCTGCGCCCTGCGATTCGCGGGTTTGGCGCACGGGGCAATTTCGGCGTGCGCGGCATTCGCGTACTGGTCGATGGTGTGCCCCTGACCATGCCCGATGGCCAAACTGAGCTCGACGGCCTTGATCTGGGCTTGGTTGAACGAATGGAGGTCCTACGTGGCCCGGCTTCGGTGCTGTACGGCAATGCCGCAGGCGGCGTGCTGGCAATTGAAACGCGTGAGCCACCCACAGTGCCCACGATGCAGTTGGACCTCAGTGCGGCTGGGCTGGGTTATCAGCGTACACGTGGCGAAATTGGTGGCAGCGCCGGCAACCTGAGTGGTTTGCTCGCCTTCAATAGCACGGTTTTAGAGGGCTATCGCGAGCACAGCCAGGCGCATACCAACAGCCTCACCGGCAAGCTGCGCTGGTATGCGCCCACGGGGCGTCTGCGCCTGAATTTCAACGCCATCGACAACCGTGCTGAAGATCCGGGCGGCCTGACTGCCGCTGAAGTAAAAAGGGATCGTCGTCAGGCAGCGCCGAATAACCTGCGGTTTGATGCCGATGAATACATTCGTCAACAGCGCTTGGGGCTGGTCTGGGATGGCTACGCTGCGGGGGCTGATGAGTACCAGCTGCGCAGTTACCTGGGGCACCGCGAGTTTGGCAATCAGTTGGGGTTTGCCACCAGCGGGCAGACGGCCTTCAAACGCTATTTCAGCGGCGTTGGTGGACAGTACAGCCATCACCGTGAGCTGATTGGCCTGCCTCATAAAATCACCACAGGCTTCGAGCTAGAGGCGCAACGTGATGATCGTCGGCGGTATGACAACCTGCTTGGTGAGCGTGGACAATTACGCCAACAACAAGATGAATCAGCGCTGAGCCAGGGGCTGTTTATCGAAGATCAGATCGACCTGAACGAGCAGTGGCAGGCCACGCTTGGGCTGCGTTATGACCAGGTGCGTCTGGCGGTGGATGATTTTTATCTGGTCGATAATCGCAATGACTCAGGCTCGCGCAGCCTGGAAGATTGGAATTACAGCGCCGGACTGAGTTATCGCATCACCCCGCAACAATCGCTCTATGCGCGCCTGGCCAGCTCTTTTGAAACACCCACCATCAGTGAGTTGGGTAATCCACAAGGCGGTGGCTTCAACGGCGCCTTGCAGCCGGCTCAGGCGTTTAGTCGTGAGTTGGGTATCAAAGGCGAATGGCCTGCGCTGCGTTATGCCGTATCGCTGTACCGCATTGAGCTTGAAGATGAGTTGGTGGGCTTTAGTCTGCCCGCCCAGCCTGGACGTAACTTTTATCGCAATGCCGGTGAATCACGCCGTGATGGCCTGGAGTTGAGCCTGGATTGGCAACTGGCCGATCATTGGCGTTGGTCTGCGGCCTATGCGTTTAATCGTTATCGTTTTGAGACGTATCAAACCACGGCGGGCGATTTTTCCGGCAAGCGTATCCCCGGTATTCCGCAGCAAACCCTCTTCAGCGAACTGGCTTATGAACAGCAAGGCGCCTATGTGCGGCTTGGCGTGAGCGCTCAGTCGCGGGTATATGTTGACGATGCGAATAGCCGGTCTGCTCCCGGTAATGCCGTGTTCAATGTGCGCCTAGGTAAGCGTTATCAGATGAGCGAGCAAAGCGTGGAACCGTACGTGGGAATCGATAACCTGCTAGGGCGTGAGTATTTCGATAACCTGCGTATCAACGACGCCAATGAACGTTACTTCGAGCCCGGTCCCGAGCGTACCTTTTATGCTGGCCTGCGAGTACTGTTTTAACCTGTTACGACGGAGTTGAAGCAGTTTCAATCAGCCTGAACTAGGCTGGAATGGGGTGTCCAATCACCTATGTCGATGTCTTGGGTTGGAGGCTATTGTATGAACACCAAGTTGCAGAGTGCCTTGCTTGATTTGTTGGTTGCCCTTGGCCTGTGTGAACGGCCAAAACTGCAGCCAATCCCAGTACGCAGTAATTCCCCCGACTCCAAGTCGGTACCTCTACGGCGTTAGGTCTTTGTGCCTGTTTGCATGCGTCAGCGCCGGTCAGCTTTTGTCTGGGCGGCTGACATTTATTGCGCAAATTGTCCCAGATCATAATTGCCTGCTTTAAAACAAGCATTTGCTAGCGCGTTGTCAGCGCTGTGCTAGACCTACACCTGAAGTTGTGCAAATAGCTCAGACAGGGATAGCTCCAATGCGCCAGAACCTCCCAGTGACTCAACGGGAAAGAACGTTTCCCGCCAATGAACGGCTGATTTCCACCACCGACCTGAACAGCAATATCACCTATTGCAACGATGCCTTTGTCGAGATCAGCGGTTTTACTCGCGAAGAGCTGCTCGGTCAGCCGCACAATCTGGTGCGCCATCCCGATATGCCCCCCGGTGTGTTTGCTCACATGTGGGAAACCATTAAACAGGGCAAGCCCTGGATGGGCGTCGTCAAAAATCGTGCAAAAAATGGTGATTACTATTGGGTTAGCGCCTACGTCACGCCGATCTATGAAAATGGCCGGGTGGCTGGCTACGAATCGGTGCGTTCTCTACCTGATGAAGCGCAGAAACGCCGAGCTGAAAAACTCTATGCCCGCCTGCGTGAGGGCAAGCCTCCTGTGCCAAAACTGGAGTACTGGACCTACGATATCATTCAGTCATGGCCACTGATTCTGGCGTGCGTGCTGATTCTTGCTGCACACGCTGTGCTCAGTGGTACTTGGCTTTTGGGCTTCATTTTTGTGGTGCTGTTCGGGCTCGGGTCCTATCAACTGCACGCAAAAAGCAGGTTGATCAGGGACACACTTGCCGAGCACCCCAAGGCATTTACCAGTTCTCTAGTCGCCCTGACTTATACCGACAGTCGGGGTGCACAGGCATTATTGGATATGGCGATGATCAGTGAGGACGCACGACTTCAGACCGCGCTGACACGCATTGAAGATGCCGGCAACAATGTCAAAAAGCATGCGGCGCGCTCGGCCGACCTTTCACGTTCCGGGGCGCTGATGCTTGATCAACAGCGTAGCGAAACCGATCAGTCCGCCACTGCAATCAACCAGATGGCAGCAACCATTCAGGAGGTGACGCACAACGTGCAGAGCACCTCGCATGCCGCTGAGGAAGCAGACCGGCTGGCTAAACAGGGCCTGCAACTTGCCAGTGGCAGCCTCGACTCTATGCAGCATATGGCTAAGGCCGTGGTCGATATTGGTCAGGCTGTCAATGACCTGGCCAACTCGACACAATCCATTGGCAGCGTTGCCGATGTGATTACCTCGATTGCTGAGCAAACCAACTTGCTGGCGCTCAACGCTGCCATCGAGGCGGCGCGAGCGGGTGAGCAGGGACGTGGCTTTGCGGTGGTGGCCGATGAGGTGCGTTCATTGGCATCACGTACGCGTGAGTCGACCGAGCAGATTCATCAGATTATTTCGTCGCTGCGCGCAGGAGCTGAACGTGCGGTGGTAACCGCAGGCAAGGGCGAGGCGATTTCCAATCAGAGCGTTGAAAGTGTCGAGTCGGTCCGCACCGCGTTAAGCGGTATCAGTGAAGCCGTCAGCCGCATCACCGGCATGAGCCAGCAAATGGCATCTGCATCCGAAGAGCAAAGCCATGTGGCGGAAGACATCAGCCGACAGATTACGCAGATTGCGCAACTCTCTGACCGTAGTGCCGAGCAGGCGCACCAGGGCGCAGTCATTGGTCAGGAGCTGGAAGATATGGCCGATTATCTGCACAGCCTCGCGGAGCGCTTCAATCGCTGAGTGACGATTTGGCCGGATGCCTGTCGGCTCGTCCCTGAGGTGGGCCGATTTTCGATGTGTTATGGCAAACTGCGCGGCTGAGGAGAAACCGATGCCACGCCCGCAATGCCTACGTTGTGCCCGTCCGATTGAGCGCTGTTTATGTGCGCTGATTCCCTGTCTAAATAGCCGTACTCGGGTGCTGATCCTGCAGCATCCGAGTGAGGTCAAGCATGCGCTGAATACCGCACGTCTTGCGGCTCTTGGCCTGAGTAATGCTGAGTTGCTGGTAGGTGAGGTCTTCGAGTCGCTTGCAGCACTGCTGCAGCCGCCTGGCTATCGTGCGTGTTTGTTGTTCCCCGGCGAGCATGTGCAAACGTTACGGACGTTTGCTCAACAGCACCGTGAGCAGCCGCTGCTGCTGGTGGTGCCTGACGGCACATGGCGCAAGGCCCGTAAGCTGTTGCACCTCAATCCATTGTTGGCAACTTTGCCCAGAGTTGTATTGCCGGAGGGGTTGCAGTCACGTTATCGCTTGCGCAAAGCGCCGATGCCCGGTGCTTTATCAACCATCGAAGCGATTGTGACTGCCCTGAATATCGTTGAGGATCCGGTCTGTTTCGATGGGCTGCTCACACCCTTTGAGGTATTGATTGAGGGGCAGATTGAGGCGATGGGCGAACAGACTTTCCAGCGCAACCACGGCAAGCCGGATGCATCAGGCGTCAGATAAGGCATTTCAGCGCTCACGCATGGCTTCCGAACGTGCCTTCAATACTGGTTTAAGCAGATAGTCGAGCACACTTTTTTCACCAGTGATGATGTCAACCGTGGCAACCATGCCAGGGATGATCAGCAATGGATGTTCATCGCTGCCTAGGTGGCTCTTATTGGTACGTACCTGGATCAGGTAGAAACTATTGCCTTCCTCATCGGTAATGGTGTCGGCGCTGATCAGTTCGAGGTTGGCCTTGAGTCCACCGTAGATGGTGTAGTCGTATGCGGTAAATTTGACCATGGCTTTCTGCCCAGGATGCAGGAAAGCGACATCCTGCGGGCGTACCTTGGCTTCAATCAGCAGGCTGTCATCCAGCGGTACGATTTCCAGCATGTCACTGCCGGGTTGAACGACGCCGCCGATGGTGTTGACCTTGAGTTGTTTGATCACCCCGCGCACGGGTGATACCACGGTGGTGCGGCTGACGCGGTCATCAATCGCAACGCTGGTAGCGGTGAGCTTCTGCAGTTCGGTGCGGATTTCGTTGAGTTCCTTGAACGCGTCTGAGCGAAAGCTCAGTTCCGATTCTTCAATCTTGCTTTTGATCTCATCCATCGCCGACTCGGCTCTTGGGATCGCCAAGTTGGTGGCATCCAATGAGCCGCGTATTTCCACCAAGCTGCGACGCAGGCGGAGGATTTCCACCTGGGAAATGGCGCCTGTTGCGACCAGGGGTTGCGACATATTCAGCTCCTGCTGCAGCAGGCCCATACTGGAGCGGTATTGCTGAGCCTTGGCGCGAAATTCGGCCAGTTCCTGGGTTTTTTGCCGCAGCTGTTCGCCGAGAGTGCGTTGTTCGCTTTGCAGGCGATTCTGTCGAGATTGATAGAGCGCCAGCTCATCCTCAGCCAGTTGTGGGGCTTCGCGCAGAATATCCGCCGGCATGCTGATGGGGCGTCCTTCAGCTTCTGCGGTTAACCGCTCGACCCTTGCTACCAGAGCCAGGCGATCGGCTTCGGCTTCGCCTCGATTGGAGAGAAAGCGCGTGTCATCCAGACGCAGTAGCACAGCGCCTTTTTCGACAATCTGTCCTTCGCGTACAAAAATCTCGCTGACGATGCCGCCTTCCAGGTTCTGAATAACCTGGATCTTGCTGGATGGGATGGCTTTGCCTTCACCAGTAGTGACTTCTTCCAGCACGGCAAAGTTGGCCCAGATCAACGCCACGATCAGGCATGTGCTCACCACCCAGACGGTGATGCGGGTGAACCAGGGCGAGTCTTCGAGAATGGCGCCGTCAACTTCCGGCATAAACTCGGTGTCCTGCTTGCGCTGGCGCATGCTGGCGAAGTAGTCGCGAATCGAGGTGCTTATTTGCATGACCGTTCCTATACCGCAGCAGGGCCAACTCGACCTTTGCGTAGCGCTTCAATCACTGCTTCTTTCGGGCCGTCTGCAACAATATGGCCGTTATCCAGCACCACCAGACGGTCTACCAGGCTGAGCATTGAGGCGCGGTGTGTGATCAGCAGCATGGTTTTACCCTGGGCCCAAGTTTGTAGGCGGTTGCGCAGGATTTCCTCGCTGGTGTTATCCATGGCGCTGGTGGGTTCATCCAGCAGCAGAATGGGTGGATCAAGTAACAGCGCTCGGGCTAGTAGCACGGCCTGTCGTTGGCCTCCGGACAGCAGTTGGCCGCGCTCACCCACGGGACGATCGAAGCCTTGCGGATGTTGCCGGGCCAGATCGACCACGCCGGTCAGCTCAGCCACTTCTAGCATGCGCGCATCGCTGACATAGCGTGCGCCCAGTGTCAGGTTATCGCGCAGGCTGCCGGCCAGCAGTGGTAGGTCATGGGCGACGTAACCAATCTGGTGGCGTAAGTCCGCCACGTCGAGCTGGCGCAGGTCGAGATTGTCCAGCAGGATTTGCCCTTTGCTAGGGCTGTAGAAAGCCATGACCAGGCGCGCCAAGGTGCTCTTGCCAGAGCCGCTGCGGCCGATGATGCCGATACGTTCACCAGCTGTCAGACGTAGGCTAACGCCTGCAAGCGCTGGGGTACTTTGTCCCGGGTAGCTGAATGTAACGTCGCGTACATCCAGTGCCCCATGCAGTTGAGTGCGGTCCAGTGGGCGTTGTTTGGCCTGACGCTCCTGCGGCAGGGCCATCAGCGCATCGGTGCTGGTCATGGTCAGGCGCGCTTGCTGGTAGCGGGTGATCAGTCCAGCGATTTGCCCCAGCGGCGCTAAAATACGGCTGCCCAGCATGTAACAGGCCACCAGTGCACCCACACTGAGCTGGCCGGCGATGATGATGTATACCCCCGCGATGATGGTGGCCATGCCCGCGAATTGCTGCAGAAACAGTGTGCCGTTGGTGGCGATCGAGGCCAGTGAGCGAGCATGAATATCGAGACGGGTGAGGGCACCATGGGTTTTTTCCCACTGGTGCTGGCGTTCACTTTCTGCGCTGCAAGCCTTCAGGGTTTCCAGGCCGCCGAGGGTTTCGATCAGCAGTGCTTGGCGTTGTGAGGCCAGTTGCAGACTTTTTTCCACCGTATCGCGCAGACGCGCCTGGATGATAAAGGCGAACAGCGCGGTGATCGGAAACGCCAGCAAGGGGATGACCACCAGCCAGCCGCCGATCAGCCAGATCACCGTAATCATCAGAAATGAGAAGGGCAGGTCGATCAGGCTGGTGAGGGTGACGGCCGTGAGAAATTCACGCAAACCCTGAAAATCATGAATGCTCTGGGCAAAGCCGCCTATTGTGGCCGGCCGGGCTGTCATCGACATGCCAGTGATGCGCTCGAACAACGTGGCCGATAGCACCACATCGGTTTTCTTGCCTGCGGTATCGAGCAAGTGCGAGCGCAGGATTTTCAGCAGCAACTCGAATCCCATGCCAATAAACAAGCCGATGGCCAGAACCCAGAGCGTTGAGGTGGCCTGGTTGGGCACGACGCGGTCATAGGTCTGCATGACGAACAGCGGAACCATCAGGCCGAGCAAGTTGATCAGTAGGCTGGCGAGAATGGCATCGGTATACAACCAACGCGACAGCTTCAGTGTGTCGCGAAACCAGGCTTCGATACGCGGTACGAGCGGAGAACGTGCTTCTTCCAATTCATGCCGTGGTCGGGCAAAGAAGGCTTGGCCGCTGTACTCGTTGGCCAGTTGTTCACGGCTGACCCACTGTTCGCCGCCGTCGGCTTCGCAGGGCAGTATTTGCGCTTGGTTCTTCGGGCCCCATTGACGCAACACCGCGCTACGGCCGTTTTTCAACAGCAGCAGAACGGGCAGGTTGAGGGTTGAGATGCTAGCCAGATCGCGTTGCAGCAAACGCCCTTGCAAACCCGCCCGCGCTGCAGCGCGGGGTAGTAACTCAGGAGTCAGACGCTGCTCTGGCAAAGGCAGGCCTGCACTTAAGCTGCCACGGCTGGCTGAGCAGCCGTGGAGTTTGCAAAGAATCAACAAGCCATCAAGCAGCGGGTCGTCGTGATTAAGACGCGGATCGCTGGATGACCCCGGCCGTTCCATGGTGGTCAAGGTTACTACTCCTTATGCCGGTTCTATTTCATTGCCGGCAGACGGGCCTCGCTCTTCACTTCAGTGAGGGCTACAGCTTCTGCCGGTACTACCACTTGCTGCTGACGCAACAAGTCACCCATCGCTGCGGTTACCCGGTACATCGAGAACTCTTCGCTAAAGCGCACTTCGCTGTAACGCCGATTAGCGGTAAAGAGCTCGTTTTCACTGTCCAATAGGTCGAGCAGGGTGCGTTGGCCAAGGCTGAATTGCTGTTGATAGGCTTCGCGAACTCGTGCGGTGTAGTCTGCGTAATCACGCGCTTTGGGGGTTTGCAGGCGGGCGTTTTCCATGGCGTTCCAGGCCAGGGAGAGGTTTTCGTTGAGTACGCGTAGGGCGTTGTTACGGATGTCCATCGACTCATTAATCTGGTGTGCAGTCGACTGTAGGCGTGCTTTGTCGCGCATGCCGTTGAACAGGTTGTAGTTCATCACCACAGCCGCACGCCAACCATTGTTATGACCCTCATCGCCCTGGGTGTTGTTGTCGGCATTGGTGGCCAACTCAAGGTCAACACGTGGGTAGAAGGTTGATTTGGCTACTTCGTATTGTTTTTCGGCTGCCTGGACGTCGGCCTGTGCGGACTTCAGGAACGGGTTGTTATCAATCACGGCTTGGCGGGCGCCATCCAAGGTCTCTGGCAATGAACCTTTGAGTGAGGCGGGCGAGTCCAGCTCGTCCGGCATACGGCCAACGGCACTGAAGAAGTTGGCTTCAGCATCGGCAAGGTTTACCTGCTCGGTGTAAAGGTTGTTCTCTGCCAGGGCCAGGCGTGCTTCAGATTGGTCCAGGTCCGCCGTGCTGCCAACGCCTTGCTGGCTGCGCAAGCTGATTTGATCATTTATACGTTGGTGGGCTTGTAAGTTGTTACGTGCCAACTCGACCATTTCACGGCGCATCAGTAGATCCAAATAGACCTCAACGGTACGCAGAGCCAGGCTTTCCGATGTGCCCAGGAGCCGATAAGCCCGCGAGTTGACCACTGCTTTGGTGCGCTCGACTTCATTGGGCGTATTGAAACCATCAAAGATCATCTGCTGCAGGCGCAGCTCAGAGGTGCCGTAATTCAGGGTTTCAGTGTTGTGGTTGCCCAGTGCTCGTGTGCTGGGGCTGTCGGTGTTTTCTCGACCGTAGCCCATCAGCAGGTCGACGGTTGGCAGATAACCGCCTTTGGCAATTTTGACTTCTTCATCCGATGAAAGGCGGCTATTGGCCCCGGCATGCACCTCCGGATGGTTGTCCAGAGTGCTCTGGATCGCCTCCGATAATGTGATGCCTTGTGCCTGGGTACAGACCGCTGCCAGCACGATACTGCTCCATAGAGGGTTGAGTGCGCGCATCTGGAAACTCTCCTTATAAGACTTGCTTAATTCCGTCGCCAAAAAAATGGCTTTTTTTGTCTTGTTGATTACTCTCCGCCTGTAACATCACAGCTAAGAACACTTTTCAGCGTAGCTAAGAAAAAATTGTTACAAGCCATATAAGAAAAAAATCTTATGCAGACTGATAAAAGCAGCACATTGTTTTCATCCAGAAGCCTTGCATTTCGTGCTTTTAAGTGTCGTGCGCGGCTAAAACAGATGGTCAGATGCAAATAGGGGCGGGATCTTGCTGGTGTAATGGGCGACGTGAGTCAGGGTGACAGTTTTTTGTCGTTATTGTTTTTGAGTGTTACGTCGTTTCAACAGCCAGTGGTTTTGTTCTCTCCTTGAAAGGTATTTCGACCTTTTTTGGCATACGTGTCGGCGGTGGTCGGCAGTTGTAGTGAGGATGGAATCATGGCTACTTTGATTGGTGTCGTCAGCCAAGTTATCGGCGAAGTCTATGCAGTAGCTGGCGACGGAACGCGTCGGCCGCTCAGTGAAGGCGATCGAGTTTTTGCGGGGGAACAAATCGTTACTGGGGCCGCTGGATCTATTGCGGTTGCCATGAGCAATGGGCAGCAACTGACTCTGGGCCGCGACAGCAGCCTGAATCTCAACGAGCAAATGCTCGCCGATAATTCCAATTCACAAGTCCCTACCGCTGAAACGCCTCCAGCAGCGCCGAGCGATGGCGACTTGACCGACGTTGAGCAATTGCAGGCCGCAATTGAGGCCGGCGTCGACCCGACTCTTGAAGGTGAAGCAACCGCTGCTGGCCCAGGTGCGGGTGGTGCCGGCGGTGCTGGTGGTGTGGGCGGCGGTCATTCGTTTGTACTGCTGGGTGAAACCGGCGGTGCGCTTGATCCGATCATTGGCTTCCCAACCGAAGGGCTGAGCACAGGGCCGGAGTTTCCCGATCCTGAGCCAGTGGTAGCTGATGAGGCGCCGGACTCTTCGCCCACAATTGAAATTATCTACTTCGATCAGGAAGGCTCTGTTATCACAGGCCCAGGCGTCGTTGAGGAAGCAGCGCTCAACCCCGACGCAGTAAACAATTTGGATGGCCAGGCAGGTTCGAACCCAGGCAGTAACGCGGAAAATGTCTCCGGCTCATTGATCATCAATTCACCGGACGGTATCTCGGCCATTCAGGTACTGGATAAGGACGGCGTGTGGGTCAACGTGCAGGGCGGTGGGGTGGTTCAGGGCGTTTATGGGCAGCTAGTGTTTGATGCCGCCGGCAACTGGACGTATACCCTGGCCGACAACACGCTCAACCATTCCATTCCCGATACGGTTGGGGCTGATGATCAGCTGCTCGACCCGTTCTTTGTTCGTGTGTTTGACAACGATGGTGACGTATCACCAACGGTTCCACTCACAATTGCCGTCTATGACGATGGCCCCAGCATCCTACGCTTTGACATCTCTGAGCAGGGAGGGCTGCTGGTCGTCGATGAGTCCGTTGGTACCGGTGGCTCGACCAAAGATGAGTCTGGCTACGCGTCAAATAACGATGAAACCAGTTATTCAGGCAGTGAAACCGGCGTTATTGGCTACGCCAGTTTTAACTTGGAAAGTATCTTTTCCCTGGCCGTTGATCCAGGTGCTGATGGTGAAAACCTTGAGGCCAGGACCTTCTCCCTGACCTTGTCGGAAGACGGCGCTGACTCGGGTCTTATCGCTACGGCGGGTGGCCCGATCTTGCTATCGTTTGTCGGCGGTGATGGTGCAGACGCAGGCGACATTCTTGGCATCGCCGACGACGGTCTGGTGGTATTCCGCATCAGCATCAACTCAAGCACGGGTGCGGTCTCTGTCACCCAATATGCTGCTGTTGATCATGGCGATGACGGTAATAACCACGACACCATGGCTGCTATTGGCGAAGGTCTGATCGGCGTGACCGTGAAGATCTTCGACAACGATGGCGATTCGGCAACCTCTCCAATCGTCGAATTGGGTTCGCGTATTGGCTTTGAAGATGACGGCCCACAAGCCTGCATATTCCTCAAAGGTCCATGGGCACAAGTAACCCATGATGAAAGCGCAGGGCTGCAGAACTTCCTGACCTCTTGGTGGAAACCGGGTGATTGGGACAACGATGTCAGCTTTGTATCAGCATTCAATGGCGTGGCTGACAAGGGTGGTGATATCGACCCTACAGGCTTTGCACGTAGCCTGACGCCCATCGTGAGCACATTTGGCAGCAGCTACGGTTCAGATTTTGCCGGTGCCACTACGGTCCTCAGCCTCGAACTGACAGGTGCGTCGGGTAGTGATTCTGGTCTGAAAACCACCGATGGTACCCCCATCAATCTTTACCTCGAAGACGGCTTGGTTGTGGGCCGTGTTGCCAGTGGTGATTTCGCTGGACAGGCAGCCTTTGCTGTAGCCATCGGTGCCGATGGCTCGATCAGCATTGCCCAATACATGTCGCTGGAACACCCGGTTGGTGGCAGCAGCTATGACGAAGCGGTAACCCTGGCTGGCAAGATCAAGGCCGTGGTTACCGTGACAGACGGTGACGGTGATGTGGCGGTGGATAAAGTCAGCGTCGGCCATGTGATTGGTTTCGAGGACGATGGCCCTGTTGCCAATATCAAATCTGTGCATGGCGTGCGTGTGGTGCATGACGAATCGCATGGTTTGCAGAATGCCACGGCCACCCCAGCACCAGCTGAGGACGCCAACGATAACGACGTCAATGGCATCTCCAGTCTGTTCAACAGTGTTGTGAACAGAGGCGGTGATCTTTCTCCAAAAGGCTATGCGCAAAGCAATGGTCCGTTGGTTTCGACTGCCGGCAGCAGCTATGGGCAGGATCAGGAAGGGGCGACTTCACAGCTCAGCCTGGCAGTTGTCGGCGGTAATGGGGCTGATTCTGGGCTGGCGACCACTGCTGGTTTTGCCATCAAACTCTATGTCGAAAACAATCTAGTGGTTGGGCGTATCGTCGGTGGGCCGGATGCCGGCAAGGCCGCCTTTGCCGTTGCCATTGGCGCGGATGGCACAGTCAGCGTTGCGCAG
Organism: Pseudomonas sp. FEMGT703P; assembly: GCF_002786345.1. Classification (NCBI taxonomy): domain Bacteria; kingdom Pseudomonadati; phylum Pseudomonadota; class Gammaproteobacteria; order Pseudomonadales; family Pseudomonadaceae; genus Pseudomonas; species Pseudomonas sp. FEMGT703P. The sequence goes on along the minus strand of NZ_PGCM01000001.1, from coordinate 82,581 downwards.
TACGTATCGCTGGAACATCCAATTGGCGGCAGCAGTTATGACGAAGCCGTAAGCCTGGCCGGCAAAGTGCAGGCAGTGCTGACAGTGACAGATGGTGACGGCGACGTGGCTGTCGATAAGGTCAATATTGGCAGCTCGATTCGCTTCGAAGATGACGGTCCCACTGCGCACATCAATCTCAAAGGCCCTTGGGCTGATGTGACCCACGATGAAAGCGCTGGCTTGCAGAACTTCTGGAACACCTGGGCACTGGGCGATATTACGGACAATGATGTGGCTTACCTGTCGGTATTTGATGGCGTTGCCAACAAAGGTACAGACATCAGCCCGACTGGCTTTGCCAAGAGTGCAACTCCCGTAGTAACTACCCTGGGTAGCAGTTACGGTGAGGACGAAGAGGGTGCGACTGTCCAGCTGAGCTTGGTGGTGAAAAACGGCAATGGCGATGATTCCGGCCTGCGTACCACCAGTGGTTACAGCATTACTTTGCATCTTGAGGGCGCATTGATCGTTGGTCGCATCGTGGGTGGTGCAGATGCCGGCAAGGCCGCATTTGCTATTGCTATCGGTGCCGACGGTTCGCTGAGCGTGGCTCAGTATGTGTCGCTTGAGCATCCGATTGATGGCAGCAGCTTTGATGAAGCCGTCAGTCTGGCGGGCAAGATTCAGGCGGTTGTGACGGTCACTGATGGCGACGGCGATGTAGCGGTCGATAAGGTCGATATTGGTAGCGTGATCCGTTTCGAGGATGACGGCCCCACCGCGAATATCAGCCTGGTAAGAAATGCCGGGGTTACTTACGATGAGTCTGCCGGGCTGCAAAATGCAGTCGCCACTCCACTCATTCCGGGGGATGCCAACGACAACGATGTTGCTGATCTGTCAGCACTCTTCGCTGCGGTCGGTACACCGGGTACTGATCTGGATCCAGTCGGCTACGCGCAAAGCAGTGGTGCGGTCGTCAGTGTTGCGGGTAGCAGTGTTGGCCAAGATGAAGAGGGTGCAGCAACAGTTCTTAGCCTGGCCCTGCAAGGCGGCAATGGCATGGACTCAGGGCTGAAAACTACAGACGGCTTCACTATCCGTCTGCATGTCGAAGGTGATCTGGTCGTCGGCCGTATTGATGGCGGCGCCGATATTGGCAAGGCCGCATTTGCCGTAGCCATTGGCAGTGACGGCACGCTGAGTGTTGCGCAGTACATCTCGCTTAAGCATCCGGATGGCAGCAACGCAGACGAATCGCTTAGCCTCAGTGGCAAAATCAAAGCAGTGCTGACCGTTACTGATGGCGACGGCGATGTGGCGGTCGACAAGGTCGATATCGGCCATGTGATTCGTTTCGAAGATGATGCTCCAACTGCCGGCCAGGTAACCGCAGCGGTTGTTCTTGATGACGAAGGCCTTGCCGGTGGCATCAATGGCGGGCCAGGCGATGTTGCCGGCGCTGCTACCAGCACCCGTGGGAATTTGGCATTCAATGCCGGTGCCGATGGCCTCAAATCCATCGCGCTCAGCGGTCCGCTGAACTTGGGTTCGGAGGCCGTGACATCCAGCTGGGATGCCCCCTCCAATACCCTGACGATCAGCTCTCTCCGCGGGGCATTGCTGACAGTGGTGCTCACTGACCCAGCCAGCGGCGCCTACACCATCAACTTGTTGAAGCCGCTGATGCACCCCGTGAGCGGCACCGAAGACGATATCACCCTAAACATCGGTTACACGGTGACTGACGGTGATAACGACTCGGCTACTGGTTCATTGGTTGTGACGATCGATGACGATACCCCGACCATTCAGGCCGGGAATATTGGTGTGACTTCCTTTGTCACCTTCCAGGGCACCGATGCGGGCTTTAGCAACTCCTATGGTTACTACAACAAGGCGCCAGACGGTTCACCGCTAGACGGTAAAGTGATTTGGGCCAACGTACATGATCAGTCGGTTGGCGATGTGGCTGATCTCAGTGGCCTGGATCCAGCCAATACCGGCTTCTTTATCATCCCTAATGGCGGAGCCAATCCAGGCCTGGCTAACGGCTCGATTGTGACCTTCGAGTTTGTCGCCGGTCAGTGGCAGGCTCAGCTGGGTGGTGTGCCGCTTGTGGGGGCAGACGGTGCCAATGTGCTGTTCAGTGATGCCAGCCTGAATCCTGGCGGATCGCATTTGCAGGACACCGGCAACGCGGGCAATCAGAACTGGGAGGACAAAACACTCACCTCGGATTACGACTACAACGATGTCGGCACCAATGTCACCTGGGGTTCTGCACTGCAGGTCGATGAGTCGGCCTTCCCTATAGACGCCACTGCTAATTTCAGTGGTGTTTTCAACGTGCAGCCTGGGGCTGATGGCCTGCAAAGCCTGACCTATAAGCTGGCCGTGCAGAATGCCAATTCGGGGTTGGTGGATACCGAGACCAACCAGTCGGTAGTGCTCAGCTTGAATGGTACGGTTATCGAAGGGCGTACCTCGGGTAGCAATCAGTTGGTGTTTACCTTGAGTGTTGATGCCGCTGGCACGGTCAAGCTGGATCAACTGCGAGCCATTGTTCACCCAACGGGTGATCCTGACGAGGCCAAGTTCCTTGGCGCGGGGCATGTCAGCTTGAATGCCGTCGTAACCGATGGTGATGGTGACCAGGCCAGCGCCAGCCTTGATATTGGTACGGTCATCAGCTTTAAAGATGACGGCCCAAGTGTGCTACCGAATAGCTTGGTGCAACTCGACGACGACGCCCTTGCCAACGGTATCCCGGGCGGCACGAATGATGACGTTGACGCACTAAACTTCAGCGGTACGCTGGGGCTGAACTTCGGTGCTGACGGTGCCGGTACCGTGAAATGGCTGGATTCCGGAGCACCGGGCGGCTTCACCTATCAGGCAAGCCCGGATGGCTCACAACTGTTGGTGAAGCAAGGCGCTACCACAGTGCTGACGCTGACGCTGAATACCGCTAGCGGTGCTTACACCGTCACTCAGAACGCACCTATCCAGCATGCCAATGCTGATTTGGAGAACAACCAGGCCTTTACTCTGAACTATCAGGTAACCGACAAGGACGGTGACAAGGTTGAGGGTACGTTGTCGATCAATGTCGACGATGACACCCCGTTAGCTCGCAATGACGTCGCCAGCGTGGCGGCCAGCCAAGACCAAGACTTCAACGTTGCCTTTGTACTCGACTCAAGTGGCAGCATTGGCAACAGTGCATTCAACACGATGATGAATGCGGTGAAAACGGCGGGACAGGAGCTTTTTAATGGCACCAACGGTGATGTGAAAGTCACTATCGTGGCGTTCTCCTCTGACTCAGTGTCTTACCCGCCAGTGACCACCTTGGCCGCCTTTAATGCACAGGTCGACAGCATCATTGCCAATCGTCCGTTCAACGGCGGTACTGATTTCACTGACGGCATTCAGGAAACCATGGCGACTTATGTGCCTGTTTCGGGCGCAAGCAACCAAGTGTTCTTTATCAGTGACGGCAACCCGAATGAACAAACGGGTACTGGTGGCAATTCCCTGGATGATGGGACTGCCGCTGCCTGGAATAACTTCGTCGACAGCAACAGTATTAATGTCACCACCATTGGGGTGGGCGATGGTATTAATCTGCCGCGGCTGCAGGATGTCGATCTGGATGGTGCTGGCGCACCGATTCTTGTGGGTAACTTCGATGACCTTATCGATACCTTGCTGGGTCAAATTGGCGCTTTAGTCAGCGGCAATGTCCTGCTTGGCAGCGACAACGCTGTAGGTGGCGGTGACGATGATAGTTTCGGTGCCGATGGCCCGGGCTACATCCAATCCATCGTGATCAATGGCATTACGTATGTATGGGATGGGGCTGGCGTTATCGATCCAAGCAGCGGGCCGAATATTGTTGGTAGCCAGCTGACTGATATAGCGACTCCTGAAGGTGGCACGCTCGATTTCAACTTCAGCACGGGCGCTTGGACCTACCAGGCCCCCTCGAATGTGCTGGGTGATAAAACTGAGACCTTCACCTACAGCATCGTGGACAAGGACGGCGACCCATCGACTGCTACCTTGACGGTTTATGTCGAAGACAGCAGCCCCGTTGAAGGCTACGTCGATGAAGATAACCTGCCTACTGGCATCATTGACCCAGATTCAGTGACCGATGTTGCCACTGGTTCGGTGGCGTCGCTGGTGGTGGGGCCGGATGCCGGTGCGCAGTTCACCCTGTCGACTACGCCAGCGGCTCTTGGTGGTATTACGCCTGCCAGTTCAGGCGGTGTGGCGTTGGTCTACAGTGTGCTCGGCGATACCCTGACCGCTAAAGCGGGTGCAACGGGCCCTGTGGTGTTCACCTTGCAGGTGGCCAGTAATGGCGACTACACGTTCAATCTGGACAAGTCCCTAGATCATCCACTTGATGGCAGCAATGACGCGCAATTGTTGACGCTGGACTTCAGCAGCATTCTGTTGGCCAGCAATGGGGTTAACCCACTGGTGTTGTCTGGTGGCTTCCTGATCCATGTCGAAGATGATATCCCGTTGGTTGATGCAAGCTTGAGTGGCCAGCTGCCGGCAGGGCTCAATACTCAAGATGCACAAACCATCGGAACGAATACCGACACTGCGAGCACTAATTTCAGCGGCGCCTTCTCGGCGGCTTCAAATCATGGTGCTGACGGTCCTGGCGTCGTGTCGTGGAGCTACTCGCTCGGCCTGCTGGTTGCTGAAGGTGCTCTATCTGGCATGAGCAGTAACAACCTCACCGTCAAATTGTATGAAAGCGGTGGCGTCATTACTGGTTCGACTGCGGGTAGCGAAGCAGGGGTAAATGCCAGCAACACCGTGTTCACCCTGATGGTTAATGGCGCTGGGCTGGTGACTCTCAGTCAGTTCGCTGAAATTGATCACAATCCAGGTGGTGCCACCAGTAATTACGATGTACAGGAAGCTATTCTGGCTTCCAATTTGGTTGGGCTTACCGGTAAGGCGAGCATCACTGACTATGATGGTGATACGCACGTTGATAGCGCGGTACTGGATCTGGGCGGCAAGGTGGCCTTCGATGATGACGGTCCTAGTATCAGCTTGGGCTTTGGCACCAGCCCTGTACCGGTGCTCAACACCCAGGATTCTCAGACTCTCGGCACGGCGTCAGATACAGACAGCGCAAGCTTCAGCTCGGCGTTCTCTATCACTGCATCAAGTTATGGCGCAGATGGCGCGGGTGCGGTTGTAACCGCTTACAGCATGACCCTGATTGCGCCAGAAGGAGCTTCGTCTGGCTTGAGCAGCGATGGGGCAACGATCTACCTCTATGAGAACGCTGGGGTGATTACCGGCTCTACCTCCGCGAGCGAGGCAGGCGTGAATGCCAGCAACAGTGTCTTCACCTTGTCGGTGAATGGCACCGGGCAAGTGACGCTGACCCAGCTCAAGGAGATCGACCATAACCCAGATGGCGCAACCAGCAACTACAGCGCACAAGAAGCCGTACTTGCGAGCAACCTGGTTGGTTTGAAAGCCACCGCCACCATCACTGACGGTGACGGCGATACTGCAACCGCCAGTCAGATACTGGATCTAGGCGGCAAAGTTGCCTTCGATGACGACGGTCCTAGTGTCAGTGCCGCAGCCCCTGCTAATAACAGCCTGCAAGTAGATGAAAGTGACCTGCTGAGTGATGCCACTGCCAATTTTGGTGGCTTGTTCAGTGCTAACTACGGTGCGGATGGTGCAGGTACTACGGTCTATAGCCTGAGTGTCAGTGCATCTGGTGTCGACAGTGGTTTGGATGACTCTGCCAGCGGCAGCAATATCCTGTTGTACAACGAGGCCGGTGTGATCGTGGGCCGTGTAGGCGGTGTTGCCGGTAGTGTTTCTTTCACCGTGTCGGTAAATGCGAGCGGTCAGGTCACACTGGATCAGCAGCGGTCGATTATGCATACGCCGAACACCACGGCCGATCAGGAATCCAGCCTTGCTTCCGATGGCTTGGTGAAGCTGAGCGCTACCGTTACGGATGGCGACGGGGATGTCGCCGTAACCACTGTAAACCTGGGTGGTGCTATCAGCTTTAAAGATGATGGCCCTACCACCAGCAGCAATGCCACGGTTCAGTTGGACGATGATGCGCTGGCCAATGGCATCCCGAGCGGTACTGGTGATGACAGTCCAAACTCGGTCAATACCAGCGGTACGCTCAGCCTCAACTTCGGTGCAGACGGCGCAGGTACCGTGCAATGGCAGACCAGCGGTGCTCCCAGCGGCTTCACTTTTGCAGCAGGCCCTGGGGGCTCGTTGCTGATCAGTCAGGGTGCGTCCTTGGTGCTGACTGTAACCATGAACAGCGCCACCGGTGCCTACACCGTGACACAGAACGCAGCGATCCAGCATGCCACGGGCAACGCGGAGAACAACCAGTCCTTTAACTTGACCTATCAAGTCACTGACAAGGATGGCGATACCGCTACTGGCACCTTGGCGATCAACGTCGACGACGATACGCCGTTGGCGCAGAACGATTCCGCCTCGGTAGTCGAAGGCAGCGGTGAGGATTTCAACGTCGCCTTTGTGTTGGACTCCAGCGGCAGCATTAGCAACAGCGAATTCAACACCATGATGAATGCGGTTAAGGCGGCTGGTCAGGCGCTCTTTAACGGCACCAGTGGCGATGTGAAAGTTACTGTCGTGGCGTTCTCCTCGGACTCGCTGGCCTATGCCCCGGTAACCACGCTGGCGGCCTTTAATGCGCAGGTCGACAGCATCATCGCCAGTCGTCCGTTCAGTGGTAACACGGACTTCACGGATGGTATTCAGGAAACCATGGCGGTTTACAGCCCCATCTCGGGCTGGAGCAATCAAGTATTCTTTATCAGTGATGGCAACCCCAACCAGCAGACCGGCACTGGTGGTAACTCATTGAGCGATGCCACGGCGACTGCCTGGAATAACTTTGTTGATAGCAATGGCATTAACGTCACCACTATTGGTGTCGGCGATGGCATCAACAATGCCCGTTTGCAGGACGTCGATCTGGATGGCAGCGGCGCTCCGATCTTGGTTGCTGATTTTGATGACCTGATCGACACCCTGCTGGATCAGATCGCCGGCGGCGATGTCAGTGGCAACGTGCTGCTGGGCAACAACAATGCGGTGGGCGGTGGTGATGATGATGCGTTCGGTGCCGATGGCGCTGGCCGGATTCAGTCCATCTCAATCAACGGCATTACCTATGTGTGGGACGGCGGCGCCATTATCGACCCCAGCAGTGGACCAAACATTGCGGGCAACTCACTAAGCAACATCACAACCGCTATGGGCGGCAAGCTGAGTTTCAGCTTCGCCACCGGCGCCTGGAGCTATGTAGCCCCGGTATCGGTCACTGCCAACACCAATGAGGTATTTACCTACACCATCCTGGACAAAGACGGCGACCCTTCCAGTGCAAACCTGACGGTGACCATACTCGACGTTAATCAGGCACCCAGTGGCAGCGATGCAACTCTCAGCGTGCTTGAAGACGGCAGTAAGGTGTTCTCCGGTGCTGACTTCGGCTTTAGCGACTCGGATGGCGACAGCTTGATGTCGGTGAAAATTACCGCGTTTAGTGGCGCTGGTTCGCTCAGCTATAACGGTGGCGCGGTGCCTGCAGAGATCGCCGTTGGCAATCTTGGTTTGCTGGTGTTCACGCCGGCCGCAAATGCCAACGGCAATGGCTACGCCAATATCACCTTCCAGGTGCGTGACAACGGCGGGGTTGCGAATGGCGGGAATGACCTTGATCCGACATCAAATCAACTCACCATCAATGTGACCCCTGTCAATGATGCGCCGGCTGCAACCATCACTAATGTCAGTTACAGCGCTACAGAAGGCAGCAGTTTGGTGCTGAGTGGTACTGGCATGTCGGTGGGGGATATTGATGGCGGAGCAGGGCTGAGGACCGTCACTCTGGCCGTTTCTCAGGGAACTTTGAGTGTCTCTGCGGGCAATAGCGGTGTTACTAATCTGAGTGGTAGTGGGACCTCGCAAGTAACCTTCAGAGGAACGCTAACGCAACTGAACAACCTGTTAGGTGGTATCGATACGGGCGGTGGCTCGGCCGGCAGTATCAGTTACAGCGCCGTCAATGCACCTGTCCTGGCTGCGACACTCTTACTCATGATCAATGATGAAGGCCAAGTGGGTAGCGGTGCACTGAGCGCGCTCGATACGGCGACTATCAACATTAACGCTACTGCTGACTCAACCACCGCTAATGACGATTCAGTGCGGAGCAATGTCGGCAGTAATGTGGCCTTCAATATCCCGGAATGGTCGCTGCTGTGGAACGATAGCGATACGGATGGTCCGTTGGATGTGAGCGCTATCAGCTCGATCAGTGGTGGTTCGGCTTCACATTCCGCAGGCTCGGGCTCCTATGGTGCGGTGAGCTTCAGTGATACCGGCTCAAGTGGAGGGTTATTCAGCTACACGGCCAACAATGGCTCGTCCGGAGACACAGCATCTGTGTCGGTAGTTCGAGATACCAGCGGCGATCTAGATGGCACAAGCAGTGCTGACATTTTGGTGGATGGCTTGAGCGGAGCTCATACCCTGAATGGTGGTAATGGCAATGACATCCTGATTGGCAACGATGGTAACGATGAGCTCAACGGAGACAACAACAACGACCTGCTGGTCGGAGGCAGTGGCGACGATGCCCTTAACGGTGGCTCGGGTACTGATACTGCTGGGTATTTCGATGCCATTAGCGGCGTAACGGTGGACTTGGGTATTGGCACAGCTCAGAACACCGGGGGCGCTGGTTCGGATACGTTAAACTCCATTGAGAACCTTGTCGGTTCGCGTTTTGGCGATGTTTTGACCGGCACCAGCGGCACCAACTCGCTAGTAGGTCTTGACGGTGACGACATCCTGATTGGCAGTGGTGGTAGCGATACGCTGACCGGTGGTCAGGGTGCTGACACCTTTAAATGGCTGCTAGGTAATACAGGCACCACTACGGTGACCGACTTTGCTAAAGGCGTTGACTCACTGGATCTGTCTCAGTTGCTGGTCGGTGAGGATGATACAGCTGGCAGTTTGGGTCAGTACCTGACCTTTGCCTTCAGCACCAACACCACGATAACGGTGGATGCTAATGCTGGAGCTGGTGGCGGAACAGGTCAGACTATTGTGTTGGAGGGGATCAACCTGCAAGCCGCTTATGGCGCCATGGATGCTGCCGGTGTGATATCGGCGATGTTGGGAGATGACAGCCTCAAAGTAACGGTCTGATCTGCGTGTAGATGATTAACCCGCTGCCGTAAAGGCAGCGGGTTTTTATGTTTTTAGAATGGAGAAGCCAGCGGAATTAGCGCTGCACCTGCAATTGCTTTAAATAGCCCACCACATCCGGCGCACCGGCCAGGCGCAGGCCTTCACCAAGGGCTGTGGCCTCAGTTGAGTGCTTGGGCAACAGGAGAAACTCGGGCGAGCCAGGGCCGCCCAGCAGGGATAGGCGCGCGTAGGGCAGGCCGTTGTCCAATAGCAACGCCATAAAAGCTGGGTCGCTCCAGGCCGCATTGGGCATGCCCAGTACGTGGTAGTGCTGTTGCAGGTTACTGAGCCCTTTATCGCTCAGTCGGTAATGGCTGAGTTCTGCCGGCAGGTTAACCTCCAGCTCACGCCGGCGTGCATAGGCGATGGCGCAGGCGAAGGATTCACTGTGGTGTTCACCCGTCCAGAACACTCGCTCCCCCCGCCAACTGGCTTGGCGCAGGTTGATGGGTTCGCCTGCGAGAAAGCGCGGTAGCGCCAAGCTAATGGTTTTGACGAAGTCTTTGTAACTGATGATGCGCACTTGGCGGCACGGTTCACTGGCAGCGAAGACTTCAAAGCTGGTATGGCAGGCTTGCTGAGGATTGCAGGTCGATAGGCCATCGATCATGCGCAGGTCGAACGAGGTCAATTGCTGTTCTTGCGCTTCAATCACTCGCACCAGCATGGCGTGAGCTTGCGCTTTGTCTTCCTGGACTGGGCCTGAGAGTGCGCTGCGGGGCAGGTCTATCAGACGGTGTAGCTGTGGGCCGTCTTGCCAGCAGATGCTGTCACGCACTTGCGGTAGAGGGCTAAAAGGCAGGCGCAGCTGGCTGGCGCGCTCCAGTATCTGGCGTTGTCCACGGCCGATAAGACCTAGTCGTTGCGCTAAGGCACCGAGGCGTGAGCTGAGGGTGGAAGGCTGCTCAGACAGACTCATAGCCAGGTACGAACTCCGAAATCACCATTGCCAGTTTGGCAGAGCCCACGCAGCCCTGCACAGGCATTATCGGCCATGCCGACAGGTTTTTTATGGCCTGCCATTCCGGGAGGCCACGCTTCGGACTGTCGCTGCGCGAGGTAAAAAATAGCTCCCAGCCATTTTTTACCGGGCCGGCACGCGGCGTATGGCAAGATTGCTGCAGTCAGTTGCAAAGGTGCCTCCATGCCCAGTCTGGTGTTTGATATTGCGTTATCGGCCGAGCGCTTACGTGTGGTCTATCAAGGGCGTGCCAACCGGATATTAGTGCAAAGTCGCGATGGACGGAGTGTCAGTGTGCCGGCTCACCATTTTCGGCCATTTCTGACCCATGACGGTGTCTATGGTTCCTTCGAGCTCGAGTTCAGCGCGGCCGGTGAGTTACTCAGCCTACGCCGCTTGGGCTGACAGCACCGTGTGCCTCGCCTATCAGGGGCGCAGCCGGCTATAATCGCGACCTTTGTAACTTTATCGAGCTAAGCCTGCCCATGTATACCCTGGCCCGCGAGCTGCTGTTCAAACTTTCCCCTGAAGCCTCCCATGAACTGTCCATCGACTTGATCGGTGCCGGCGGTCGTCTGGGGCTTAACGGTTTACTGACCAAGAGCCCAGCTGCGCTGCCGGTCAAGGTGATGGGGCTGGAATTCTCCAACCCAGTCGGTTTGGCGGCTGGCTTGGACAAAAACGGCGACGCCATCGATGGTTTTGCTCAGCTGGGCTTCGGTTTTGTTGAGATCGGGACCGTGACGCCACGGCCGCAGCCGGGTAACCCCAAGCCACGTTTGTTCCGTCTGCCTGAAGCTGAGGCGATCATCAATCGCATGGGCTTCAACAACCACGGCGTCGATCACCTGCTGGCCCGTGTGCAGGCAGCCAAATACAAGGGCGTGCTGGGCATCAATATCGGCAAGAACTTCGATACGCCGGTCGAGAACGCCGTGGATGACTACCTGCTGTGCCTGGACAAGGTCTATCAGCACGCCAGCTACGTCACCGTTAACGTCAGTTCGCCAAACACCCCAGGCTTGCGCAGCCTGCAGTTTGGCGACTCGCTCAAGCAATTGCTCGAAGCCCTGCGTAAGCGTCAGGAAGATCTGGCTGCACAGTACGGTAAGCGTGTGCCGCTGGCGATCAAGATCGCGCCGGACATGAGTGATGAAGAAACCATCGAAGTTGCCAATGCGCTGGTTGAAGCCGGCATGGATGCAGTGATCGCCACCAACACCACGCTGGGCCGTGAAGGTGTGCATGGTTTGGAGTGTGCTGACGAGGCAGGTGGATTGTCTGGCTCGCCGGTACGTGAGAAGAGCACGCATATTGTGCAAGTGCTGGCCAGCGAGTTGAAAGGGCGTTTACCGATCATCGCCGTGGGCGGGATTACCGAAGGCAAGCATGCGGCTGAGAAGATCGCCGCCGGTGCTAGCCTGGTGCAGATTTACTCCGGCTTTATCTACAAAGGCCCAGCATTGATTCGCGAAGCGGTCGATGCGATTGCTGCGCTACCGGGCAAGTCGTAAACAATAAAAATGGCCGGGAGCCATTTTAAACGTCGCGTAGCGATGGCCAGAAGGTTTGCCGCTCATGGAGGGCAGGCAATAAAAAGGGCTCCCTAAAGGAGCCCCTGGGCTCGCGCCCGCCGCTCGGATGGAGCGCGCATGGTGAGTCGGTAGGTTCCTGAATCAGCCGACAGCGTGAAGTTCGTTGAGTCGATGGATGCCGGCGGTGCCGGTCATGCCGTCCCAATTGTCACCGCGGCCTTCGCGCCAGCCGTTTAACCAGGCTTGGCGGACAGAGGGGAGGGTGAATGGACAGAGTTCGCGGGATTTACCACTGATGCCGTATTGATAGCCGCGCAAAAAAGCTCTTTCTAACGGATCACGCTTAAGTCTTCTCATAGGGTGTAGCCCTCAATGTTGACTGTTATGTCCCTTAGACCTTGAAGCAAGGTCAGGCAGAAACGTTCTGCCTACGGAGTCCGCTGCCGGCGTCGCGAGCCTCCTTGCCAGCACCGTTGCAGTGCTGGCCTGGGTAGATTTCTAACCAATGCGCGGGTGCCTGTGAATGACCGTTTCGTCATAAGGCCGTAACGTTTTTGAGGGTCGTGCCATAAGGCATTGCGTTGGATGCCCTGTTTTTTCGCTGTAACGCCTATGCTGTGGGCGTATGCGTCAGGTGTGCTGGTGTTGTGCTATCGCGAATGAATTGCGATTGAGACTGTTGTTTATTCCGACGAAGGGTCGCGCTTAGGCGCTTCGTCACTTATTTTGGCCGTGCCGATTTGTCGGTGCGCCGTTGATTGCCTTAGGCACTGGAAACTCCCATGTCGGATCGTTACGAACTCTTCCTCACCTGCCCCAAAGGCCTCGAAGGCTTGCTGCTTGAAGAAGCCAGCAGCCTCGGCCTTGAAGAGGCACGTGAGCACACCTCGGCCATCCGTGGCATGGCTGACATGGAAACCGCCTACCGTCTGTGCCTCTGGTCGCGTTTGGCCAACCGTGTGCTGCTGGTGCTCAAGCGATACAGCGTTCAGGACGCCCAGAGTCTTTACGAAGGCGTGCTGGAGGTTGATTGGTTTGAGCACCTGGAATCCACCGGCAGCTTGGCTGTGGAATTCAGCGGTAACGGCTCAGGCATCGACAACACCCATTTCGGTGCGTTGAAGGTTAAGGATGCCATCGTCGACAAGCTGCGCCTGAAAGACGGTACGCGGCCTTCGGTGGACAAGATCAACCCCGACCTACGGGTGCACCTGCGTCTGGATCGCGGTGAGGCGATTCTGTCTCTCGATCTCTCTGGCCATAGCCTGCACCAGCGCGGTTACCGCCTGCAGCAGGGCGCTGCACCGCTGAAGGAAAACCTCGCCGCCGCCGTATTGATCCGCGCCGGTTGGCCGCGTATCGCGGCAGAAGGCGGCGCACTGGCTGACCCGATGTGCGGTGTTGGCACCTTCTTGGTCGAGGCCGCGATGATCGCCGCCGATATCGCGCCGAATATGACCCGTGAGCAATGGGGCTTCAGCAAGTGGTTGGGCCACGTGCCAGCCTTGTGGAAGAAAGTGCATGCCGAGGCCGAAGAGCGCGCAGCAGCGGGCATGGCCAAACCACCGCTGTGGATTCGCGGTTATGAAGCCGACCCACGGCTGATTCAGCCGGCGCGCAATAACATCGAGCGTGCCGGCATGAGCGATTGGATCAAGGTCTATCAGGGCGAAGTGGCGACCTTCGAGCCGCGCCCGGATCAGAGCCAGAAAGGCTTGGTGATCTGCAATCCACCCTACGGCGAGCGCTTGGGTGATGAAGCCAGCTTGCTGTATCTCTACCAGAACCTCGGCGAACGTCTGCGTCAGGCTTGCATGGGCTGGGAGGCGGCGGTGTTTACCGGCGCGCCGGACCTGGGCAAGCGCATGGGTATTCGCAGCCACAAGCAATACGCCTTCTGGAACGGCGCGTTGCCGTGCAAATTGCTGCTGATCAAGGTGCAGCCCGAGCAGTTCGTCACCGGTGAGCGCCGTACGCCTGAGCAGCGTGAACGCGAGCGTGAACAGGCTGAGGCCGATAAGGCGCCGCTTGAACCGGTGGAGCGCCAGTACAACAAGAACGGCAACCCTATCAAACCGGCGGCTGCACCTGCTCCGGTGGTCGAACAGGCGCGCCTGAGCGAAGGCGGCCAGATGTTTGCCAACCGCCTGCAGAAGAATCTCAAGCAGCTGGGCAAATGGGCGCGTAAGGAAGGCGTTGAATGCTACCGCCTGTACGACGCCGACATGCCGGAATATTCCATGGCGGTGGATTTGTATGGTGATTGGGTGCACGTGCAGGAATATGCCGCGCCCAAGTCCATTGATCCGGAGAAAGCCAGGGCGCGTATGTTTGACGCTATTGCCGCGATTCCGCAGGCGCTGGGTGTCGACAAAAGCAAGGTGGTGATCAAGCGCCGCGAGCGCCAGAGCGGCACCAAGCAGTACCAGCGCCAGGCCACCCAAGGCCAGTTTATGGAAGTCAGCGAGGGCGGCGTAAAGCTACTGGTCAACCTCACCGATTACCTGGACACCGGCCTGTTCCTCGATCACCGTCCGCTGCGTCTGCGTATTCAGAAAGAGGCCGCCGGCAAGCGCTTCCTCAACCTGTTCTGCTACACCGCCACCGCGACCGTGCATGCGGCAAAGGGCGGCGCGCGCACCACCACCAGCGTTGACCTGTCGAAGACATACTTGGACTGGGCGCGGCGCAACCTGTCGCTCAATGGCTTCTCCGACAAGAACCGTCTGGAGCAGGGCGACGTGATGGCCTGGTTGGCCGAAGACCGTGGCGAATACGAGCTGATCTTTATTGACCCGCCGACCTTCTCCAACTCCAAACGCATGGAAGGCATCTTCGACGTGCAGCGCGACCATGTGCAGATGCTCGACCTGGCCATGGCCCGCCTGACCAAAGATGGGGTGCTGTATTTCTCCAATAACTTCCGCAAGTTTGAGCTCGATGAGAGCTTGGCCGCGCGGTATCAAGTGGAAGAAATCAGTGTATCGACTCTGGATCCAGATTTCGCCCGTAACGCGAAAATCCACCGCGCCTGGCGTTTGAGTCTGCGCGGTTGACCCGTACGCGCGCCTGCTGACAGGCGCGCCGGGTTAAGCCTTGTTGCGGATCAGCGCCCGCAATGCGAAGCGGTTGGGGTGGCAGGCCTGCGCCACATCGGCAGGCACTGGCAGCGGTTCATCGTTGAGCCAGGCGGCGATCAGCTCGCCGGACAGCGGTGCGGTGATCAGCCCGCGTGAGCCGTGGCCGCTATTGATATACAGGCCATCCAGCCAAGGGCAGGGCGTTTCCGGCACCTGGCGGGCGTCCTTGCCGAGTACTGCATAAGCTTCGGCAAAGGCAGCTGCGTTGGCTAACGGGCCGACAATCGGCAGGTAGTCCGGGCTGGTACAGCGAAACGCTGCACGGCCCTGCAGTTGCTCTGGGCTCAGCGCGGCGACGTTAAGCCGGTTGGCCAGCTCTGGCGATATCTCTTCCAGAAGATGCAGGTTGCTCGCGTGATCGGCGCTGTTCAGCGTCAGATCGTCACTGTTGAAATCGAAACTCGCACCGAGGGTATGTTCATCCTGGCGTACCGGGGCGACATAACCTTCGGCGCACACCACTGTACTTAATGCGCGGCTGGCCGCCGTCGCGGGCAGGCGGCTGATCTGCCCGCGAATGCGTTTAAGCGGCAAGTCTGCGCTTTGGGTAAACCCTTTGATCTCGGCGGCACTGGCCAACACAACCACGCTGGCGCTAGCCAGCAGCTGCTTGTCATTCCAGGCTTGCCAGTTATCACCGTCACGGCGCAGCTCCAGCGCCTCCTGATGCAGTCGCAGTTGGATGTTCGGCTGCTGGCTCAGCAGTGCGCACAGCGCCGGTGGATGCACCCAGCCCGCATCGGGGTAGAAAAGGCCGCCAGCGGGCAGGGTTATGCCGGCTTTGGCTTCGGCGGCGCTTCTGTCCAGGTTTGTCAGTAGGTCGGCGGGGAAGGCAGCAGCAAGCTGTGCCTGGCGTTGCGCTTCCTTGACATCGAAGGCCAGTTGCAGCACGCCGCAGTTGTCCCAGTCCGTGCCTTTATGCAGCTGTTCCAGTAGCCGGCGGGTATGGCCGTAGCCGCTGACGATCAGGCGTGACAGCGTGGTGTGATGGGCCGAGAGCTTGAGGTAGAGCACCCCTTGCGGGTTGCCCGAGGCTTCCTGGGCAATGGCGCCGTGCCGCTCCAGTAGGGTGACCTGCCAGCCGCGCTGGGCCAGGCTGGCGGCAGTGGCGCAACCGGCAAGGCCTGCGCCGATCACCAGTGCGCTGCGCTCGCCAACCGGCTGCTGTGGGCGGGCAAACCAGGGCTTTTCGGCTGTTTCAGCTGTACCGATAAAGCCGCCTTTTAGCACTTCCCATTTTTTTCCCAGCCCTGGTACGCGCTTCATCTTGAAGCCAGCCTCGTTCAGGCGGCGGCGTACATAACCGGTGCTGGTAAAGGTGCCCAAAGTGGTGCTGGAGTGGGACAGCCTGGCAAGCTCGGAAAACAGCTCCGGCGTCCACATATCCGGATTCTTCGCCGGGGCGAAGCCGTCGAGAAACCAGGCGTCGACCTTGGCATCCAGTTGGCCGAACAGCTCCAGCGCATCACCAATCAGCAGGGTAAGGACGATATGCCCGCCCGCAAATACCAAACGCTGAAAGCCCGGATGCAGCGCCACGTATTGCGCCAGCAACTGCTCCGCGTAGGGTGCAAGCTCTGGCCACAGCGCCAGCGCACGTTTCAGATCGGTCTTGTGCAGCGGGTATTTTTCCACGCTGACAAAGTGCAGGCGGGCGCCCGTTACGGCGTGCTGTTCAAACAGCTGCCAGGCACAAAGAAAGTTCAATCCGGTGCCGAAGCCGGTTTCGCCAATGACCAACTGCTGATTGGCCGTCAGCGCGGCGAAGCGCTCCGGCAACTGGTTGTTGGCGAGAAACACGTAGCGGGTTTCGGCCAGCGCGTTCTCGTTGGAGAAGTACACGTCGGCGAATTGGCTGGACAGCGGCTGGCCTTGCTCATCCCACTCAAGGCAGGCTTGCTGGGATGAGGTCTCTGGGGCGGAGGGCATGCTTGGCTCGGTCACAGGTAGTCGATCGCGACGATGTACCAGGTTTTCTCGCCAGTTGGCGTCTGTACCCGTACTTCGGCGTCCAGGCTTTTGCCGATCAGGGCGCGTGCCAGGGGCGAGTCGATGCTGATCAGGTTATTTTTCAGGTCCAGCTCGTCCGGGCCGATGATGCGGTAGCGCGATTCAGCACCGTCCTCATCTTCCAGGGTGACCCAGGCGCCGAAGTAGACTTTGTCTGGATCGCTGGGCCGGGCTCTGACCACCTTGAGGTTTTCCAGGCGCTTGGTCAGAAAACGTACGCGGCTGTCGATTTCGCGCAGCATCTTCTTGCCGTAGGTGTATTCGGCATTCTCCGAACGGTCGCCCTGGGCTGCAGCTTCACTGACGGACTGGGTGACCTGTGGGCGGCGTACATGCCACAGCTCATGTAGCTCGGCGCGCATGCGGGCCTCGCCCTCGGGGGTGATCAGGGCAGTGCCGGCGGAGCGGGGTGGGCGGTAGCGACTCATAAGAACCTATTTAACGTCTGCTGCGCGTCGGCCCTGCTGCGTTAAAAACAGGCCGGGACGCGGCGTCTCGAAATGCTCATGTACAAAAGTACACTCCGCTTCCTTGCCGCTTGGACCAGCCTGAGGCTGTTACTAACGTAGCGCCTTGCAGGACTCTAGCTCGCAAGACACTAAACTGGTTCTCGGACGGCTGAGAAAGGTGGTGCGCGAGTCTATCAGCCCTCGCGCAGCACCGTCAGCGGGCTGATATTCAAGGCGCGGCGCGTGCCGAGAACGCCTGCCGTACCGACCAGCAGCGCACCAATCAACGGCAGCAAGAGCAACCAGGGGTGCGGTTGCCAGGTGAGGTCGAAGGCAAAGCGATAGAGCAGAAAGCTGATTAGCTCACAGCCAAAAGCCGCCAGCAGCCCGCTGGAGGCACCAAGCAGGCCGAACTCCGCACGACGGGCCTTGATCAGCAACTTGCGCTCGGCACCCAACGCGCGCAGCAGAGCGCCTTGGCGAATGCGTTCATCCAGGGTGGCTTGCAGCCCGGCGAACAGCACAGCAAGGCCGGCCGCCAGCACGAACAGCAGGACAAACTCGATGGCCAGGGTGACCTGGGCGAGGATGCTGCGCAGTTGTTCCAGCAGCGCCTCGACCTGCAGCAAGGTCACGGCCGGGAAGGCACGCGACAGCTCAACCAGTTGCTTTTCGTACTGCGGCGGCAGGTAGAAACTGGTCAAGTAGGTGACCGGTAGATCCTGCAGGGTGCCGGGCTGGAAGATCATATAGAAGTTGGGCTGGAAGTTATTCCAGTCCACTTCACGCAGGCTGCTGACCACCGCATCTCGGTTAAGGCCGCCGACGCTGAAGCTCAAGCGGTCGCCGAGTTTCAGTTGCAGGCTTTCGGCCAGTTCGGACTCCACCGATACGCCCGGTAATTCGCTGGTATTGGCATCCGTCCACCAGTTACCGGCGATCAAGTTGTTATCCGCTGGCAAATCCTCGGCCCATGTCAGGCTTAGGTCGCGGCGAATCGCGCGCTCGCCCTGGGATTCCTTGCTGACGATCTGTCTTACCGGTTCGCCATTGATCATCACCAGTCGACCGGGCACCACGGGGAACAATGGTGCGGGGTGCGGTGATAGTTCATTAAGGCGAGCGGCGAAGGCGTCTTTGTCTGCCGGCAGGATATTCAGCGCAAAGTGATTGGGCGCGTTCTCAGGCAGTTGATCCTGCCAGGTGTCGAGCAGCTCGCCACGCAGCAAGGCGATCAGCGCCATGGCCAGAATGATCAGGCCGAAAGCCAACGATTGCCCGGCTGCAGCCAGTGGGTGACGCAGCAATTGGCCCAATCCCAATCGCCAGGGCAGCGAAGCGCCGGCCAGCATGCGGCGCAGGCTCTGCAGGCCGAGCAGCAGCAATCCACCGAGCAGCAGCGCGGTAACAAGGCCGCCGCCGAGTAGGGCGAAAGTCAGCTGCAGGTCGAGGCTCAAGCGCCACATGATCAAGCCGAGTGCCAGCAAGGCTGCGCCATATACCAGCCAGGAGCTGGCAGGCACCGGCAGCAGATCGCGGCGCAGAACGCGCAATGGCGGCACACGGCCGAGTGCCGCCAGCGGCGGCAAGGCAAAGCCTGCGAGGGCGACCAGTCCGGTGGCCATGCCGGCCAGCGCAGGCCACAGGCCGCCAGGCGGAATCTGCGCTGGGAGCAGGTCCTGCAGCATATTGAACAATGCAAGCTGGGCCAGCCAGCCCAGCAACGCGCCGATCAGGCTGGCCGTAATTCCCAGCAGCGCCAGTTGCAGGCTGAACAGGCCGAGTGCCTGGTTACGGGACAGGCCCAGGCAGCGCAGCAGTGCGCTCGCATCGAAACGCCTGGCGGCAAAGCGTGCTGCCGAAAGGGCCACGGCCACCCCGGCCAGTAGCACGGCGGCCAGGCTAGCGAGGTTCAGATAGCGTTCGGCGCGGCCTAGGGCGCTGCCGACCTGGCGATTGCCATCTTTGGCATCTTCCAGGCGCTGGTTGGGCGCAAGCGTGATGCTCTGGCGATACTGCGCCAAGGCATCAGCCTTGCCGCGCCACAGCTCCTGATAACGCACGCGGCTGCCCGGTTGCACCACGCCGGTGGCGGCCAGGTCGTCCAGGTGCATCAGCAGATGCGGCGTCAGGCTGTAAAAGTCACCGGCTTCATCCGGGAGAAAGGTTAGTACGCGGGTCAGGCGCAGGGTTTTGGCGCCGACTTCAACGCTGTCGCCGGGTTTCAGATTGAGGGCAACAAACAGCCGTGCTTCGGCCCAGGCTTCACCAGGCTGCGGGCCGGTGCCGATTTGTTCAGTGTCATATAGCGCGGCGGCACTCTTCAGTTCGCCCCGCAGCGGGTAAGCGCTGTCCGCTGCTTTGATGCTGGCCAGCTGGATACCCGCATCGCTGGCCACCACGCTGGAGAATTCCACCAGCTGGGCATGCTCCAGCCCCAATTGTTTACCCGTGCTGATTTGCTCGGGTGCACTGGGCGAGCTGCCCGTCAGGCGCAGGTCGGCAGCGAGAAATTCAGTCGCGCGCAGCAGCATCCCGTCGTTCAGGCGTGCGCTGAAATAACCAATGGCCGTGCTGGCGGCGACGGCGATCAGCAAGGCGAAAAACAACACACGCAGCTCGCCTGCGCGGGCATCGCGCAGCAACTGACGGCTAGCGAGAGAAAGCAGGCGGGTAAATGGCAGCTGTTTCATCAAGGTTCCACGTGGTCGACCAGGTGACCGCCTTCTAGGCGGATCAGGCGTTGGCAGCGGTGCGCCAGGCGTTCGTCATGGGTGACCAGTACCAGGGTCGCGCCGCGCTCCTGGTTCAGTTCGAACAGCAGGTCACTGATGCGCTCGCCGGTGTGGCTGTCGAGGTTACCGGTGGGCTCGTCGGCAAACAGTACCGCGGGCTCGGCGGCAAAGGCGCGGGCGATGGCTACACGTTGCTGCTCACCGCCGGAGAGCTGACGTGGGTAGTGCGTGAGGCGTTGGCCCAGGCCGACACGGTCCAGCAGGGTGCGGGCGCGCTGGCGGGCATCGGCATGGCCCTCAAGCTCAAGCGGCAGCATGACGTTTTCCAGGGCATTCAAACTGTCGAGCAACTGGAAGGACTGAAAGACGAAACCGACGTGCTCTGCGCGAACGCGCGCACGCTGATCTTCATCGAGGCTGGCTAGGTCGTTACCGGCCAGTACCACGCTGCCACTACTGGGTAGGTCGAGACCGGCGAGCAGGCCGAGCAGGGTGGATTTACCCGAACCGGAGCTGCCGACAATCGCCAGGCTGCCACCGGAAACCAGCTCCAGCGACAGATCATGGAGTATGGTTAGCTCGCCTTCCGTGCTGGGGACCACTTTGCTAAGGTTTCGCGCGGTGAGAATACTTGAGCTCATGGAGAATCCAATGCGTAAGTGGTTGATCGGTACTGCCCTGAGCCTGCTGCTGTGGGGCCCGGCTGCGTTCGCGGGTACCGTGCTGGTCGTCGGCGATAGTATCAGCGCGGCTTTTGGCCTGGATACCCGCCAGGGATGGGTCGCCTTGTTGGAAAAACGCCTAGCCGAAGAGGGTTTTGCCCACCAGGTGGTCAATGCGTCGATCAGCGGCGACACCAGCGCAGGCGGCGCCGCACGGCTGCCCGCGCTGCTTACAGAGCATCAGCCGGAGCTGGTGATTATCGAGTTGGGAGGCAATGATGGCCTGCGTGGCCAGCCCCCTGCGCAATTGCAACAAAACCTTGCGGCCATGGTGCAGGCATCGCAGCAGAAGGGCGCCAAGGTGCTGATCCTTGGCATGCAGCTACCGCCCAATTACGGTGTGCGCTACACCACGGCGTTCGCTGAGGTGTTCCCCAAGGTGGCGCAGGCGCATGACGCTGCCCTGGTGCCTTTCGTGCTGGAGGGCGTAGGTGGTGTGCCTTCGCTGATGCAAAACGACGGCATTCACCCCACTGCTGAGGCGCAACCCAAGCTGCTGGAAAACGTCTGGCCGACCCTGAAACCTTTGCTCTGACGGGCTTTTCTGTACCGTGCCTTTCGGCTAATGTGGCGGCCCCGCACTGGAGCCCTCAATGCCGCGTCCTGCCTGGTCCTTGCATGCCTACCAACTGATCGAGCCCGACGAGCAGCTTGACCTGTTCGCCTGCCGAGAAGTGCGTGTGCACCTGCTGGCGCGTCAGCTTGAGTTAGGTGAGTTTGCTGACCGCACGTTATGCGGCGGTTTGCTGCCCGCGCAACCCGTATGGCGTGATCTGGATAAGACGATGCTGCGCGACAAACGCTTGTGCCCGGTATGCCGGGCCACACTTGATGCGCAGAAACGCGGTGATCGTCCAGCATTGCCAGCTCGCTGAGCTATCCAAGCAGCTGATCAATCGGTGTACAATCGGCACCAACTTTTACCAACCTTTTTCGTCAGGAATTTCCGGATGTTGTCGCGTGCCTTTGCCGTCACTCGTTGCCTGCCGCTTGCCGCTGTATTTGCGGTTGCGTCTGCTAATGCTCTTGAGTTTCCTCTGCCCCCGCCTGGTGAGGATATCGTTGGCGAAGTGCAGGTAATCCAAGCCAAATACGAGGACACCTTTGCCGACTTGGGTGTGGCAAATGATTTGGGTTATTTGGAAATGGTTGTTGCCAATCCGGGTGTTGACCCCTGGCTGCCGGGCGCTGGCAACGAGATTATTTTGCCGACGCGTTACATTCTGCCGCCTGGCCCGCGTGAGGGTATTGTGATCAACCTCGCCGAGTACCGTCTGTACTACTACCCGAAAGGTCGCAACGTGGTTTACACCTATCCGCTGGGTATTGGTCGCGAGGGCTGGAGTTCGCCGGTTGCCAATGCGCGCATCACGGCCAAGACGCCAAACCCGGGCTGGACACCGCCTAAATCGATCCGTGAAGAGCATGCTGCAGATGGCGATCCGTTGCCTGCCTACGTGCCGCCAGGTCCGGACAACCCGTTGGGTCCATACAAGATGGGCTTGTCGGTGCCGGGTTACCTGATTCACGGTTCGAACAAGAAATTTGGTATTGGTATGCGTGTCAGTCATGGCTGCTTCCGCATGCTTAACCACAACGTCTTGAAGCTGGCGTCGATGGTGTCTGTGGGCACGTCGGTGCGCATCATCAACGAGCCTTACAAGTTCGGCCGTAGTGGCGGTAAGGTCTACCTGGAAGCCCATGCTCCGCTAGATGATTCGGGCGATGCTTCGGTTGTTGATAAGCACACGGCCGTCATAAATGCGCTTCTGAAAAATGATCAGTTCGCCGACCTGCGTCTGGACTGGGAAATGCTGCGCGAAGTGGTAGCTGCTGAAGATGGCTTGCCGGTTGAAATTGCTCAGCCTGATCAGGCCATGGTGGCGACTGAGCCGGCTATCTGACTTCAGCTTGTTCAAAAGGCCCGTTATGCGTAATCGCTGACGGGTTTTTTATTGCCTATAAAAGGGTAGTCTTTTTGCTGGGCAATAAAAAAGCCGACCCAGAAACTGGGTCGGCTTGTCATAGCCTTGTGAGCTATTACTTGCGGCTGGCTTTTTCCAGCATACGCAGAGCGCGCTCATTGGCTTCGTCAGCAGTTTGCTGAGCCTTCTGAGCAGCAGCCATAGCGTCATCAGCCTTACGGTAGGCTTCGTCGGCACGGGCTTGAGCGCGAGCGGCTGCATCTTCAGTTGCAGTCAGACGAGCTTCAGTTTCTTTGGACATGCTGCTGCAACCGGTAGCCAGAACTGCGGCCAATGCCAGAGCAGAGAATTTCAGAACGTTGTTCATCGTGTTCCCCTTGAGGTGGAGTTTTTCCATAAAAGCAATTTCCTAATGGTAGGAAATTAGCCGGCGTACATACTACCTGTAACTTGTAGTAAGTAAACGGAGGCAAGGCAAGCCGCCAGAGTTTTTTTCTGCTTTATGCATAGCCGCCCACTTATTTGACATGTTTTGGTTAAAAAACAATCAGTTCCGAGGCTTCTTGCAGTCATACGGGAAGCACTGAGGTCAGGCTAGAGTCGCGTTGATCACTCTAGGGGCTTGGAAATGATGCCGTAAGTTATCTGATGGTGAATCATCCGAAGGATGCCGTGTCTACAAACGTTGCCGACGCTGACATAGACATCGTTCGGATTGCTTGTGTGCCGAAATGACGCGAGGTGCGATCTAAGTTATTGATTCACGTGACCTCGCAGGTTTTTGCCTGATAAGCTCGTGAATATTGCCTACAACTTAATTGGTGCAGATGCTGCACCACATGACTTTAGG
Source organism: Pseudomonas sp. FEMGT703P (assembly GCF_002786345.1). Classification (NCBI taxonomy): domain Bacteria; kingdom Pseudomonadati; phylum Pseudomonadota; class Gammaproteobacteria; order Pseudomonadales; family Pseudomonadaceae; genus Pseudomonas; species Pseudomonas sp. FEMGT703P. The sequence continues at coordinate 58,951 of NZ_PGCM01000001.1, read as the reverse complement.
GGCGAAAGCGGGTTGCGCGTTTTAACAGAGGAGTTGCAATGAGCGAGGCGTTGTCCATTCACCATGACCTGGCAGGCCATCAATTCGAGACCACAGTGGATGGTGATCGGGCATACCTGGCTTATATGGACCTTGGGAAGCAAACCCTGGATATCTATCGCACCTTTGTGCCCAATTCGTTGCGTGGGCGTGGGATCGCGGCTGCGTTAACCGAGCATGCGCTGCAGTATGCCGAGCTGCTGGGGTATACGGTGATTCCTTCATGTTCCTATGTCGAACGTTACATGGTTCGCCGCCAGCGTCATGCGGATAAAAGCTGATTAATACGCACACGAAAAGGCCAGTCATTGACTGGCCTTTTTTTATATCTGTCTTTCGTCTTTGCAATCAGATTTTGGCGATTAGATTGCCAGCGTGCAGGCCACATTCTTTCTGTGTTGCTTCTTCCCACCACCAGCGGCCTTCGCGCTCATGCTGGTTAGGTAGCACCGGGCGCGTGCACGGCTCGCAACCGATGCTGATAAAGCCGCGTTCGTGCAGGCTGTTGTAGGGCAGTTCGAGCATGCGGATATAGGCCCAGATGTCTTCGCTGCTCATCTGCGCCAACGGGTTGAACTTGTATAGGGTGTTATCTGCTGTAGAAAAGGCGCCGTCAATTTCCACTACAGCAACCTGGCTGCGTGTGCCGGGGCTCTGGTCACGGCGCTGGCCTGTGGCCCAGGCTTTTACCGTGGCAAGCTTGCGGCGTAGCGGGGCAGTTTTGCGGATGCCGCAGCATTCACCATGGCCGTCCTTATAGAAGCTGAACAGGCCCTTTTCCTTGACGAAAGGCTCCAGCGCGGCGGCCTCCGGCGAGAGTATGTCGATGCTGATGTTGTAGTGCTCGCGCACCTGATCGATAAAACGGTAAGTCTCCGGATGCAGGCGGCCGGTGTCGAGGCTGAAGACCTTGACGTTCTTGTTGAGTTTCCAGGCCATGTCGACCAGCACCACATCTTCCGCGCCGCTGAAAGACAGCCATAGTTCATCGCCAAAGTGTTCAAAGGCGAGTTTGAGAATGTCTTGAGGCGACTTATTGGCGTAGCTCGCCGCCAGCTCGGCTGCATCGAAGGGTTGGCTCATCGGCTGAATTCCTAGTTATGGTGACGTCGCGCGTCTTTGTGTGGCGATGGTAGCAAAAGCTGGTTATACGACTAAATAACCAAGTGCCGTAGTAGACCTTTGATTTGGGTATAAAGCTCTGCGTTGCAGAGCTTTAGGGGAGCGGCTAGAGTGCCGCCTTCTCAAATAAATCCAAGCTAGGAGTGTCCTGTGGAAATCGCGTGTCTCGACCTGGAAGGCGTGTTGGTCCCGGAAATCTGGATCGCCTTCGCGGAAAAAACTGGCATCGAATCGCTGAAAGCGACCACCCGGGATATTCCGGACTATGACGTGCTGATGAAACAGCGCCTGCGCATCCTGGACGAGCACGGCTTGAAGCTGTCCGATATCCAGGAAGTGATCGCTACACTCAAGCCCCTGGATGGCGCGGTGGAATTTGTCGATTGGCTGCGCGAGCGCTTTCAGGTGGTGATTCTGTCGGACACCTTCTACGAGTTCTCCCAGCCGCTGATGCGTCAGTTGGGTTTCCCTACTCTGCTATGCCACAAGCTGATCACCGATGAAACGGATCGCGTAGTGGATTACCAACTGCGCCAAAAGGACCCCAAGCGTCAGTCGGTCATCGCCTTCAAGAGCCTCTATTATCGCGTGATCGCGGCGGGTGACTCGTATAACGACACCACCATGCTCAGCGAAGCCCATGCCGGTATCCTGTTCCATGCGCCGGACAACGTGATTCGCGAATTCCCGCAGTTCCCTGCAGTACACACCTATGAAGACCTCAAGCGCGAGTTCCTCAAGGCATCCAATAGAGAGCTGAGCCTGTAATCAGCTCTCTATTGAAAAGCCCGCATTTGCGGGCTTTTTTGTGGCTTGCCATCCATGGCGGCCACCCTTCGGGTCGTCGCTGGGCGACGTCAAAAACTTCTCCCGGAAGTTTTTGTGCCTGCCGTCCAGTTCAGTCGCAGAACTGCTCTAGTGTCTCCAGCAGCACTCTGACCTTGGTAATCGATTCCTGGTATTCGGCCTGGCCGTTTGAGTCGGCGACGATGCCACCGCCACCCCAGCAGCTGATCTGTCCATCCTTGGCCAACAGGCTGCGGATGGCGATTGAGCTATCCATTTCGCCGCGGACATCCAGATACAGCAGCGAGCCGCAATACAGGGCGCGGCGAGTGGGCTCCAGTTCATCGATGATCTGCATAGCACGGATCTTTGGCGCGCCAGTAATCGAGCCGCCGGGGAAACTGCCGGCGATCAAGTCCAGGGCATCTTTATCCGCTGCCAGCTCGCCGGTCACGACGCTGACCAGATGATGCACATTGGGGTAGCTTTCCAGAGCAAAGAGTTCAGGTACCCGCACCGAGCCTACGGTGCAACTGCGGCCCAGGTCATTACGCAGCAAGTCGACAATCATTAGGTTTTCCGCTCGGTCCTTACTACTGCCCAGCAGGGCGTCGGCTTGCGCTTTATCCCGCTCTGCATCGGTATGGCGAGGACGGGTGCCTTTGATCGGTCGCGTTTCCACCTGGCCTTCGCTGATGCGCAGAAAGCGCTCAGGCGACAGGCTGATGATGGCGCCGCCGTCTGGCAAAGACTGATAACCCGAGAAGGGTGTAGGGCAGGCGGCGCGCAGGGCTTGGTAGGCGGTCCACGGCGAGCCTTGATAGCCCGCGCGGAAGCGTTGCGCATAATTCACTTGATAACAGTCACCGGCCTGAATGTAGGCCTGAATCCGCGCAAAACATTGCAGGTACTCGGCTTCGCTGGTATCCGACTGAAAATGTTCAAGCAGCTTGAAGGGGTGCAGCACAGGCGCTGCCGGCATGGCAAACAGCGTGCTAAGGCGCTGGCGTTCTGCCGCGTCCAGGCTTGGGTGAAATATCAGCTGGCTGCGTTGTTGCTGGTGATCGGTGATCAGGGCCCAGGCGTAGAGGCCAAAACGGGCATCGGCCAGATTGAGGTCGTCGAGAGCTTGGGCCGGTAGCTGTTCAAGTCTGCGGCCGAAGTCGTAACTCAGGTAGCCAATCAATCCGCCGACGAACGGAAGCGGATTATCTGCCGGTGCTTGGCACTCGCCGAGACTGGCAAGGCTCTGGCGTAGGCGTTGCAGGAAAGCGTTGGCCGTTTCGTCAGGTGCTGGTGCCAGCTCTGCCAATGGCCAGGCGCTGATAAGGTCATAGCGTCCACGCTGCGCGGTTGGGCGTCCGGCATCCAGTAAGACGGCACCGGGTGCATGCATGACGCTGCTGAAGTAACGCGAAGGGTCTGCGAGGTAGGGCAGAGCCTGTACAAGGCAAGTAGGCATATGACACTTTCAAGGTGCGCGGACGCCGATTGTAGAACGTCGCCAACATTCATCCTAGAGCTTGCGCGTGGGTTTACTCGGGATGCTTGTGCTCATTAGTATGGAACTGTCCCCGGATGTTCGATGTGACTCATAAAACAATAATTACTACGGGATCAAGGCCATGGATGAAGTAATGGATCCTGCCGCTGGCAGCCTCTTGCGTGCCAAGCTGATGCCACCTCAAGCGTCTGCTGATTATCTGGTCAGGCCGCAGCTGGAATCGGCGCTGTCTGGCAATCCCCATGCGCGGGTGCTGCTATTGGCTGCCCCGGCTGGCTTCGGTAAAACCAGCGCATTGGTTGCGTTAGCCCAGGCGCGGGCACACAGCGGTCAGGCTGTTGCCTGGTTGTCGCTTGGCCCTGGTGACGATGAGCCTTCTCGTTTTCTGCTGCAGCTGATTGAAGCGCTTTCGTGTCTGTTACCAGGCTTTGGCGCAGAAGCTTTGGCTTACCTGCAGAACACCATGCGTGTTCCGGTATCTGCGGTGATGGAAAGTCTGCTGGTGGACCTGGCGCAGCTGGAAACCCCGCTGCTGCTGGTGCTCGATGATCTGCACCTGATTCAGGACACCGAGTTGCTGAACGCACTTAATCGCCTGATCAAATTTGCCCCTGAAGGTTTTACCCTGGCCATCGGTAGCCGCTCTCAGCCGGCACTTAACCTGGCCACCCTGCGCGCCAAGGATTTGCTGGTGGAGATCGGTGAGCAGGAACTGCGCTTGAGCAAGGCGGAAACCCGCGATTACTTGCAGCGCTGCGGTTTGCAGCTAGATGCCGTGGCGTTTTCGGCGCTGTACAGCCAGACCGAAGGTTGGATGGTGGGCGTGCATTTGGCCAGCCTCTGGCTGCGTCATCAACCTCAGGCCGCTGCACAGATTGCCGACATGGGCACGGATCAGGTCGCTGTGGGTGCGTACCTGCTGCGCAGCGTGTTCGAGCAGTTGCCCGCCGACAAACAGGAACTCCTGCTGGCTCTGGGTGTGGCGCAGCAGCTTAGTGGTGACCTGGCTAATGCCCTGACCGGGCGGCATGATGGCCAGCAGTTGCTGGAAGAGCTGGAGGCCATGCAGCTATTCCTCCTACCGCTGGACCGCGAAAGGCAGTGGTATCGCTTTCATAACCTGTTTGCCGAATTCCTGCGCAGCCGCCTGAAAGAGCGCGACCCGGAGCGTTTCAAGCAGCTGCATTTCAACGCCAGCCTGTGGTTCACCAACCACCATATGCAGAACCTAGCCATTGAGCATGCGTGCCTCGCCGAAGACCCGGAAATGCTCGCCGCGTTGGTCGATGGTTGCGGCCTGGAGTTGATCAACCGTGGTCAGCTCAACCTGATCTACAAATGGCGTCAGCACGTACCGGATGAGATTGCCGAGCGCTTTCCCGTGCTGGTACTCGCCGATGTCTGGACCCGTGCCGCCGAGCTGGGGCTGGTGGAAGCCAACCGCATGCTCGATGAGCTGCTTGAGCGTTGGACGGAAGCCAAGCAGGGCGCGCCGCTTAGCGACAAGTTATTGGCAACCCTGGCGATCAAGTCGGTTATCGCCTTGCAGAAGGATGACCTGCAGACCTGCATTGCCCTGGCGCGGCGGGTTGAAGTGCAGCTGGGCCAGCACACCGCCTTTCTTGAAGTGGCGATGCTGATCGTCGGTGCGCTGGCCAATGTGATGATCGGCCAGCCAGATCAGGCCAAACGTTTGCTGGCTCTGGCGCAGCAGCGCAATCACTTCCTCGAAGGGCGCTATCTGGATATGCAGTTGGCCAACGTCGAGGTGCTGCTGAGTCTGGAGCAGGGGCAGATCCGTCAGGCCGAGCTGCTGTTCGCCCAGTTGCGCGCGCGGGTCATACCCTGGTTTTCCGATCGATCGCGGGCATTGGCGCTACCGACCATCACCGAAGCCCTGATTGCCTACAACCAAGGACGCTTGGACGGTATTGAGGAGCGCCTGCGCTGGGCGCTGGCCACGGTGGATGTGATCAATCCGATCGATCTATATGCCCAGGGCATGCTGTGCATGGCCCATGTGCAGCGCATGCAGGATAACCCCAAGGAAGCCTATGCCAGCCTGGTGCTGATGCAGAACCTTGCCGCGCGCAACCAGTCCTGGCGTTTCTATGCCCAAGCGGTGGCCGATGAGGTGGTGCAGATTCTTCAGGAGCCTGCAGCGGACCGCCTCAAGCGCGCTGAGCAACGCCTCAAAACGGTGGACTGGAGCAAGCTGGCCGAGCATTACCAGCACATGCGTTTTAACCCCGTGCTGTGGGTGCGCGGCCTGACCCGCATTCGCCTGCAGCAGGCGCGCGGCCATTACAGCGAAGCGCTGCATGAAATCACTCAGCTGCGCGGCATGTTGTTGGATAACTGGCACGGTTTGCATCGCTTGCGGCTCGATTTGCTGGCGGCGCTGAGTTATCAGCGTTTGGGCTACCAGGAGCGTGCGCAGAGTTTGCTGGTGCAATGTTTGATTGGTGCCGAGCGCGAAGGGGTGCGTAGCTTGTTTGTCGAGGAGGGCGAAGCTATTCGCTTGTTGCTCCAGCAGCTGGAAGCCGCCGAACGCCAGCCGGCGCTGCAGGGGTTTATCCGTGCTTTGCTGGCTATCTGGCCGGGCAACAGTGCGCGGCAGTCGCAGGAAGTACTCGAAGAGGGGCTGACCGAGCGCGAGCGTGAGGTGGTCTGCCTCGCGGCTCAGGGCATGTCGAATGACGAGATCGGCCAGCAATTGTCATTGGCCCTCGGCACAGTCAAATGGCACCTGCACAACATTTACGAAAAGCTCAAGGTGCGTAACCGCACACAAGCCATCCGCCGCGCGCGTGAACTGAGTCTTCTTGATCAATGAATAGCCAATCGAAACCCCGTCCGGGCAAGTTACCGTTACTGCGCACCAAGTTGTTTCCTGCTGAGTCCGCCGGCCGCCCGTTGTTGGCCCGCGATGCCTTGCTTGACCGGTTGTTCAAGGCGCGCGAGCAGCGTCTGATTCTACTCAGCGCGCCGGCGGGCTTTGGCAAGAGTACGGTGCTGAGTCAGTTTCGTCTGCGCTTGCTGGAGACTGGTGCGCGGGTCGCCTGGTTGTCCTGCGATGAGGCCGACAGCGAGCCACAACGTTTGCTGCATTACCTGATCGCGTCCATTGAGGCGCAACTGCCTGGCTTTGGAGCAAGCACCGCACGTCTGTTGCGTGACGACCTGAGTGTGCCGAATGAGCTGCTGATGGATTCGTTTATCGGCGACCTGAAAAGGGTTCAAGGCGATCTGTACTTGATCTTTGATGACTTTCATCGCGTGCGGCATGTCGATCTGGGGCCGCTGGTCAATTACTTCGTCAAGCAGGTGCCGGCCAATGTGCGGATGATCGGTAGCACGCGCTACAAACCGCGTTTTCTCGATGAGCAGCCGGTTATTTCGCCCTGGGCGCTGTGGATCAAGGCAGACGAGCTGCGCCTGACTCGAGGCGAGACGGAAGCCTATTTTCATGAGCTTAAGCAGCTGCAGCTGAGCAGTGCCGAGCTGGACTTGCTACACCGGCGTACCGAAGGCTGGATTACGGCCTTGCACCTGGTGGCGCTGGCACTGGCGCGGCAGCCCGAGCGCGCTGCATTTCTCTCAGGGCTGTCAGGCACTGAGCGCAATATCGCTGATTACTTGGCTGAGGACGTGCTTGATCATCTGCCGCAGGATCAGCAGCTGTTTCTCGATCAGACTTCGGTGCTGGATGAGTTCAATGCCGAGTTGTGCAACGCCCTGACCGGTCGCACGGATGGCGCGCAAATGCTCAAGCGCCTGCAAACGGCCCAGCTGTTTATCATCGCGCTGGACGAGCAGGGCGAGTGGTTTCGCTATCACCACTTGTTTGCCGAATTTCTTCAGGGCCGCCTCAGCCGTGCGGGTGATCCAACCCATCTGCTGCATGCCGCCGCTCGTTGGTGTGAAAGCCATGAACTGACCGATAAATCGGTCAAATACGCCCTGCGCGCGCGGGATTACGCCTTTGCCGCTGAGTTGCTGGAACGCCAGGGCGCGACGCTGATTGCGGGTAATCAGGTGTACGGCATCCTGGCGATCCTCAAGGATGTGCCCTCGGAGGTCATCCGTGAACATCCGGTGTTCCAGATTTTCTACGCCTGGCAGCTGGCCTTCGAGCAGAAGTACGCCGAGGCCGAAGCTTTAATTGAAGAGGTCAGCACGCGTCTGATGCAGGGGCGTGGCAAGCCGATGCACTTTGGTCTGGCAGTGCTGCTGGCCGTGGCTCAAGTGCTCAAGGCGTTGGTGCTGCTGTATCAGGACAAGCTGGAGGGCGCGCTGAAAGTGGCGCGGCACTGGCTGGCCCTGGTGCCCGATAATCAGCCGATTTTCCGCGCCAGCATGTCCTGCATTCAGGCCGCGGCCTACGCGCTGCTGGGCGAATTCGGTGAGGCGGCCAAATCGATTGCGGTGGCGCGCGATAACCTGGAGCAGGCCGATAGCGAATACCTGCATGCGGTGGTCAGCCTGATTGAGGCACTGATTTGCAAGGAAATGGGCCAGCCCGAGCGCGGCCGCGTCTTGGCTGAAAGCGCGCGCGCGCGGGTCGAGCAGGTATTTGGTCGGCGCAGTCGGGTCGGCGGGCCGTTGGCCCTGGCTTATGCGGATTTGCTGTATGAGCAGGATCGGCATGCGGCGATTCTCGCTGAGCTGCCGCTGGCAACCACCTGGCGCGACGTAGCCACGCCGGTTGAGCTGATCAGTCGCGGCAAACTGGTGATGGCCAAGGCGCGGTTCTTTGCTGGCGAGGGTGAGTCGGCCCTGGCTGAGTTGGACGAATGGTTGGCCGGTTTGCATGGTCCTGGGTATGAGCGCGTCTATGCCCTGGGCATGAGCTGCAAGGTGCAGTTTCTGCTGTGGCTGCGTAAGCCCAATGAGGCCGAGCGCACCTGCCTGCAGCTGCAACGCCACCTAGCGGTCCTAACGCCTGGGCGGTATGCCGATGCGGAAACTGTGCAGGTGTTGTCGGAGGCGCGGCTGGCCCTCTGCGAGCGACGTGCTGACAAGGCGCAAGCCATACTCGAAGCCTGCCTAGCCAAACAGACTGCTGAGCATCAGCGTGATCGGCGCTTGCGTCTTTCCTTGTTACTTTCTGTGGCGTACTGGCGCAAAGGTAACAGCGACAAGGCCTTTGCCTTGCTCAAAACCACGCTAGAGGATGCCTGGGCCAGCGGTTACCGGCGCATGTTTCTGGATGACGCACTCTGGCTGCTACCGCTCTGGGACGCTTGGCACAGTGCGGAATCCAAGCGAGCCAGCGCCTGGCAAGGACTGGCTGAACAGCTGCGCGAGCAATGCCGTCGGTTGTCCATCGATCTCGAAACTTTCGATGAAAATCAAGATGTTAGCCATCGCGAGCGAGAAATTCTGCGCTTTGTCGCGGCCGGTTTGTCGAACCGCGATATCGCACAGGCGGTGCATTTGTCAGAGGCCACGATCAAATGGCACCTGCACAACCTGTTCGCCAAGCTGGGCGTGCGCAGCCGTACGCAAGCGGTTTTGAAGGGCAAGAGTCTGAGGTTGTTGAGCGAGGCCTGAGCGTTGGCTGCCGGATTTGCGCCAGATGGGCGCTCCATCCCTTGGATGGGCTGGCAGCCAGGGCTTGCACCAGTAGTTTTAACGTCAGGACGAGAAGCATGGTGCTTCACGATTCCAAGCCTGACGCGAATAGGGAAGCAGTGTCAGACCTGGTGAGCGGCGCACGCCGCTAGCTGAGACGGACAGGAGTCCAGAGCAGCCTGCCGGGGACAACCCATTAGTGAACTGTGGAGACAATAACAATGAAAACCCTCAAGCAACTGGCCCTGGCCGCCGCTGTTCTGGCTGTTCCTTTCATGGCTCAGGCTGAGCTCAAGGCCATGGATGACACTGCTCTGGCAACCGTAACTGGTCAGGACGGCATCAGCATCTCCGGTAGCTTCAACGGCACCATTGGCAGCCTGGTTTACACCGACGGCGACGCTGGCGGCGGTTCGCTGCGTATGGAAACCGTTGCCTTCACCGGCTTCAACATCTCCGACACTGCTCCCGTCAAAGTTGACGTGGTGGAAAACGCCAGTGGCACTCAGCAGCTGCAAATCAGCCTGCCGACCATCACTGGTCAGCTGAGCGTGGGTGCTATCAAAATTGGTGACACAAACGCTGCAAGCATCGGCTCCCTGGCTGTTAACGACATGAACATGGCTGGTACCACCGTAAAAGTCTGGGGCCACTAAGTTCGCTTAGTCGTTCCGCGTGATGAAAAGTCTTACCGGCTTCGGCCGGTAGGACTTTTCTCTTGTTGGATAGGAGTGCGGTTGGCTGATGATCGAGATTCTGCTGGGCAGCCTGATCGGTGTGTGGGGCTTTAGCGAGGCGGTGGATACCAAACCGCCTGCGCCGGGTACTGTGCATATCAATCAGCACTTGCTGCCGAATGGGCCTTTGCGTGAGACGGTGACGCTTGAGCCGATGAGCCAGTTGCAGTTTCGCAATGTGATTCGTCAGGCCTATGACTACAGCTGTGGATCGGCTGCGCTGACCTCGCTGCTGGATTATTTCCTTGGCCGTAACCTGCAGGAACGCCAGGTGATGGAAGGCCTGTTGCAGTTTGGTGAGGCTGACAAAATCGTTGAGCGGCGTGGGTTTTCCCTGCTCGATATGAAGCGCTTTGTCACCGCGTTGGGTTACAAAAGTGGTGGTTTTCGGGCGGGCTTTGCTGATCTCGACGCGCTTGAGCATCCAGCCATCGTGCCGATCGAATATGCCGGCTTCAAACACTTTGTGGTGGTGCGCGATGTGTACAACGACCATGTGTTTGTGGCGGATCCGGCACTTGGCAATATCAGTTTTACCCGTACGCGTTTTGAGGAAATCTGGGATCAGAACGTGCTGTTTGTGATTTTCCCCAATGGCAATGAGCCGCCAAATGCCCTTGCCTTGAGCGAGCAGGATTTGCGCATCATCGATGACCGCACCATCAGCTTGCTGGCATTTCGCGAGTTTCCACAGATGACCAAGTTCACCGAGAACCAAGCCACAGAGCTGGGTTCCGAGGGCGATATTCGCTATATCCGACGCAAGTAAAACGCCCGGCATAAGAATAAATATTTGGGGGCTGCGCCATGAGAGTTTTGCATTATGTATGGCTGGCCATGCTGGCTGGGGCTACCAGTTCAGGGGTACTTGCCGATCCGGCTTCGGTCGATCAGGCACGTGAGGCGCTGAGCAAGCAGGATGACGACGCCGACAGCGCCAAGGCGCTGGAAGAGGTGTTCCAGGCTGCGGAGAAAAGCTACACCCTGCTGAAAAAGGGTGAGCGGACGTTGACCTATGGTTTCGATTATTCGCTGCTGCGCGACACTGTGGTGGAGACTGTGCGCACAGGTAACAACGTGTTCAGCGTGGTCTCTCAGGGCGAAGCGCAGCATACCTTCACCAACTCGTTCACCTTCGACTACGGCGTATGGGACAACCTGACCTTTAGCGTTCGTTTGCCCATGATTGCCAAATATGACACTGAGCGTGATTTGAATGCCTACAGTCTGGGCGATGTCTCCGCCAGCCTGCGTTGGCAGCCGTGGACATCCTTGCGCGGCAAACCTGTGACCACGCTGTATGCAACCCTGGGCTTGCCAACAGGTAACAGCCCCTATGACATAAATAGCCAAAGTGATCTGGCAACGGGCAGCGGTACTTACAGCCTGGGCGTCGGGGCGAATATGTCCTATGTGATCGACCCGGTCGTGTTATTCGGATCTCTCGGATACACCTACAACATGCCCATCACCGGTATCGGTCAAGTGCGTGGGGGGCGACTACTTGAAGAGGTTGATCCCGGATCCTCATTCTCGCTGAGCATGGGTTTTGCCTATGCACTCTCCTATGACGTGTCGCTGGCGACCTCTTACCAGATGTCGCACTCCTTGAAGCCGACCTTCACTTTCGCCGATGGTGAAGCTGAGGGCAGTGGACAGACCAGCGCGGTAATGAACTTCTCGCTGGGTTTACGAACCTCACCTGAACGCATCGTCAACGTCAGCGCCGGTTTTGGGATGACTGAAGATTCGCCAGATGTGCTGTTGGGCATCTCCATGCCTTTGGATATCAAAGGCCTGAAGGCCCAATAGACGCGAGCGAACCTTCCTATGAACACGCGAATTTCGCTGCTGACGCAGGCGATTTTTTGGGTAGCCTCGCTCTGTTGTGGGCTCGCCCAGGCACAGTTGGCGCAAAATCTAACGATTGGTAGCCCTAAGGCTATGGCACTTGGCAACGCAGTTACGGCTGACTTTGTCGGAATCGACTCTGTGCATTACAACCCGGCCGCCTTAAGCAAGTTGAAAGGTCGACAAACGACGGTCAAATTCATCACTGGGATGATGGATATTCGTGCCGATTTTGATGCGCCTGAAGGTTACGGGAGTAACTTTCTTGGCCTCGACAACGACCCCGTTGCCAACTCATCTAGTCGAGCCGGTGCGGCCATGATGTATCTGCCTGGGGTGGGAGGGGCAACGGAGTTGCCCATGCTGTTTGCTCCGTTGGCAGGGTTGTCGATCACGCCTCCAGGCTCCAAATTGACCTTTGCTACCAATATGTACACGCCACAAGCACTGGGTTTTGCCCGTGACGATGACGACCCAGGGCGTTATCAAGGCAAGGAATTGGTTATCCAGCGCCTGACCTACTTTTCACCTTCGCTGGCGTATCAGGTCAATGACGAGTTATCACTGGGGTTGTCTATCGGTTTTTCCCATCAGGCGATGGCGCTAAATCAGGATTTTCGTGCGCCTGGCATCCTCACTGGGTTTGTCGGTGTTGCTCAGGATGCGTTGTGCTTGGTTGACAGTAATCCGTTCGAGATTTTCCTGAATATTTGTGGCGGTGAGTTGGGTCCGTTCACTGACATCGCCAATATCGATATCGATATGCAGCAAACCCTTTCACCTACCTGGAACGTCGGCTTTCTGTGGGAGCCAAGCGACTGGTTTGCGTTGGGTGCGGTGTATCAAAGTGAGGCCAGGATGCGCTTGAAAGGGCGCTATGTGGTGGATTATTCGGACAACTGGCAGGGGTTCTGGCAGGGCTTGGACGGCTCATTTATCGGTGCGGTGTTCAATACCCTGACACCGGATGGCTTGTTCGATAAGGAGCAGGGCAACGTTTCCTTGAATATGACCTATCCGGCCCACTTTGCCAGCGGTATCAAGTTCAAGCCGCATGAGCGCTGGCAGATCAACCTGGATGTGAAGTGGACCGACTATGCCGCCTGGGACAAGTTCGAACTGGAGTTCGACCGTCAGCTGGATATTTTGACCATCGCCAGTCTGTTCTCTCCGGAGAACGCCACGTCCACCAGCATCATTCTTGACCGTGGTTATGAGTCCGTCTGGAGTTGGGCCGTTGGTGTCGAATACCAGGTCAATGACCGTCTGAGTTTGCGTATGGGCTATGAGCCAAGACCTTCAGCCATTCCCGGCAACAAGGCTGACGTACTGGCACCTCTTGGGGATGCCAAACTCTATGGTCTCGGGGTGGGTTATCAGTGGGATAAGGACACTGTGATCGATCTGGGCTTCAACTATCTGGTCAGTAAACAGGACATCCCGGCGCGTTCCAGTTGCAATATCAACTGCTCATCCATCGACAGCATGGTGTACAACCCTTATGCCGATTTGGATGTTAAAACCAGTGTCAAAGCCTATGTGTTGGCATTGACCTATCGCACCACTTTCTAGGGTTCAGTCATGCGTATTGTGCTGATGCTGGTGGGTTTTATGGCGGCTACGCAGGCCAGCGCCAGCGGCCGCTACTTAACCTGGGTGGATGATCAGGGGCGGGTGCACAACAGTTTTGTCGACAATCGCTACGTGGCGCATCAACAGACGGCTACCGGCAATATCCAGCGCAGCGATCAGGCGCGCTTGAATGACGGTGAGGCAGCAGTCTGGCCTGGCAGCAAGAGCAGTGGTGAAAGCAAGCGACGCTATTTCACCTGGGTGGACGCCAGCGGCAATCTGCAGAACAGCTTCTATGCTGGGCAGCAGGTGCAAGCCGGCGGTAATGAGGTTCTTCTGGGTACGGGTGAGCGCTCCAGTGCCTACATCAGCTCTGATGTATTGGAGGGGCGCGATTTTGCCCGTGACGAGCAGGATGGACGCTACTTCACCTGGGTGGATGAGCAGGGGCGCATGCGTAACTCCAAGGTCCCGCCCAAGGGAGCCAAAGCGCCGACACCCACCTTGCACAATGTGCCGCTGACCCAGGGTAGGGAAGTGACCTTTGACGCTAAACCACACACTTTGCCGGGGCTGGATGGGCAGCCCACTGCCGCGATGCAGGCCTTGCTGGCGGGTACTGAAGAGAAGGTTGAGGGGCGCTATCAGGAGCTAGTCGAGCGTTGCTGTGGGCAATTGAGTGAGGAAGATTTCACCCCTATCAGCGCCGATGAACCACGTTATGAAGAGCTCAATCGCTTTTCCCCCAGCCTGGATTTTCCCATGGGCAAGAGCTACTACGCGGCCCTGAAACTGCCACGCTCGCAGTACGACTTCGGTTTGCGTATTCGCAGCTTCGCCAACAAGCAGGTCGCTTATCCCTCCTTGCTGTTCCTTGATCAGGCCAAGCAGCCGACGCGCCTGGTGAGTGATGCGGTGTATCAGCTGCATGCGGAAACTTGGTATCGCTATGCCTTTATCGAAGGCACTGTGCCGGTAAGAGCCGCCGCCGGTGAGCACTATGTGCTGCTATTGACTACGGATGAAGATCGCAGCCTGCAAACCCTGGATAACAAACCCTTCAAGCGGCCCCTGCAGGCGCTGGCAGTCGATGAGGCTGGTATGCAGACCCATGCACACAGCGATGAAGGCGCATTCGAGTTGGCGATTGTGCGTTAGCGACCCAATCAAACAGCCATAAAAAAGCCCGGACTTGTCCGGGCTTTTTTGTTTGTGCGATCAATCAGATTTGCGCAATCGAGACATGGCCAAACAGCTCTTGCGAGAAGCGCACGCGCTCTTCGGCGGTTTCGACGATGCCTTTTTTCTGCAGTTCGGCGATACGCGCCTCGACTGCGTGGGCGCGGTGGGTGAGGCCGCAGTCGTTGGCGATCTGGATGTTCAGGCCTGGGCGGGCGTTGAGTTCGAGAATCAACGGGCCCTTGTCCTGATCCAGCACCATGTCCACGCCAATATAGCCCAAACCGCAGAGCTCGTAGCAGCCAGCGGCGAGCTTCATAAAGCCGTCCCAGTTAGGCAGTTGCACACCGTCTACCGCATTGGTGGTGTCCGGGTGCTTACTGATCTTGTTGTTCAGCCAGGTGCCGCGCAGGGTCACGCCGGTGGCCAGGTCTACACCGACACCAATGGCGCCCTGGTGCAGGTTGGCCTTGCCGCCGGATTGACGCGTCGGCAAGCGCAGCATAGCCATGACTGGATAGCCCATCAGTACGATGATGCGAATGTCCGGCACGCCTTCGTAGCTGATGCTCTTGAAGATCTGGTCGGGTGTGACCCGGTATTCGATCAGCGCGCGATCACGGTGACCGCCCAAGGAGTAGAGGCCTGTCAGGATACTGGAGATCTGATGCTCGATCTCCTCGTGGCTGATGATCTTGCCTGAGACAGTTTTGTACTTCTCTTCAAAGCGATCGGCGATCACTAGGATGCCGTCACCGCCAGCGCCTTGCGCTGGCTTGACCACGAAGTCCGGGCGATCACCGATGATTGCACGCAGGTTATCGATGCCTTTTTCGGTATCGATGATGCCGTACATTTCCGGCACATCGATACCCGCTTCGATAGCGCGCATTTTGGTGATGATCTTGTCATCGACGATCGGGTACAGGTGCCGTTTGTTATACTTCAGCACGTAGTCCGCGTTACGCCGATTGATGCCCATGATGCCTTTGGCTTCCAGGGCTTTCCACGTCTTGATCAGACCGAACATGGCATTAGTCCTTGAGGAAGGCTTTGAAGCGGAACAGTTCGGTCAGGCGGTAGCCACGGTAGCGACCCATCGCCAGCATGAAGCCCACCAGAATCATCAGTACGGCCGGGAAGGTGAACACGAAGTAGTTCAGTTCCGGCACGCTCATCAGCAGGTGCGCCAGGGTGGCAGCGAACAGGGTGCCGATGGCGACCTTGAAGGCATGGCCGCCGCCGCGCTCTTCCCAGGTGATCGACAGGCGCTCGATGGTCATGGTCAGAATTACCATTGGGAACAGGGCTACGGAAAGGCCGCGTTCCAGGCCCAGCTTATGGCTGAACAAGCTGATCACCGCAATCAGCACCACTACAAAGGTCAGCACCACCGATAGCCTTGGCAGCATCTGCAGCTTCAAGTGTTCGAGGTAGGAGCGTAGCGACAGACCCAGAGCGGTTATCACGGTAAACAAGATAATGCCGAAGCCTAACTGGGTTTCACGGAAAGCCAGGGCAATCAGAACCGGGGTGAAGGTACCGAGCGTTTGCAGGCCACCGAGGTTACGCAGGATCAGAATCACCAGCACGCCAATCGGGATCATCACCATGATCATGAAGGTCTGCTGAGTTTGCAGCGGCAGACCGTACAAGCTGTATTCGAGGAAGTCAGCGTCGGTATTTTCGTCGGTCAGCTTAGCCAGGCGAATGGCGTTCATTTCGCTGTTGTTCAGGCTGAAGCTGACTTGCGCCTGCTTACCACCCTCCAGGGTGACCAGGTTATCATCGCCAATCCACCAGACCAGGCGATCAACCGGCAGGCCTTGCTCGCCGCTTTCTGGGTTGAAATACAGCCAGTTCTCGCCGTTGAAGCTGCGCAGCCACAGTTCTGGGTTTTGCTGGATATCCGCAGCCAGGCGAATGGTGTGTACGCGCTCCATTGGCACATGGGCGATGGACAGCAGCAGTTCGATTACTTTGGCTTTGTTCGGGGTAGAGGCATCGCCGCCCAGCAGCAGTTTGACGTTGTCATCATTACTGTTGTTAACGCGCTTGATGGTCTCGCTGATAAAGGTTTCAACGTCCGCTGAGTGCTGGCGAATAGGTGCCAGCAACGCTTCGGCAGCAATCTTCTCGGCGCCTTCAACCGGGATGCTGTCGCGGAAGATCGGCCCCTTGGCCTTGGCTTGCTCGCCGCTGTAGCGCTTGGTCAGTACCAAACGGTAGTAAAGAGTTTGCTTGCCACTGGCGCGACGTGCGGACCAGGTGACTTTGCGGTTGCCGTCGGCGCGGTTGATGCTCACGCCGTAGTTATTCGAGATAAAGCTCTCATTCAGGCTGACGTAATCCTGGGCCAGCGGCGGCACGAACATCTGCAGCTTTACTGGCTCGCGTGGATTGGCCTGGAACTCGACTTTGGCGTCGATGTTCCACAGGTCATCAGTTTCGTCTTCGGTCATGGGGATGCCGAGGATGAAGATCTGATAAGCCGTGATCAGAACGCCCAGGCTCACGAGGAGTATGACCAGGACTTTCAGATGGAGGGTAAGAGAGCGCATGGGAATTACTCGCCAAGGTTTGCGTCAGGGGCACAAGCAGGTTTACCTGCTGCGTATTTAAGACTCGGATCGACCAGCGCCGAAAAGCGTTTGAGTGCTTCGGAGCCTATCAACAACGGGTATTGGAAAGCACTGCGGTCGGTCAAGTTCACTTCAATTGTGCGTAGGCTGCTGCCCATGCACACATCCATTTCGATCACGGGGCGTGCCGTATAGGTTTTTTCTTCCTGTGGATCATAGTCGCCTGCGCGGCGTTTGATCTTGCTGATGCGCGCCAGGGGGCGTTCGATCGGGCTGCTATGTGCTTCGTCGATGGCCAGATAGAAGCGTACCCAGGTTTCGCCATCACGCTTGAAGCGTTTGATGTCGCGAGCACTCAGTGATGCGGTCTTGGCGCCGGTGTCGAGCTTGGCGGCAAGCTTCAGGTCGAGGTCGAATAAACGGACGTATTCATTAAGCCCATAGACTGTCTTCTCCGCAGCGAAACTCAGGCCGGGAGTAAGTAGCAGGCATAGCAGAAGAATGGTGGGCTTTAGTGTCATAAGTCCTGAAGTATGGTGTTGATGAAGGGGCAAGCACATGCAGGGTGCGCATGCGGCTCTTGGCGCGCCTGGGCTTGGAGTCTAGCAGGCAGTCAGAAATTCCTCTGCTCGTGTTAAACGGGCGGCATTCTAACATGGGGTTTTTCAGTCGTGACAGGCGCTTATAGGCGTTTATGCAAGTAAGGTCGCGACTGCGGGCGACTAAAGTAGTGCTGTACACTGTCAACAATCTTCTTGGTTTGTTTGACACTAATGTCTTCTGGGCGTAGTTTTCAGGCACTTAATTTTCGCAGTGTCGACAATATGCTTGATCTAATTGAGCCGCTCGAGTCTAGCCAGGAAGATGCTGAAACGCTTTCTGAGCAGGTTTTCCGGCGTATTCAGGCGGCTATCGTCAAGGGCGAGATTGCCCCCGGCAGCAAAATTTCCGAGCCTGAATTGGCGCGCACCTATGGCATCAGCCGTGGCCCGCTGCGTGAAGCGATTCATCGCCTGGAAGGCCAGCGCCTACTGGTGCGCGTGCCGCACATTGGCGCGCGGGTGGTGTCGCTCAGTCACGCCGAACTTATCGAACTCTATGAGATTCGTGAGTCCTTGGAAGGTATGGCCTGTCGCCTGGCCGCCGAGCGCATGAGTCAGGCAGAAATCGATGAGTTGCGCGCGGTGCTCGACCTGCATGAGCAGGACGCTGCCTTCAAGGCGGGCGTCGGTTATTACCAGCAGGAAGGCGATTTCGACTTTCACTACCGGATCATTCAGGGCAGTGGCAACAAGACCCTGACCCAGATGCTCTGCGGCGAGCTCTATCAACTGGTGCGCATGTACCGCCTGCAGTTCTCCGCGACGCCCAATCGTCCGCGTCAGGCCTTTGCCGAACACCATCGTATTCTCGATGCCATCGCCGACCGAGACGGCGAATTGGCCGAGTTGTTGATGCGCCGTCATATCGGGGCTTCCAAACGCAATATCGAGCGCCATTTCTCCAGCAGCACGGGCGCGCACACCAAGACAGCCAAACCACGAGGTGAGTCATGAGTCAGCTTTCCCCCGGCCAGCGTTTCCGTCAGGCGCTTGCCATCGAGTCGCCCCTACAGGTGATCGGTGCGATCAATGCCAACCATGCCTTGCTGGCCCAGCGCGCAGGTTTCAAGGCGATTTACCTGTCCGGTGGCGGGGTGGCCGCCGGCTCCCTCGGGTTGCCTGATCTGGGCATCAACACCCTGGATGACGTGCTCACTGATGTGCGCCGTATCACCGATGTCTGCGACTTGCCGTTGCTGGTGGATATCGACACCGGCTTTGGCCCGAGCGCCTTCAATATCGAGCGCACCATCAAGAACCTGATCAAGGCCGGCGCCGCTGCCGCGCATATCGAAGATCAGGTGGGTGCCAAGCGTTGCGGCCACCGTCCAGGCAAGGAGATTGTCTCCTGCGAGGAAATGGTTGATCGCGTGCGCGCTGCAGCTGATGCCAAAACCGATCCTGATTTCTTCCTGATTGCCCGCACTGACGCGATTCAAGCCGAGGGTGTGGATGCGGCGATCGAGCGCTGCCTGCGTTACGTGGAGGCCGGTGCCGACGGCATCTTCGCCGAAGCGGCCTATGACCTGCCGACCTACAAGCGCTTCGTCGATGCGCTGAATGTCCCGGTACTGGCCAACATCACCGAGTTCGGCGCCACGCCGTTGTTCACTCGCGACGAACTGGCCTCGGTGGGCGTGGCTATTCAGCTTTACCCACTGTCGGCCTTCCGCGCCGCCAACAAGGCAGCAGAAAGTGTCTACACCTCGATTCGCCAGAACGGCCACCAGAAAGACGTGATCGAGCTGATGCAGACCCGTGCCGAACTCTATGACCGCATCGGTTACCACGCCTTCGAGCAGAAGCTCGATGCTCTGTTTGCCGCAAAAAAGTGATAGCGATCTAGAAGAACAACAAAGATCCGAGGAGATAAATATGAGCGCCACCGACACCACCCCGGGCTTCAAGCCGAAGAAATCCGTCGCCCTGAGCGGTACCACTGCCGGCAACACCGCCCTGTGCACCGTGGGCCGTACCGGCAACGACCTGCACTACCGTGGCTATGACGTGCTGGACTTTGCCAACCGCTGCGAGTTCGAGGAAATCGCCCACCTGCTGGTGCACGGCAAATTGCCTAACGTGGCTGAGCTGGCCGGCTACAAGGCCAAGCTCAAGGCCCTGCGCGGGTTGCCGGCGGCATTGAAGGTTGCGCTTGAACAATTGCCGCCGTCCGCTCACCCGATGGATGTGATGCGTACCGCCGTGTCTGTACTGGGTTGCGTGTCGCCAGAAAAGGACGACCACAATCACCCTGGCGCCCGTGACATTGCCGACAAGCTGATGGCTTCTCTGGGTTCTGCGCTGCTGTACTGGTACCACTTCAGCCACAACGGCAAGCGCATCGAGGTGGAAACTGACGACGACTCCATCGGCGGGCATTTCCTTCACCTGCTGCATGGCGAGAAGCCGCGTGAATCCTGGGTGCGCGCCATGCACACCTCGCTCAACCTGTATGCCGAGCACGAGTTCAATGCGTCGACTTTCACCTCGCGGGTGATCGCCGGTACTGGCTCGGATATGTACAGCTGCATCGCCGGCGGTATCGGCGCGCTGCGTGGCCCGAAACATGGCGGTGCCAACGAAGTGGCCTTCGAGGTGCAGAAACGCTACGACACCCCGGACGAGGCCGAGGCCGATATCCGTGCGCGGGTCGAAAAGAAGGAAGTGGTGATCGGCTTTGGCCACCCGGTTTACACCGTGGCGGACCCGCGCAATAAGGTGATCAAGGAAGTGGCCCGCGAGCTGTCGGCTGAGCAGGGCAACATGAAGATGTATGACATCGCCGAACGCCTGGAAACCATCATGTGGGACATCAAGAAGATGTTCCCCAACCTCGATTGGTTCAGCGCCGTCAGTTACCACATGATGGGCGTGCCCACCGCCATGTTCACCCCGTTGTTCGTGATCGCGCGCACCTCCGGCTGGTCCAGCCATGTGATCGAGCAACGCATCGACGGCAAGATCATTCGTCCGAGCGCCAACTACACAGGTCCTGAGGACCTGAAGTTTGTGCCGCTCAAGGACCGCAAATAATGAGCAGCCCAGTGAACACTCAATACCGCAAACCGCTGGCCGGCACGGTGCTGGATTACTTCGACACCCGTGAGGCGGTCGATGCCATCACCCCGGGTGCCTACGCCAAACTGCCCTACACCAGCCGCGTGCTGGCCGAGCAACTGGTACGCCGCTGCGAACCCGCAGCGCTGACTGATGCGCTCAAGCAGCTAATCGAGCGCAAGCAGGACCTGGATTTTCCCTGGTACCCGGCGCGGGTGGTGTGCCACGACATTCTTGGCCAGACTGCGCTGGTCGACCTGGCCGGCCTGCGTGATGCCATCGCCGAACAAGGTGGCGACCCAGCCAAGGTCAACCCGGTGGTGCCGACCCAACTGATCGTCGACCACTCCCTGGCTGTGGAATTTGCCGGCTTTGACCCGGATGCGTTCGATAAGAACCGCGCCGTGGAAGAGCGCCGCAACGAGGATCGCTTCCACTTTATCGAGTGGACCAAGACGGCATTCAAGAACGTCGACGTGATCCCGGCCGGCAACGGCATCATGCACCAGATCAACCTGGAGAAAATGAGCCCGGTGATCCAGGCACGTGGCGGCATTGCGTTCCCGGACACCTGCGTCGGCACCGACTCCCACACTCCGCACGTCGATGCATTGGGCGTGATCGCCATCGGTGTCGGTGGCCTGGAAGCCGAGACCGTGATGCTCGGCTTGCCGTCGATGATGCGCTTGCCCGATATCGTCGGCGTTAAACTGACCGGCAAGCGTCAGCCTGGGATTACCGCCACCGATATCGTCCTGGCGCTGACCGAGTTTCTGCGCAAGGAGCGTGTGGTCGGCGCCTGGGTCGAGTTTTTCGGCGAAGGCGCAGACAGCCTGTCCATCGGTGACCGTGCAACCATCTCCAACATGTGCCCGGAATACGGCGCAACGGCGGCGATGTTCTATATCGACCAGCAGACCATCGACTACCTCAAACTCACCGGGCGTGAGCCTGAGCAGGTGGCGCTGGTCGAACACTACGCCAAGACCACCGGCCTGTGGGCCGATGCCCTGGTCAGTGCCGAATACGAGCGCGTACTGACCTTCGACCTGTCGACTGTGGTGCGCAACATGGCCGGCCCGAGCAACCCGCACAAGCGCCTGCCGACCTCGGCGCTGCACGAGCGCGGCATTGCCGACGAGGCCAAGTTAGCTGCTGGCAAACTGGAGGAGGGCGAGGGCCTGATGCCGGATGGCGCCGTGATCATCGCCGCCATCACCAGCTGCACCAACACCTCCAACCCGCGTAACGTGGTGGCGGCCGGCCTGCTGGCGAAAAAAGCCAACCAGCTGGGATTGCTGCGCAAGCCGTGGGTCAAGACGTCCTTCGCGCCGGGTTCGAAAGTCGCCAAGTTGTATCTGGAGGAAGCTGGGCTGCTGAGCGAGCTGGAACAGCTGGGTTTTGGCATCGTGGCCTACGCCTGCACCACCTGTAACGGCATGTCCGGTGCGCTGGATCCGGTGATTCAGCAGGAAATCATCGACCGCGACCTCTACGCCACCGCAGTGCTCTCCGGTAATCGCAACTTTGATGGGCGCATTCACCCGTATGCCAAGCAGGCATTCCTGGCCTCGCCGCCTCTGGTAGTGGCCTACGCCATTGCTGGCACCGTGCGTTTTGACATCGAGCAGGATGTGCTCGGTCATGACCAGAACGGCAACCCGATTACCCTCAAGGACCTGTGGCCGAGCGACGAAGAGATCGATGCCATCGTTGCCTCCTCGGTGAAGCCTGAGCAGTTCCGGCAGATTTATATCCCGATGTTTGATTTGGGCACTGTCACCGAAGCCGAAAGCCCGCTGTACGACTGGCGCCCGATGAGCACCTATATCCGTCGCCCGCCTTACTGGGAAGGCGCACTGGCCGGTGAGCGCACGCTCAAGGGCATGCTGCCGCTGGCGATCCTGCCGGATAACATCACCACCGACCACCTGTCGCCCTCCAACGCCATCCTGCTGGATTCGGCCGCCGGTGAGTACCTGCACAAAATGGGTTTGCCAGAGGAGGACTTCAACTCCTACGCCACCCACCGCGGTGACCATTTGACTGCGCAGCGCGCCACCTTTGCCAACCCGCAGTTGGTCAACGAAATGGCCGTGGTTGACGGTGTAGTGAAGAAGGGCTCGCTGGCCCGCGTTGAGCCGGAAGGCAAGGTGATGCGCATGTGGGAAGCGATCGAAACCTACATGAACCGCAAGCAAAACCTGATCATCGTCGCCGGTGCTGACTACGGCCAGGGTAGCTCGCGTGACTGGGCGGCCAAGGGCGTGCGCTTGGCGGGCGTGGAAGTGATCGCGGCCGAAGGGTTCGAGCGTATTCACCGCACCAACCTGGTGGGCATGGGCGTGCTGCCGGTCGAGTTTAAGCCGGGTACAACCCGCCTGACCCTCGGCCTCGACGGCACTGAGACCTACGACATCCAGGGCGATGTGTCGCCCCGCTGCGACCTGACTCTGGTGGTCAATCGCCGCAATGGTGAAGTGGTCAAGGTGCCAGTGACCTGTCGTTTGGACACTGCAGCCGAAGTGCATGTGTACAAGGCCGGTGGCGTTCTGCAGCGCTTTGCTCAGGACTTCCTCGAAGGCGCCGTCGCCTGATTCCGTAGGGTGGATGGCGCTTTTCCATCCACCGCCTTCACGCACCGACGGTGAAGCGTGATCCACCCTACGGCAATTTCACTTTTCAGCCAGGACCAAACCATGGCTCATCTCTCTCAGATTAGAATTCCCGCGACCTATATGCGTGGTGGCACCAGCAAGGGCGTGTTCTTCCGCCTGCAGGACCTGCCGCAAAGCTGCCAGGTGCCGGGCGCCGCGCGCGACAAGCTGTTTATGCGGGTGATCGGCAGCCCTGACCCTTATGCCGCACAGATCGACGGCATGGGCGGCGCAACGTCCTCGACCTCCAAGTGCGTGATCTTGTCGAAAAGCAGTCAACCGGATCACGATGTTGACTACCTCTATGGTCAGGTTTCGATCGATAAGGCCTTCGTCGACTGGAGCGGCAACTGCGGCAACCTGTCTACCGGTGCCGGGGCTTTTGCCATTCATGCCGGTCTGCTTGACCCTGCGCGCATCCCGGAAAACGGCGTGTGCGTGGTGCGGATCTGGCAGGCGAATATCCAGAAAACCATCATTGCCCATGTGCCGGTCAGCAATGGCCATGTGCAGGAAACCGGCGACTTCGAACTGGATGGTGTGACCTTTCCAGCGGCCGAGATCGTGCTGGAGTTCCTCGATCCGTCTGACGACGGCGAGGAGGGTGGCTCGATGTTCCCTACAGGCAACCTGGTGGACGACCTGGACGTGCCGGGTGTTGGCACCTTCAAGGCAACCATGATCACTGCGGGCATTCCGACCGTGTTCGTAAACGCTGAAGATATTGGCTATCAAGGCACTGAGTTGCGCGAGCAGATCAACGGTGACCCTGAGCAGCTGGCGCGTTTCGAAAAGATCCGTGTGGCGGGGGCGTTGCGCATGGGGCTGATCAAAACGGCGGAAGAAGCAGCTACCCGCCAGCACACGCCGAAAATCGCCTTTGTTGCTAAACCAAAGGATTACCTGTCTTCCAGTGGCAAAACGGTGCCTGCGGGCGAGATCGATCTGCTGGTGCGTGCGCTGTCTATGGGCAAGCTGCATCACGCCATGATGGGTACCTGCGCGGTGGCCATCGGC
This sequence comes from Pseudomonas sp. FEMGT703P, assembly GCF_002786345.1. Lineage (NCBI taxonomy): Bacteria > Pseudomonadati > Pseudomonadota > Gammaproteobacteria > Pseudomonadales > Pseudomonadaceae > Pseudomonas > Pseudomonas sp. FEMGT703P. Next base: position 34,669 of record NZ_PGCM01000001.1, on the reverse strand, counting down.
ACCGCAGCGGCAATTCCCGGCACCTTGGTCAATCTGGCAGCGGGCGGCAGTGCGCGTGAAGCCGTGCGTTTTGGCCATCCATCCGGCACCTTGCGCGTTGGTGCGCAGGCAGCGCTGGTCGACGGTCAGTGGACGGTAACCAAGGCGATCATGAGTCGCAGCGCGCGAATCTTGATGGAAGGTTGGGTGCGTGTGCCGGGCGATGCTTTGTAGCGTTTATAAATGAGAAAAGGCTCGAAGAGTTCGAGCTTTTTCTATTAGCTTCAATGAGTTGTACGAGTTACTTGAGGCGGCGCTCAACACCTTTTTCCACCAAGATCTTCGCGGATATCTCTTCCACGGAGAAATAGGTGGAGTTGATAAAGTTGATGTTCTCGCGGCGGAACAGGTTTTCCACTTCGCGCACTTCAAACTCGCACTGGGCGAAACTGGCGTAGCGGCTGTTGGGTTTGCGTTCGTGGCGAATGGCGGTGAGGCGGTCCGGGTCGATGGTCAGGCCGAACAGCTTGTCCTTGTGCTTTTTCAGCACGGCTGGCAGCTGCAGGCTCTCCATGTCGTCTTCGGTCAGTGGGTAATTGGCGGCACGAATGCCATATTGCATGGCCATATACAGGCAGGTAGGCGTTTTACCACAGCGCGAAACGCCGACCAGGATCAGGTCGGCCTTGTCGTAGTAGTGGGTGCGCGCACCGTCGTCGTTGTCGAGGGCGAAGTTGACTGCCTCAATGCGCTCCATGTAATTCGAGTTATGGCCAATGGAGTGCGATTTGCCGACCGAGTACGAGGAGTGAGAAGTCAGTTCTTGTTCGAGCGGCGCAAGGAAGCTTGCGAAAATATCGATCATGAACCCTTCGGACTCTGCCAGGATGTCGCGAATGTCCTGGTTGACGATGGTGTCGAAGATGATCGGGCGAGAGCCGTCTTTCTCGGCGGCGCTATTGATTTGTTGTACCATTGCGCGCGCTTTTTCCACGCTGTCTATGTAGGGGCGCGTGAGCTTGGTGAAGTCGATAGTTTCAAACTGTGCCAGCAGACTTTGGCCCAGGGTTTCGGCGGTGATGCCGGTGCCATCGGAGATGAAAAAAGCGGTTCGTTTCATTTGCACCATGGGCCTTAAGCTGAGGACGAATCTTGGCTATCATAGGCCCGCCTTTGCAGGGCCGACCCGGCCTGCATTGTTACTTATTTTCCAGGGCCAGGCCACAATCGTGCCGGCATGTATGCCGCCGAGCTTCCCCAGCCCCTTGAGCTTTTCCAACACCTTAGTGGAGAGATCACCTTGGTAGAGTACGTAGTTTCCCTCGACAAGCTCGGCAATCACGATGTTGAGCACGTAGGGGGCAAGAACGCCTCCCTGGGCGAGATGATCAGCAACCTTGCCGGTGCCGGAGTTTCGGTGCCTGGTGGTTTCGCCACTACAGCCCAGGCCTACCGGGACTTTCTTGAACTGAGCGGTCTGAACGATCAGATTCATGCTGCGCTCGACGCCCTTGATGTTGATGACGTTAACGCGCTGGCCAAAACCGGTGCGCAGATCCGTCAGTGGGTGATGGACGCTGCTTTCCCCGAAGAGTTGAACGCCCAGATCCGTACCGCCTTCGCCGAAATGGCTGGTGGTAACGACAATATGGCCGTTGCTGTGCGCTCCTCGGCCACCGCCGAAGACCTGCCAGATGCCTCGTTTGCTGGTCAGCAGGAAACCTTCCTGAACATTCGCGGTGTGGACAACGTGATCCGCGCTGCCAAAGAAGTATTCGCCTCGCTGTTCAACGACCGCGCTATTGCCTACCGCGTGCATCAGGGTTTCGACCACAAACTGGTCGCGCTGTCTGCTGGCGTGCAGCGCATGGTGCGTTCGGAAACCGGCACCGCCGGCGTTATGTTCACCCTCGATACAGAATCCGGCTTCCGCGACGTGGTGTTTATCACCGGCGCCTACGGCCTCGGTGAAACTGTGGTGCAGGGTGCGGTCAACCCTGACGAATTCTACGTGCACAAGCAGACGCTGGAAGCTGGTCGCCCGGCAATTCTGCGCCGCAACCTGGGCAGCAAAGCCATCAAGATGATCTACGGCGACGAAGCCAAGGCCGGTAAATCGGTCAAGGTGGTCGATGTGGACCGTGCCGAACGTGCGCGTTTCTGCCTGACTGATGCTGAGGTCAGCGAGCTGGCCAAGCAGGCGATGATCATCGAGAAGCACTACGGTCGTCCGATGGACATCGAGTGGGCCAAAGACGGTGATGACGGCAAGCTGTACATCGTTCAGGCGCGCCCTGAAACGGTGAAAAGCCGCACCAACGTCAATGTGATGGAGCGCTACCTGCTCAAGGAAACCGGCACCGTGCTGGTGGAAGGTCGCGCGATCGGTCAGAAGATCGGTGCGGGCCGCGTGCGGGTTATCCATGACGTGTCCGAGATGGACAAAGTCCAGCCCGGCGATGTGCTGGTCTCCGACATGACCGACCCGGATTGGGAACCTGTGATGAAGCGCGCTAGCGCCATCGTCACCAACCGTGGCGGGCGTACCTGCCACGCCGCGATCATCGCCCGTGAGCTGGGTATTCCAGCCGTGGTCGGTTGCGGCAACGCCACCCAGGTACTGAAAGATGGCATGGGTGTTACGGTCTCCTGCGCCGAAGGCGACACCGGCTTTATCTTTGAAGGCGAGCTGGGCTTCGATATTCGCAAGAATTCGGTCGACGCCATGCCCGAGCTGCCATTCAAGATCATGATGAACGTCGGTAACCCCGACCGCGCATTTGACTTCGCTCAGCTGCCGAATGAAGGCGTCGGCTTGGCGCGTCTGGAATTTATCATTAATCGCATGATCGGCGTGCACCCGAAAGCGCTGCTGAACTTCGCTGGCTTGCCGCCGGAGATCAAGGACAGCGTCGAGAAACGCATTGCCGGTTACGATGATCCGGTCAATTTCTATGTTGAGAAGCTGGTTGAGGGCATCAGCACCCTGGCCGCTGCGTTCTGGCCGAAGAAGGTCATCGTGCGTCTTTCGGACTTCAAGTCCAACGAATACGCCAACCTGATCGGCGGCAAACTCTACGAGCCGGAAGAAGAGAACCCGATGCTCGGTTTCCGTGGCGCTTCGCGTTACATCAGCGAATCGTTCCGCGACTGCTTCGAGCTGGAGTGCCGCGCGCTGAAGAAAGTGCGCAACGAGATGGGCCTGACCAACGTCGAGATCATGGTGCCGTTCGTGCGTACCCTGGGGGAAGCCAGTCAGGTGGTCGATCTGCTGGCCGCCAACGGTCTGGCCCGTGGTCAGGATGGCCTGAAAGTCATCATGATGTGCGAGTTGCCATCCAACGCGATTCTGGCTGAAGAGTTCCTCGAGTTCTTCGACGGTTTCTCCATCGGTTCTAACGACCTGACCCAGCTGACCCTGGGCCTGGACCGTGACTCGGGCATCGTCGCGCACCTGTTCGATGAGCGTAATCCGGCCGTGAAGAAGCTGCTGAGCAATGCCATCCAGGCCTGTAACAAGGCTGGCAAGTACATCGGCATCTGCGGTCAGGGTCCTTCGGATCACCCGGATCTGGCGCGCTGGCTGATGGAGCAGGGTATCGAAAGTGTTTCGCTGAACCCGGATTCGGTACTTGATACCTGGTTCTTCCTGGCTGAAGGCCAAGCGCCAGCCTGATAGCGCGTTTAAATCTCTGTTCAAGGGCGGGTTGATCCTGCCCTTTTTTGTGCCAGCACATCCTGTGCTGTCCCCCTCCGGGCCGTCGCTTGCGACGTGAAAGAATTGCTCCCGGCAATTGGTTGTACCAGAGCGAAGATAGATGCAAAGCAGCAGTGAGCTTTTCCCCGTCACCTTGATCAGTGCAGAGTTTCGGGGCGATTTGAGCGAGGATGTCTATCGTCTCAAACCCGGTAACAGTCCGGACAACAGTGTCGAGCTGGCACTGACTCGTCTTGGTCGTGCTGGTCATGAACAGGTACGTGGCGTGCCGGTGATTCTGATTCCCGGCAGTTTTTCCAACCGGCGCTTCTGGTATTCCCCCAAATGCATTGGCTTGGGGCCTTACTTGGCGCGCGCCGGTTTTGATGTATGGATTGCCGAAATGCGTGGCCATGGCCTGTCGCCGCGCAATCGTGACTATTCGCGCAACACGGTCAGTGACTACGTGCGCTACGATCTGCCGGCAATTGCTGATTTTGTGCATGAGCAGAATCCGCAGAAGGCTCACTGGTTAGGCCATTCCCTTGGAGGGATTATTCTGGCCGGCGCACTCGGTGGGCAGTATCTGAGTGAAGATAAAATCGCTTCCAGCGTCCTGTTTGGCAGCCAGATCAGCCGGGTTTACTGGCCGTTGAAACTGCCGCCGCTGGAGTGGGGTAGCCGCTTGCTACTCAAACGGTTCTCGGTGATTTCCGGGTCACGGCTCAAGCGTGGTCCGGAGGATGAGCCGATAGGTCTTGCAGTCGAAAGTTTGCGCTGGCACGGCCTGTTCGGCCGCTTTGGTGATACTGACCGCGATTGGTGGGCGGGGCTGGCCGAGGTGCGTGTTCCGGTAATGGCTGTGGCCGCGCTGGGTGACCATCAAGACCCGGTCTGGGCGTGTGAAAAACTGCTCAAGCAATTTGGATCGCCCTTGAGTGAGTTTCTCTGTCTAGGTAAGAAGCATGGCTTCAGCGGTGATTTCGGCCATGTTGAGATGCTGGTTAGTAAAGAAGCGCAACTTGAGGTCTGGCCGTTGGTCGAACAGTGGCTGCGCAAGAGTCCGCAGGTCGCTGCTGAGCTGGCGCAAGCCGAGTTAGCGCGTAACAACGTGGTTTCGCCTGAATAGGCAGGCGCTGGCCGGTGTCCGGCCTTTTTACTGAAAGCGTGAATCGATACAGATGGGGCGTGTGGCGTTTGCCCGTTGTGCCCCCGTCTGTGGCTCAATGCTGCACAGCAGGGCGTGATTGCTCTGTCAGCTGACCTACAACATCCAAGGAGCTTTGCCATGCATTACATCACTCCCGATCTTTGTGACGCCTACCCGGAGCTGGTCCAGGTGGTTGAGCCGATGTTCAGCAACTTCGGTGGCCGTGATTCCTTCGGTGGCGAGATCGTCACCGTCAAGTGCTTCGAGGACAATTCACTGGTCAAGGAGCAGGTCGACCTGCCGGGCAAAGGCAAAGTGTTGGTGGTGGATGGCGGTGCCTCCATGCGCCGCGCGCTGCTGGGCGATATGCTCGCCGAGAAAGCCGCGAAGAACGGTTGGGAAGGGATTGTGGTGTACGGCTGCGTGCGTGATGTTGATGTGTTGGCGCAGACCGATCTGGGCATTCAGGCCCTGGCCAGTCACCCGATGAAAACCGACAAGCGTGGCATCGGTGACCTTAATGTCGCAGTGACCTTTGGCGGCGTGACCTTCCGCCCGGGTGAGTTTATCTACGCCGACAATAATGGCGTGATCATCTCGCCCTCTGCACTGCAGATGCCGGAGTAGGGCGCTTGCAGGAAACCGTCATGCACGAAGGTGACAACGCGCAATGGGGCCTGGTGCACGCCTTTGTCCTTAATGGTCACGGCGGTGCCCGCAGCATTGCCCGGCAGGAGCTGCAAGGCCTGGTCCTAAGCGAGCAGGAAAGCCTCTGGCTGCATTGGGATCGCAGTCATCCGCAGACGCAAACTTGGTTGCGTGCAGAAAGTGGTCTGAGCGCTTTTGCTTGCGACCTGCTGCTGGAAGAGAACACTCGCCCACGTCTGCTGGCGTTGCCTGAGCAGCAACTGTTGCTGTTCCTGCGTGGCCTTAACCTCAACCCAGGGGCCGAGCCTGAAGACATGGTCTCGGTGCGCATTTTTGCCGATGCGCAGCGCGCGATCTCCCTGCGCTTGCGGCCTTTGCACGCAACCGAAGCCTTGATCGAGGATTTGCTGGCGGGCAGGGGGCCGAAAACCTCGGCTGAGCTGATTTTGCGCCTGGCGCATTACCTGACTGACAAGATCGAGCTGCTGGTCGGCGAGTTGTCCGAGCAGGTCGATGATCAGGAAGAGCGTGCCGATGCGCTGGAGAGTCAGGCCCCTGATCATGCCGCGCTACTGCAAATCCGCCGGCGCGCCGCCAGCTTGCGACGTTTTCTGTCGCCACAGCGGGATATCTACGGGCAACTCACAGCCAGTGCTCAGGCCTGGCTGGTCGGAGCCGATAGCAGCTACTGGAACGAGCTGAATAACCGCCTGACGCGCTACCTTGAAGAGCTGGAGTTGAGCCGTGAGCGGGTCAACCTGCTGCTTGAGGCGGAAAATCGGCGCATGGATGAGCGGATGAACCACACCATGTACCGCTTCGGCATCATCACCGGGATTTTCCTGCCAATGAGTTTTCTTACCGGCCTTCTCGGTATCAATGTCGGCGGTATTCCCGGTTCAGAAAGCCCCCATGGCTTTCTGCTGGCGTGTTCGCTGATGGCCGCCGTTGCGCTGGTGCAGTGGCTGCTTTTTCGTCGCTTGCGTTGGATCTGATGTGACTTGCTCTGTACTCGTCTCGTCTAGCCGACACATCCTGTGAGGTGCGCCATGCACGATCCCTTTGAAGAATCACTGCGCGATTTGCTCAAGTCGCCCACCTCGAGTCACGACGATGACGCCTGTCTGCATCGCGTGCTGAAAACCGCCAACCGCCAAGTCGGTGCGGGTGATCTGTTTGCCCTGATGGGACACTGGGCCGGCGCATTGATGCTGGCCCTGAACAACGGCTCGGCGCATGTGGCGCCGGTCTCGCGTCGTAAAACCACCGATTCAACTGTTAATAAGGCTGACTGAGCATGGAATTTACTCAAGTTCTGGTTGATGCGATGGCCAGCGTTTGGTCCCCGATTGCCGCCTTTATCCCGCGTCTATTTGGCGCCATGGTGGTGGTGCTGCTGGGTTTTGTGGTCGCCAAGTTCCTCGATACGCTGCTGTCGAAATTGCTCGGCAAGATCGGCCTGGATCGCCTGATGGCTGGCACTGGCCTGACCAAGTTGTTGAGCCGCGCCGGCATTCAGGTGCCGGTGTCGACCCTGATCGGCAAGATCGTCTACTGGTTCGTGTTGTTGATCTTCCTGGTGACCGCCGCCGAATCGCTGGGCCTGGAGCGAGTTTCTGCGACCCTTGATGTACTGGCTTTGTACCTGCCAAAAGTCTTCGGTGCGGCTTTGGTGCTGCTCGCGGGCGTATTGCTGGCGCAGCTGGTCAGCGGCCTGGTGCGCGGTGCCGCAGAAGGCGTCGGGTTGGACTATGCAAGTGGCCTGGGCCGCGTGGCTCAGGGGCTGGTGATCATCATCAGCATTTCGGTGGCGATTGGTCAGCTGGAAGTGAAAACCGATCTGCTCAACAACGTGATCGCCATCGTGCTGATCTCGGTCGGCCTCGCGGTCGCGCTGGCGCTGGGCCTGGGCAGTCGCGACATTGCCAGCCAGATTCTGGCCGGTATTTATGTGCGTGAGTTGTATGAGGTTGGGCAACAAGTGCAGGTAGGTGAGGTCGAAGGGCAGATCGAGGAAATCGGTACGGTCAAAACCACGTTGCTGACGGAAGCCGGCGAACTGGTTTCTGTGGCTAACCGCACCTTGCTCGAGCAGCAGGTAAGCAGCCGCTAAGGCTAATCCCTGTTATTGTATGCGGCCAATCCGCAGCCTGACTTACAGGCTGCGCTGGCTTATGTCCTGACTGTCGGCCCGACTCGTTTTGAATAAAGCCCACTCTGCGTCTCTGCGTTACGACCCCCGCGAACTCTCGGACGAAGAGTTGGTGGCGCGTGCCCACGACGAGTTGTTTCACATAACCCGTGCTTATGAAGAACTGATGCGTCGTTATCAGCGCACGTTGTTCAATGTCTGCGCGCGTTATTTAGGCAATGACCGTGATGCTGACGATGTTTGTCAGGAGGTCATGCTCAAGGTCTTATATGGCCTGAAGAACTTTGAGGGCAAATCGAAGTTCAAAACCTGGTTGTACAGCATTACTTACAACGAATGTATTACTCAATATCGCAAGGAGCGGCGCAAACGTCGCCTTATTGACGCCTTAAGTTTGGACCCGCTTGAAGAAGCATCCGAAGAAAAAGCGCCAAAGCCTGAGGATAAAGGCGGCCTTGATCGTTGGCTGGTGCATGTCAATCCCATTGATCGGGAAATCCTGGTGCTACGTTTTGTCGCGGAACTGGAGTTTCAGGAGATTGCCGACATTATGCACATGGGCCTGAGCGCCACGAAAATGCGTTATAAACGTGCACTTGACCGGCTGCGCGATAAATTTTCGGACAGCGCTGAAACTTATCTTGAATAAAGCCGTCCTAGCTAACGGTTAATTCTGGTAGAATTGCCGGCTGAGTTGTCTTGTGTTCGTCAGACAACTTACTGACCACCAAGATAGGGAACATTAGTAATGAAATTGAAAAACACTTTAGGCGTTGTCATTGGCTCGTTGTTGGCCACTTCCTCCCTCAGCGTTCTGGCTCAGGGTCAAGGCGCTGTCGAAGTGGAGGGTTTTGCCAAGAAGGAAATCTTCGACAGCGCCCGTGACTTCAAAAACAACGGCAACCTGTTCGGCGGCAGCATCGGCTACTACCTGACTGACGACGTTGAACTGCGTCTGGCCTACGACGAAGTGCACAACGCTCGTGGCGAAGATGGCCGCAACATCAAGGGCTCGAACACCGCTCTGGATGCTCTGTACCACTTCAACAACGCTGGCGACGCACTGCGTCCTTACGTTTCTGCAGGTTTCTCGGATCAGAGCATCGGTCAGTCCGGTCGCAATGGTCGTAACGGCTCCACCTTCGCCAACATCGGCGGCGGCGCCAAGTACTACTTCACTGACAACTTCTACGCCCGTGCTGGCGTTGAAGCTCAGTACAACATCGACCAAGGCGACACCGAGTGGGCACCAAGCGTCGGTATCGGCATGAACTTCGGTGGTGGCAGCAAGCCAGCTCCAGTTGCCGTTGCTGCTGTTGAGCCGACTCCAGAGCCGGTTGCTGTTGAAGAGCCGATGGAACTGGTTCGCGTTGAGCTGGACGTTAAGTTCGACTTCGACAAAGCCAGCGTTAAAGAAGAAAGCTACGGCGACATCAAGAACCTGGCTGACTTCATGAAGCAGTACCCACAGACCACCACCGTGGTTGAAGGTCACACTGACTCCAAAGGCAGCGATGCCTACAACCAGAACCTGTCCGAGCGTCGTGCAAGCGCTGTTCGTGACGTGCTGGTTAACCAGTACGGTGTAGACGCTGCTCGCGTTAACGCTGCTGGCTACGGTGAAGCTCGTCCGGTTGCTGACAACGCTACCGACGCTGGCCGCGCTGTTAACCGCCGCGTAGAAGCTGAAGTAGAAGCTCAGATCAAGCAGTAATCGATCTGGCTGTATAGAAAACCCGGCTTCGGCCGGGTTTTTCTTTATGGGCCGCCATCCATGGCGGCCCATAAAGAAAAACCCATGTAAAAAAGCCCGCTGGTGGCAGGCAATTGGAACTTCGCGAAGTGGTTAGGCGCTGATAGCAGCTAGCTGTATGTTTGGTTGAGCCGCGACCTCACCAATCACCAGAATGGCCGGGCTTTTCAATTTGAAGTCGTGGGCGGCTTGTTGCATGGCCGCGAGGCTGCTGCGGCATTCGCGCTGGTGTGGCAGGGAGGCGTTCTCGATCAAGGCCACCGGCATGTCGGCGCGCATGCCGCCTGCCTGCAGGCTCTCGCGGATTTCTGCCAGTTTGGCCACGCCCATATACACCACCAGCGTTGTGCCGCTCTGAGCCAGAGCAGGCCAGTTGAGACTGCTGTCATCCTGGGTGTGCGCGGTAACCAAGGTGACACCGCGTGCTACGCCGCGCAGTGTCAGAGGGATGCCGCAGTTGGTCGCTCCGGCCAGGCCTGCTGTAATGCCATTGACCATTTCCACCTCGATACCGTGCTCGCTCAGCCAGTCGGCTTCTTCGCTGCCACGACCGAAGATGCAGGGGTCGCCGCCTTTCAGGCGCACGACGCATTTACCCTGGCGGGCATAACGCAGCATCAGGCGATGGATAAACGCCTGTGGCGTGGAGCGGCAACCGCCGCGCTTGCCTACCGGCACGATCCGCGCGTTGATGCAGTGCTCCAGTACGGCGGGATTGACCAGGTCATCAATCATCACGATCTCGGCCTGGTTCAGGGCTTTAACCGCCTTTAGGGTCAGCAGCTCCGGGTCACCGGGGCCTGCGCCTACCAGCCAGACTTTTGCGCTCATATTGATCTCCTCAAGCCCGTGTATATCACCAGCAATGGTTTGACTTGGCTACTCAGCAGCCTTGTTCCAACAGTCATTTAGGTGGCCATCAATCTGCTTAATAAAACTCACGCAAAACAAAAAATTGCCGGGAGCAATTTTTGACGTCGCCCCGCGACGGCCCGTAGGGTGGCAGCCATGGATGGCTGGCCACAAAAAAGGCGTCCCGCTAGTCACCTAGCGAGGACGCCTTTGTCCAAGTCCCGTTCTATCGGGAAGTGCAACCTTCTTCGTTGAGGCCGCGCTTTATTAAATTGTGCAATCAGCAATGCAGAGCTTGTGCCAACTTGTATGGTGCGTATTTTCAAGGCTTATCAGCAAGTTACAGCTGTTTTGTGAGGTTTTACGCACCGTTTAAAGGCATCCTGCGCAGTGTTGGTGCGAAAGTGGCGGCTTTAATGCAGCAGCCCGATCAGCAGGAGCAGATTCAGCAGCAGGGAAAACAAGGCCACGCCTCGCCAGACCAGCAGCGGTTCACGTTCCAGCAGTGGCCGTGGCCGGCTGCTGAGGGATTTACGTTCTGCCTGCTCCAGGTTGAGCAGCCATTCTTCGGCGGTTTCATAGCGCTGTTTCGGTTCGGCACTCAGGGCTCGTTTGAGGCTGTCGTCGACCCAGCTGGGTAAATCCGGGCGATAGCGGCTGGCTGGAGTCGGCTGGCCGAAGCGTGGATGTTGGAAGGCTTCAATTTCGCCATAGGGGTAATGCCCGGTGAGCAGAAAATACAGCGCAACGCCTGCGCTGTAGAGATCCTGCTGTGGGCTGGGTGCTGCGCCGGTAAAGGCTTCCGGGGCTATATAGCTGGGCGTGCCGGGCAGCTCGCAGGCTTCATCGCGGGTCAGGCCGGGGCAGTAGGCCAGGCCGAAATCCAGCACGCGCAGCTCGCCGTCATCGCCCCACAGCAGGTTTTCCGGCTTGATATCGCGGTGCAGGATATTGCGCCGGTGCAGCATACCCAGTGCTTTGATTAGTCGGGGGGCGATGTCCAGCCATTCCGGAAGGCCCAGCGGGCCACTCAGGCGCAGGTGTTCGGCCAGGGTTTGTCCGGCGTATTCGCGCTGCACGTAGTAAAGATGCTGACGCAGCGGCAGCGGGTGCACTTCGGCGAAGAAACGCCCGGCCACGCGGCGCACAAACCATTCTTCAAGCAATAGTGCATGACCGGCTTGCTGCTCATCGCTGCGGTTGGGCGGCAGGGTTTTCAGCAGCCAGCGCCGCGCCTGAGCATCACGCACTCGATACACCATCGATTGGCGCGATTCGGCCAGCAGTCGCTCAATCTGCCAGCCTTCGAAATTCTGCCCTTCACGCAGTTTGGCTGGTAGCGGCCAGTGCTGCAGTTGCGCCAAGGTGTCGGCCAGATCGCTTTGCGGTAATGCCTCAACGCGCAGCAGCAGGGCGCTCGCGTTGTCCTGGCTGCCGGCCAGGTGCGCGGCATTGACCAGCGCACTGCTGGCGGCGGGCAGGTCCTGTTCATCGTGGAGGATGCGTTGAATGCCCGCGTCGCCCAGGGTGGCCCAGATACCGTCGCTGACCAACACGAAACATTCGCCCTGACGCAGCTCGCCATCCAGATAATCCATTACCAGGTGCTGGTCCAGACCCATGGCGCGCTTGAGCACATGCTGCATGCCGGGTTGTTCCCACACATGGTCTTCGCTGAGGCGCTCAAGCGTGCCGTTCAGCCAGCGGTAGGCCCGGCAATCACCGATGTGCGCCAGGGTAAAACGCCGGCCGCGCAGGATCAGCGCGCTCAGCGTGGAGAGTAGTGGCTGACCACCGCCATTGGCTTGCAGCCAGCGGTTGTGCGCGACCAGCACACGGTCCAGCGACTGGGTTACCGCCCAGGTTTCCGGGGTGGAGTAGTAATCCAGGGCCAAGGTCTGCAGAGTGGCGCGCGCCGCCAGGCCGCCGTCGGCGCATTGGCTAACGCCATCGGCGAGGGCGAACAGGTAGCCCTTGCTGGCCGCCAGGGCCGGAGCCGGGGTGACCACGCGAATGGCGTCCTGATTTTCGCTACGCGGGCCGGTGGCGCTGGCTTCGCCGAAGGTCAGTTGCAAGGCCATGCAGAGGTTCCTGAGTAGGCGTCTGAAGAAGCGCCGAGATAAAGGCGAGGCTGGTGAGGCAGCTAAGGAGAGCCGCTGCCGACTTCTCCCGCCTTTCCTGACCAGTGCAATAAGCGCTGCCAGTCAGCCTCGCCTTTGCCTCAGTGCTCCAATAGTTTTGCGTAGGGTGTTGGATGAGAAAGGCGTTCTCCACCCTAATTCGGCAGTTACACGCGTGCTGCGGTCACTGCTGCGCTGCCCCAGGTGGTGCGCCAGCGCAGCTTGACTCCATAGAGGCCGAACCAGGCGAGCACGCCGAGGCTGGCGAACAGCCATAAGCCGAGCTGGTAATCACCGGTCTGCTGCTTGATGGTGCCCAGGCCGGCGGCGAGGAGGAAGCCGCCGATGCCGCCGGCCATGCCGATCAGCCCGGTCATTACGCCGATTTCTTTGCGAAAGCGCTGCGGCACCAGTTGGAACACTGCGCCGTTACCTGCGCCAAGGCCGAGCATGGCAGTGACGAACAGGGCCAGCGCTGCGGTCGAACTTTGCAGATTGAAACCCACAGCGGCAATGCTCAAGGACGCCAGGGTGTACATCATCAGCAAGGTGCGGATGCCGCCGATACGGTCGGCCAGTGCGCCGCCGAGGGGGCGCAACAGGCTGCCGGCACAGACGCAGGCGGCGGTGTAGTAACCGGCGGTCACCGGGTTCAGGCCGTACTGGTCGTTGAAATAACCGGGCAGGGCGCTGGCCAGGCCGATAAAGCCGCCGAAGGTCACGCTGTAGAAAAACATAAACCACCAGCTGTCGCGGTCACCCAGAGCTTTCAGGTAATCGGCCAGGGCTTTTGGCTTGGGGCGCTCCGGAGCATTTTTGGCAACCAGGGCGAAGATCAGCAGGGTTGCCAGTAGCGGGATCAGTGCCCAGCCGAATACGTTCTGCCAACCGAATAGTGCGGCCAAGCCCGGGGCAAACAGTGCAGCCAGTACGGTGCCGGAGTTACCCGCACCGGCAATGCCCATGGCCTTGCCCTGGTGCTGCGGTGGATACCATTGCGAGGCCAGCGGCAGGGCTACGGCAAAAGCCGCGCCCGCAAAACCGAGGAACAGACCTAATAACAAGGCATGTTCATAGCTGCTGATGCCGATCTGCCAGGCGCAGAACAGCGCCACGATGACAATCACCTGACCAATCAGGCCGGCGGTTTTGGGTGATAGGCGATCCGCCAGAAAGCCCATCAGCAAACGCAGCACGGCACCGGCGAGAATCGGCGTGGCGACCATCAGACCGCGCTGTTGCGCGGTCAGGTCGAGAGCGGTGGCGATCTGCACAGCCAGTGGACCGAGCACGTACCAGACCATAAAGCTCAGGTCGAAATACAGAAACGCGGCGAACAAGGTTGGGGTGTGGCCGGATTTCCAGAAACTTGTATTCATCGAAAACCTCATTCAGCAAAAAAGGGTCCCGGTGGGGGCGGTACGCCATGGTCGTGGACACGGCGGCCGCACCCTATCGGGGAGGTGGTGTACTTGTGGTACGCCACCCTGAGGAACAGGGTCTGTTGACGTTTCGACGCGGCTCGCGGCGAAACATCAATAGACCCTCCGCCACAGCTGGGTTGAGAGAGTTACTAGCGCAAGTCCTGGATCGCAGGGCAGGTGCCAGCCCCAAACGCTGGGGCGTAAAACGCAAAACGCCGCATAAACCGAGCGCTCTAGGGCGAGGTTTATGCGACGTCTTTGTCGTTTTTTGAGCAGCCGCCATTGGCTACCGGTAACAGGTCTTTAGCAAGAGCTGCGCCAACCGGGCAATCCATGGATTTACGGGGCTTTCAGCTGTTGGATAGCTGCGACTGTGCTGCAAAAGGAGGCGCTGGCGGAAGGCATGCCCTTGAATAGGGCGCAGAATTTTTTCCCGGTTCCGACAAGCCAGGCTTTCTAAGGCAGGCCTCAATCGGCCTTGTGGCGAGTGCGTCAGCTGGTAGGCGTTAGCATGCTGCAGCGTGACTCACCGGGTGTGGCGTAGGCGGCTGCATGTGCAGCCTGGGTCGGTAAGGGAAGGGTGAGGAGGGCCATAGCGAGTAGGTTGCTCAAAAGCCCGGCGTGGCGGACATGGCTGCGCGTGGTTGGCATTGCAATTCCCCTGCTTTTGTTGTTATGCCTAAGGCGTAGCAGAGGATGTGCCAGCTGTCACGGCGGCCGCTAGATAGTTGAGCAATTAATGCTCAATCCGGCAGCTTTGCTGCGATCAAGCGTGATCAGGACGGTAATCACCCGATTTATGCCGATAAGCCCAGGTTACTTGCTCAGCCAGTTGACCTTGCTGAATTTGTCGCTGAAGGTCGCCGGCATCTGCACCACTTTGCCCAGTTTGTAGTTGAAGAACACAAACCCGGACTTGGCCATGGCCACCAGCGTGTTGTCGGCGGGGCGGGTGATGCGGAAAGTAATGTCGCCACCATAAGTGTTGAAATCCATCACGCCAACCTCGAACAGCAACTGATCACGGGCGTGAGCCTCGGCGCGGTAGGTGGTGGCGAGGTCCGTGACGATGATGCCTGTGCCGTCTTCCTGGGTTTCCTCGATGCCGAACTCGAAGAGAAAACGCGCCCGCGCCTCGGAAATCATCGAGATCATCGAATCATTACCCAGGTGGTTGGCGGCGTTTATGTCGGTCACCCGCACCGTTAGGTGGGTGCTGTAGCAGAACTGGTCTTCGGGGAACTCAAGGGTCAGGCGGGCCATGCCAGCATCCGGTCGTCAGTAAAAGGTGGCGAATGTTAACCCCGTTCGCATCTGTCGGGCAGCCGCTGATGCGCGTTGCAGGTAAAACGGTGATGATCGGCCCATCATCTTCAGGTGCGGAGTTAAGCGCGTATGAACTTCAGGCAATTGAGCATGGGTGGACTGCTGGCGCTGCTGTTACTGGGGGATGTGCAGGCGCAGGGGCTGCGCGATGCCATGAGTGATCGACGCAGTGCCAAAAGTGCCGCGCAGCTGGGTGCTGAACTGTTGGCAGATCTGCCATACGGTCAGCATGAGCGCCAGCGCCTGGACGTTTATCGTCCACTCAATGCGCGCTCTGCGCCCATATTGCTGATGGTGCATGGCGGTGCCTGGGATAAAGGCGATAAGCGCATGGACCGGGTCGTAGAGAACAAGATGGCGCGTTGGTTGCCCCAGGGATACCTGTTTGTGTCGACCAACTATCGCTTATTACCGGATGCCCCCCCCCTGCAGCAGGCCGAGGATATTGCCCAGGCGCTGAGCTACGTCCAGCAACATGCAACAGCCTGGGGCGGTGACCCGCAGCGCGTGGTACTGCTGGGGCATTCGGCAGGTGCGCATTTGGTCAGCCTGCTCAGTGCCGCTCCTGAGATTGGCCAGGCTTATGCTGTACAACCCTGGTTGGGCACTGTGGCACTGGACAGTGCGGCGTTTGATGTTGAACGCATTATGCGCGACAGGCACTACCGACTGTATGACAAGGCGTTTGGCCAGGACCCGGCCTATTGGCGTGCCGCATCGCCCGTGCGGCGTTTGCAGCAAGCAGGCGCGCCAATGCTGGCCGTCTGCTCCAGTAAACGCAAAGAGGCATGCCTCCAGGCGCAGGGATTTGCGGAGCGAGGCCGCGCATTGGACATGCAGGTGACGGTATTGCCACAGGCGTTGTCGCACGGCGAGATCAATGCGCAATTAGGCGTGCCGGGTGCCTACACCGATGCAGTGGAAACCTTCTTCCAGCGCATCGGTGCCACGCCTGCGCCCTAGGCCGCCGGGCGTTGCTGGCGCTGGTAGAGAAACTCCAGCACGGCGGTGCGGTAGGCGTGGTAGTGAGGGTCATTGGCCAGTGCCAGGCGATCCCGCGGGCGCGCCAGCTCGACCTTGACGATATCGCCCACGGTCGCCGCCGGGCCGTTGGTCATCATCACGATGCGATCAGATAGCAGCACTGCTTCATCGACATCGTGGGTCACCATCACCACGGTGCTGTGGGTTTCGCCGACGATGCGCAGCAGTTCGTCCTGCAGGTGTGCGCGGGTCAGGGCATCTAGCGCGCCGAAGGGTTCGTCCATCAGCAGTACCTTGGGCTGCATGGCTAGGGCGCGGGCGATGCCGACGCGCTGCTTCATGCCGCCAGAGATTTCATTGGGATGCTTGTAGGTGGCGTGGCTGAGGCCAACCATGGCCAGCGCCGCTTCAGTGCGTTCTTTGAGCTGGGCTTTGCTTTCCTTGCCGGCGAAGACCTTTTCCACCGCCAGGTAGACGTTGCCGTAGCAGGTCATCCAGGGCAGCAGGCTGTGGTTCTGGAACACCACGCCGCGCTCCGGGCCGGGGCCGTCGATCTCGCGGCCGTTGCAGATCAGGCCGCCTTCGCTGGCCTCGAGCAGGCCGGCGATCAGATTGAGCACGGTGGATTTACCGCAACCCGAGTGGCCGATCAGGGTGACGAACTCACCCTTGGCAATGCTCAGGTTGACGTCGGTCAGGGCCTGGAAACGACCTTTCTTGGTATCGAAATGCTTGCCGACCTGGGTCAGCTCCACGAATTTATCCATGTTGCGGCTCCTTAAACTGGCGTAATCAGCTACCTGCTTTAACTGGCGTAGTCGAAGCGTTTGGCCAGCAGCAACAGCAGTTGCTCCAGAGCCAGGCCGACCAGACCGACGATGATGATGGCGATCAGAATGTGTTCGACGTTGAGGTTGTTCCACTCATCCCACACCCAGAAGCCCAGGCCAGTGCCGCCGGTAAGCATTTCGGCCGCGACTATCACCAGCCAGGCCACGCCAATGGCCAGGCGAATGCCGGTCATCAGGTGCGGCAATACGGCGGGAAATAGAATGCGCGTGAGCACCTTGAACTCTGACAGCTTGAGCACCCGCGCCACGTTCAGGTAATCCTGCGGCACGCTGGCCACGCCGGCGGCGGTATTGAGGATGATCGGCCAGATCGAGCTGATAAAGATCACCCAGATTGAGGCAGGACCAGCCGCTTCGAACACCAGCAGACCGATGGGCAGCCAGGCCAGCGGCGACACTGGGCGCAGCAGGCTGATAATCGGCGAGAGCATGCCGGCCAAGAAGGCAAAGCGGCCGATGGCAAAACCCAGCGGAATGCCCACCAGCGCCGCCAAGCCAAAGCCAATCCCCACGCGACCCAGCGAATGCAGGATGTTCCAGCCGATGCCCATGTCATTCGGGCCGTTGTCATAGAAGGGGTTGGCAAACAGCTCCAGCGCCGCCGCCCAGGTACTGACCGGGCCAGGCAGGCCCTCGCTCTTGGTCGCAATCAGCGCCCACACGCCGATAAACAGCAGGATGCCCAGCAATGGCGGCACAACCGCCTTGAGCAGGCTGGTCAGTGCCGCCACGCCTGGCAGAACCAGGCGTGGCGCTTTGCTGATCGGCGCAGCTAACGGCAATGGGGTTTTCAGTGGTGCGTTCATCACGAACCTCCCAATCAGGCTTTAATCGCAAAGGAGTTGGCGTAGGCTGCCGGGTCGGAGCCATTCCACACGTTGCCGTCGATCAGCGTGCTGCTGCGCAGCGAGCTGGCCGGCACAGGGATGTTCAGCGCACTGGCGGCTTCCTTGTACAGCGCAACCTGGTTGACCCCGGCGGCGACGGCGGCGTAGTTCGGGTCTTCCTTGATCAGGCCCCAGCGCTTGAACTGGGTCATAAACCACATGCCGTCGGAGTGATACGGGAAGTTCACTGTGCCGTTCTTGCAGAAGGCCATGGCGTGGTCGTCTTTCCAGCTGTTGCCCAGGCCGTCCTCGTAGTGGCTGAGGAAGCGCGGCTCAATCACCTTGACCGGGGCATTGACGTAAGCCTTACCGGAAATCAGCTTGGCCGTGCTCTTGCGGTTTTCCTCGCTGGCCTCGATAAAGCGGCTGGCGTCCAGCACCGCCATGATCAGCGCGCGGGCTGCGTTGGGGTACTGCTCGATAAAGGCGCGGGTGGTGCCGAGGACCTTTTCCGGGTGATCCGGCCAGATCTGCTGAGTAGTGACGGCGGTGAAACCGATCTTGTCGGCAATCGCTCGCGCGCCCCAGGGCTCGCCGACGCAGAAACCGTCCATATTGCCGACGCGCATATTGGCGACCATCTGTGGTGGCGGCACGACGATGGTTTTCACATCGCTCATCGGGTTGATGCCCAGGCTTGCCAGCCAGTAATACAGCCACATGGCGTGGGTGCCGGTGGGGAAGGTCTGGGCGAAGGTCAGCGGGTTGCCGCCTTTTTTCACATGCTCGGCCAGTTGTGCGCCGTTGGTGACGCCGGCCTCTTTGAGCTGTTTGGAGAGGGTGATGGCCTGGCCGTTCTGGTTAAGGCCCATCAGCACGGCCATATCCTTCTGCGGCCCGGCGATACCCAGTTGTGCGCCGTACATCATGCCGTACAGCACGTGGGCGGCATCCAGCTCGCCGGTATTCAGCTTGTCGCGCACACCGGCCCAGGAGGCTTCCTTGCTTGGGGTGATGGTCAGGCCGTATTTCTCGCCAAAGCCCTGAGTAGCGGCGACTACTACCGAGGCGCAGTCGGTCAACGGAATAAAGCCGACTTTCAGCGCCGCCTTTTCCGGTGCATCGGAACCGGCGGCCCAAGCCATGCTACGCAGCGAGGCGGGCGCGCTAAGGCCAAGGGCGGCGACACCGCCGACAGTGCCGGCGACGGCAATCGAGGTTTTCAGGAAATTACGGCGGCTGTGCAGGCTTGGGTGCTTCGAATCACGATCAGTCATAGGTCTGTCCTTTCTGGCCGATAAACCGGCTGAAACAAAAAACGGCGTACGCCAGGCCACCTCTAAGGAGGGGACCTGACGGACGCCGTTGTCCGTGATCCGCGGCTCACCGCCATTGGTGGGCTGCGCAGGAATCTTGTGAGGGCAATTGCAAGGGGCTTGCCAGTTTTGCTGGGGCACGGCGGCTAACAACCGCCAGAGCGCTCTGAAAATGGCTCGAACGAGCCTTAGGTTGGCAGGCTTAAATGCTATAAATCATGGGTTTAAGCGCAGTATTGAATGTTGGCTAGAGCAGAGTTTTCTTGCCGTAGCAGTGCGCCATGCCGCAAACCAGCAGCGCTGCCAGCCGGCTTATTGAGCCAATGCTGTGCATGGCCAAGCTCCTGCCAAGCGCTTTTGCTTCGCCTTGGTGCTGGCTAGCTCAAGTATTGATCGCGTGCCACAGCCTTAGCGGGACAGCGATTTACCCTGAGCTTCCTCAACAAACTCTTTGAGCCAGCGCAGCACCTCCACCGCCTCCCAGCGCGAGGGGTCGAACATGGCATAGGCCAGGCCCTGATAGCCGACTACATCCAGCTGACGGTGATAGCCGGCGCGCTGCAGCAAGGCTTCGATCTCGGCAAAACAGGTGTTGAAGTGCACCCGGGAAAACGGCGTTTTGCCCTCGGTAACGATGCCTTCAAGCTGCAATTCATTGACGGTGGCCCGGACTTTTTCCAAGGGCATGCGGTTTACGCTGTGTTTCAGCTGCAGTACGTCGAGCATCTGGGTACTCCTGTTAACGCCTTGTATAGGCCCGTTAGCCGGGCTGAACGGTTGGCTGGATGGCATGATCAAGGGTAATCGAAAAATACTGTACAAATAAACAGTATTCGATAATAGTAAGCCCAAGGCCTTAACCGGCACCTACTCGATCACTCGCGCCATCTGCCCGCAAAGCCAATGGCCACAGGCACTGCAGAGGAGTCACTAACAATGCAACAGATGCTGATGACAATTGTGCTGTTGGGTCTTTTGGCCGGTTGTGCGCAACCGCAGCTTGATCAACCGAGGGCCAATGGCACCTACCTGGTGATCGAGAACGGGCAGGCCTGGGCCGTGCTGGTATCAGACGGCAAACGCGTGGAAGAGCAGGGTACGGTGGTGGATGTGATCAGATTGCCGAGCGAGAACTCTGCCGTAGCGGCCAGTTATGTGATCGAAACGGCCAATTGCGGCCGCGTGCAGTGGCTGAGCGAGCGCTCGGATGCGGCGGATGGCATGACCAACCTGATGTCGCTGCACAGCAACAATCAACTCGGGCAGAGCGGCTGCGTCATTACCAGTGGTCTGAGCAAGGTTTGGACGGTACTGGATTACTCCGGCTGAAACCAAAGAGGGCACCCTAAGGTGCCCTCTGTTTGTTTACTCGTCGGCCTTGGCCTTCTTGCCAGGTAACAGGCCATCGGCGCGGAACATCGCTTTGATCCCGCGAATCGCCTGACGGATGCGGTCCTGGTTTTCGATCAAGGCAAAGCGCACATGGTCATCGCCATAATCGCCAAAGCCGATACCTGGGGAGACGCAGACCTTGGCCTCCAGCAGCAGCTTCTTGGCGAACTCCAGCGAGCCGAGCTGGGCGTACTGCTCAGGAATCTTCGCCCAGACATACATCGAGGCTTTCGGGTTTTCGACCATCCAGCCCAGCTCGTGCAGGCCTTTGACTAGCAGGTTGCGGCGCTGGCGGTATTGCTCGGCGATATCGCGCACGCATTGCTGATCACCTTCCAGTGCGGCAATCGCCGCCACCTGCAGCGGGGTGAAGGTGCCGTAGTCATGGTAGCTCTTGATCCGCGCCAGTGCGCTGACCAGCTCCTTGTTACCGACCATAAAGCCGATGCGCCAGCCGGCCATGTTGTAGCTCTTGGACAGGGTGAAGAACTCCACGGCAATGTCTTTGGCGCCCGGCACCTGCATGATCGACGGGGCTTTCCAGCCGTCGTAGACGATATCGGCGTAGGCCAAGTCGTGAATCACCAACACGTCATATTGTTTGGCCAGAGCCACCACTCGCTCGAAGAAGTCCAGCTCCACACACTGCGCGGTGGGGTTGGAGGGGAAGCCGAGGATCATCATCTTCGGTTTGGGAATCGATTCGCGAATCGCCCGCTCCAGTTCGGCGAAGAAATCCACGCCGGGAATCAGCGGCACCGAGCGCACCTGGGCGCCGGCGATCACCGCGCCATAGATATGGATCGGATAGCTGGGGTTGGGCACTAGTACGGTGTCGCCATGGTCCAGGGTGGCTAGCATCAAATGCGCCAGGCCTTCCTTGGAACCGATGGTAACGATGGCCTCGCTTTCCGGGTCGATCTCAACCTCGTAGCGGTCCTTGTACCAGCGCGAAATGGCCCGGCGCAGGCGCGGAATACCGCGTGAGGTGGAGTAGCCATGGGTGTCTTCACGCTGGGCGACCTGCACCAGCTTTTCGACGATATGCGGCGGCGTGGGGCCATCCGGGTTGCCCATGCTGAAGTCGATGATGTCTTCGCCACGGCGCCGCGCGGCCATCTTCAGTTCGGCGGTGATATTGAAAACGTAGGGTGGGAGTCGATCAATGCGCGCAAAGCGGCGCGAAGCTTGGTCAGCCATGCTTTCCTCGGATACGTAAGCGCCCGGAACCGTCCGAGCGACGTTGGCCAGTGCGCTGGCCAGGCGGCGAAGATAAGCGCCGAGTCCCCCGGCTGTCCAGTACAGTCAAGCGGCGCTGCGGCATAACAGTGCGCCGGCTCAGCTGCCGAGCATGTCATGCATGGCGATAATCTGTTCGGCCACCTGGGCCAGCTTCTGCTGGCGGCTCATCGCCTGACGGCGCATCAGGGTATAGGCCTGTTCTTCGTCACAGCTTTTCATCTTCATCAGCAGGCCCTTGGCCAGCTCGATGCGCTTGCGTTCGGCCAGCTGGGCATCACGTGCCTGCAGCTGCGCACGCAGCGCCTGGTCGCTCTCGAAGCGAGCCATGGCTACGTCGAGAATCGGCTGCAGACGCTGGGCGTGGATGCCTTCGACGATATAGGCGCTGACGCCGCTCTGAATCGCCTGGCGCATCACGCCGGGATCGTGCTCGTCGGTGAACATGATAATCGGCCGCGGTTGATCACGGCTGACCAGTACCACCTGTTCCATCACGTCGCGGCTCGGTGATTCGGTGTCGATCAGGATCACGTCAGGCCGAACTGCCTCGACCCGTTCCGGCAGGTCGATGGTCAATCCGGATTCGTCGATGACCTCGAAACCGGCCTCGGTCAGGGCGTTTTTCAGGCGGCCAACCTTCTTTGCGGTGTCATTGATCAGCAGGATGCGCAGCATATTAGCGGCTCTCCTGTTGAGTACTGAGGGGCGCATCGGCCAGGGCGTGTAAGACAAAGCTGCGCGCGTAAGCTGCCGGGTCGCTGCCGTCCCAGACCTGGCCATCGAGCAACTGGCTGCTGCGCATGTCGCTTGGTATGTTGATGCCGAGTGCTTCGGCAGCCTGGCGGTAGAGGTCGAGTTGCTGCACCTGGCGAGCAATCGCCAGGTAGTCCGGGTCGTCACGCAGCAGGCCCCAGCGGCGGAACTGGGTCATAAACCACATGCCGTCGGACAGGTACGGCTGGTTGACTGCGCCGCCTGCGTGGAAGCGCAGCGGGTGGGCATCCTGCCAGGCATGGCCGAGGCCGTCCTGATACTGGCCGAGGAAACGCGGCTGAATCGCCGACAGAGGCGCATCGACATACTCGCTACCACTGAGCAGCTGCGCGGTGCTGCGTTGGTTTTCTTCGCTCTCATCGATAAACCGACTGGCTTCCAGCACAGCCATGATCAACGCACGCGCGCTGTTGGGGTACTGCTCAGCAAACTCACGGGTGCAGCCCAGAACTTTCTCCGGGTGGTCCGGCCAGATGGCCTGGCTGGTGATAAGGGTGCAACCCATCTGCTCATTCACGGCCTGAGCGCACCAGGGTTCGCCGACGCAGAAACCATCGATGCGCATGGCCTTAAGGTGGGCGAGCATCTGCGGTGGCGGTACGACAACGCTGTCCACGTCGCTCAATGGGTGAATGCCTTGGCTGGCCAGCCAGTAATTCAGCCACATGGCGTGGGTGCCGGTGGGGAAGGTCTGGGCGAAGGTCAGTTTTGCGCCAGGCTGGTGCGCGCGTTGCGCCAATGCGCTGCCAGTGCTCACACCGGCGGCTTGCAAGGCGGGCGACAGGTTGATGCTTTGGCCATTCTGGTTCAGGCCCATCAGCACGGCCATATCGGTGGTTGGTGCACCGCCAAGACCCAGCTGCACGCCATAGATCAGGCCGTAGAGGCTATGCGCTGCATCGAGTTCGCCGCTCAGCAATTTGTCGCGCAGCGTGGCCCAGGAAGCCTGGCGCTGTAGGTTGAGGGTCAGCCCATGCTTCTCGGCGAAGCCCTGAGTGGCGGCGACGATGACCGATGCGGCGTCTGTGAGGGCCATAAAGCCGATGTTCAGCACCGGTTTTTCCGGTGGGTGACTGCGGCTGATCTCGTGCTCATTCATGGTGCGTTTCCTGTGCCCACACAAAAAGGTGCCGTACCAAGCACTGACTTCAGTCAGCGATCAGAACGACACCATTGTCTATTTGAGCCGTTTCCGCCGTTGGAAAGGCTTAGTGGCTTAAGCCAAAGCAAGGCGTATGCCAGCGCATGGTACGGGGACGCAGACAGAACAAACCCCGCCGTAGCGGGGTTCGGTTTGAGGCTGGCAGAGCTGGTTTAGCGTTCCAGCATCTGCTTGACTGAACTCTGTGGGATTTGCTGTTTGCGGCCTTCACTGTCGGTGAACTCGATCATGCCGGTGTCCTCGTCCAGCTGCGGTTTGCCGTCGCTGGTCAGCATCTGCCCGTCGGTGGTACTGATAATGTATTCACTGCTGCAGCCGGCCAGGCTGAATACGCAGAGTACGGCAATAATCCAGTGCTTCATGAGGCTCTCCTGATGATCCGTGGTGCGTTGTTGCACCCCCATGTCAGAAGGTAGCTGCTGAGCATTGCCTGGCAAGCCAGGCTGCAATAAAAAAGCCCCGCACTAGGCGGGGCTTTTTTATTGCCGGTAACGCTTAGACCTGAACAGCAGGGATCTGGGCGTTTGCAGCTGCTTCACGGAACTCAGCGATCTGGTCGAAACTCAGGTAGCGGTAAACGTCCGCTGCCATGGTGTCGATTTTCTTCGCGTAGACCATGTATTCCTCAACAGTTGGCAGTTTGCCGGTGATGGCTGCAACAGCTGCCAACTCGGCCGAAGCCAGGTAGACGTTGGCGCCATCGCCCAGGCGGTTGGGGAAGTTACGGGTGGAAGTCGAAACCACGGTGGAGTTCGCCTCAACGCGTGCCTGGTTACCCATGCACAGCGAGCAGCCCGGCATTTCCATGCGCGCGCCGGCTTTGCCGTAGATGCCGTAGTAGCCTTCTTCGGTCAGCTGATGCTGGTCCATCTTGGTCGGCGGCGACAGCCACAGGCGAGTAGGCAGGGTGCCTTCGACTTTTTCCAGCAACTTACCAGCCGCGCGGAAGTGACCGATATTGGTCATGCACGAACCGATAAACACTTCGTCGATTTTCTCGCCCTGAACGGAGGACAGCAGACGAGCGTCGTCTGGGTCGTTCGGAGCGCAGAGAACCGGCTCGTTGATCTCGGCCAGGTCGATTTCGATGATTTCGGCGTACTCGGCGTCCTTGTCCGCTTCCATCAGCTTCGGATCGGCCAACCAGGCTTCCATCGCTTGAGCACGACGCTCCATGGTACGGGCATCGCCGTAGCCTTCGCTGATCATCCAGCGCAGCAGGGTGATGTTCGAACGCAGGTACTCGGCAATCGCCTTTTCCGGCAGCTTGATGGTGCAACCGGCAGCGGAGCGCTCGGCAGAGGCGTCGGACAGCTCGAAAGCCTGTTCAACGGTCAGCTCGTCCAGACCTTCGATCTCAAGGATGCGGCCAGAGAAGATGTTCTTCTTGCCTTTCTTCTCGACGGTCAGCAGGCCTTTCTGGATGGCCACGTAAGGGATGGCATGCACCAAGTCACGCAGGGTGATGCCCGGCTGCAGTTTGCCCTTGAAGCGCACCAGTACCGACTCCGGCATGTCCAGCGGCATGACGCCAGTGGCAGCAGCGAAGGCAACCAGACCGGAACCGGCCGGGAAGGAGATGCCGATCGGGAAACGGGTGTGCGAGTCACCACCGGTACCGACGGTATCCGGCAGCAGCATGCGGTTCAGCCAGCTGTGGATGATGCCGTCGCCAGGACGCAGGGACACGCCGCCACGGGTGCGGATGAAATCCGGCAGGGTGTGGTGGGTGGTGACGTCGATTGGCTTCGGATAAGCCGCGGTGTGGCAGAAAGACTGCATCACCAGATCAGCGGAGAAGCCCAGGCAAGCCAGGTCTTTCAGCTCGTCGCGGGTCATCGGACCAGTGGTGTCCTGGGAGCCGACGGTGGTCATCTTCGGTTCGCAGTAGGTGCCAGGACGCACGCCTTTGCCTTCTGGCAGGCCGCACGCCTTGCCGACCATCTTCTGCGCCAGGGTGAAACCCTTGGTGCTAGCAGCAGGTGGCTCAGGCAGCTTGAACAGGTCGGTTGGGCCCAGGCCCAGTTCGGCGCGCGCTTTCTCGGTCAGACCGCGACCGATGATTAGCGGGATACGGCCGCCAGCGCGGACTTCGTCGAGCAGCACTGGGGTCTTCATTTCGAAGGTGGTCAGTACTTCGTCGGTGCCATGCTTGCAGACTTTGCCAGCATGCGGGTACAGGTCGATCACATCGCCCATGTGCATGTTGGAAACGTCGAATTCGATTGGCAGAGCGCCGGCATCTTCCATGGTGTTGTAGAAGATCGGAGCAATCTTGCTGCCGAAGCAGAAACCACCCGCGCGCTTGTTCGGCACGTTAGGGATGTCGTCGCCGAAGAACCACAGCACCGAGTTGGTGGCGGATTTGCGCGAGGAACCGGTACCGACTACATCACCGACGTAGGCAATCGGGAAACCTTGGCCACGCATGGCTTCGATCTGCTTCATCGGGCCGGTTACGCCTTGCTCGTCCGGCACGATGCCGTCGCGGGCCATTTTCAGCATGGCCAGGGCGTGCAACGGGATATCCGGACGCGACCAGGCGTCTGGAGCCGGGGAAAGATCGTCGGTGTTGGTTTCGCCGGTGACCTTGAATACGCGCAGGCTGATCTTGTCGGCCAGAGTCGGGCGGTTCTTGAACCACTCGCCGTCAGCCCAGGATTGCAGTACGGCTTTGGCGTGAACGTTACCGTTCTTAGCTTTCTCTGCAACGTCGTGGAAGGCGTCGAACATCAGCAGGGTGTGCTTCAGTTGCTCGGCAGTCACGGCAGCCAGTTCGCTGTCGTCGAGCAGCTCTACCAGAGTGGCGATGTTGTAACCGCCCTGCATGGTACCGAGCAGTTCAACAGCGTGTTGCTTGCTGATCAGAGGGGAAGTGACTTCGCCTTTGGCAAGGGCAGAGAGGAAACCGGCCTTAACGTAGGCGGCTTCGTCGACGCCTGGCGGCACGCGGTTGGTGATCAGGTCGAGAAGTACAGCTTCTTCGCCGGCTGGCGGGTTTTTCAGCAGCTCGATCAGGCCTGCGGTTTGTTCGGCGTTCAGCGGCTGGGGCACGATACCCTGAGCGGCACGCTCTGCTACATGTTTGCGATAGGCTTCAAGCACAGTTATTACCCTCATCAGTGGTCCCAAAGGGTTGTCCGGGACGCGATCCAGAAAACAACAAACCAGGCGCTTCGTGGCGTTATGGGCCGCTCAGCCGAGGTTACGCTGCTCTCTTGCAGAAGCTGTTTTCAAAGTTTTACGCCGGCAGGACGGGCTGGATGAGGGCTGGTGCAGACACTTGAAGGGTGGCTCAAGGGTCGGCACCAACATCGAACCTGCAGGATTGACTGTGCTCGTGACGCTTTGAAAACAGCTTCCAACGGACGTTGCTGCCTCTAAAAGGCCGGCTGATTCTACTGGAAAGCTTTGAATAAGTTAAGCCAAAGGCCCCGCTTATATAGGGGTGATCTGCCTTAGACAAAGGGCTAAGATGCCAGCCTGTCCGCCAGTGTCCATGCCTTTTGCTATGTCCAACCAACGCATCAAAACCCCTTGTGTCGGCCTGTGCTCCACTGTTTACGGTGATTTGGTCTGCCGTGGCTGCAAGCGCTTTCACCATGAGGTGATCAACTGGAACGGCTACAACGACGAGGAAAAACACGCCGTTTGGCTGCGTTTGGAAGTCTTATTGGTGCAGGTGATGGCGGCCAAGCTGGAAGTTTTCGATGCCGATCGCCTGCGTATGCAGCTGGAACAGCGCAAGATCCGCTTTGTGCCGCAGCAATCACCGTATTGCTGGGCGTATCAGTTGATTGCCCGGGGGGCGCGGGTAATCAGTCAGCTGGAGGCTTATGGGATGGTACTGTTCCCTGAGTTTCGTGGCTGGGGTCTGCCGGAGTTACGTGATGCGATTGATCGAGAGTTCTTTCTGCTGTCTGAAGCGCACTACGAACGTTACATCGCGCCACGCTTTCTGCTCGAAGGGCTTGAGCTAAGGGTCTGAAGTCTGTGCTGCATGAAAAAGCCGCTTGTTCAGGCGGCTTTTTTGTTGCGCGCAGTTGGTTTAACGCTGGGCGACCAACTCTTCCAGGTGGGCGATGATGTCATCCGGCTTGAGCACCAGGATGTCGCTTTCCAGTGAGTCGAGAATCACCTCGGCGGTGTTGCCGATCAGTGCGCCGGAAATACCGGTGCGCGCCACGGTGCCAATCACCGTCACGCCTGCGTTGAGTCGATGCGCGGTCTGCGGGATCAAGACATCGGCTGGGCCTTCGGCGATATGCAAGCGCTCATCGCTGATTTCGTACTCGGCTTGAAACGCCTTACATTGCTCGCGGTAGCGCGCTTCGATGGTTTCCTTGAGCTGGAAAGTCGGGTCGGCCGCCGAGAGCATCGGTGCCGGATGAGCGCTGATCACGTGCAGCTCAGCCTTGGCCAGGGCGGCAATATCAAAGCCATGGCTGACGATGCTGGTGTGCAGGGTGCGGTGTTCGCCATCGGCATTGCCGACATCGACCGCAGCCAGGATGACGCTACCAGCCCAGGATTTTTCGGTTTTCACCATCAATACTGGCGCCGGGCAGTAGCGCAGCAGTTTCCAGTCATCGGGGGTGAGCAGGGCTTTTTTCAGTGGGTTGTCGGGGAAGTGCTGCTTGACCACCAGGCCGCAGCCTTCGGCCTGTTGCACGTTGATGATGGTCTGGTGCTTATTTTCATCCCAGGCCTGCTGGCTGGAGGTGCTGAACCCTTCGCTGTTGAGCAAGCCGGTAAGATCGCGCAGGTAGCCGGTGTGATCACTTTTCTTGTCGCACACCAGCAGATGCAGGTGAGATTGAGTGACGCCGGCAATCAGTTTGGCGCGTTTCAGTGCCAGGTCTTCCGTGTGATTGGGCTCCATCACCACCAGAATGCTGCGAATAGCTTGCATGATCATCTCCATGTGCAGTCAGTTGTACTGTTTATCACTATAGATCGCTGCCACTGGCTTGATGCTTGACGGGTGTCAATCGAGTGGCTGTTCGCGCGCTCATTCGTATAATGGCTGCGCTGTAGCCTTATCACTCCCGCCTGCCTGGTTTTGTGAATTTATGTATCCGTTAGCCGCAACTGATGATCTGCTGCGTTGTTTTGCCCCTTGTCTGTTGGCATGTCGCCGTCTGGTTACGGAGATGCACCGATGAACCTGCCGGAAATTCACGAGTTTCTCGGCTGCCGCACACCGGATGCCTGGATCACCGCCGCCTTGGCTGATCAGCAGACGCTGCTGATCGACCACAAGAACTGCGAATTTAAGGCCGCCAGCACAGCGCTGAGTCTGATAGCCAAGTACAGCACCTATGTTGACCTGCTCAACGCCATGTCGCGTCTGGCCCGTGAGGAGCTGGTGCATCACGAGCAGGTGCTGCGCATCATGAAACGCCGCAAGATCGGCCTGCGCCCGGTATCGGCGGCGCGCTACGCCTCGGGCCTGCGCAAGGTGGTGCGCACCCATGAGCCACACAAGCTGGTGGATACCCTGGTGGTCGGCGCCTTTATCGAAGCGCGCAGCTGTGAACGTTTCGAGGCCCTGGTGCCGCATCTTGATGAAGAGCTAGGCAAGTTCTACTTCGGTTTGTTGAAAAGTGAAGCGCGGCATTTCCAGAATTACCTGAAGCTGGCGTATCAGTACGGCGATGCGCGTGATGTGGACCAGGCCATTGAACGGGTGAGGGTGGCAGAGCGCGAGCTGATCGAGTCGCCGGACACTGAGTTTCGCTTCCACAGCGGTGTGCCGCCGCTCTAAAGCAAAAAGCGCCCAGTAGGGCGCTTTTTAGTAGGGTTGGTGCGGTGCTTACTGCTGCACTTTCAGGTCCAGCGATAGGTCGCGTGCAGCCTTGGTGGCCAGAACACCCATCAGTTGGCTGATTTCATCCTGTCGACTGCTGGCGCCGTCGCTACCGCCACCCATCATCACGCTGGGCACGGGTGCTTGAGCAGCTGCTTCGGCCCAAACCTTGTTGATCGCGATCAGTGCATCAAGTTTGGGTTGTAACGCGCCGTCCGCCTTGATCACCGCTTCACGGGCATAAGCCTCGGCATCGGCGGTGATCTTCGTCGCGTCGGCGGTAATCGCAGCCTTGTCGCGCAGCAGCTCGGCAGTCTGCTTTTCAATCTCGGCGCGGCCTTTTTCACGCTCGGCGTTGATTCGCGCCAGTTGCTTCTCGGTTTCCGCCTGGGTGGTGCGCTCGATCTGGTCGCGCAGGGTTTCCTGGCGACGCGCTTCCACTTCTTTCTCACCGCGGGCGGTCACCAGCAGCTTCTCTTCTTCTTCCTTCAGGCGGTTCTGCCGTGCTACGGCCAGCTCAGCCAGGGCTTGCTGCACCTTGACCATGCGCTGCTTGTACTGCGGGTTGGGGTCGACGTTGGTGATGCGCGCCTCGACCACTTCAACGCCGTATTTGCGGAACTGCTGCTGCTTGCGTACCGGGATGCCCTTGTTGTCCATGACCTTTTCGGTGACGAACTGGCTGACGTTGTTATCGCCGAACACACCCTGTTCAGTGCCGGCCTGCAGGATTGCGGTTTGCGTGGGCTGGTGGCCGCGCGGGCCGCGAATTTCCTTGCGCTTGATCAGGTACAGGCCGTCATTCAGCTGGTTTTCGAACTCGGCAGCAAACTCGCTGCGCGCACCGGCATAGAAATCGTCGGCGCTCATTAGTGAGGCGGTGGCCTGCAGGGTTTCCTTGATGGCCGGAACCAGCGCAGTTTTGATGAAGTTCTCCGGGTTGCGGTATTCCTGAGCGATTTTCAGGAACTGCTCGCCTGCAGGTAGGCGGAAACGCGCGGAGGACTCGACCTTGGCATCGACGTTGCCGAGAAACACGATGGGAAAGGCTTCGATGGTTGCGCCGAGCGAGTCGTTGTCGCTGCTGTCGTCGATGGCCAGGGCTTCGGTAAGCACCGATTGCACGCTCAGGGCCTTCTTCCAGGCGGTGGCGCGGCCGAACCATTTGGTGGCGTAGCCAACGTCGTCGACCACTTTCTCTTCACCGAAGATGGTGCGCACGTGGGTGGCAAAACCGGCTTCGTTATAGAAGAACACGCTGTTGAAGGTGACGAAGCTCACCGCCACCAGTGCGGCGGGGGCGATGGCGTATTTAAAGAGATGTTCCTTGCTGAGCAGCATGATCGGTCCCTGATGGCGTTTTGAGGTCGCTGATGCTGATGATCGGCGAATCGTCCGTCAAGTGGGGGCGCTCAGCGCTTTGTGCGCGCCGTCAAAGTTTCACGCAGGTTCAAGATCGAAGGCACTTTGCTGCAAGCCTTGGCTGTCGATCTGCAGTGCCCAGCCCTGCTTGTCCCAGTCGCCCAGCACAATGCGTTGCGCCGTCTGGCCGTTAACCTGCAGTTGATGGGTGGCGGGGCGGTGCGTGTGGCCGTGGATCAACGTGCGTACGCGTTGCTCGGCCATGATGCGCGGCACTTCATCCGGGGTGACGTCGACAATCTCGCTGGCTTTCATCCGCGTCTGGGTGCGGCTTTCATTGCGCAGCTTGCGCGCCAGTTTTTGTCGGGTGCTGAGCGGCAGGTTGCGCAGGATAAACAGCGAAATCGGGTTGCGCAGCCAGCGGCGCAGCTTCATATAGCCGATGTCCTGGGTGCACAGGCTGTCTCCATGCATGAGCAGCACACGCTCACCATTCAGTTCAATCACGCAAGGGTCGGGCAATAGCGTGCAGCCCGCTTCGCGGCAGAAGGCTTTGCCGATCAAGAAGTCGCGATTGCCATGCATCAGGTAGATGCGTGTGCCGCGCTCACTGAGTTGGCGCAGGGCTTGGGCAATCGAACGTTGAAAGGGGGTGATGGCATCGTCGCCGATCCACACTTCAAAGAAGTCGCCGAGGATATACAGCGCCTCAGCCTGGGTCGCGCGCGTCTGGAGGAAATGCAGGAACGCCCGGCTGATGTCCGGGCGCTCCTGTTCAAGATGCAGGTCGGAGATCAGTAAGATCACTCAACGATCTCGGCACGCTCGATGATCACGTCCTCAACCGGTACATCCTGATGGCCGGATTTGCTGGTGGTGGCAACGGCCTTGATGGCGTTGACCACGTCCATGCCTTCAACCACTTCACCAAACACCGCATAGCCCCAGCCTTGCACGGTTGGTGCGCTGTGGTTAAGGAAGCTGTTGTCGCCCACGTTGATGAAGAACTGCGCGGAGGCCGAATGCGGCTCCATGGTACGGGCCATGGCCACAGTGCCGATCTTGTTGGCCACGCCGTTGTTGGCTTCGTTCTTGATCGGGGCGCGGGTGGTTTTCTGCTTCATGCCCGGCTCAAAACCGCCGCCCTGGATCATGAAGTTGCTGATCACGCGGTGGAAAACGGTGTTGTCGTAATGACCTTCTTTGACGTACTGCTTGAAGTTGGCCACGGTTTCCGGGGCTTTGTCTTCGAACAGGTTGAGGGTGATAACGCCGTGGTTGGTGTGCAGCTTGATCATGTAGGTAATCGCTCTGTCGATAAATCCGTGAGCCGCTGAATTTCCAGCAAAGGGCGTTGCAGCGGTTCTTGGGCCTGTCAGGGGGTTGACAGCTTCGGCTATGATAAGCGCTTTGTATAAGTCGGCCTACCCTGAGAGCCTGTTGACGCGTTGCCTGGTGCACGCGAACCGGTTCTGAGCCGCGCCTCGCACTCGCTAAGGACCCCATGAGCAAGCCAGAAACTGTCGCCGCCGCCAACTTTCTTCGTCCTATCGTCCAGGCTGACCTGGATGCTGGCAAACACGCGAAGATCATTACCCGTTTTCCGCCGGAGCCCAATGGCTATCTACACATCGGTCACGCCAAGTCGATTTGCCTGAACTTCGGCCTGGCCAAGGAGTTTGGTGGCGAGTGCAACCTGCGCTTTGATGACACCAACCCGGCCAAGGAAGACCAGGAATACATCGACGCGATCAAGAGCGACGTGCAGTGGCTGGGCTTTCAGTGGGCGGGCGAGGAGCGTTATGCCTCCAACTATTTCGACCAGCTGCATGCCTGGGCCATCGAGCTGATCAAGGCCGGTAAGGCGTTTGTCTGCGACCTGAACGCCGAAGAAATGCGCGCTTACCGCGGCAACCTCACTGAGCCGGGTAAGAACAGCCCGTTCCGTGAGCGCAGCGTAGAGGAAAACCTTGATCTGTTTGCCCGCATGA
Organism: Pseudomonas sp. FEMGT703P; assembly: GCF_002786345.1. Taxonomy (NCBI): domain Bacteria; kingdom Pseudomonadati; phylum Pseudomonadota; class Gammaproteobacteria; order Pseudomonadales; family Pseudomonadaceae; genus Pseudomonas; species Pseudomonas sp. FEMGT703P. Next base: position 1,858 of record NZ_PGCM01000001.1, on the reverse strand, counting down.
AAGCTGGTGAATTCGCCGATGGCGACCGTTCGCTGCGCGCGAAAATCGATATGGCCTCGCCGAACATCAACCTGCGCGACCCGATTCTGTACCGCATTCGCCACGCTCATCACCACCAGACGGGCGACAAGTGGTGCATCTACCCGAGCTATGACTTCACCCACGGTCAGTCGGACGCCATTGAAGGCATCACCCACTCGATCTGCACCCTGGAATTTGAAGACCACCGCCCGCTGTACGAGTGGTTTCTCGCGCAACTGCCGGTGCCGGCGCAGCCGCGTCAGTACGAGTTCGCCCGGCTGAACCTCAACTACACCATCACCAGCAAGCGCAAGCTCAAGCAGTTGGTCGACGAAAACCACGTTAATGGCTGGGACGACCCGCGCATGTCGACCCTGTCGGGGTTCCGCCGCCGTGGTTACACCCCGGCTTCGATCCGCACTTTCTGCGACATGATCGGCGTCAACCGCGCCGGCGGCGTGGTCGATGTGGGCATGCTCGAGTTCGCCATCCGTGATGACCTGGATGCCAACGCAGGCCGCGCCATGTGCGTGCTCAAGCCGCTGAAAGTGGTGATCACCAATTATCCGGAAGGCAAGGTCGAGCATCTGGAACTGCCGCGCCATCCCAAGCAGGATATGGGCGTTCGTGTATTGCCGTTCAGCCGCGAGATCTATATCGACGCCGGTGACTTTGAAGAAACCCCGCCAGACGGCTTCAAGCGTCTGGTTCCCGGTGGCGAAGCGCGTCTGCGTGGCAGCTATGTGATTCGTGCTGACGAAGCGATCAAGGATGCCGAAGGCAACATCATCGAACTGCGTTGCAGCTACGACGAAAATACCCTGGGCAAAAACCCGGAAGGCCGTAAGGTCAAGGGCGTGATCCACTGGGTGCCGGCGGCTGAAAGCGTTGAGTGTGAAGTGCGCCTGTATGACCGTCTGTTCCGCTCCGCCAACCCGGAGAAGGACGAAGAGGGCGGCAGCTTCCTCGACAACATCAACCCGGATTCGCTGGTGGTGCTCAAAGGCTGTCGCGCCGAGCCCTCGCTGGCTGAGGCTGCACCGGAAGAGCGCTTCCAGTTCGAGCGCGAAGGCTACTTCTGCGCGGATATGAAGGATAGCAAGCCGGGTGCACCGGTATTCAACCGTACCGTAACGCTGCGCGATTCCTGGGCCTAAGGCCCAGTCGCTCAGATTAGAACCGGGCCGGTACGCTGGCCCGAGGTTTTCCAAGGAACTCCGATGCTCTCGATCTACAACACGCTGACCAAAAGCAAAGACGTCTTCAAACCGCTGGTGGGTAACCAGGTGCGCATGTATGTGTGCGGCATGACGGTTTACGACTTCTGTCATATCGGTCACGCGCGGGTGATGGTGGCGTTTGATGTGGTGACTCGCTGGCTGCGTCATCGTGGCTATGACGTGACCTACGTGCGCAATATCACCGACATCGACGACAAGATCATCAAGCGCGCCAATGACAACGGTGAGCCGTTTGAAGCGCTGGTCGAGCGCATGATTGCGGCCATGCATGAAGACGAAGCACGCCTCAATGTGCTGCGTCCGGATCAGGAACCGCGTGCCACCGGGCATATCGCCGGCATGCACGAGATGATCCAGACCTTGATCGACAAGGGCTTTGCCTACGCGCCCGGCAATGGCGACGTGTATTACCGCGTCGGCAAGTTCGTCGGTTACGGCAAGCTGTCGCGCAAGAAGATCGAAGACCTGAAGATCGGTGCGCGCATCGAAGTCGACGAAGCCAAGCAGGACCCGCTGGATTTCGTCCTGTGGAAGGGCGTCAAGCCGGGCGAGCCGAGCTGGGAATCGCCGTGGGGCGCGGGTCGTCCGGGCTGGCA
>NZ_PGCM01000013.1:0-191806 GCF_002786345.1 Pseudomonas sp. FEMGT703P | reverse complement strand
GGCTTCGGCTTCGGCAACAGGCTCTGAGGTAATAGAAGGCACTGGCAAGCTTTGCCCGCCACTCTGGCGGAAGCTGCGAATGGCTTCGATCAGCTCCAGCGGCGACGGCATGGCGACGCGCGACTGCAGCTGCTCCAGCAGTTGCGCCAGGGAGTCATGGCTCTGCTGCAGCAGATTCGCCAGTGGTTGCGAGAAGCTGTAGCGGCGATCAACCAGACCTTCGTACAAGGATTCGAGTTCATGGGCGAGATCGCCAATCGGGCGAATCTCGGCCATGCGTGCACCACCCTTGAGGGTGTGCAGGTCTCGTTGCAGCGAGGACAGTGCCGCCTTGTTGTCCGTATCGGCCAACCAGCGCTCCAGCGCTTGACCGGCGCTCTCGAGGATATCGACTGCTTCTTCAAGGAAGATCGACACCATTTCCTCGTCGAGCGACTCGTACAGCGAAGCGACTGGTGCGTCGGCCAACGGCTCACTGGCGTCCTCGGTAACAGGTGCCGCCAGTTCTTCAACGTCCGGCAGATCAAGCTCAAGCGGCTCGGCCAATTCGTCCGGCGCGTCCTGACTGAGTGCTTCCAGCGTAGCCGTGGCGTCGGCAAGCTCGACGATCTCGATACCGGCGTCACCATTGTTGGACAGCAGTGCCAGGGTATTAGGGTCCAGCGCCTCCAACAGCAGGTTGCGCAGGGCCATTACGCGCTCGGGAGCACCGCTGACCTGCAGGCCGGCGGCCACCTGATCCATCATGCCAATCAGCGCTTCGTGGGCTTGTTCGGCTTCGCTAAAGAAGCGCTCGCTAACCGCCAGACGACCCTCCTCGACCGCACCATAGAGGTCGAGCAAGGCTTCGCAGAGCTCATCAATCTGCGGCAAATCGGCCATCTCGGCGCCGCGTCCCAGGGTGGTCAGTTCGTCCAGCAGGGAGGTCAACTCCTGACGCTCGGACGGGTGCTCGCGCCATTTGCGCAGCAAGTCTTCAGCATCCAGCAGGATGTCCATGCCTTCGGCGAGGAAGATGCTGATCATCTGCGGGTCGCGTTTCACGCCTTGATCGGTCAGCCGGCTATTTTCGGCGTGCTCGAGACGGTCACTGTGCAGCTTTTGTACGCGCTCAAGGAACTCGGCCGCACCCGGCAAAACGGCCAGTGGCTGACTTTCCAGCTGCTCAAGACCCAGGCGGAAGAGTTTCTCGGCGCTGCTCAGCAGCTCCGCTTCGGCCAGGTCCATTGGGATCAAGTTGGTTTTGAATTCTTTGACCAGTTTTTCCAGCGGCGAAGCAATCTCGGCCACCGGTTGAATACCGGCCATCGAAGCACTGCCCTTGAGTGTGTGCAGAGCACGCTGCAGGTCATCAGTGACCGGCTGCGGCAGTTCCTGAGCACAGTCAGCCAAGAAGCCGACCAGTGTATCGAGGTGCATTTCCGCTTCGTTACGGAAAATCTCCAGCAACTGCGGATCGAGCCCGTCTTCATCCTCAATAATTTCGCTGGTAGCTACTGGGCCGCCCTCGGGCTCTGCTACCAGCTCAACCGGGGCTTGAGGTTTTGGGAGGCTTCGGCCTTTGGCAAGGGCATGTGCCGTTGCAGCCAGGTGGTCAACATCATCACGCTGACGTTGCGCTTTATTGGCAAATTCATCGACCAGAGACGGCATCAGCGCGACCACATCGGCGATGACCTGCTGCACGTCGGCACCCGGCTGAATGCTGCGATCAAGCACACGGTTGAGCAGGTTCTCAATCGCCCAACCCAACTCACCAATAACCAGGGCGCGGACCATACGGCCACTGCCTTTGAGGGTGTGAAACGCGCGACGGATCTCGGTCAGTGCGTCCTTGTTTTCAGTGTCAGCACACCATTGCGGGAAGAACTCGCTAATGGTCTCCAACACTTCACCGACTTCTTCGATAAAGACTTCCAGCAATTCTTCATCAATTGGCTCTTCATCAGCCGGTGGCGGCAGCAGGCTGGGCGGCACATCATGAGCCGGCGGATTAATCGCCTGCACTGGAGCAGCCATCACATCAGCCATCGACAGCGCTTTTTCAGCCACAACGGGTTCTGGTTCTTCGCTCACCAGAGCGATGGGCAGCTCAACCTCGGGCAACTCGAGGGCAGCCAGTTCAGCTTCATTCCAGTTGGCCGGGCTGTCGCTTTCGTCCAACTCAAAACTGCCGAGTTGCAGCTCTTCACCGGCGAACGGCTGTTCCGACTGAGACTCAGCGAGCGGCAGGGGGTCGGCATCGGGTAGGTCGATGCTGAAATCAATCAGTTCAAGCTCGGCACTCGGCGCTTCAGACGACCATTTGGCATCGCTGGATGACGCGTCAATCGCCGTCGAATCCAGACCAGCAAACTCTGCACTGAAATCGTCGGTCAGGTCCAAACTCAACGATTCTTCTGCAACCGGCTCTAAGGTGAGCTCAACGTCTACAGGCGCCTCAGGCTCGGCGCTGAGCACCTCCATATCGTCCAACGGATCAGCCAATGGTGCGAAGGACTCTATCGGCGGCTCGACTCGATCGAGAATCGACGGTTTTTCTTTCAGCGGATAACCCAAGCTTTCCAGGCTTTCCTCGGCCACGTCGAGAATAAGATCGCCTTGGGTCGCATGGTCTTCTGCCAAACGCTCAAGATAGTACTCAACGCTGGTAATGGCGTCCGCCAGGGTGTCGAGGTTCTGCCAGTTGGGTACGGCCTTGCGCGCCAACAGCTGTTCCTGGATATAGCGGTTGCAGGCATTCAGCAGGTCGGCAGCACGCTGCAGCGGAATCATCGCCAGGCCACCACGCACCTGAGTCAGCAACTCAGGCACGCGGGCCAGGTGTTCGTGGTTCCACTGCGAGGCAATAAATTCGATGATCGCGTCTTTGGCCTGCTCCAGGCCATTGCGCGCTTCCTTGATCACCAGTTGGTGAATCTGCGCCACGTCGGTGGTTGGCAAATGGCTTTCTTCGCGGCCGCTATCCTGCGATGGACCTACCATACCGGCCAAGGTGGCTTCGACGTACAGCAGCGCCCCAGCCACGTCCATCAATACGGCATCGCTCGGATCGCCTTGCCCCTTGGCCAGGCCACTGACAACATCAAGCTGATCGGCAATGACTTTGCGCGGCTGCCCAAAGCCCAATACCGCGAGGGTGTCGGCAATTTGCTTGAGTGGTGCTGCAAGGGCATCCAGGTCGGTGACCTGAGTGCGGTCGCTGCGCACAAATAGATCGAGACTATCCTTGACCCGCACCAGCTCTTCACACAATGCAGCCACCACCGAACGCATCGCATCGCGATCCGGACCGGCTAGGCGGGCACGCTCTTCGTCGACAACATCGTTGTCCGGCAGCGCATCGTCGAGGCGGTATTGCTCTTTGAGGGTGCGCACGCGCGGCGACTGCGCCGACGACTTGGCCACATAGAACAGCAGGTTCTTGCTCAGTTCGTCGGGAGCGGCCTGGTTAAGACCATCGGCGCCCTGCTCGAGCAGACGCTTGAGTTCCTTATCAACCTGACGCAACAAGGTGCGAATCGAGGTGCCATTGGCCACGCTGCCGTTGGCCAGACCCTCAACCACGCCCGAGGCGATCTGCCATAGCGGGCCGAGCGGCGAGTCCTTGCAGAGGTTTTCCAGGCGCGCGAACACCCGTGCCATATAGCCCAGATTGGTCGGCAGGTCCTGGTTGCGGATTACCCCAACCAGAGCCATTTGCAGCATTTGCCGCAGCTTGCGCAGCAACACCGGAAGTTCGGCGGTACGCAGCTGGTCGATTGTTTCATGGGGCAGCGCGGGTGTGCGACCGGACATATCCGGGGCAAACAGGCTGGTTTCTGAGAGTAGTTTTTCCCCACGCGCAGCGCGCAGGTCGTTGAGCAGTGGCAACACGACCATCGGCAGGTCGCGGCGGGCAGTCTGGATACGATCAAGGTACACCGGCAGCTGCAGAATCGACTGCATCAGCACTTCCAGGGCTTCGCCCTGGTTGGTCACCCGGCCATCGATCAAAGCGCCGGCCAGCTGTTCCATTTCCTCAGCCAGTAGCGCCGCGCCGAAAAACTCGACCATCTGCAAGGTGCCGAGCACCTGATGCACATAGGTCTGGCAGAAACGCATGCGCGTAGCGTCCTGGGGGTTCTCGACGAACGCCTCCAGCGCCTGACGCGCCTGCTTCAGGGTTTCCGCGATCTCGCCCTTAACCCATTCCAGGGCGACATAATCGTGCCGATCACCCATAGCCACTCCACTCATAAACTTGGCTCTTCTGCCTTATCCCTTGCGGGTAAACGCCAGCACTCGCTCGTCGGCCACCGGGATCAACTCCGGATGCTGCCAACCTGCTACTTCGCCCACTCCCACCACCAGCAACCCCCCGGGCACCAGGCGCTCGGCCAGGCGGTTGAGGATCTCGCGGCGGCGCCAGCGACGAAAATAGATCAACAAGTTCTGACAAAAAATAACGTCCATTCCGGACATCGGTGCCTTGGCCAGCTCCAGCACATTGAGCCGGGCGCAACACACACGCGCGGCCAAATTCGGCACTACTTTGAAACGTCCATCGTCCTGGGCCAGAAAATAGCGCTGGCACAGATCGGCATCTAACTGCTCCAGACGGCGCGCGCCATATTGGCCATCGCGCGCCTTGCTCAGGGCATTCAGGCTGATGTCAGTACCTGTCACCCCGAAATGATCCGGGTGTTCACTTTCACGCAACACTTCAGCCGCACTGATGGCGAGCGAGTAAGGCTCTTCGCCGCTGGCACAGCCAACACTCCAAAGTTCCCATGGCTGCGTCACGCCCTGCTGCAAACGCTCACGCAAATAGCTCTCGAGCACTTCAAAGGAAGGACGATGACGAAAGAAACGGGTTTCCTGCACAGTCAGCCGATCCAGCAGGGTTGACCATTCCACCGCACCACGAGGACCATCAGTGACTTGCCGGTAATACGTGGCGTAGTCCATAACGCCCAGCTCGCGCATACGCGCACTCAGATTGGTCTGCAAAAACGCCCGCCGCCGTTCATTGAGAACGACCCCGGTACGCTCCTCAAGCAGCGTCTGCCAGTCACGAAACTCCGTGGCTGTCATGTCTACCAGAGGCTGCAAGGCCCAGACGCCTGACTGCATGTCGTGCCCCTCGCTCACGGCCATAGCCCTTGTGCGACAGGCCTTTCAGCCTGCCGCGCAGCACCTGATTACGCCTGTTCCCCACCCGGCAAGGTAAAGCCGGATACCGACTTACGCATCTCACTGGCCATCTTGGCCAGGTTACCAATGCTCTTGGCGGTGGCAGTGGTACCTGAGGAGGTTTGCGAGGTGATTTCCTGAATCACGTTCATCGTGTTGGAAATGTGGCCAGCAGACGATGCCTGCTGGCGAGCAGCGTTGGAGATGTTCTGAATCAAGGCCGCGAGGGTCTTGGAAACCTTCTCGATCTCTTCCAGTGCAACCCCTGCGTCCTGCGCCAGACGAGCACCGCGCACCACTTCGGAAGTCGTTTGCTCCATCGAGATAACGGCTTCGTTGGTGTCGGTCTGAATCGTCTTAACCAGCGCTTCGATCTGCTTGGTTGCCGCAGAGGAACGTTCTGCGAGGCGTTGTACTTCGTCCGCTACCACGGCGAAGCCTCGACCCGCGTCACCCGCCATGGATGCCTGGATCGCGGCGTTCAGTGCGAGGATGTTGGTCTGGTCAGCAATGTCGTTAATCAGGCTAACGATGTCACCGATCTCCTGGGACGATTCACCGAGGCGTTTAATACGCTTGGAGGTGTCCTGGATCTGCTCACGGATGTTATCCATGCCGGTGATGGTGTTGTGCACCACTTCGTTGCCCTTGTTGGCGATGGCTACGGAACGCTCTGCTACCGCGGAGGACTCCGAGGCGTTCGCCGATACCTGATCAATCGACACGGCCATTTCGTTGATCGCCGCAGAGGCACCAGCAATTTCCTGTGCTTGGTGCTCGGAAGCCTCGGCCAGGTGCATCGCCGTGGCCTGGGTTTCCTGGGCTGCACCGGCTACCTGAACGGCGGTCAGGTTGATCGTGGCTACCAGGTCGCGCAGCTGGTCGATGGAGTAGTTGATGGAGTCAGCGATGGCACCGGTGAAGTCTTCGGTTACCGTCGCGGCTACTGTCAGGTCACCGTCTGCGAGGTCAGCAATTTCGTCGAGCAGTCGCAGAATCGCTGCCTGGTTCCGTTCGTTCTTCTCAGCGGTGGACGCCAGACGACGGTTGGTTTCCCGCACCATCACCAGGCCAATCAGGATAATCGAACCGAGCGCCAAAGCACCCAGCACGTAACCAATCAGGGTGTTGATGGCACGACCTGTAGCCAGGTCATCAAAACCGACGGCCAGGTCGGAAGCTTTGTCCAACAGGGTCTGCGAGACAGTGAAAATCACGTTCGCCGACTCGCGCACCTGGAACAGTTCAGGCGAGGTTTCGAGAATCTCGTCTACAGAACCCGATACAAACTCGAACAGCTCGGAAATTTCCGCCAGACGCTCAAGGGCTTCCTCGTCGCTTACCTGAGTAATTTCCATGGCGGCGTTGCCTTCAAGCATGGCTGCCAATACACGGCCGAACAGGCTTGCATCACGACCAAACATGTCAGCGGCCTGGACCGAGTCCTGGTCACCGGCAAGTACCTTGTTTACCGAACCCAAGATACGCTCTGCCAGCAAGGATTGGCGCTGAGCAACCGAAACCTGAGCGGCTGGCGCACCGCTTTCCAGCAGGATATCGACGACTTCTTCGTACTCGACCTGCAGCTGCGGAATGGTTTCCGCCAGGGTGGCAGCTACCTGGTGCAGCGACAGTACGGTCTGTTCGTTGGCCAGAATGGCGTCGGTGTTCTGCCGCAGCGTATCCCAGTCCTGCTGCACAACAGCAATCTGAGGCTGCAGGGATTCTGGCGCTGCAGGCAGGCCGGTTTCCTCGTTACCGTCGGTCAGATAACCCCAGCGAGTCTGGAAGTCGTTACGCGCATCACGCAGCAAGGCAAACGCTTCGGCCGTACCGGCCGCTGCTTCCGTGGAGTTTTTTGCGATACGCTGGGACAGCACGCGTAGCTCACCGGCGTGACCGATGTACTCCGTGTCGTAGTTGGATTGAGTGTTGATGTAGGCGAAGTTGGCGAACAACAGCACAATCGAAACGATCAGGACAATAAAAAGCCCTGCGATCAATGTGCTACTGCGCGCACCTGCTAACAAATTACCTGCATTTAGTTTTTTCATTTACTGGCCCCCGCCTGGACCGACCGCACTACGGTTCCCATGTAACGCCAAAAGGCCGGCAACGCCGACCCCACCGATAAACTGTTAATACGCCACGTCGAGAAAACCCGGGTTTTGGGCCAGCGCGTGTGGGCTGAACACCAACCAGGGCTGTTCACGTTGAAAGACTCCGTGGATAAAGGGTGCTATGGACGCCTCGAGCGGCGGCAGCTGCTCAGAGAAGGTATCCACAGGAAAATGCTGCATGCCAAACACTTCATCGACCGTCAGGCCAGCAAAGACTTCTTGGTGATCAACCACCAGCACGCGACGCTTCTTACGCAGTGGTGACAACTCATTGCCGAAGAAACCACACAGGTCCATCACTGGCAGCAAGCGACCACGCACGTTGGCCACGCCCTTGACCCAGCTTTTTACGCCAGGCAGCAAGGTATGCCGCGGCTCATGCAAAACCTCACCCACTTCGCCCATGGGCGCGACAAAAAAACGCTCGCCCATACGAAAGCCAATACCGCTCCAGGTCTGCACGACCGCTTGCTGCGAAGGCAAGCCAGCAGCAAGCGAACGACAGAGCCTGTCGATATCCTGAAGAGTTTGAAACGGGGTTTGCGCGTCCGACATGCCAGCTGCGGCCTTATTCTTTTTTAATTGCGGACTGATCGGATTTAGCCGGCCAATACCGCATTCAAGGTTTTAACCAGAGTGTCTTCATCAACCGGCTTGGTCAGGTAATCCTTCGCACCCTGGCGCTTACCCCAGACCTTGTCGGTTTCCTGATCCTTGGTGGTCACGATGATCACTGGGATGTGACTAGTGTCCGCATCCTTGGTCAGCTGGCGGGTCGCCTGAAAGCCATTCAGGCCAGGCATGACGATGTCCATCAGCACGGCATCAGGCTTTTCCTGACGAGCCAGGGCAACGCCGTCCGCACCATTTTCCGCTTTCAGTACCTGATGGCCGTGCTTTTCCAGCATGGCGGTCAGTTTGTACATCTCAGTCGGCGAGTCATCAACAATCAGAATTCGAGCCATGGTGTTTCCCAATACTTTAAAAAGGCGTGCGGCTGTTTAGCCGGACGTCAGGAGGCTTGCTCCACCGGTACAAAGTCCGGGACATGAGCTTTGATCGCACCGAGCAACTCTTCTTTGCTGAAAGGTTTGGTCAGGTACTGATCAGAGCCGACAATGCGCCCCTTGGCTTTATCGAACAAACCGTCTTTGGAAGACAGCATGATCACCGGGGTGGATTTAAAAGCGCTGTTGTTCTTGATCAAGGCACAGGTCTGATAGCCATCGAGCCGCGGCATCATAATGTCGACAAAAATGATGTTCGGATGGGTATCGGCGATCTTTGCCAAAGCATCGAAGCCGTCAACTGCGGTAATTACATCGCAGCCCACCTTTTTCAGCAGGGTTTCCGCGGTACGACGAATCGTTTTCGAATCGTCGATCACCATTACCCTCAAACCCTCGGAATGCTGTTCCATGTTTGCCCTACCATCGCCTCGGTGAGTCGTTATTTTTGCGTTATATCAGTGCGCCTGAGGCCCTGTCACCGACGGGCTACAACCCAATCGTCGGGCCTTTTTAGCACACTCTCCTGATGCAATCTATAAGCCGCACGGGGCCAAGGTTTTTCCTTGACCACCCGACTTGTCAGCGCCACCCTGACGCCACATCACGTCTTAGCACACTTTAATCGCTGCCATTTTACGGAGAACACCGCCATGAGCGTCCGCCTCGGCATTGTCATGGACCCCATCGCCCAGATCGCCTTCAAGAAGGACAGCTCGCTGGCCATGTTGCTGGCCGCCCAAGCGCGCGGCTGGACCCTCTTTTATATGGAACAGAAAGACCTCTACCAAGCCAAAGGCCAAGCACGCGCTCGCCTGTCAGAGCTTAGCGTATTCAACGATCCCCAGCGCTGGTTCGAACTCGGCGCCGAGCAGGACATCGCCCTGAGTGACTTGGACGTGATCCTGATGCGTAAGGATCCGCCCTTCGACAATGAGTTCGTATACTCCACCTACCTGCTGGAGCAAGCCGAGGACGTAGGGGTTCTAGTCGTCAACCGTCCGCAAAGCCTGCGCGACTGCAATGAAAAGTACTTTGCCACCCAGTTCAGCCAATACACGCCGCCGACCGTGGTCAGCCGCAGGGCCGACATTCTGCGCGAGTTTGCCAAAGAGCAGCGTGACATCATTCTCAAACCCCTCGATGGTATGGGCGGATCGATGATATTTCGTCATCGCGAAGGTGATCCCAACCTGTCCGTGATTCTCGAGACGCTGACCAACCACGGCCAGCAGCAGATCATGGCCCAGGGTTACCTGCCGGCAATTAAGGATGGCGACAAGCGCATCCTGATGATTGATGGCGAGCCTGTTCCATATTGCCTGGCGCGTATTCCTGCCGCTGGAGAGACGCGTGGCAACCTCGCCGCCGGCGGACGCGGTGAAGCCAGACCGCTGACCGAACGCGACCGTGAAATCGCCGCAGCCGTAGGCCCGACTCTGCGCGAGAAAGGTCTGCTATTTGTAGGCCTGGACGTAATCGGCGAGCACCTAACCGAGATCAACGTAACCAGTCCGACCTGCATCCGTGAGATCGACGCAGCCTTCGATACCCGCATCGGCGAGCAGCTGATGGACAAGATTGCCGAGAAGCTCAATGCGCGCAGTGCTTCATAGACTTTTCCATGCACCCTCGGCAGACTGCGCGGCAACCTGAGCAGACCCGAAACGCGATGAACGCAGCAGCCCAACTCCCTGAACTTTCCAGCGCCGGCGTACAGCCGGCGGACCGCCTGGGCTTTACGCTGTTCCTCGCTGCCGTACTGCATGCCGCACTGATCCTCGGCCTGGGCTTTACCCTGGCCGAGCCGAGCCAGATCAGCAAAACCCTGGAAATCACCCTGTCCACCTTCAAAAGCGAAGAAAAGCCCAAAGAGGCTGACTTCCTCGCCCAGGATAACCAGCAAGGCAGCGGCACCCTGGAACACAAGGCAGCGCCAAAGACCACCGAACAGGCGCTGTTTCAGGACAGTGAGGTCAAGCGCATCACTCCACCCGCCGCACCGCAGCAACCAGCAGTGCGCCAGGAAGCACCCAAGGCCGCCGTCGCCACCCGCACCCCGCAACAACAGAAAACCCCGGTCAAACGCGAAGAAGCCAAGCCCACTCCGCAAGCCCGGCCAGCGCCGGTGTTCGACAGCGCGCAACTGTCTTCGGAAATCGCCAGCCTGGAAGCCGAACTGGCCCAGGAAGTTCAGCAATACGCCAAGCGCCCGAAGATCCATCGCCTCAACGCCGCCTCGACCATGCGCGACAAAGGTGCCTGGTATAAAGATGAGTGGCGCAAGAAGGTCGAGCGGGTCGGCAACCTCAACTACCCGGATGAAGCGCGCCGCCAGGGCATCTACGGCAGCCTGCGCCTGCTGGTGTCGATCAACCGTGACGGCACCCTGTACGAAGTGCAGGTACTGGAATCCTCCGGCCAGCGTACGCTCGACCAGGCCGCCCTGCGCATCGTGCGCCTGGCCGCGCCGTTTGCACCGTTTACCGGCGACCTGGCCGATGTCGACCGCCTGGAAATCATCCGCACCTGGCGTTTCGAGCGCGGCGACCGTCTGTCGAGCAACTGATCAGGCAGACTTTTACCGACCGCAACAAGCGCAGCGCTTGAAGCCAATGGCCTGAAGCCTGAAACTAACGCCCATGAAAGACGCCAGCCCCAGCTACCTCAAGCATCACTTCCTGATCGCCATGCCGCACATGGCCGATCCGCATTTCGCGCAGACCGTCACCTACCTGATCGACCACAACGAGTTCGGCGCCATGGGATTGGTGATCAACAAGCCCAACGGCCTCAACCTGGCTGACGTACTCGAGCAACTACGTCCGGATGAAGAGCCGCCGGTGCTGTGCCAGAGCCTGCCGATCTTTACCGGCGGTCCGGTGCAGACTGACCGCGGCTTTGTCCTACACCCCAGCGGCCCGCAGTTTCAGGCAACCTTGGAGTTGGGCGAGCTGGGCCTGTCGACCTCGCAAGACGTGCTGTTCGCCATCGCCGACGGTACTGGCCCGGAGAAATACCTGATCACCCTCGGCTATGCCGGCTGGGAAGCTGGACAGCTGGAAGCCGAGCTGGCCGACAACGCCTGGCTGACCTGCCCGGCTGACAACAGCATTCTGTTCGAACTGCCCTTTGACCAACGCTTGAACGCCGCGGCTGCGCGCCTGGGTGTCAACCTCAGTTTGCTCACCTCACAAGCCGGGCACGCCTGATGGCCGAGGCGAACGCAAAACCGCTACGCCTGCTGCTGGGCTTCGATTACGGCAGCAAACAGATCGGCGTTGCGGTCGGCCAAGTGATCACCGGCCAGGCCCGCGAGCTGTGCATCCTCAAGGCGCAGAACGGCGTGCCGGACTGGCAGAAAGTTGAAGCGCTGATCAAGGAATGGCAGCCGGACGCCATCGTCGTCGGCCTGCCACTGAACATGGATGGCACGAAAAGCGAGATGAGCGACCGCGCCGAGAAATTCGCCCGCCGCCTTAACGGCCGCTTCAACCTGCCCGTGCACACCCACGACGAACGCCTGACCACTTACGAGGCCAAGGGCCAGCGCCTGCAGCAAGGACAGAACAGCGGCTACCGCGAACGCCCGGTCGATGCCCTGGCCGCAGCCCTGCTGCTGCAAGGCTGGCTCGAAGAAAATTGCCTGGGCTGACGCCCACTTAGTTTGTACCTGGAGTGTTGCCATGAGCTTACCCAACCCGGCCGAACTGCTACCACAAATGGCCGCAGCCCTGACCAGCCACCTGAATCAGCGGCGGATCAGTGAACCGCGCTTTATTGGCATCCGTACCGGCGGCGTTTGGGTTGCTCAGGCACTGCTCGAAGCCTTGGGCCGCGACGATGCGCTGGGCATTCTCGATGTGTCCTTCTACCGTGACGACTTCACGCAGAACGGCCTGCACCCGCAAGTGCAGCCGTCCGAGCTGCCGTTCGAAATCGAAGGCCAGCACCTGGTGCTGATCGACGACGTACTGATGAGCGGCCGCACCATCCGCGCCGCGCTCAACGAACTGTTCGATTACGGCCGTCCGGCCAGCGTAACCCTGGTCAGCCTGCTTGACCTCAATGCCCGCGAGCTGCCGATCCGTCCGGACGTGGTCGGCGCCACCCTGTCGCTGGAAGGCGACCAGCGGGTAAAATTGTCCGGCCCCACGCCGCTGACCCTCGAACTCCAGACGCTTGCCCACTGAGACTCGCCAGATGACGACCATAGCCGCCAAGCGCCCGCTGCAACTGAATAACCAAGGCCAACTGCGCCACTTCCTGTCCCTCGACGGCCTGCCGCGCGAGCTGCTGACAGAAATCCTCGACACCGCCGACTCCTTCCTCGAAGTCGGCGCGCGCGCGGTGAAGAAAGTCCCGCTGCTGCGCGGCAAGACCGTGTGCAATGTGTTCTTCGAGAACTCCACACGCACCCGCACCACTTTCGAACTGGCGGCCCAGCGCCTGTCAGCCGACGTGATCAGCCTCAACGTATCGACCAGCTCCACCAGCAAGGGCGAAACGCTGTTCGACACCCTGCGCAACCTCGAAGCCATGGCCGCCGACATCTTCGTCGTGCGTCACGCTGACTCCGGTGCCGCACACTTTATCGCCGAGCATGTGTGCCCGAACCTGGCGATCATCAACGGTGGCGACGGCCGTCACGCCCACCCGACCCAGGGCATGCTCGACATGCTGACCATCCGCCGGCACAAGGGCAGCTTCGAGAATCTCTCGGTGGCCATTGTCGGCGATATCCTGCATTCGCGGGTGGCACGCTCGAACATGCTCGCACTGAAGACCCTGGGTTGCCCGGACATCCGCGTGATCGCGCCGAAAACCCTGCTGCCGATTGGCATCGAGCAATACGGCGTGACCGTTTACAGCGACCTCGCCGCCGGCCTCAAGGACGTCGACGTGGTGATCATGCTGCGCCTGCAGCGTGAACGCATGACAGGCGGCCTGCTGCCGAGCGAAGGCGAGTTCTACCGCCTGTTCGGCCTGACTGAAGAACGCCTCAAGCTGGCCAAGCCGGATGCGCTGGTCATGCACCCGGGGCCGATCAACCGCGGTGTGGAGATCGAATCGGCAGTGGCCGACGGCCCGCAGTCGGTGATTCTCAACCAGGTCACCTACGGCATCGCCATCCGCATGGCCGTGCTGTCCATGACCATGAGCGGGCAAAACGCCCAGCGCCAACTTAATCAAGATGCCGAGGAGCAGAACTGATGCGTATGCGTATCCTCGGAGCTCGGGTAATAGACCCCAGCAGCGGCCTCGATCAGCAAACTGATATCTATATCGAAAGCGGCAAAATTGTCGCCATCGGCCAGATTCCTACCGGCTTCGTCGCCGAGCAGAGCATCGATGCCCAGGGCCTGATCGCCGCACCTGGCCTGGTCGACCTTAACGTCGCGCTGCGCGAGCCGGGCTATAGCCGCAAGGGCAGCATCGCCACGGAAACCCTGGCCGCAGCCGCCGGCGGCGTCACCAGCCTGTGCTGCCCACCATTTACCAAGCCAGTGCTGGATACCCCAGCCGTGGCCGAGCTGATTCTCGACCGCGCCCGCGAAGCCGGGCACACCAAGGTGTTCCCGATTGGCGCTCTGAGCAAAGGCCTCGAAGGTGAGCAGCTGGCCGAACTGGTAGCCCTGCGCGACGCCGGCTGCGTGGCCTTTGGCAACGGATTGGACAGTTTCCGCAATAACCGCACCCTGCGCCGTGCCCTGGAATACGCCGCCACCTTCGACCTGACGGTGATCTTCCATTCTCAGGATCACGACCTAGCTGAAGGCGGCCTCGCCCATGAAGGCGCCACCGCGAGCTTCCTCGGCCTGCCGGGCATTCCGGAAAGCGCCGAGACGGTGGCACTGGCCCGCGACCTGCTGCTGGTCGAACAGACCGGCGTGCGTGCGCATTTCAGCCAGCTGACCAGCGCGCGTGGCGCACAGCTGATCGCTGACGCTCAGGCCCGTGGCCTGCCAATCACCGCCGATGTGGCGCTGTATCAGCTGATCCTCACCGATGAAGCGCTCAGCGACTTCTCCAGCCTGTACCACGTGCAACCACCGCTGCGCACCGCTGCCGACCGCGACGGTCTGCGCGCCGCCGTGAAAAGCGGGGTGATCTCGGCCATTTCCAGCCACCACCAGCCGCATGAGCGCGACGCCAAGCTGGCACCCTTCGGTGCCACTGAACCCGGCATCAGCAGCGTGCAACTGTTACTGCCGCTGGCCATGAGCCTGGTGCAGGATGGCCTGCTCGACCTGCCCACCCTCCTCGCTCGCCTCAGCAGTGGCCCGGCGCAAGCGCTGCGTCTGCCTGCTGGCAAACTGAGCGTGGGCGCTCCCGCCGACCTGCTGCTGCTTGATCCTCAGGCCTCGACGCTGGCTGGGGAGAGCTGGTATTCGAAAGGGGCCAACTGCCCCTTTATCGGCCACTGCCTGCCGGGCGCCGTGCGTTACACCCTGGTAGATGGGCATATCAGCTACCAGGCGTGATGCCTCATGCCACAAAAAAGCCCGCCAATTGGCGGGCTTTTTCTAGCCTGAACCTTAGCTGCGTTCGGCGTTCTTGATCGACACCTGGGAGTTCAGCGTCCAGAAGTCATACAGCACACCGAGCAGGAACAGACCACCCGTAAACAGGTAGATGATCCCGGTGATCCACTTACCTTGGTACATGCGGTGCACACCGAAGATGCCGAGGAAAGTCAGCAAGATCCAGGCGACGTTGTAATCAGTATCGCCGGCGGTAAAGCGCAGATCGGCCTCGCGATCCATCGCCGGAATCAGAAACAGGTCGACGATCCAGCCAATAAACAGCAGGCCGAAGGTGAAGAACCAGATGGTCCCGGTTACTGGCTTGCCGTAATAGAAACGGTGCGCGCCGAGAAAACCGAAAATCCACAGCAGATAGCCGATAAGTTTGCTGTGCGTGTCCTGTCGCTGCATAAGTGTGCCTCCTGATGGCTGGTATCACTTTGACGCCACACTCTACGCAAGGTTCGCTGCCCTGGGAAATCCACGGCACGTTCAGTCATCCCAACGCTTGATGCCTGCTGAAGATTGCTAAATACTGTATGCATAAACAGTTAAGCAGACATCACCATGCAGCTGATCGAAAAACTCACGGTACTTGCCGACGCCGCCAAATACGACGCGTCTTGCGCCAGCAGCGGCGCACCTAACCGCAGTTCAAAAGGCAAAAGCGGCATCGGCTCGACCAATGGCATGGGCATCTGCCACAGCTTCACCCCAGATGGACGCTGCGTGGCGCTGTTGAAGATCCTGCTGACCAATTTCTGCCTGTATGACTGCCAGTACTGCGTAAACCGACGCTCCAGCGACGTACCGCGCGCGCGATTTACCCCAGAAGAAGTGGTGACTCTGACCCTCGACTTCTACAAACGTAATTGCATCAGCGGGCTGTTTCTCAGCTCGGGGATTATCCGTTCGGCCGACTACACCATGGAGCAACTGGTCCGTGTGGCCAAACTGCTGCGTGAAGAGCACGAATTTCGCGGCTATATCCACCTCAAGACCATCCCCGACGCCGACCCGCTATTGATTGCCGAAGCAGGGCGTTATGCCGACCGCCTTAGCGTGAATATCGAACTGCCCACCGAAAGCAGCCTGATTCGCCTGGCCCCGGAAAAGCAGGTGCGCACCATCAAACAGGCCATGCACTCGATCCACCAGGGCGAGAGCGAAGCGCGCGCGGAAAAGCGCGCACCGCGTTTCGCCCCGGCCGGGCAGAGCACACAGATGATCATTGGTGCCGATGCCACCGACGACAGCACCATTCTGCATACGGCGGCGTCGCTCTACGGCAACTACCGCCTGCGCCGGGTGTATTACTCGGCATTCAGCCCGATCCCGCAGAGCCCGAACACCGTGCCCTTCGAAGCGCCGCCCTTGTTACGCGAGCACCGCCTGTATCAAGCCGACTTCCTGCTGCGCGGCTACGGTTTCGACGTGAATGAGCTGCTCAGCGGCCCTGGCAATCTGGCACTGGATATCGACCCGAAACTGGCCTGGGCGCTGAACAACCGTGAGCACTTCCCCGTCGACCTCAATCGCGCCGAACCGGCAATGATCGCTCGCGTGCCGGGAATCGGCGTGCTCAGTGCCAAGCGCTTGGTCGCCCTGCGCCGGCAGAAGCGCATCCGCTTTGAAGACCTGACGCGCCTGCGCTGCGCCCTGGAAAAGGCCAAACCCTTTATCGTCACCCAGGACTACCGCCCCCTGCAGGCAAGCCGCGAATCCCTGCTGCTGCGCCAGCAGCTCAGCGAAACCCCGGCACAGATGGCGCTGTGGTAATGCATCACGCCTCATTCGACGGCAGCTTTGCCGGTTGGCGCGAGGTTGCCAGAAACCTGGTGCAGCACGGTATACCGCCGCATCAGATCACGTGGTTGGGCAACAACGACAGCGGTGGGTTGTTTGACCAAGCACCGATAAGCCTCGCGTCTACGGCGACAAACCCTGCACCGCGGATCCCCAAGCAGCTGCTGGAGCTGCTGCAAAGCGCCGCACACTTTCGTGTCGAGGACCGCTGGAGCCTTCTCTACCGGATTCTCTGGCGGGTCGCTCAGGGGGATCGCGCAGCCATGCTGCCGGGGGACATCGATGGCAGCCAGCTGCATAAACGGCTAAAAGCGGTGCGCCGCGAAGCCCACCACCTGCATGCCTTTCTGCGTTTTCATCCGCGCCCCGAAGACGCCGAAGGCCCACAGCTGGTGGCCTGGCATGAACCGGCCCATGACATCCTGGCCAGTGCCAGTGGGCACTTTGCAGAGCGCCTCGGGCGCACCCGCTGGTTGATTGCCACCCCGGATGATGGTGTGTATTGGGATGGCCAGCGCCTGCATTACCAGCGACCCTGCCCGAGTGAATGGCAACGCCTGGCGCAAACGCCCGAGGATACGGGGGAAGCCCTGTGGCTGGCGTATTACGGCAGCACGTTCAACCCTGCGCGGCTCAACCGCAGCGCACTGGAAACCAGCATGCCGGTGCGTTTCTGGAGAAACCTCCCGGAAGGCCCGCTGATTCCGCAACTGATGAGCCAGGCTCGCGCCGGCGCGCAACGCGATGGCCAAGCCGAATCCGTCGCTCGACAGGGTGGTAAACGCATTCATCACCCCAACGCGAAACCTACGTCAATCAACGAAAACGACGACCGGGATCGTCCTGACTGACTTCCAGTGACAAACCCTGCGCCATGCTGCTCAGGTGATCGCCATCCGTTTCCGAACCGAGCTTGATCATCAGACGCAGGTCGTTGGCCGAGTCTGCATACAGCAGCGCATCTTCGTAAGTGATTTCACCCTGGCTGTAGAGGTTGTAAAGCGCCTGGTCAAAGGTCTGCATGCCCTGCTCGGTGGAGCGTTTCATCAGCGCCTTGAGTTCGTGCACTTCACCCTTGCGAATCAGGTCGGCCGCCAGCGGGGTGTTGATCAATACCTCAATCACTGCGCGACGGCCTTTGCCGTCCGGGGTTGGGATCAGTTGCTGGGCGACGATGGCCTTGAGGTTGAGCGACAGGTCCATCCACACCTGGTTCTGCCGATCGGAGGGGAAGAAGTTGATGATGCGATCAAGCGCCTGGTTGGCGTTGTTGGCGTGCAGCGTGGCCAGACACAAGTGCCCTGTCTCGGCGAAGGCCACGGCGTGGTCCATGGTTTCGCGGGTACGCACCTCACCGATGAGAATCACATCCGGCGCCTGGCGCAGGGTGTTCTTCAACGCCACTTCAAAGGATTCGGTGTCGATGCCCACCTCACGCTGAGTGACGATGCAGCTCTGGTGCTGGTGGATGTATTCAATTGGGTCTTCGATGGAAATGATGTGGCCGCTGCTGTTCTTGTTGCGGTAGCCGATCATTGCCGCCAGCGAGGTCGATTTACCGGTACCGGTCGCACCGACAAACAACACCAGGCCACGTTTGGTCAGGGCCAATTTCTTGAGGATTTCCGGTAGTTTCAGCTCGTCCAGCGTCGGGATATTGGTCTCGATACGACGCAGTACCATCCCCGCCAGGTTACGTTGATAAAACGCACTGACGCGGAAGCGGCCGACGCCGCGTGCGCTGATGGCGAAGTTGCACTCGTGGTTCTCGGTAAAATCGCGGCGCTGCTGCTCATTCATCACCGCATGCACGGTTTCACGCGTCTGCTCTGGCGACATGGGCGTCTTGGTGATCGGCATAATCTTGCCGTTGACCTTCATCGACGGCGGTACGCCAGCGGTAATAAACAGGTCAGAGCCGCCCTTTTCCACCATCAGGCGCAGCAGTTTTTCGAATTCCATCGTTGTTCGCCCATGTGCATCACGCGGTTATGCAAGGCCAGCGGCAGACGCGTGAATGGCCGCTGGGCTGAACCCGACAGGCGAATGCCGGCCAGGTACTGTCGAATTTAGAAATTTTCTGGCGTTTTGGCTTTTTCGCGCGCCGCTTCGCGGCTGACGATGCCCTTGGTCACCAAAGTTTTCAGGCAGGAATCCAGGGTCTGCATACCCAGCGAGCCACCGGTCTGAATGGCCGAGTACATCTGCGCCACCTTGTCCTCGCGGATCAGGTTACGGATGGCCGGGGTGCCAATCATGATTTCGTGAGCCGCCACGCGACCGCCGCCGATCTTCTTCAGCAGGGTCTGCGAGATAACCGATTGCAGCGATTCGGAGAGCATGGAACGAACCATGGATTTCTCTTCGGCCGGGAATACGTCGACCACGCGGTCGATGGTTTTGGCCGCCGAGGTGGTGTGCAGGGTGCCGAATACCAGGTGACCGGTTTCCGCTGCGGTCAGGGCCAGGCGGATGGTTTCCAGGTCACGCATCTCGCCGACCAGGATGATGTCCGGGTCTTCCCGCAGTGCCGAGCGCAGGGCTTCGGAGAAGCCGAGGGTGTCGCGGTGCACCTCACGCTGGTTGATCAGGCACTTTTTCGACTCGTGAACGAATTCGATTGGGTCTTCGACGGTGAGGATGTGGTGGTACTTGTTGCTGTTTATATAGTCGAGCATCGCCGCCAGGGTGGTCGACTTGCCCGAACCGGTTGGCCCGGTCACCAGCACCAGGCCGCGCGGCACATCGGAAATCTTGCGGAAGATCTCGCCCATGCCGAGGTCTTCCATGCTCAGCACTTTCGACGGAATGGTCCGGAATACCGCGCCAGAACCCCGGTTCTGATTGAAGGCGTTAACCCGGAAACGTGCCACACCGGGTACTTCGAAGGAGAAGTCGGTCTCGAGGAATTCCTCGAAATCCTTGCGCTGCTTGTCGTTCATGATGTCGTAGATCAGTGCATGCACCTGTTTATGGTCCAACGCAGGCAAATTGATCCGGCGAACATCACCGTCGACCCGAATCATCGGAGGCAGGCCAGCGGAGAGATGCAGGTCCGATGCACCTTGCTTGGCGCTGAAGGCCAGCAATTCAGTGATATCCATGGGACTCCCTAATGACAGACAAGCAGGTAGAATGCCGCGAAACCCAGGCGGCGGGCGCAAGTAATGTCCACGATAGCAGAGAATATTGCAAAGGTCGGAGTGCGCATCCGTGAGGCGGCGCAAGCCTCGCAGCGAGATTGTGCGACTGTTGGCCTACTCGCGGTGAGCAAAACCAAACCGGCCGAAGCGATTCGCCAAGCGTTTGCCGCCGGCACCTGCGATTTCGGTGAGAACTACCTGCAGGAAGCCCTGGAAAAGCAGGCCGAATTGAGCGACCTGCCGCTGACCTGGCACTTTATCGGTCCGATCCAATCGAACAAAACCAAGCCCATCGCCGAGCACTTTGCCTGGGTGCACTCGGTGGACCGTCTGAAAATCGCCCAGCGCCTGTCTGATCAACGTCCTGCGCATCTACCGCCGTTGAATATCTGCCTGCAGGTGAATGTCAGCGGTGAGGCCAGCAAATCGGGCTGCAACCCAGATCAGCTGCAGGCCCTGGCACAAGCGGTTACACAACTGCCCAACCTGCGCCTACGCGGATTGATGACAATCCCCGAGCCCAC
This sequence comes from Pseudomonas sp. FEMGT703P, assembly GCF_002786345.1. Lineage (NCBI taxonomy): Bacteria > Pseudomonadati > Pseudomonadota > Gammaproteobacteria > Pseudomonadales > Pseudomonadaceae > Pseudomonas > Pseudomonas sp. FEMGT703P. The sequence continues at coordinate 171,504 of NZ_PGCM01000013.1, read as the reverse complement.
CGATGACCCCGGCGAGCAACGCGCCGCCTTCGCCCGCCTGCGCGAGCTGTTGCAAGGCCTGAACCTGGACCTCGACACCTTGTCCATGGGCATGAGCCATGACCTGGAAGCGGCGATTGCGGAAGGCGCGACCTGGGTGCGCATCGGTACCGCCTTGTTCGGCGCACGTGACTACAGCACAACCTGATTGAGTTTGCCTTCAGCTATAAAAGGAAGCCCGTTATGACCACGCCTCGCATTGCCTTTATCGGCGCCGGCAATATGGCCGCCAGCCTGATCGGTGGACTGCGCGCCCAGGGCACTGATGCCAGCGCCATTCGCGCCAGTGACCGCGGCGCCGAACAGCGCAGCAAGATCAGCGCCGAGCACGGCATCGAAACCTTTGCCAGCAACGCCGAGGCGATTCAGGGTGCGGACGTGATCGTGCTGTCGATCAAGCCGCAAGTAATGAAAGAGGTGTGCCTGGACCTCGCCACGCATATCGGCGAGCAGCAGCTGGTGGTGTCGATTGCCGCCGGCATCAGCTGCGCCAGCCTGGAAAACTGGCTCGGCCCGCGTGCGATTGTGCGCTGCATGCCCAACACCCCGGCGCTGCTGCGTCAGGGTGTCAGCGGCCTATATGGCAATGCTCAGGTATCGCCGGCTCAGCGCGAGCAGGCCGAGCAGCTGCTCAGTGCCGTCGGCCTGGCGCTGTGGCTGGATCAGGAAGCGCAGATCGATGCAGTGACCGCTGTATCCGGTAGCGGACCGGCGTACTTCTTCCTGCTGATCGAAGCCATGACCGCCGCGGGCGAGAAACTCGGCCTGCCGCGCGAAACTGCTGCCCAGCTGACACTGCACACCGCACTCGGCGCTGCCCGTATGGCTGTGGCCAGCGATGTCGATGCCAGCGAACTACGCCGCCGGGTCACTTCACCGGCTGGCACCACCGAGGCTGCGATCAAGACCTTCCAGGCTGACGGCTTCGAGGCCTTGGTCGAGAAAGCCCTGAATGCCGCCGCCCACCGCTCTGCCGAGCTCGCCGAACAACTCGGTCAATAAGGAACGAAAATGATCGGACTCAACACCGCCGCCGTTTACATCCTGCAGACCATTGGCAGCCTCTACCTGCTGATCGTATTGCTGCGTTTTATCCTGCAACTGGTACGTGCAGACTTCTACAACCCGCTCAGCCAGTTCATTGTGCGCGCCACCCATCCGCTGCTGAAACCGCTGCGTAAGGTGATTCCAAGTGTCGCCGGGCTTGATCTGGCCTCGCTGGTGCTGGCCATTTTGGTGCAGCTCGTGCTGATGGCACTCACCCTGATGCTCCTTGGTTATGGCCTGGAGAACCCGCTGCAGCTGCTGGCGTGGTCGATCATTGGCGTCACTGCACTGTTCCTCAAGGTGTTCTTCTTCGCCCTGATCATCAGCGTGATTCTGTCCTGGGTCGCCCAAGGCAGCCATAACCCCACCGCCATCCTGATCAATCAGATCTGCGAGCCACTGCTGTCGCCAATTCGCCGCATTCTGCCGAGCATGGGCGGGCTGGATCTGTCGCCGATCGTCGCGTTCCTGCTGCTCAACCTGATCGACATGCTGGTGATCCGCAACTTGGCGGTCATGACTGGCATGTACAAAGGCCTCAGTTTGGCAATCTGACCGCGAGCGCCGGATGAGCCACTTTCGCTGGGACGGCGCCGACCTGATTCTCGAGTGCCACCTGCAGCCTAAGGCGAGCAAGGATGAGTTCGCGGGGCTGCACGGTGAGCGGGTGAAAATCCGTCTTACCGCACCGCCTGTAGATGGCAAAGCCAATGCCCAGCTGCTGGCGTTCCTCGCCAGCGTATTTGCAGTCAGCAAAAGCCAGGTCAGCCTGGAAAGCGGTCAACAAAGCCGGCAAAAGCGCGTGCGCATCAAACAACCACAGCGTTTACCCACTGAACTCGCACTGACCGCTCGGTCATCCTGACCGACCATAAGGCGGGCGGGCGACGACGTGCGATTGACGCCATAGCTACGACCCGCATAATGCCAGGCAGGTCAATCCACGAACGTCGTGGATCTGGCGCAATTGCGCAGGCTTTAAAGCATTATCTGCCGCGTCAGTTACCCACGCGGTACCGTTCAATGTGTGCCCGACTCAACCTGGGTGCCGTATAGCCCAGTCGCCCCACAATGGATGCGCCAACCGGAGGAAAGCCCAGGATGAGCATGGAACGTCTCAGTCAGCAGGTCGATGCTTACGTCGCCTGGAAGCGCGAGCTGATGCGCGAAATCACCCGCTATCGCAGCTGGCTGCTGACCAATCGGCTCAACTCGGAGGCCGTGGAAGCCAAGCTTGAGCGCGCGCTGAAACTGTTGCGCACTGACCACATCACCCTGGCTTTTGTCGGCGAGTTCTCACGCGGCAAGACCGAGCTGATCAACAGCCTGTTCTTCTCCTCCTACGGCCAGCGCATGCTGCCGTCCCAGGCTGGGCGCACCACCATGTGCCCCACCGAGCTGTTCTTCGACCCACGTTCGGAGCGCTCCTATATCCGCCTGCTGCCCATCGAGACCCGCGTGTCCGAGGCCAGCGTGGCGCAGTTCAAACGGATTCCGCGGCATTGGGTAAATATCCCGCTGGACCTCAGCGACCCGGACAACATGGTTCAGGCCTTTATCCAGGTCGCCCGCACCAAACCCATGCCGGTCGAACAGGCGATTGCCCTGGGCTTTCACCCGGACATGCTGGAAAGCACCAATAAGCCCGGCGAAGTGCTGGTGCCAGCCTGGCGTCACGCCATGGTCAACTTCGACCACCCGTTGTTGCGTCAGGGTTTGCGCATCCTCGACACCCCAGGCCTAAACGCCCTCGGCAGTGAGCCGGAGCTGACCTTGTCGATGCTGCCTAGCGCACAGGCGATCATCTTCCTGCTGTCCGCCGATACCGGCGTGACTGCCAGCGACATGGCCGTATGGCAACAGCATATCCGCCAACTCGACGAAGACACCCAGACCAGTCTGTTCGCCGTGTTGAACAAGATCGACGTGCTCTGGGATGACCTGGCCGGCGAAGCCTTTGTGCAGAACGCCATCCGCCAGATTCAGACCAGCACCGCGCGCCAGCTCGGCATCCGCGTCGAGGACGTGCTGCCGCTGTCGGCCAAGCAGGCCATGCTGGCAAAGGTGCGCAAGGACCCGGAACTGCTGGCCCGCAGCCAGATGAGCAACCTGGAAAACCTGCTCTGCGAACGCATCATCGCGCAGAAGGAACGCCTGCTCGAAGACCGCGTAGTCAATCAGGTGCTGAGGCTGCTGCAGAACAGCGAGCACGTGCTCAACCTGCGGCTGGAAAAGGTCAACGAGCAACAGGGCCTGCTGAGCAATCACCAGCACGACAACGGCCAGATGCTGTTCGAGCTGACTGCCAAGACCAAGGAAGACCACAGCCAGCACCATAAACGCCTGCTTGGCCTGAAAACCAACCAGCGTTTGCTCAAACGTCAGGGCGACCTGCTGCGCCACGCCTCGCGCAGCGAACGCCTGGATGAACACCTGAACAAGGTACGCAAGAACCTCACTGGCAGCTGGACCACCCTGGGTATCAACCAGGCCATCCTGCATTTCTTCCGCAGCGTGGAGCAGGACCTGCACAACCTGGCCCAGGAAGCCGACATGGCCAACAAGATGGTCGCGGCCATCTACCGTCGGCACAACGAAGAGAACCCACTGCACGGCGTCGACGCACCGCAGTTCAACGTCAACCGCTACCTGCGTGAGCTCAAGCAGCAGCAGGCCAAGGCCGACCAGTTCCGCCTGCAGCTGAAAACCCTGCTGACCGAACAGCGCAGCCTGACCAAACGCTTTTTCGCCACCCTGGTGCAGGAAGTGATCGGCCTGCACCAGCGCATGCGCCAGGAAGCCGAACAATGGGCCAGCGATGCGCTGATGCCACTGATGCAGCACACCCTCGAGCACAAGCAGCTGCTGGAAACCCACATGCTGCGGCTCAAGGCCCTGGCTCAGGAAACCCAGCAGGCGCGCCAGCGCGGCCAGCAACTGGCGCGTTACAGCGGCGAGCTGGAGCAGCAACTGGCGCAAGCCAACGACATGCTGCGCATCCTGCGGCGCCCTGCCCCCGTGCAGCGCCAGGGCAAGGTGGTCAACCTGCCAGGAGCTGCGCGCCCGCACAGCATCGGCGAATAACCCCGGCTCAGCTCTGCCATATCCGCCGTACCCCAGCCGCCCCATGCGCTTGCCGCCTGGGGCGGCGCTCTTTAGACTGCGGCTCTTCCTTTATTGCGAGCAGGGTCGATGTCGACTGCCTTCCCCCAAGACTCTGTTGGCCTGGTAACCCCGCAGGTGCTGCACTTCGCAGAACCTCTGGCGCTGGCCTGCGGGCGCAGCCTGGCCGACTACCAACTGATCTTCGAAACCTATGGCGAGCTGAATGCCACGGCGAGCAACGCCGTGCTGATCTGCCACGCCCTCTCCGGCCACCACCATGCCGCCGGTTATCACAGCGCGGAAGACCGTAAACCGGGCTGGTGGGACAGCTGCATCGGCCCTGGCAAGCCCATCGACACCAATAAGTTCTTTGTCGTCAGCCTGAACAACCTCGGCGGCTGCAACGGTTCCACCGGCCCCAGCAGCATCAACCCAGCGACCGGCAAACCCTTCGGCGCCGACTTCCCGGTAATGACCGTGGAAGACTGGGTACACAGCCAGGCGCGGCTGGCCGACAACCTCGGCATCCAGCAGTGGGCAGCGGTGATCGGCGGTAGCCTAGGCGGCATGCAGGCCATGCAATGGACCATCAGCTACCCCGAGCGCGTGCGCCACTGCCTGGCGATTGCCTCGGCGCCCAAGCTATCGGCGCAGAACATCGCCTTCAACGAAGTGGCGCGCCAGGCGATCCTCACTGACCCGCAATTCCATGGCGGACACTTTCAGGAACAGGGCGTGATCCCCAAGCGCGGGCTGATGCTGGCGCGCATGGTCGGCCACATCACCTACTTGTCGGATGACGCCATGGGCGAGAAATTCGGCCGTGGCCTGAAAAGCGAAAAGCTCAACTACGACTTCCACAGCGTCGAGTTCCAGGTGGAAAGTTACCTGCGCTACCAGGGCGAGGAGTTCTCCGGGCGCTTTGACGCCAACACCTACCTGCTGATGACCAAGGCGCTGGACTACTTCGACCCGGCGGCAGCCTTCGATGGCGACCTGGCCAAGACCCTGGCCCACGTCAGCGCCGATTTCTGCGTGATGTCCTTCACCACCGACTGGCGCTTCTCGCCGGCACGCTCGCGGGAAATCGTCGATGCACTGACCGCCGCGCGGAAAAACGTCTGCTACCTGGAAATCGATGCGCCCCAGGGCCACGACGCCTTCCTCATGCCGATCCCGCGCTACCTGCAGGCGTTCGACAGCTATATGAAACGGATTAAGGTGTAGCCATGCGCGCGGATCTCGAAATCATCCAAGAGTGGATTCCCGCCGGTAGCCGGGTGCTTGACCTGGGTTGCGGCAATGGCGAGCTGCTCGCCTGGCTGGCCGAACACAAGCAGGTCAGCGGCTACGGCCTGGAAATCGATGCGGACAACATCGCTCAATGCGTGAGCAAGGGCGTCAACGTGATCGAGCAGAACCTCGACAAGGGGCTGGGCAACTTCGCCAGCAACAGCTTCGATGTGGTGGTTATGACCCAGTCGCTGCAAGCCCTGCATTACCCGGACAAAGTACTGGCGGAGATGCTGCGCGTCGGCAAGACCTGCATAATCACCTTCCCCAACTTCGGCCACTGGCACTGCCGCTGGTACCTCACCACCAAGGGCCGCATGCCGGTGTCGGATTTTCTCCCGTACACCTGGTTCAACACGCCGAACATCCATTTCTGCACCTTCGAAGACTTCGAAAACCTGTGCCACAACCAGGGCGCAAAAGTCATGGATCGTCTGGCCGTGGACCGCGACCACCGGCACGGCTGGGCCAGCCGGATCTGGCCTAATCTGTTAGGTGAAATCGGCATTTACCGGATCAGCGGGCCTACTGCCCAGGATGTTCAAATCGCCAATTGAGCGGCCTTATCCCAGGCCGCTGTCCATCTGGAGAACCCTTATGCGTCGCATCGCACTTTTATTTATCGCCCTGTGCCTGAGCCTGCCTGCGCTGGCTGAACGCAAGCAGACGTTCGGCGACCTCGACGTGCACTACATCACCTTCAACTCCAGCTTTCTGCAGCCGGACATAGCCGCGGCCAACGGCCTGGTCCGCAGCAAAACCCAGGGCGTGGTGAACATTTCCGTACTCAAAGCCGGCAAGGCCAGCAGCGCCAGCGTCAGTGGCGAAGTGAAGGATCTGGTCGGTCGCAGCCAGCCGCTGACCTTCAAGCAGGTCAACGAAGGTGAAGCCATCTATTACCTGGCGCAATTCACCTTCAGCCAGCGTGAAATGCTGCGCTTCACCATCAACGTGCACGCGGCCGATGGCGCGGCGCACAGTTTTAATTTCAACCAGGAAGTCTTCCCAGACGAATGATGGCCCTGAATACATGATGCCTTTCAACGAGCTTGTACTCGCCAGCCATAACGCCGGCAAACTCAAAGAGCTGCAGGCCATGCTCGGCAGCAGCGTACACGTGCGCTCAGTCGGCGAGTTCTCCATGGTCGAGCCGGAAGAAACCGGCTTATCGTTTATTGAAAACGCTATTCTGAAAGCACGCAATGCTGCCCGCCTGTCAGGCATGCCGGCGCTGGCGGATGACTCCGGCCTGGCGGTGGATTTTCTCGGTGGCGCACCGGGCATCTACTCGGCGCGCTACGCCGATGGCCAGGGTGATGCGGCGAATAACGCCAAGCTGCTCGACGCTCTGAAAGATGTGCCGGATGCCGAGCGCGGCGCTCAATTCGTCTGTTGCCTGGCGCTGGTACGGCATGCCGATGACCCGCTGCCGATCATCTGCGAAGGCCTCTGGCACGGGCGCATCCTGCACGCCGCGCAAGGCGTGGAAGGCTTCGGCTATGACCCGCTGTTCTGGGTGCCCGAGCGCGACTGCTCCAGCGCCGAACTGCCGGCGGCCGAGAAAAACCAGATCAGCCACCGCGCACGCGCGATGGCCTTGCTGAAACAGCGGCTGGGCCTGGCATGACCACCGCGTCCGGCGTCAGCTTCGAGCTGCCGCCACTTGCACTCTATGTGCACATTCCCTGGTGCGTGAAGAAGTGCCCGTATTGCGACTTCAACTCCCACACCGCCGGGCCAAACCTGCCGGAAGAAGAATACGTCGACGCCCTGCTGGCCGATCTCGATGCTGATCTGGCGCAGGCGCATAACCGGCCGCTGAGTTCGATTTTCTTTGGCGGCGGCACCCCCAGCTTGTTCTCGGCCAAAGCCCTCGGCCGCCTACTTGAAGGCGTGGAGCGGCGCGTGCCGTTTGCCGCCGATATCGAAATCACCCTGGAAGCCAACCCCGGTACCTTCGAGCAGGCCAAGTTCAAGGACTACCGCAGCCTGGGCATCAATCGCCTGTCGATTGGTGTGCAGAGTTTTCAGGCGCCCAAACTGATCGCACTGGGACGAATTCACGACGGCGACGAAGCGGTGCATGCAGCCGATATGGCACGCGCCGCCGGCTTCGATAACTTCAACCTGGACCTGATGCACGGCCTGCCGGATCAGTCCATCGAGGATGCCCTCAGCGATCTGCGCACCGCCATTGCCCAAGGGCCGACGCACCTGTCCTGGTATCAACTGACGGTGGAGCCGAACACGGTGTTCTGGAACCAGCCGCCAGTGATGCCCGAGGACGATATTCTCTGGGACATTCAGGAAGCCGGACAGGCCCTGCTGGCCGCTGAAGGTTATGCGCAGTACGAAGTGTCGGCCTACGCTCAGGCCGGCAAGGCCGCGCGGCACAACCTGAACTACTGGACCTTCGGCGATTTTCTCGGCATCGGCGCCGGCGCTCACGCCAAACTCAGCCAGCCGGACGGGCGCATCAGCCGTAGCTGGAAAACCCGCCTGCCCAAAGACTACCTAGACCGCAGCAAACGCTTCAGCGCCGGCGAACGCGTCCTGGGTGCTGATGAGCTGCCCTTCGAATTTCTGATGAATGTGCTGCGCCTCACGGACGGCGTCGCCAGCGAACTGTTCACTCAGCGCACCGGCCTGCCGCTTAGCCAACTCGCCGCAGCGCGCATCGAAGCGCAAAAGCGCGGCCTGCTGCACAGCGACCCGACACGCCTGAGCGCCACCCGCGAAGGCCAGCTGTTTCTCAACGACCTGCTGCAGTATTTTCTACCCTGACGCACACGCCGCCACGGCTAAGGACACCGGATGGACCTGCTACTCGACCTGATCGTCACCCTGTCGCGCTGGAGCCGCAGCCACCTCTACGATATATCCCTGGCGATCATGGCCACCCTGCTGGTGCTCTTCGGCCCTGGGATCAATGCCTGGGTGCAACGCAATACCAGCAGCATGAACTTCATCTTCCGCACGCTGATCTTCGTGCTGCTCTGCGCAGTGGGCTACGGCCTGCTGATCGTCTTCGCCACACCGTATCTGGCCAAAGGCCTGGGCTTCTTCAACAACTTCACCCTGGCCCCGGTGCTGATTCTGGTGTTCTTTATCATCGGCATCCTCGCCGACCGCAGCTGACTCAGCACTTACGCAAACGGCTTGATCGCCACCTTGAGCACGCCATCGCGTTGATGTGCGAAGAGATCATAGGCGGCGACGATGTCATCCAGCGCATACTGGTGTGTCACCAGCGCGCCGAAATCGACGCGCCCGGAGGCCACCACATTGATCAGCCGACGCATGCGTTCCTTACCGCCCGGGCACAGTGAGGTAACGATCTTGTGGTCACCCAAACCGGCATGAAACGACGCCAGGGGAATCACCAGATCCGTTGAATACACCCCCAGGCTGGACAACGTGCCACCCGGCTTGAGCACGCGAAGCGCACTTTCGAAAGTAGATTGCAGGCCCAATGCCTCGATGGCCGCATCCACACCACGGCCACCGGTCAGACGCAGGATCTCTTCGACCACATCGACCTGATTGAAGTTAAGGGTGATGTCCGCGCCCATCTGCCGGGCAATCTGCAAGCGCTGCTCGACACCATCGACCACGATGATGGTGCTCGCCCCGCGCAGCTTGGCCCCGGCCGTGGCGCACAAGCCAATCGGCCCCTGGGCGAAGACGGCGACCACATCACCGATCTTGATATTCGCGGCTTCTGCACCGGCAAACCCGGTGGACATGATGTCCGGACACATCAGCACCTGCTCGTCAGTCAGGCCATCCGGCACCGGGGCCAGGTTGCCCTGAGCGTCGGGTACCAGCACGTATTCGGCCTGGGTGCCGTCGATGCTGTTGCCGAAGCGCCAGCCGCCCATGGGCTTGTAACCATGGCAGCTACAGCCGCCATCCTGAGAGGAATAACCGTCCTGGCTGGCGTAAGAGCTGAAGCTTGGGCAGATAGCCCCGGCAATCACCCGCTGCCCCTCCTGATAGCCCTGCACGTTGCTGCCTAGCTTCTCAATGATGCCGACCGGTTCGTGGCCGATGGTCAGCCCCTTGGCCACCGGGTACTCACCCTTGAGGATGTGCACATCGGTGCCGCAGATGGTCGTGGTGGTAATCCGTACCAGCGCATCATTGGGCCCAACGGGCGGGATGGGCTTGTCCACCAGCTCGATGCGTCCAGGCTCGATAAACACCGCTGCTTTCATCATGCTCATGGTCAGGCTCCTTGTATGCACTAGCACAGAGCCCTGACTGTAGCCGGATGACAGCTCGGCTACTTGTCCTGTATCAACGGCCGGCGCAGTTCGCGTAATGCTCCAAGGCCACACAGCCTCGATCGCCGGACATAAAAAAACCGCCTGCAAGAGGCGGTTTTTTCAGTGCGACGAGGCTCAGTTACCTTCGCGGCGCAGCGCCTGCGGGGTGAAATCGCGCGGCGTCAGCTTGGCGTTGAAGTTGTACATCGGCTCGTTGTTATCCAGGCCGTCGACAAAGTAACGCTTGCCCTTGAAGTCGTAGATGGTCTCCAGGGTACTGCCGAACATCGGCACGTCGTAGTAGCTGATCGGATGACTTTCCTGCACACCGCTCAGCTCGCCGCTCTTGTCATAGAGGTCGGCGGCGAGGATCTGCCAGCTGTCTTCATCGATATAGAAGCGACGCTTGGCATACGGGTGGCTGAAGCCCTTGCGCAGCTCAGCATCGACAACCCAGACGCGGTGCAGCTCATACCGCAGCAGTTCCGGATTCACGGTATTGCTACGCAGAATGTTGTCGTATGGGATGCCTTTCTGGTGCACGGCGTAGCTGTTGTAAGGCACCAGCATTTCCTGCTTGCCGACCAGATTCCACTCATAGCGGTCAGGTGCACCGTTGTAGGAGTCGACCACGTCGGCGGTTGCCATGCCGTTGGTGTCCGGCTGCAGGGTGTCGTAGGCCAGCATCGGCAGACGGCGCACGCGGCGCTCGCCACGGTTGAAGCGCCAGGCCTTGCGGATCGCCAACACTTGATCGAGGGTCTCCTGTACCACCAGCGCCGAACCGGCCAGCTTGGCCGGCGCGACCACCTTGTACTTGTAGTAGAACAGGGTGTTGTCCAGGTCCTGCGGGCTGACACCTTCACGGCCGTAGAGGAAATAGATGTCACGTTCCAGTTTGAGCAGGTTATAGGCACCATTGCTCAGTACCGCCGCCTGGTTGGTGACAAAGCTGATCTGATCGCCACGGTAACGCATGATGTGGTTCCAGATAACTTCCTGGCCGGTTTTCGGCAGCGGGAAGGGGATACCAGCAGCAGCACCGTCGACACCGTTACCGCCGGAAATCAGCTCAGCGGTCTGCGCGTTGAAGCGCGTCGCGTCATAGATGCGCTGCGGCGCTGCGGCGCTGCGACGGGTCGGGAATACCCGCAGAAAGTAATCCGGATTTTTCTCCAGCAACGCCTTCAGGCCCGCCGGCAGCTGCGCCTGGTACTGCGCCAGGTTTTGGCTGTTGACCTGATACAAGGGCGCATCGGCGCTGTAAGGGTCAGGGTGATGCATGCCGGGCTGGTAGTTGGCTGGCGGTTGCGCCAGGCCACCGTCCCAGGCTGGAATGGTGCCGGCGGCATTGCCCGCGCGCTCACCGCCCAGTGGCGTCAGGTCCTGGCCCAGGCGCGCAGCCTGGGCACTGTCGACTTTGGCCTGTGCCTGTAGCGCGCACGTAGCCAGCAGCAGAATTGAAAGCGTTCTCAACACAGCGATCTCCTCGCAGCCTGGCCTGAGGCAGGGCTGCTGTTTTTATGACCGGGGCAGTGCTGCCCGGGTTTATGTGCCGTCTTGGTGAGGAGCCGTCCTGGCGGGCGTCGGATTATTCCGATCTTGTGCAATCGTCCTTGTGCTTATGGTTTTGCTGCGCCGATACCTCAGCGCGTGAATCAATCAATCGATGCGTTGGAACTTCAGATCCCATACGCCATGTCCCAGACGCTCGCCGCGACGCTCGAACTTAGTGGTCGGGCGCTCCGCTGGCCGCGGCACATACTGGCCGTCTTCGGCCTGATTCTGGTAACCGGGCGCGACATTCATCACTTCCAGCATGTACTCGGCGTAAGGTTGCCAATCGGTGGCCATGTGCAACACACCGCCGACCTTAAGTTTCTGTCGCACCAGCTCGGCAAACGCCGGCTGCACGATACGCCGCTTGTTGTGCTTGGCCTTATGCCAGGGGTCCGGGAAGAATAGCAGCACCCGATCCAGGCTGGCGTCGGCCACACAGTTGCGCAGTACGTCCATCGCATCGCAGCTGTAGACGCGCATATTGCTGAGGTTCTGCGTCATCAGACCGTTGAGCAGTGCGCCAACACCCGGACGGTGTACTTCCACCCCGATAAAGTCCTGCTCGGGCGAGGCCGCGGCCATTTCCAGGGTGGAGTGGCCCATACCGAAACCGATCTCGAAGGTGCGCGACGCCGTGCGGCCGAATACCTGATCGAAGTCACGCAGGCCGTCCTCCAGTTGCAGGCCGAACTTCGGCCAGCCCTGATCGAGGCCGCGCTGCTGGCCTTCAGTCATGCGCCCGGCACGCATCACGAAACTTTTGATTGCGCGGTGCTTGGAGGTGTCTTCAGCCGGCTCAGGCTGTTGCTGCAATTCAGTCATGCTGTGCTCGTTACTTAATCAGGCCATCCAGCGGCGACGAGGCGCTGGCATAGAGTTTTTTCGGCATGCGCCCGGCCAGGTAGGCCATGCGCCCGGCGATGATCGCGTGCTTCATCGCTTCGCCCATCAGAATCGGGTTCTGCGCGTGGGCAATCGCGCTGTTCATCAGCACCGCCTCGCAGCCCAGTTCCATGGCGATGGTGGCATCGGACGCGGTGCCCACGCCGGCATCGACCAATACCGGAACGGTAGCCTCTTCCAGGATGATGCGCAGGTTGTACGGGTTGCAGATACCCAGTCCGGTGCCAATCAGGCCGGCCAGCGGCATCACCGCGATACAGCCCATGGCCGCCAGCTCGCGGGCGATGATCGGGTCATCGCTGGTGTACACCATCACGTCGAAACCGTCTTTAACCAGCACTTCGGCGGCTTTGAGGGTTTCGATCACATTGGGGAACAGGGTCTTCTGGTCCGCCAGCACTTCCAACTTGACCAGCTTGTGGCCGTCGAGCAGCTCACGGGCTAGGCGGCAGGTACGCACCGCCTCGACGGCGTCATAACAGCCGGCGGTGTTCGGCAGGATGGTGTACGTGTCCGGCGAGATCACATCCAACAGGTTCGGCTCGCCCGGGTTCTGCCCGATATTGGTCCGGCGCACCGCCACGGTAACGATCTCGGCACCCGAAGCTTCGATGGCCAGGCGGGTTTCTTCGAGGTCCTTGTACTTGCCGGTACCGACCAGCAGACGCGACTGGTAGGTACGACCGGCCAGGGTAAAGGGCTTGTCGCTGGGCGCATGGCTCATGGGTAATCCTCGTGAAAGTGGGCGGCTGTCTGAACGCGATAAACCGATGAGCGGGGATCAACCACCGCCAATGGCGTGGACCACCTCAACCTGGTCACCCTCGCGCAAAGCGGTGGTGGCATGCTGGCTGCGCGGCACGATATCCAGATTGAGTTCGACCGCCACGCGCCGTCCGGCCAGGTCCAGACGCTCGATCAACCCGGAGACGGTTTCCCCGTCGGGCAATTCGAATGCTTCACCGTTTAACTGAATACGCATGACGGCTCGGTCACAACTGAGAAAAGGGCCGGCATTCTAGCCTGATCATGGGCGCTGACCAAGGCTAAAGGCTGCCACTCGTCCTGCTTTCTGACTTACGGGTCAGGCGCTACTGCGCGCACCCAGCTTCCAGGCCGCCAGACCCAGGCATAACCAGCCGGCGAGAAACGCCAGGCCACCGAAAGGCGTGACCATGCCCAACGCACTGATATCGCTCAAGGTCAGTGCATACAGGCTACCGGAGAACAGCACGATGCCCAGGGCAAACAGCGCGCCCGCACAATTGACCAACGGCGCCGGTCGCAGGATGGCCAGCAGGCCAACGCCGAACAGCGCCAGCGCGTGAATCAGTTGGTAGTGAGCACCGGTCTGGAATACCGCGAGATAGGCCGGCGTAAGCTGATGCTTCAGGCCATGCGCAGCAAAGGCGCCCAAAGCGACACCGCTAAAACCGGCACAGGCGGACAGCAATAACCACAGACGAGCCATGCATCACTCCAGCTATAGAAACAGGGCTGGCTATAATGGCCGGCAAATTCATCCCGGCCAAGCACGCATGTTTCGATCCCTCTCCCGTCGACTGCTCAAACTCCTGCTTTGGCTGATGCTCGCCTCGGTTCTACTGGTGTTGTTATTCCGCTGGGTGCCGCCACCCGGCACCGCGCTGATGGTCGAGCGCAAGATCGAGTCCTGGATCGATGATCAACCCATCGACCTGCAGCGCAGCTGGCGCCCCTGGAGCGAACTGCCGGATGACCTGAAGATGGCAGTGATTGCCGGCGAGGATCAGAAGTTCGCCGAACACTGGGGCTTCGATGTCGCGGCTATCCAGTCCGCTCTGGAACACAACCAGCAAGGCGGTTCTCTGCGCGGCGCCAGTACCCTCAGCCAGCAGGTGGCGAAGAACCTGTTTCTCTGGTCTGGGCGCAGTTGGCTGCGCAAAGGTATGGAAGTGTGGTTTACCGGCCTGATCGAACTGCTCTGGCCCAAGCAACGGATTCTTGAGGTGTACCTCAACAGCGTCGAGTGGGGCGATGGCGTATTCGGTGCCGAAGCAGCCGCGAGGCATCATTTCAAGGTCGGCGCGCCCTACCTGTCACGCCAGCAGAGCAGCCTGCTGGCCGCCGTGCTGCCCAACCCGCGCGAGTGGAGCGCCAGCCGCCCGAGTGCACACATCAGCCGCCGGGCCAACTGGATTCGCCAGCAGATGTGGCAACTGGGCGGCAGCCACTACCTCAACCGCCTGCAACCCAGCCGCCCCGAGTGGTGGCCAGGCTGGATGCTGTAACCGCCGGCACTTTGCTGCAGACAACAAAAAGCCGCACCTGAGTGCGGCTTTTTTACGCCTGGCGCTTACGCCGCGATCGAGCCCTTGAGCTTATTCATCGCGTTCTTCTCCAGCTGACGAATGCGCTCGGCCGATACGTTGTACTTGGCGGCCAGATCATGCAGCGTGGCTTTCTCTTCAGCCAACCAGCGCTGATAGAGGATGTCACGGCTGCGCTCATCCAGACCTTCCAGCGCCTCGTGCAGATTAGCGGTGGAGCTGTCGCTCCAGTCGGAATCTTCCAACTGACGCGCAGGGTCGTAGCGATGGTCTTCCAGATAATGCGCCGGCGACTGGAAGGCGCTTTCGTCGTCCGCCTCAGCAGCCGGATCGAAGGCCATGTCATGGCCGGTCAGGCGGCTTTCCATCTCACGCACTTCACGCGGTTCAACACCGAGGCTTGCGGCTACGGCATGCACTTCGTCGTTATTCAGCCAGGCCAGACGCTTCTTCTGGCTGCGCAGATTGAAGAACAGCTTACGCTGCGCCTTGGTGGTGGCGACTTTGACGATGCGCCAGTTTTTAAGGATGAACTCGTGGATCTCGGCGCGAATCCAGTGCACGGCGAACGACACCAGGCGCACACCCATTTCCGGATTGAAACGCTTAACCGCCTTCATCAGGCCGACGTTGCCTTCCTGAATCAGGTCTGCCTGGGCCAGGCCATAACCGGAGTAGCTACGGGCGATATGCACAACAAAACGCAGGTGAGCCAGCACCATTTGCCGGGCGGCTTCGAGGTCTTGTTTGTAGAAGAGACTTTCCGCCAGTTCACGCTCCTGCTCAGGGGTCAACAGCGGGATGCCGTTTACCGCATGCACGTATGCTTCTAGGTTGGCACCCGGAACCAGAGCATGAACAGGTTGCAAAGAAGTGGACATTTGAATCCTCCGACTTACGAATCGTGGAGCAGTCTAGCACTGCTCCTTGGGACTTTATACCGAGGTACAAGTTCCCTTACACATAGTCAATATCAAGCAAAACAATAACTTACTATCTAGGGGCCAGCTCGCTCAAGTGCCTTGCGACCGCCAGCCAGGCGCCAATATAGCCCAACAGGACCGCGCCGAGCAGCAGGGATAGACCATCGGCTATAGGCACGCCCGCCAGGGCGAAGTCGCTGCCGTACAAACCGGCCAAGCGCACCACAGCGTCGTTCAGCCAGCCAAGGCCATAAGCCAGCAGCAGCCAGGCCAGTAGCCCAGCGCCCAAACCATACAGCGTGCCCATGTAGAGGAAGGGGCGACGCACATAGCTGTCGGTGCCTCCGACCAGCTTGATCACCTCGATCTCGGTGCGGCGGTTCTCGATATGCAGGCGAATGGTGTTACCGATCACCAGCAGCAGCGCCATCACCAACAGCAAGGTCAGGCCAAAGACGAAGCGCTCACCCAGCTTGAGCATGGCGCTCAGGCGTTCGACCCAGAGCAGGTCCAGCTGCGCCTGCTGCACCCGTGGTAGTTCGGCCAGACGCAGCCTTAGGGCCTCCAGAGCGACCTTATCGACCTGCTGCGGTGTCACCACAATCACCCCAGGCAACGGGTTATCCGGCAGTTCCTTCAGCGCTTCACCCAGCCCGGATTGCTGCTGGAACTCGCTCAAAGCCTGTTCGCGGCTGATCCACTCGGCCTCTTCCACATCGTCCATCGCGGCGATCTGCTCACGCAGTGCCTGACCTTGGGCGTCCGTGGCATCGATCTGCATAAACAGGGAAATCTGCGCCGCACGCTGCCAGGACACCCCCAGGCGCTCAACGTTATCCAGCAGCAAGGCCAGGCCCATCGGCAGACTGAGGGCCACGGCCATCACCAGGCAGGTAAAGAAGCTGCCAATCGGCTGTTTAGCCAGGCGGCGCAGGCTGTCGACCAGGCTGGCGCGGTGGTTTTCCAACCAGGCGTGCAACTGGTGGGTAAAGCTTGGACCATCGTCGCCCGGCGTTGGCGATTCGGATTTCTTCGGTGCAGCACCGACGCGCTGCGCGGGCTGCGGAGGCGGCATGCGGGTGGCGCTCATGCGGCCTCCCCGTCGCCGATCAGGCGGCCGCGCTGCAGGGTTAACATGCGGTGGCGCATGCGCGCGATCAGGGCCAGGTCGTGACTGGCGATCAGTACGGTAGTGCCCAACCGGTTAATGTCCTCGAACACGCCCATGATCTCGGCGGCAAGGCGCGGATCGAGGTTTCCGGTGGGCTCATCCGCCAGCAGCAGGGCCGGCCGATGCACGATGGCGCGGGCAATGCCGACGCGCTGCTGTTGACCGGTGGACAGGTCGCCAGGCGATTGCTCGGCCTTGTCGGCCAGGGAAACCCGCTCCAGCGCAGTACGCACGCGGGTGCCGATTTCATCCTTGGACAGACCAAGAATCTGCAGCGGCAGCGCCACGTTGTCGAACACACTGCGATCGAACAGCAGCTGATGGTTCTGGAACACCACACCGATCTGCCGACGCAGGAAAGGAATTTGTGCATTGGTGATATGCGACAAATCTTGCCCAGCCAGCAGCAATTTGCCGCTGCTCGGCCGCTCCATCGCCAGCAGCAAGCGCAGCAAAGTGCTCTTGCCGGCACCGGAGTGACCGGTGACGAACAGGAACTCGCCACGGCGTACATGAAAGCTCAGCTCATGCAGCCCGATGTGGCCGTTGGCATAGCGTTTACCGACCTGTTCGAACTTGATCATCCTATTTCTCCGCGAACAGCGCCTGAACAAAGGCTTCGGCCTCGAAGGTGCGCAGGTCATCAATCCCCTCACCCACCCCGATATAGCGAATCGGCAATACAAACTGCTTGGCCAGGGCAAAGATCACCCCGCCTTTCGCCGTACCGTCCAGCTTTGTCAGCGCCAGGCCGGTCAGGTTGACCGTCTGGTTGAACTGCTTGGCCTGATTGATTGCGTTCTGCCCGGTGCCGGCGTCCAGCACCAGCAGCACTTCATGCGGCGCGGTGTCATCGAGCTTACCAATCACCCGGCGGACTTTCTTCAGCTCTTCCATCAGGTTGTCTTTGGTGTGCAGACGCCCGGCGGTGTCAGCGATCAGCACATCCATGCCACGCGACTTGGCGGCCTGCACCGCATCGAAAATCACCGAAGCAGAGTCGGCACCGGTGTGCTGGGCAATCACTGCAATCTGGTTGCGCTCGCCCCACACCTGCAGCTGCTCAACGGCAGCGGCGCGGAAGGTGTCACCGGCGGCGAGCATGACTTTTTTGCCATCCTGCTGGAGTTTTTTCGCCAGTTTGCCGATGGTGGTGGTCTTGCCAGCGCCATTTACACCGACCACCAGAATCACATAGGGCTGCTTACTGCTGTCGATTTTCAGCGGTTGCTCAACCGGCCTGAGCAACGCCACCAATTCATCCTGCAGCGCCTTGTATAGGGCTCCGCTGTCAGCCAGTTCCTTGCGCGCGACGCGTTTGGTCAGGTTACCGATGATCGCCGTGGTGGCTTCAACGCCCACATCCGCCGTCAGCAGGCGGGTTTCCAGGTCGTCGAGCAGGTCATCGTCGATGACTTTCTTGCCCAGAAACAGGCTGGCCATGCCCTCGCCAAGACTGGCGCTGGTTTTCGACAGGCCCTGCTTGAGGCGCTCAAGGAAACCGGTACGGCTCTCCTCAGCGCTTTTAGCCGGCGCTGCGACAGGTTCTACGACAGCAGGTGCGGCCACCGGTTGCTCGATGACCGGCTCAACCACCACCGGCACCTCAACGTGCGCATGTAGGACTTCACTGCCCGCGTTGATCCGAAAACGCGAGGGACGTGGCGCCGGGTTTAAGCCACT
Organism: Pseudomonas sp. FEMGT703P; assembly: GCF_002786345.1. Classification (NCBI taxonomy): domain Bacteria; kingdom Pseudomonadati; phylum Pseudomonadota; class Gammaproteobacteria; order Pseudomonadales; family Pseudomonadaceae; genus Pseudomonas; species Pseudomonas sp. FEMGT703P. The sequence continues at coordinate 153,203 of NZ_PGCM01000013.1, read as the reverse complement.
GGTGTCAGCCGACGTAGGCAGGACGACAGCAGCTTGCTCAACGGCAGCCACCGGGGCCGGCTGAGGCTCGGGCGTATTAACCGGCGATTCAACTGGCGCAGCCACTTCGCTGATCGGCGCAGCAGGCACAGGAGCAGTTTCAGTGACCTCAGCCGCAACGACTGCCGGAGTAGCAGGCTGCTCGTTCACCGAAGCTGATGGCGGCTCGGGCGTCACCGGCGCTTGCGGCTTTTTGCGCAGCCAGCCGAACAGGTCTTTCTTCTCTGCCGGTTTTTCGGCAGAGGGCGGCGTAGAGGGCGCGGGCGTGTTCTTGTCGTCGTTGGAACCAAACATGGAGGACGGCTATCTCAAAGGTGCGACGCGCAGACCATGGCCTCTGAAAGCACTGCTCACGCGGCATTAAAAGCTGAAGAGTGCACGCGGAAACAATCAGAAGCCTTAGCAGGCGTGGTCGCCAGTAAAACGGATGCGTATCCTAGCACCTCCGCGCCCGCCGACGCTAAGACCAAGCGGGCCCGTCCGACAGGTCGATAACCCATGCATATGATTGCCCAACGCACTGCAGCCCTGCTGCTCAGCGTGCTCTGCACACCCCTGCTGGCCTTCGCCACAGAAACCCAGCCGACCCATGAATTCAGCCTGGACAATGGCCTCAAGGTCATCGTGCGCGAAGACCATCGCGCACCGGTGGTGGTCAGCCAGCTCTGGTACAAGGTTGGCTCAAGCTACGAGACGCCCGGTCAGACCGGCCTGTCCCACGCCCTCGAACACATGATGTTCAAGGGCAGCCGCAAGCTCGGCCCCGGCGAAGCCTCACGCATCCTGCGTGAACTGGGCGCCGAGGAAAACGCCTTCACCAGCGACGATTACACCGCCTACTACCAGGTGCTGGCCCGCGACCGCCTGGCCATCGCCCTGGAACTTGAAGCCGACCGCCTGGCCAGCCTCAAGCTGCCAGCTGATGAGTTCGCCAAGGAAATCGAGGTAATCAAGGAAGAACGCCGCCTGCGCACCGATGACAAACCGTCGAGCCTGGCCTACGAACGCTTCAAGGCCATGGCCTACCCCGCCAGCGGTTACCACACACCCACCATCGGCTGGATGGCCGACCTTGAGCGCATGACCGTCGAGGAGCTGCGCGCCTGGTACGAAGCCTGGTACGCGCCGAACAACGCCACCCTGGTGGTGGTCGGTGACGTCAGCGTCGCCGAGGTGAAGATCCTCGCCGAGCGCTACTTCGGCGCCATTCCCAAGCGCACTGTGCCCACCGCCAAAGCCCCGCGTGAGCTGGCCGCACCGGGCGAGCGCCGTATCACCCTGCACCTGAAAACCCAGCTGCCGAGCCTGATGATGGGCTTTAACGTGCCAGGCCTGGCCACCGCTGAACAACCGCGCCAGGTGCATGCCCTGCGTCTGGCTGCCGCCCTGCTAGACGGCGGCTACAGCGCCCGCCTGCCGACCCGTCTGGAACGTGGCGAGGAACTGGTATCCGGCGCATCGGCCTGGTACGACGGTTTCTCCCGTGGCGACAGCCTGTTCATCCTTTCCGCCACGCCCAACGTGCAGACCGGAAAAAACCTGGAGCAGGTCGAAGCCGGCCTGTGGCGTGAGCTGGAAGATTTGAAAAACACCCCGCCAAGCGCCGAAGAGCTGGCCCGCGTGCGCGCACAAGTGATCGCCGGCCTGGTCTACGAGCGTGATTCGATCACCAGCCAGGCCACCGCCATCGGCCAACTGGAAACCGTCGGCCTGTCGTGGAAGCTGATCGATCAGGAACTGGCCGAGCTGGAGGCCGTTACCCCGGCCGATATCCAGCAAGCCGCCAGCACCTTCTTTACCCGCGACCGCCTGAGCGTCGCCCATGTTCTGCCTGAGGAGAAGCGCAATGAGTGAGCGCAATGGCCTGCGCTACGGCCTGCTCGGCCTGGCGCTACTGATATTGCTGGCGCTGCTGGCCCTGGTAATCAACCGCCCGGATAGCACCCCAAACGCGACACCGGCCGCCGAATCGACCCACATCGAATCCCTGGCCGCCCTTGGCGATCAGCCGCCCAGCCGCCGCGATCTGGACATCCAGACCTGGCAGACCGCTGAAGGCGCCAAGGTGCTGTTCGTCGAAGCCCGCGAACTGCCGATGTTCGACCTGCAACTGACCTTTGCCGCCGGCAGCAGCCATGATGATGGCGTACCGGGCCTGGCCATGCTGACCAACGCCATGCTCAACGAAGGCGTCCCGGGCAAGGATGTCGGCGCCATCGCCGCTGGATTCGAAAACCTCGGTGCCAACTTCGGCAATGGCGCGTTCCGCGACATGGCCATCGCCAGCCTGCGCAGCCTCAGTGCCGCGGACAAGCGCGAGCCGGCCATGCAGCTGTTCAATCAGGTGCTCGGCCAGCCGACCTTTCCGGAAGACGCACTGGCGCGGATCAAAAACCAGCTGCTGGCCGGCTTCGAATACCAGAAGCAGAACCCCGGCAAGCTGGCCAGCCTGGCGTTGTTCGAGCGCCTGTACGGCATGCATCCCTACGCGCACTCCAGCGACGGCAATGCCGAGTCGATCCCGACCATCAGCCGTGAGCAGCTGCAGGCCTTCCACGCCAAGGCCTACACCGCCAATAACGCGATTATCGCGCTGGTCGGCGACCTTTCGCGCAGCGACGCCGAAGCCCTGGCCAGCCAGGTGTCCGCCGCCCTGCCGAAAGGCCCGGCGCTGCCGCGTATCGCCCAGCCGGAAGAGCCCAAGCCGGGCCTGCAACATATCGAGTTCCCTTCGAACCAGACCCACCTGATGATTGCCCAGCTCGGCATCGACCGCCGTGACCCGGACTACGCCGCGCTCTATCTGGGCAATCAGGTATTCGGCGGCGGTGGCTTCGGCACCCGTTTGATGACTGAAGTACGCGAGAAGCGCGGCCTGACCTATGGCGTCTACTCCGGTTTCAGCGCCATGCAGGCGCGCGGCCCCTTTATGATCAACCTGCAGACCCGCGCCGAACTCAGCGATGGCACCCTGCAACTGGTCAAAAGCATGCTGGCCGACTTCATCAACAACGGCCCGACTGCAGAAGAGCTGAACAACGCCAAACGCGAACTGGCCGGCAGCTTCCCGCTGTCCACCGCGAGCAATGCGGCGATCGTCGGCCAGCTCGGCTCCATGGGTTTCTATGACCTGCCGCTGACCTACCTGGAAGACTTTATGCGCGACGTCGACGCGCTGAGTGTCGAGCAGGTTAAAGCTGCCATGGCCAAGCACCTCAACCCGGACGCCCTGGTGATCGTCACCGCCGGCCCAAGCGTGGCGCAGAAAGAACTGCCACCGCCCACCGACAACCCTGCCGAGCAACCCACTGGCGTCCCGGAGCACTGATGAGCAAGCGACCCAAACCGCCAAAAGCCAACCCCGCCCACAGCGGCGATGGCCAGCTGCGGATCATCGGCGGGCAATGGCGCTCGCGCCAGTTCAACTTCCCCATGGCCGCCGGCCTGCGGCCGACGCCGAACCGCGTGCGTGAGACGCTGTTCAACTGGCTGGCGCCCTATGTCGAGGGTGCCAAGGTGCTCGACCTGTTCGCCGGCAGCGGCGCGCTGTTTCTCGAAGCCCTGTCGCGCGGCGCCGGCAACGCCCTGGCCCTGGACCTCAATCCGGCGGCCATCGCCAGCCTGCGCGGCCACCTGCAAACGCTAAACTGCGACAACGGCCAGCTGCAGCAGACTGACGCCCTGCTCTACCTGCAGAGCCCGGCCGCAACACCGTTCGATCTGGTGTTTCTCGACCCTCCGTTCAACCAGAACCTGCTGCTACCGGCCTGCACCCTGCTGGAGCAGCATGGCTGGCTGGCGGCCGACGCCTGGGTCTACACCGAAAGCGAGAACCCGCCTTCCAGCCTGGGCATGCCCGGCAACTGGCGACTGCACCGCGAGCAGAAGGCGGGGCAGGTGTATTACGCGTTGTGGCAGCGCACAGCCGCGTAGGGCTTTTGCAGGGTGGGTGAGCCGGTGCAGATCAGCAGGGTTTAATCCCCAGCGGGATGTGGCACAACCCACCAGGAAGCAGAACAAGCCCACCCTAAGTCAGGTTCTGTTATTCGCCCCAGTCATAGCGCTTCCGTTTCACCGCCCAAGGCCCTAGCCTGAGCGCTTTCCCAATCGATATCTGGTCATGCACACACCCTTCAAACCCGCCTGGTGGCTGCCCGGCCCGCATCTGCAAACCCTGTGGAACCCGATGTGTCGCCAACCGGCGAAACTTGAGCGCACACGCGAACGGCTGTGGCTGGAGGATGGAGACTTTCTTGATCTGGACTGGCACGGTCCGCATCAGGCCGATGCACCGCTGGTGTTGGTGTTGCACGGCCTGACGGGTTCATCCGACTCTCTGTATGTGCTGGGATTGCAGCAAAAGCTGGCGGCCCAGGGCTGGGCCAGCGTGGCGCTGAACTGGCGCGGCTGCTCCGGCGAGCCGAACCTGCTGGCCAGGGGTTATCACTCAGGCGCCAGTGAGGACCTGGCGGAAACCGTACGCCACCTGCGCGCCCAGCGGCCGATGGCGCCTATCTATGCCGTGGGTTATTCCCTGGGCGGTAATGTGCTGCTCAAGTACCTGGGTGAAACCGGGGCCGACAGCCAACTGCAGGGCGCAGCGGCAGTGTCGGTGCCGTTTCGTCTGGATCAGTGCGCCGACCGCATCGGCATGGGCTTTTCCAGGGTTTACCAGAGCCACTTTATGCGCGAGATGGTGGCCTACGTGAAAGACAAGCAGCGCCTGTTTGCTCACCAGGGCATGGCCGACCGACTGTCCACCCTGGAGAAACTCGGCCCGCTGGACAATATGCGCACCTTCTGGGATTTCGACGGGCGCATCACCGCGCCGCTGCACGGTTACGCCGATGCCGAGGACTACTACCGCCGCGCTTCCAGCCGCTACTTCCTCGGCCAGATCGAGACACCGACGCTGATTATCCAGGCCGCCGACGATCCCTTCGTCTTCCCCCACAGCCTGCCCGAAGCCAGCGAGCTATCACCCAGCATCGAATTCGAACTGCACGCTAATGGCGGCCATGTCGGTTTTGTCGAAGGTAGCCTCACCAAACCAGGTTACTACCTGGAACGGCGCATTCCGCAGTGGCTTAGCGGCTTAGCGGCTTAGCGGCTTAGCATAAACGTCTCGTATTCCAGGTCTTCAAGCGAACTGGAGAGACGCATCAGACCGAGCAATACGCACACCAGCAACGACAGGGTGAAGCCGTATCCATAGAACGTCGGGCCCATATACTGGCTCAGCAGTGTGAGAGCAGCGTTTAGCACCACAAACAGCACGCAAAGCTCCAGCACAATGGCGCGCTTATCGAGGTAGAAAAACACGTTCAGCAACGCCATAAACACCACCTGAATACTCACCCCAATCAGGTCAACGTAGAACAGCTGCAGGTAATACGCTGAAATACCCAGCCACTCCAACATTGCCGGCGCCAGGAGGAACAGCAGGACCACGGTCAAGCCTTGCACCTTGCAGATTTCTAGCAAGCCTTGGCGGATGGCCAGAATCATCTGTTCTTTGAGTACGCCAATATGCTGCAGCGTCTGCCCGCCGCGAATCGCCGAGTAGACCCGCTCATACCACTCGGCAAAATCGGTTTCGATGCGCACCAGAAACACCGCCATCCCCGGAATAATGGCCAGGTACGCCAGGAAGATAGGCAAGTCGTAGAGCATCGAGGCGCGCAGCGGGCCGATAACCTCACTGGAAGTCTGCGGGTTGAACCAGAAGATGAACTTATCGATCCAGATGCCCAGGTTGTAACAAAAGCCCGTGACCAGCAGGCTGATAAAAACCTGACGACGCTTGAGAAAGTCGAACGCAACGAGTTGCTTGGCTGGGTACTCACGCAAGATATCGAACAGAAACATAAACAGCAGGCTGCCATGACCGATCAGCAAGGCCAGCAGCAGACCATTCATGTGCAAAAAGCGCAGAAAAAAAGCGCACAACACCATCAATGAATAGCCCACAAGCATAACCAGCAGAATGCGGTTATAGGCTTTCATGCCCGATAGAAAAATGATCACCAACCACAGGTTGCAGAGCGTTACGAAGTTGGCCAGTACCAAGAGGCGATACGCAAAGGGCTCGTCGAACATAAAGCCCATGACCAGGCTGGCCAGCACACCCGAGGACAGCGTGACGATCAACATGATACCCAGCAGATTGGGCAGGATACGGTCGTTCTTCTTCTCAAACAGCCTGTCAGAAATGAAGCGGGTAAAAAACAGCTGCGCGCCGCCGGTATAAATCAGCGAACTGGCCATCAAGTAGGTAACCGTGACCAAGAACTGCCGCACGGTATTGTCCGGCACAACCACCCCAAGGCTGATCACCCCGATCAACATCACACTGATGATCGACAGCACCCAGGGTCCGGAACTGATCAAGCCCGCATAGAGGTATGCCCGCAACGTTGCCGAATAAGAATCACGCGACAGTATCTTGCGCAGCTCAAAACCAATACCCGCCATATCAAACAGCCTCCATGGCTTCGCGGTACAGGGTGCGATAGCGCTCTAGCATAAGGGTTTCGGTGTAGAACCGATTGACGCGTTCCAGCCCGACCGCCTGGGCGGCATGCCAGCGCTGCGGGTTATTGAGCAGTTCGACAATCGCACGCGCGGTTGCCTGCGGATCTGCGATGGCCACCACCTCACCGGCGATACCAAGCTCGCGATCCTCACCCGGCGCACCTTCGATCAGTTCACGGCACGAGCCCACGTCGCTGCTCACAACCGGTGTACCTGCGGCCCATGCTTCGAGGATAACCAATGGCTGCGCTTCGCTGATGGACGTCAACACCATCATGCCCAGAGAAGGCAGCAATTCGTGTATTCGGCGGAAGCCGAGGAACTTGACCTTACCCTCCAACCCCAGGCTCAGGACCAAGTTGTGGCATTCCTGCGCGTATTCCGGGTCCTCCTCTTCAGGCCCGACGACCCACGCCTCGGCCTCTGGAATGGCACTGATCACGCCCCGCATGGCACGGATAAAGGTTTTAACGTCCTTGATCGGCACGACCCGACCAATCAGCCCAACCACTTTGGGAATGCCTTCAGGCCGCTGTTGCATGGCGTCTTTCCAGGCTTCCATCGAGATGCCATTCGGAATGACCCGCGTGCGCGCGGGGTCAGCGCCATCATTAATCTGCTGAGTGCGATTACCGCCATACAACGCGATGATGGGGTCGGCTGACCGATAGGCCAGCAAACCAATTCGCTCGAAAAAACGGATCCACAACCGACGGATATAGTTGACCTCAGCATCCAGGCCGGTGCGCAGCATTTCATCCGGGCTTTCGGAAATCCAATTCGCCTGAGCCAGGTCGATTTTACGTTCCTTGGTGTAAATGCCGTGCTCACTGATCACGTAGGAACACTTCCAGCGGTGCTGCAGGATGCTGCCCAGCAGACCCGCATAGCCCGTTGAGATCGAGTGCAACATGCGCGCACGCGGCAGCTTGCGCGCAGCCTCAGCCAGCATCACCAGCGGCGCCTGCATGGTTCGCAGTGTCCAGAAGTAATTCACAAACGAAGGGTCGCTGCAGTGGCGCACATAGCCTTCGGTGATGGCCTCCCAATTAGCGCGGCTGTGCAGCACATCGTCCAGGCTCATCGCGCCATTGGCGAGGTTTTCCAACATGGCCTGACCTTGCTCCAGGCTGGGCTCATCTGGATGATGGAGAAAGACGTGCATGTCACGCATCAGCTGACGCGGTCCCTCACGCTTGGCGGCAACGACCGCATCACCGGGCTTCCAGGCATTTTCGAGGAAATGTTCCTCGATATGCACGACATTCGCCGGAATAGCGTATTGGCGTTTGCCATACGCACCGCTTTGACCGCCAATAAAAAATACCGAAAAGGTCAGCTCAGGCAGGCCGAGAATCAGTTGGTTGACCCAGCTAGATACCCCGCCACGGACATACGGCCAAGTCCCTTCCAGCAATAGACAGATATCTGCAATAGGTGCCTCAACTGCAGGAGTTTTCATAACCAGTATCTCGCCAGGGCCGCAAAGGGCGGCCGCGTCAGCATGTCCTCGGGGAGCTGTCGTAGCAGCTGCGCAATCGCGGTGTAATCGCCGCGGGAGAACGCAATTTCAGCCATAAACGGCAGCAGCTTTTCTAAATCAATGCCTGCTGCTTGAGCGTCCAGCAAATGCTGCTCCGCCCTTTCAAGATCGCCCATTTCCATGGAGATCCGTGCAGCCAAAAGATGACTGTCGTCGCCCGCACCCTGCGCCAAGGCACTGTTGACATGCTCACGCGCCTGCTTGAGTACATGCTCCAACACGCTGCCCTGAGCCAGCCCCAGGTAGGCCAACTCCCAATACCAGCGCGCCAGCGTGGCATGCACAGCGGCTTTGTGAGTACCGGTCGCATCGGCCAGTTGCTGCAGTGACACTTGGATACGGTGATTGATCTCGCTTTCTTGCCGATCAAGCATCGAGTAGGCCAGTAATCGCACATCATCCGCAGGGTCGCGCAGCGCCAGCTTGAGAATGGGGATCGAGTCCTTGCTGGGCATCCGTCGGGTGGCAAACAAGGCACTCACGCGCTTTTGCGCACTGGGTGCATGGCGCAATACGTCCTGTAAACCACCGTCCTGGAACATCAAGTCACGGCTGCGTTCTTGCGGACGAAACGGCAGATCAGGGACGCCAATCGCATCCCAGGCCTGTTCTTTTTGCGTGCGCGGCATGTACAGCGCCGGAAAGACCGCGATGGCCACCCCAATAGCGCCAAGTACCGGGACAAAGAAAGACAGGCTGAAGATAAACAGCGGGCTCCACGGCAATGGAAATTTGTAGCGATTTGGCAGTAACAACCAGACACCGGCCGCCAGCAGCGCGCTGCTGATGCCATGGGCAGAAACGAACAGCAGCGCGGCTGCGCCGATAGACATCTCTTGGAACAACGCCCCCCAACTGCCTAACTCAAATACAAAGGCGCCGCTAAACAGCCACTTGCTTATCATCGAACCCACACTCATTGAATAGGAAGTGACGCAATGCTTCGCGCTCACGCCCGACGCCGATGTCATAGTGGTGGGTGCGTACACCGAGACTTTCCAGCGTCTGCCCCAGTCCAAAACGCTCAGTGAGCATGCTGTGCAGACGCTGCAGGTAACCCTTGGAGCCTTCAGCCGATGTCAGTGGCAGCAACACCAACACGCAGGGATTCGACTGATCAACAGACTTGAGCTGCAGGTCCAGTCCGCGCTGACTGCTTTCGAGCAGGTTCAACAATTCCTCACGGTGCGCTGACGGGCCCACGGTGAAACCCAACAAATAGGCATCAAGGCCATGCTGCTGGGCATCATGTAAACAACGTTTGAGGTTCTGACTGAACACCTGGGCATCACTGTCCTCGAGCTGAAGCGCCTGCGGATCACTCAACAACAAGTCGGCAATGTGTCCGGCTAGAATCGCCAAAAGGCTCAAGGTTCTGTCGTTAAAGGAGAAAAACGGCATCTGCTCAACAGCCAGCAGCGCCAGGATCCGACCTTCGGTGTCGACCAAGGGAATGCACGCTTGGTACTGGGAATGCTCGCGACTCTCACCACGCTCTAACAGGTCTTCCCGCACACTTAGCAACTCACCGCGTTCCAGGCAAAGCTTGACGAGCAAATCATCTGCCCGCATGGGTTTGCCCGCACCCAAGCTGTTCAGTGGTTGCAATTCAAGCTGACCACTGGGAGCTACACGGTACAACCCCGCGACATGGAACGAGCCATATTGTGCCAACAAGTTCATGATCGACTCAGCGAGCGCGGCCAACGCATCGTCACCACGGGGTAACGCACGCAATTGGCTGCGCAAGCCTAACAACGAGCTGCGCAAGCTGCGGTCATTACCAGCCACACGCTGCTCAAGGCGGTCGTGAGAGATCCGTAGCATGTAGTGCGTGCGCGTAAACGCATCCAAGCGCAGCTGCCGATAGTCGTTGGCCATGTCCAGGCGTTCCAGGCGACGCTCCCAGATGTCGCGAAACTCCCCCACCAGCATGCCGGTAATCAGCACGCCAACGATGAACGACTCCGGTATGTCCTGATACACCACATAACCGCTCGCGCGGTAGGCAAACAAAACCAACACCAGCAGCACCGCACTGATCAGGCCATGCATAAAGCCATAGCGCATACCCAGCAACAGGGGCGCCAACACCAACCACGGGAAAGTGTTGTGTACCAACATTGGATCATGAGGTGACAGCCAACACCCCAGGCCCAGTCCCAGCCCAGTCAGTATCAGTGTTTCCAGCCACGAAACGTGCGAACTGGCACGTGGGGCTAGCGTGAAATCCTTGTGCGCCGAGTCCATAACAATTACTCGAGCGACAAATCGCCAATAATCTCACGCAACACTTTTTGCGCAGTCCCTGCCAAGCTTTCGCGTGACCAGCCGGCGCGAGCGCCACTGCTGCTCCACACTACACGGCCACTGTTCGGCTCGATGATCTGCAGGCTGATACCCACGGCTGGCTCACCGTCGAGGCCGCTTTTGTATTGCCATTCATCAACACTGCCGCTGACAACGTAATCAAGGTTTTCCTGACGCGCCCACGCCAATGCCTGATTAAAGCGCTCACGATCATCCAGCAGGGGCATTTCGTCTTGCGTAACGACGGGGTACAGCCGTGGGCGCAATCCCTCCTCGGCCATCACACTGAGCAAAATGTGCTCGCTGCGCTCACCCGCTTGCGGTGCTTGGGAATAATTGATCAGCGGCAGCAGCCCCCACTGTGCGTCACGCGGTAGCGATTCACTCGCTTCGCGGGTGAAGCTTGAACAGCCCGTGACCAAAAGTGCAACGGCCATCAGGGCCAGGCAGCGAATGGATAACATCGTGTATTTCTCCTGTTAAATCTCTGATCAACGCCCAAAACGGGCGCTATAGGTCAAACCAAAAGTCCCACCCGCCTCGCCACCACCACTGCGCGGTGCCGATTGGTAACCGAAGGTCACGGCCAGCTCGTCATCACCCAACACTTCCACACCCAAGCCGGTATTGATTGCGTAATTGAACTCTTGCTCGGTCCACTGCCAACCTGCGAGTACGTCGACCAGCCAGGTGTACTGAGCGCGCCCACGGTTCAGTGCACCGGGAAAACCACGCCGCCAAGTGCTGCCGACATACAACTGGCCGAAACGCTCCTGCAGCAGGTCACTCGCCACGGCATCTTCAATATTCAATGGCCCGCCATTGGGCACACTGATGGTGTCACCTTCCTCGTCAATCTCCTGCCGTGTGCTCAGAAGATCGGGATCAATACCACTTTCTAAACGGTTGTTCTGGTAGTTCACACCGCTGCGCAGTAACCAGGCGGGCCCCTCAAAAAACACTGCATGCGTGAGTTCGAGGTTGAACTCTTCACCGTTGCCAATCGCATCGCCCTGACGCGTCGCAAACCGCTGATGCCCCAGCGACCAGTTGAGTTGATCACGCGCTGAGAAGCTGTGCCGTCCACTGACATTCAGGCCATCACGCATGCCCAATGCCCGCATCAGTCCACCCTGATCAGTTTCCCGATGCCAGTCCAGTCCTAGCTGCAGTTCATCACGCGAGGACACCTGCCACGAACGCAAAACGCCTAACCCCAGGCGATCCTCATCAGTGCGTAAACTGCCGTCAAAAGTCAGGGCAAAAGCGCCATCGCTCAGTTCACGCTGCAACATCAACTTGGCATTTCTCTCGCGACCCAGCACATCACTGTCGAGCGTCTCACCGTCATATTGCGCCTGGCTGAGCCTCACGTCGGCATACCAGTCGTTACCTAGGTGCCGGGCTAGTTGCAGCGACGGGCCGTACAGGTCAATACCGCCAAAGTCACGCTGCATCCAGCCAAGCTGCATGCCCTGCGGCATGCGTTCGTGCAGTTCCACAGTCTGACGCAGCAACTGCTGGCGCACACCGGAGACCTGTTCGTCCGACAGACTGGCCAAGCCTTCACCTAGTGCCGCACCACTGCGACCCAAGCGAGTTAGCGCCTCGACACGCTGAGAGGGGTCAAGACCACCTTCCGCAAGCAGATGCTCAAGCTGTTGGCGGTTCTGCGCACGTAGCGCTTCTTGTAGCTGCTCATAGCGACTGATGCTCAGCCCTTGACTGCGCGCCCAGGCCAGCCATTGATCTTTCAACGCTGCCTGATTGCTGGCATCAAGTTGAGTGAGAAACTGAGTGAACCAGACTTGCAACATTGGCAACGAGCCGTCCTGCCACATCAGCGCCTGGCGCTCGGCACTGCGCATAGACTGCGTACCGCCTAACAGGCGCAAGTACATGCTGTAACGTTCAGGATTGCCTGCCAATTGCCCAGGCTTGATGCGCGACAGTAGAAACGTGCGTAGGCGCAAGGCCTTGTCCGCATAGCCCGCACCCTCTAGGGCATCGGCATAGGCGGACTGAACCAACCAGTCACTAGGGCGCAACTTTAGGTACATTCTGAACCAGCCCAGTGCCGGCCCAGTGCGGTTTAACAGCATATTGGCACTGGCGAATGGCAGCCACAGTTCACCGTCATTGGCAGCTAAAGCCCGCCATTGTTGCAGCAAAACCGGCAGTTCATCTCGGCGACCCTGATCAATAAACAGCCAAAGCAAGCGCTGACGAAATACGTTCTGATCCGGGTATAGGCTCAACCCCAGGCGATAAATACGTTCGGCCTCATCCATTCGCCCGCTCCGGCTGGCGAGCACGCCACGCGCGCTCAACACCGAGGCTTGCCGAGCACCACTAGGCGAGCGGCTGGCTTGGTCGACCAGCGCCTGCAGTTGCTGCCACTCCCCCAATTGTTCCGCCAGGCTTAGCGCACTGCTCAACCGTCTTGGATCCGCATTACGCTGCCAACTCTGAATCAGCAGAGCCAAGGCCTTTTCGGGGGCTTGCTGGGTATAAATATGGATCAGACGCTCTTCGGCATTACTGCCTAGCGTTCCATCCAGCGCCAAGAGCCGCTCGTATGCAGCACGCACATCATCGTCGCGCTCCAGCTCCCAGGCGAGGTTACCGCGCAGAAACCAGTAATCGCTGCTTTCCACCTGAGTATTATCGATAGCATCCAGCACAGCCCAGGCCGCAGGCGCATCAAACCGCGCCCAATCCACTTCCGCCCACCGTACCCGCTGTTCGATGGTCAAACCGAAGCGTTTATCTATCTCGGCCCACAAGTGGGACTCCTGCTCATATTGCAAGGTATGTTCAAGAATCTGCTGCAGACGCACCCAGGCGATCTTCTGCTCCGGGTACTGCCGCACATAGCTGCGCAACCAGGCTTCCCCCTGCTCAGGTGTACCCCGCGATTGATGGCTGTAAACCAATGCATCCAGCTCTTCATCGGTTAGCCGGCGCTGTTGCGCCAACTGTGCCAACAAGGGAATTGCTTGATCAAAGTCAAACAGCTGGGCAGCCAGGCGCCAGGCATGCTCGCGCATGGCGGCATCCTCTGCGAGCTGCAAGGCCATCACCCAATAACGCAGTGCGTCCTGGGGCCGTGCGGTCCACTCCGCCAGCTTGGCCATTTGCGACAACAGTTCAAGGTCATCAGGTCTATCGTGGAGCAACACCTGCCCGGTCGCCCACGCACGCTCAAGGTCACCGGCGGCTAGGTGCAGCCGCATTTCCACGGCTAACGCCTCAGGATCTTCAGGACGCTGGGAACGCCAGCGCTCCACGAACAATTCGGCCAAATCATAACGATGACTGCCGACGGAGGCCCTCACCGCTGCCTCCAACAGAACAGTGTCTGTTCCGTCCAACTCAAGCATGTGCTGACTGAGCAACTCCACCGCACGCTCGCCGCGCTCTGCGGACAACAAGCTATAGAAAGCCTGCTCAAGAAAGGCCATACGCGCATCTGGGGTGGCTGCGGACGCCATCAACTCCAAGTACAAATCAGCGGCTAGCTGAGCGTTACCACTGGCGAGATACCATTTCGCGGCCTCGCCGAGCCATTCCACATGACGCGCGGGGTCACGTGCTGCCAATTCAGCATAAACTGGCGCCGCCAGCGCCGGCGCACCCAACGCTAAGGCATATTTCGCCATACGCAATCGTTGAGCATCGGACAACACCGAACGATCGAGCGCAGCAAAGCTTTCAATCAGCTGTTTCTTGAGGGAAGGTTCAATACCTTGCGGATCGGCCAATGCCTGCAAAGCATCAAGCTCAGCACGGTAAAAAGGGAGACTGTCTACTCCCGCGGGGGTGAGTTTGAGCAAATGGCTGCGTGCCCGTGGGTAATCACCCAAGGCAATCAATTGCTCAATCAGGCTGAGGCGCAGCGCCTGGTCTTGAGGGTGCGCCTCAAGCAGCAGCTCCGAATAGTTGATCGATACGGCATCTGGCTGCTTGCCGTCTGGCAGAAATGCATCCTCGCCTTTATAGACCAACACCAGCAGGCCACCGACGAGTAGAGCAACCAGCAACAGGGTCCATGGGCTCAGCAAACGCCTGGTTTTAACGGCAGGTGAGTTGGGCATCAAGCACCTGCTTCAGTGGCACATCAAAATGCCATAACCCCTGCCGCTGAAGTCCAGCGTATGTTTTCCCCGCCACGACCAGGCTGCAACTGCCAGTTGCACGAACACTGAAGTTCAACGGCAGGTTGCCCGCGAACGACAGGCGCACGCGTTGATCATCCAAATAATCCCACGCCAACAATGGCAGGCTGGCTTGTTCAAGCGATGGACGCGGATCGCGCTGATCACGCAAGACCAGCACAGCGTGGTCACGGCTTAAATGAACATAGCGGCCTTGGGGCAGATCACGCACACCAGCAATACCCTCAGAACGACGCAGATCAGGCCAACCCATTGCTGGGTCAAGTCGCACAGTACGCAACCCGTCCATCGCGCGGATTTGCCAACTCCCATCACTGCGCTTGGCCAAGCTGGCTTGATAGAGACCATGCATGCGTGGAATGTAATCGCTCATCCACAGCGAGATGGGCTGCTGATCCTGCATATCACGGTAAATATCGTGCATCACCTTGATGGAGGCTTGTTTAGTGCCTGAGTAGAAGTGGTAGTACAGGTGAAGCCCGCGCAGTCTGCGTGGTTTATCGGTCAGCGCGAAGGTTTCCATCACCCCGCGGAAACCGTAATACGGACCGGTCCACAAGTTGGTGTAGACGTTCTCGTTAATCACCGGTGCGTAGTAGTGAAGCCCCCCCGCAGTCGGTCGAATCAGCGGGTAGAGGCCTGTGAGCGATGGGTAGGCATTGGTCAATGCCGTATTGCCGCCATTGACGTTGGCCAGGCCGCTGTCGTAAGCCAGCTTGATGGTGGCAGCATCCGGCATGGCATCACCCGACCAGAACACCATTTTCACTGGTTTTTTAGCCGTGGTGAGGCGCTGATTGATGTAGTCCCGTGACCCGACAATTTCACGCGTGAAATCCAGCTTGTCATACCCCGGAATCGCCATCATGTAGCCATATTCCGGGTTGAAGCCCTCACGCTTTGCAGCCAACTCAGGTTGCCAGAAAAAAGGATGGCTGAAGGTGTGTGTGGCCACTTCTACTTTATCGTCAGCCAGGATTTCCCGGGCAACTGGCTCAAGTTCACGAGCAAGGTGAGGGTACTTGCCCCGCGGCCCGACCTCGCCCTCAATCACCGAGACAGAAGTCAAAAAGGGATTGGGCCGGATGAACTCCTTGAGGACGGCAACGCCGGAATAAGGCGTACCGGGTATCTCGGCGCGAGAGACGAATCCATCGCCATCGATGTGCACAGTGGCGATGCGGCGACCATTCTCAGTGGTGGCATCGGGCCTGGGCATGACCTGCAATTGCAATGCACGCTGCAAGAAGGCAAAGGGGTCGAGAATCCAACGGCGCTGCCCCTGCGCCTCTTCGAACACATAAGGTGACAGTGCAATTCCGCCCCACGCCCCGATCGCCACTGGCGTGTAAACACCTGGCTCACGGCCCTTCAGCGCCAGCACTGGCTGAGTATCCCCATCAAGCACAGTCAACGCAGGCAAATCGCGGCTGCGCGCAACCAGCGGCGCCTCGAAGCTACCCAACAATTTAGCATCGTGCTCGACCACTTCCGCCGTTCCGCTCAAGGGCGCAGACATGAAGCGCAGCCCCAGGCGTTTGAGTACGCCATCGTTCTCAGTCGGCAACCCCGCAAAAATCGCCAGGGGGATATGCTCGTCCATGCGTGCAATGAGCCACTGATTAAAGGCCTGGGCATTGGCGGGCGAACCACTGGTCATCCAGGTAATAACGCCTGCATACAACCCACTCATCGGCCCGACAGGCAATGCATCTGAGGGCAGGTAATCCACCCTATAACCCAGGTACTCGAGTAATCCACCCAACGAGATATGGCCTGGGTTGTCCTCCATAGGCCCTTCACGGGGATCATAGATCAACGCAATTCGACGCGGCTGCACCTCGATCGAGCTGACCCCCAGGTAATTCAGGTCAGGCAGGGTGACATAAGGAATAAAGCCCTCAGACTGCAGCTTCCGCGCCAGCTCGCGAGCCTCATCGCGCCGCTCTGGCGGCAAATAATCAATCGCAACGAGCGGAATACCCTGAGCGCGCAATGGCTGCAGGTGTAACTCAAGCCAATCACGATCGTCCTGAGGCACGACGCGGTATGAGCGTCTTGAAGCATCCCAGCCGGCATGAATTGACTCAACCGCCACGGCAGCAGCAACACCCGGCAACTCGGGCAACACCTCAAAGCCGCGATTGAAGAACAGCTTCAAGCTGGGTTCGCGACGGTGCAACTCAGCAAGAAAATCTCGCAGGGCAAGGCGCTGAGCCTCTCGTTCATCTTCAGGCAGCAACTGAAAGCTATCGAGGGTGTCGAGGAACAGACCTGAATACCCTGCGGCACGAAGCTCAGCTGCGCGCTTTAGCAAATGCGCCCGCCACACCGGGGATGTCAACCGCATCACCTGGCTATTCCAGGCTTGGTTGCGCACATTCTTTTCAGTCGACGCCTGTGCACCCTCACCGACCACGGCCAAGTCGCCGTGAAACTCACCAACGGATAAGTAGGCAAACGGCTGACTGCCCTGAGCCCTCAGCAACTCCACATCTTTTTTCTGGACGTGCTCGGGCTCGAGCACGCTCCAGTCGAACTGAGCAAGCTCGCTAAATGGCGGATTGGCGGCGTACCAGAACGCGACACTTTGCGGCACATCAGAGGACGCATAAGCTGAAGAAAGACAGCCTGAACAGGCCACCCAAGCGCCCAAAACATTAAGCAGCTGGCGACTCCAAAAACGGTTAAATCTAATAGCCATACGAATTAACTAAAACCGACCTTGGTTAACCTTAAAAAAACACTCGAATATAATAGAGCGCAATAAAATGCAAAGCCATTATTCACAACAGATACAAGCAGCGCAAGTTAATACACCAGCGCCATACAAATGACGCCAAACTTATAGCAAAGACAAGCCACCCATAAGATATAAAGTTAATATTATTTTTAATTCACTAAAGCTTAAAACACTCAACTAACTTTAAATTTACACTCAAGCTAGCTGGGCAGCAGCGACCCCGACGACGCATCGCCAGTAAAGACCCTCATTTCTAATAAAACGCGCAAACCACCAGCCCCGCATCAATAAATCAACTCACTACTCGCTGCAACGGCACATACAACTTGGAGTAAAGAGCCTCTACGGCATCACGCGCCTGCGGCGCTATATAGCCACCCTCCAGCGCCAATACCTGATAGATACCTCGACGCAGCATCTCTTGACTCAGATCGCCAGGATTGCCGCGGGTGGTGCAGAGAAAACGCACCCAGGAGGTCATGATGATCCAGCTGTTGAGGGTCAGCGCCTCGATTTGAGCCGCATCCATCAGCAGGATGCCGGCCTCGACAAAGCCCTGATAAATACCCTGCGCGCGCTGTAGGCAGCGCTGCGAGAACAGCTTGTAACGTTCAGCCAGCTCAGGGTCGCAGTCGAGCAGGTGCTCTAGGTCGCGGTGCAGAAAGCGGTAATGCCACATCGCCGCCAACAGCGCTTCGAGGTAAAAGGTCTTGTCCTGCACCGTCAGCGCACGGCCTTCAGGACGGCGCAGAAAGGTATCTACCTGACTTTCATAGAGGGCAAACAACTCGGCGATGATCGCCTGCTTGTTACGGAAGTGGTAGTACAGGTTACCCGGCGAAATCCCCAGGTGCGCCGCGATATGGTTGGTGGTGACACTGCGCTCACCCTGCGCATTAAACAGCGCCAGGCTTTCCTGAATGATGCGTTCGCGGGTTTTCAGTGGGACGGACATAGCGGCTCGATCTCGACTCAAAAGCCCGGCAAAGGTACACGCAGAAACAGCCAAAGTGTTACCCGCACACCAACGGGCATACGGCACCAACTGTTCGATGGGCTGCGTCCGTCGACTGACCCCGGCATCCTATTTGACAGATTAGAGCAATTGCTCTAAAAATCCAGCATACCTTTTCTGCAGCGGCTCAGACCCTCTGACGCACTGCACTGCTGGAATGCCGAGGAGCAATACCATGGTCGCCGACGTCGCTTACCTTGAACAAAGCCTGCACAACAGCCAACAACAGCTCAGTCAGCTGGAGAACAGCTTTGCCCGGCAGCGTGAGGCGTTCAAGGCCAACCCGATGCCTTCGGCCGAGCAGCGCATCCAGTGGCTCAACGTGTTGCGCGACCTGCTCAGCAACGAACGTGATGCGCTGATCCGTGCTATCTCCCAGGATTTCAGCAACCGCAGCGCTGACGAAACCCTGCTCGCCGAGCTGATGCCTAGCCTGCATGGCATTCACTACGCGACTAAACGCATCAAGAAATGGATGAAGCCTTCCCGCCGCAGCGTCGGCATGCAGTTTATGCCGGCTGCCGCCAAGGTCATCTACCAGCCACTGGGCGTGGTTGGTGTGATCGTGCCGTGGAACTACCCGCTGTTCCTCGCCATCGGGCCGCTGGTTGGTGCGCTGTCGGCCGGTAACCGGGTGATGATCAAGATGAGCGAGTCGACACCTGCCACCTCGCAACTGGTGAAAGACCTTTTGGCCAAGGTGTTCCCCGAAGACCTGGTCACCGTGGTGCTGGGCGAAGCGGAAGTCGGCATGGCCTTCTCCAAGCTGCCCTTTGATCACCTGCTGTTCACCGGCGCTACCAGCATCGGCAAGCATGTGATGCGCGCCGCCGCTGACAACCTGACCCCTGTTACGCTGGAACTGGGCGGTAAATCGCCTGCCATCGTCAGTGCTGATGTGCCGCTGAGTGACGCAGCCGAGCGCATCGCCTTCGGCAAAACCATGAACGCTGGCCAGACCTGCGTAGCCCCGGATTATGTGTTGGTACCGAAAGACCGCGTGGAGGGCTTTGTCGAGGCTTACCGCAATGCCGTGCTGGGCTTCTACCCAACACTTGCCGACAACCCCGACTACACCGCGATTATCAACGAGCGCCAGCAGCAACGCCTGAACAGCTACCTGCAGGACGCCGAAGGCAAGGGCGCAACCATTGTTCCGCTTTATCCCGCAGCTCAGGGCCGACGCATGCCCTATGCCGTATTGCTGAATGTAACGGATGACATGAAGGTCATGCAGGACGAGATCTTCGGCCCGCTGCTGCCGATCATCCCCTACGACAAGCTGGACGACGCGTTCAGCTTTATCAACGAGCGCGACCGACCGCTGGCGCTCTACTACTTCGGCTATGACAAGGGCGAGCAACAGCGCGTGCTGCTTGAAACCCACTCGGGCGGCGTATGCATCAACGACACCTTGTTGCACGTGGCGCAGGATGACATGCCCTTCGGCGGCGTCGGCCCATCAGGCATGGGTCACTACCACGGCCATGAAGGCTTTCTCACCTTCAGCAAGGCCAAGGGCGTGTTTATCAAACAGCGCTTCAACGCCGCCAAGATGATCTACCCGCCTTACGGCAAGTCGATCCAGAAGCTGGTGTACAAATTCTTCGTTCGCTAACTCCATCGCGCCCTGGTTACCCAGGGCCATGGCCTGCTCGGTGAAAACAATAATGCCTGACACCACCCTTGAAACGCCCAACCTGAGCCGACGCAGCCTGCTTAAGGTTGGCTTGATGGGCTCAGCCCTGCTTGCGACAGCGGGGCTGACTGCCAGCCTGAGCGGCTGTTCAGCCAGCACGCCAAAAGCCGGTTTTGCGGTGATCCGCGAGTCTGACCTGGCCTTTCTGAACGCCTTGATCCCGGTGATGCTGGCCGGCGCCGTAACCACGGAACAGCTGCCGCAAGCGGTATCAAACACCCTCGCGAACCTTGATTACAGCCTTAACCACCTATCACCGGAACTGCTCAAACTGACCGTGCAGCTGTTCGATGTACTGGCACTGCCGATCACCCGCGGCCCGCTGACCGGGATTTGGGGTAGCTGGGAGAACGCCTCAAGCGCCGATGTACAGGCCTTCCTCGACCGCTGGCAGAACAGCTCAATCAGCCTGCTGAAAATGGGCCACGCGTCGCTGCTGCAACTGGTGATGATGAGCTGGTACAGCCGCCCAGAGTCATGGGCGCATTGCGGCTACCCCGGCCCGCCGACAGTTTGAACTTGCGGCATCTCTAATAAGAATTCGCCTGAGAGCACCCTAAATGCCTGTACCCGACAGTTTCAAAGAAGGCTTGGCCCGTGGTTGGAAAACCTACAACGGCTCACGGCTGGACAACGACCTGACCCTGGAAGCCGACGTGGCCATCGTTGGTAGCGGAGCCGGTGGCGGCACCACAGCGGAGATTCTCAGCGCTGCCGGATTCAAAGTGCTGTTGATTGAAGAAGGCCCGCTGAAGACCAGCGACGACTTCAAGATGCTCGAAGACAAGGCCTACGCCAGCCTCTATCAGGAAGGCATCGGCCGCATGAGCAAGGACGGCGCCATCACCATCATGCAAGGCCGCGCGGTGGGAGGCACCACGCTAATCAACTGGACCTCGAGCTTCCGCACCCCTGCTCCAACGCTGGAGCACTGGGCCACGGAACATGGCGTCAAAGGCCATAGCCCTGAAGAAATGGCGCCATGGTTCGAGCAAATGGAACAGCGTCTCGGTGTAGCGCCCTGGGCTGTACCGCCAAATGCCAATAACGCGGTGATCAGCAGCGGCTGTGAAAAGTTGGGCTATGAGTGGAAAGTCATACCGCGCAACGTACGCGGCTGCTGGAACCTCGGCTACTGCGGTATGGGCTGCCCGACTAATGCCAAGCAATCGATGCTGGTCACCACCATCCCCGCCACCCTGGAAAAGGGCGGCGAGCTGCTTTATCTCGCCCGAGCCGATAAATTGCTGATCGACGGCGATCACGTTACCGGGATCGAATGCCTCGGCATGGACGAGCGCAGCGTCGCGCCCAATGGCCGCAAAATCACGGTCAAAGCCAAGCACTATGTATTGTCGGGCGGCGGCATCAACACCCCCGGCTTGCTTCTGCGCTCGAATGCGCCAGACCCGCATCAGCGCACCGGTAAACGCACTTACCTGCACCTGGTGAACTTCTCTGCAGCCTTGTTCGAGCAGGTGATCAACCCGTTCTACGGCGCACCACAGTCGATCTACTCCGACCATTTCCAGTGGGACGACGGCACCGCTGGGCGCCTTTCCTACAAGCTCGAAGTGCCGCCGCTGCAACCGGCGCTGACAGCGACCCTGCTCGGGCGCTTCGGCATCGACAATGCCATGCGCATGGAACAGCTGCCCAACACCAACGTGATGCTCGCCCTGCTGCGCGACGGCTTCCACCCGGAGAGCGCCGAAGGCCGCGTGGAACTGCGCGGTGACGGCAGCCCGGTGCTCGACTACCAAATGACCGACTACACCTGGGATGGTGTACGCCGCGCCTTCCATACCATGGCCGAAATCCAGTTCGCCGCTGGAGCCAAGGCAGTGCTGCCGCTGCATGCCGATGCCGGTTACGTGAAAACTCAGGCCGAAGCCAAGAGCCTGATCGATAACCTCAGCCTGGAGCTGTACCGTACTCGCCTCGGCAGCGCCCACGTGATGGGCGGTTGCGCCATGGGTGAAGACCCGCAGCTGGCCGTCACCGACAGCCTGGGCCGCCACCACCAGCTGAGCAACCTGTCGATCCATGACGGCTCGCTGTTCCCCACCAGTATCGGCGCCAACCCGCAACTGTCGGTCTATGGGCTGACCGCCAAGCTTGCGAGCAAACTCGCCGAACGCCTCAAGTCCGCCTGATAGCGAGGTATTCACGGGCCCTTGTCGGCCCTTGAATCGCCTGGATCGGTGGCACCTGACTTGGCCACGGGGAAACGCTGCGCTACCATCCGACTCCCCAACGGACCCGCCAGGACGTCACGATGAATCGAGTGTTATACCCAGGCACCTTCGACCCCATCACCAAGGGGCACGGCGACCTGGTCGAGCGTGCCGCACGGCTGTTCGACAGCGTGATCATTGCGGTCGCGGCCAGCCCGAAGAAGAACCCACTGTTCAGCTTGGAGCAACGCGTTGAGCTGGCACGCGAAGTCACCAAGCACCTGCCGAACGTTGAGGTCGTGGGGTTTTCTACTCTTCTGGCACACTTCGCCAAGGAACAGGGCGCGAATGTATTCCTGCGTGGCCTGCGCGCGGTCTCCGACTTCGAATACGAGTTCCAGCTGGCCAACATGAACCGCCAACTGGCCCCCAATGTGGAAAGCCTGTTCCTCACGCCGTCGGAGAAGTACTCATTTATCTCCTCGACCCTGGTGCGCGAAATAGCCGCGCTGGGCGGCGATATCACCAACTTCGTGCACCCAGCCGTGGCTGCCGCGCTGACTGAACGCTTCAAGCGCTGACCACTGAAGCCTCTGTTCACGACTGAAACGCTGTTGTTATCCAACTAGGGTGGCGCACTCCAGATCGTGGGCAAGGCGCGTGCATGCGCGGCCCTGATGCGGCACAATTCCTCTCATAGTCTTCCTGCACACATCTAGGCTGCGCCTGCGGGCTGCAGCAGGAGTTGTTCTGTCATGTCCTTGATCATCACCGACGACTGCATCAACTGCGACGTCTGCGAACCCGAATGCCCGAATGCGGCGATCTCCCAGGGTGAGGAAATCTACGAGATCGACCCCAACCTGTGCACCGAATGCGTCGGCCACTACGACGAACCCCAATGCCAGCAGGTCTGCCCAGTCGATTGCATCCCGCTCGATGAGAACAACGTCGAGAGCAAGGATGAGTTGATGCAGAAGTACCTGATCATTACCGGTAAAGCATGAAGGCCGGCCGCCTGATCCGCGGCCTGCTCCCCTGGCGCCCTCTGCTCGGAACGCTTGCCTTACTGTGTGCCTTTGAGCTGCAGGCCGCTGCTCAGCCTCAACATATCGCCATTGCCAGCGCACACCCCGCCGCCACCGTGGCCGGGCAAGAAACCTTAGCGCTGGGTGGTAATGCTTTTGACGCAGCGGTGGCCATCAGCGCCGCCCTGGCGGTAGTTGAACCTTACGGCTCGGGCCTGGGTGGAGGCGGTTTCTTTCTGCTGCGCGAAGCCGGGGAATCGCCTACCTACCGCTTTCTCGATGCTCGCGAACGCGCCCCGCAAGCCGCCCACGCCGATCTGTACCGGGTCGACGGGGCAATCCGCAAAGACCTTTCGCTGAATGGCGCACTGGCTGCTGCTATCCCCGGTCTGCCGGCCGCACTGGTCGAGCTGGCCAAGCGCTTCGGCCGCCTGCCATTGCGCGACTCACTGGCCCCGGCAATCCGACTGGCCAGCAGCGGCGTCAGCATCGACCGGGTCTACCGTGAGCGCGCGAGCTGGCGCATCGAGGCCATGCGCCAGGACGTGGAAACGGCGCGGATCTTCCTCGACAAAGGCGAAATACCTGACGAATTCGGCCTGCTGCGCCAACCGGAGCTGGCGCGCACCCTCGAACAGCTCGGCAGCCAGGGCCGTCCAGGCTTCTATGCCGGTGAGGTCGCGGAGCAGCTGGTCAAGGCCGTAAGGGATGCGGGTGGCATCTGGACGCTCAAGGACCTGGCCGACTATCGCATCGTTGAACGCCAACCCCTGCGTGTCTCATTAAGTCAGGGCCGCGAACTGATCAGCGCACCTCCGCCTTCTGCCGGAGGAATCGCCCTAGGACAAAGCCTGCTCATGCTGCAGCAGTTGCCCTGGCAAACAACCGACCGCGTGCAACGCACACACCTGATTGTCGAAGTTATGCGCCGCGCCTATCGGGATCGCGGCCTGCTGGGTGACCCGGAATTTGTTCATAACCCGACGCAGCACCTGCTGGCACCTGCTTATCTAAAGCAACTGGTCAACAGCATCAACCCGCAACGCGCTACCCTAAGTGACAACCTACCACCTAGCAACACCTGGCATGAAGGCGACCACACCACCCACTTCTCGGTGCTCGACACCGAAGGCAATGCCGTGGCTGCCACCCTGTCGGTCAACCTGCCTTTTGGCGCAGCCTTCACTGCACCCGAAACCGGCGTATTGTTGAACAACGAGATGGATGACTTTGCCGCCGACGTCCAAGGCAGCAATGCCTACGGCCTGCGCGGTAGCCAGGCCAACAGCATCGCCGCCGGCAAACGGCCGCTGTCGAGCATGAGCCCAAGCTTTATCGAAAGCACCGAGGATTTCGCCAGCTTCGGAACGCCAGGCGGCAGCCGAATTCCCAGCATGGTTTTGTTAGCCATGCTGGAGTACCTGGATCATCAGCCCATTGAACAGTGGCCGTCAGCTGTACGCTTCCACCACCAGTTCCGCCCAGACCTGATCGAACATGAGCCGAACGCCTTCAACACAACAGAAACCACGGCACTAGAAGCGCTAGGGCATCAATTCAAATCCACAGGCAGGCAATACGGCAATCAACAGGTACTGCTGTGGAACAAACAGGGCGGGAAGGTTGAAGTGGCGAGCGATCCACGAGGGATAGGTACTGCGGTGGCCACACCAGTCGTGCCGCAGTAATGCGAACTAACGATGCGCCAACTAGAACTTCTCAGGGCTGTCAAAGTAAACACTGCGACAGCCCGGAAGAATATAAAAAAATCAGTTCTGCTTATAGCCGCTGGTCGTGCAGCCTAGGCAGCGCACAAAAGCTTCTTTGCCTGGTTCCACGACCAATGCATGACCAGCCTCACCAATATTGCCTCCAGCGGCCGTGAACGGCAGGCTCACTACAAATGCCAAAGCACCGATGGCAGTTGCACCAATCAGCAATGGCCGGGCAATCAGCAGATCGCCAATCATCGAATAGGCTTTGGGAGCGTTTGCCGTATAAAGAGGGTCGCCGCTAGAGTTCTGCTGCGCTTCGTCAGCATAAGCTGGCAGCGCCAGCAGGCCAGTGGTCAGCGCCAGAGCAGCAGCGGTTGAGCGGAACAGTTTCATGGGGCGATCCTTCAGCTATTAGGAGGCGGTGAGACTAACTATAACAGTGCATTGGTAATTGTCAGCGTGACGGCCGTCAATCGCCATAAAAGGCATATTCAGGTTTTTTCGGAATAAAGGGCCGATAAAACGCCAGTATCTTCTCTAGATCGGCTGCTTCATCCCCGCTCGGCACAAAAGTCGGACCAATAAACACGCGGCGATTTTGATAGTCCAACGCCCCGAGCACAATCGCTACGCCAGCGCCGAGGGCAATGTGGTAGAAGCCCATCTTCCAGCGCTCAACCTTTTTGCGCGTCCCTTCGGGTGAAAGGATCAGCATAAATTGCTGATGCTCGCTAAAGGCTCGCACCGCCTGCTCGACTGTATTGCCCTGACGCTCACGGCGAATGGCAATGCCGCCCCACAACCGCATCAATGCGCCAAAGGGCCAACGGAAAATCGTGTGCTTGCCAAACCAACGAGCATTCAGACGCAGCACGAACTTCACCGCGATAAAGATCACAAAGTCCCAATTGGACGTATGGTGCGCGCCGATCACCACAAATTTATCGAGCTTCGGCAGTTCACCTTCGATGCGCCACCCCATCAGTTTCAGCGCCAGACGCCCGACCCACTCGGCCAGAGGGTTACGGGGTAAATAGTTACCAGACATCATTACCTCGGTCATTCTTATTGTTGTGTTGTTCAGCTCAAACACAGGTGCCAGCGGCCAAAGTTAACCTGGCAAAAAAGTCTTAGCGTTGGCAGCGCGGACAATACACGCTGGCGCGCTGGCCCAGCTTGACTTCACGTAACGTGCTACCACAGGTCTTGCAAAACTCACCGCCACGCCCGTACACAAACAGCTCCTGCTGAAAATAACCGGGCTGTCCATCACCACCGACAAAATCGCGTAGCGTGGTACCACCGCGCTCGATGGCATACGCGAGGATGCGTTTGATCTCATCCGCCAGTTTCAGATAACGCGCCCGCGACACTGAGCCTGCCTCACGGCGCGGGTCGATACCGGCAGCAAACAGTGCTTCGCTGGCGTAGATATTGCCCACCCCGACCACCACGGCGTTGTCCATGATAAAGGGCTTGATCGCCATGGCCCGGCCACGAGACAGTTGAAACAGCCGCTCGCCGTCAAACAGGTCGGTCAACGGTTCCGGCCCCAGCTTGCTGAGCAGCACATGGCTCAGCGGATCACTGCTCCACAGCAGCGCACCAAAGCGCCGCGGATCTGTGTAACGCAGGGCCAGACCGGACTCCAGTTCGATATCCACATGCTCATGCTTGGCCGCCGGCAGGCCCACCTCGACCAGACGCAGGCTGCCGGACATGCCCAGGTGGCTGATCAAACTCCCGGTTTCAGCCTTGATCAGCAGGTACTTGGCACGCCGCTCGACACACTCGATGCGTTGCCCGGACAGCTGGATATCCAAATCTTCGGGAATCGGCCAGCGCAAGCGCCGCTCGCGCACGATGACACGACTGACGCGCTGGCCCTCAAGGTAGGGGGCGATGCCACGGCGGGTGGTTTCTACTTCTGGAAGTTCGGGCATGGCAGGTCGTCAGGTGAGCCGAAAAACGGGCGCTCACCTTAGCAGGAATGGGTAAAAGCGACGAGTCAGGCAGCCCGGGCTAGCTTGCGCCCATGTCACGGATGCTCTCGCGCAGGTTCTCGAAGTCATACTCCGACAACCCGACATATTCCAGCACCAGCTGTTCGATGCTCTGCCATTCAAAGTCATCGGGCTGGTTACCCAAGACGCGATAGCTCGAGCAAATGTGCTCGGCCATTTTAAGAATCGCCAGCAGCGTTTTCAGCTGCGCATCCCGACTGGAGTCTTCTGTGAAAATCGCCAACGCGTTATGGTGACTGGCAATCGCTTCACACAGGTGCAGAGGCAAGTTCCATGATTTCGCCGTGAAGTACCCCACTACCGCGTGGTTGGTATTCAGCAGACGGTTCTCGGTATCCACCACACGACGCTCATCGGTCGCACTGGCATAGGCTTCTTCAAGTACGGTCATGTAATTGGGGAAGCGCTTGATCATCAGCGGGATGCCACAGTTGTGGAACAAGCCGAGGGTGTAGGCCTCATCGGGGGAGTGATAACCGATGCGCTTGGCCAGCGTCAGGCAGGTCATGGCCACATCCTGAGCGGTGTCCCAGAAACGGTTGAGGGTGACGATGGCCTCATCCGTCAACTCTCCACGGATCGACTGAGCGTTGATCAGGTTGATCACCGTGTTGCAACCCAGCAGGTTGACCGCCTGCTGGATCGAGGCAATGCGGTTGGTCAGGCCGAAGAACGGTGAGTTCACCAGTTTCAGCAACGCACCGGACAGACCCGGGTCGTGGCTGATCAATTTGGCGATCGTCCGCAGATCCGGGTTCGGCATCACCTGCTCCATCTGCAAGTCCACCATGATCTGCGGCTGCGGTGGCACGCTGATGCCCTGCAGCACCTGTTGGATATATTCGGCGGAGAGCTCTTGAGACATGACGGGCACAACCGGTATGAGAGGTGGTAGACAGTCTAGCTAAACCCACAACACTTCCACAGACGACTTTTGTAACCGACCTAAGGCGGCGCAACCCGCTATAATTCCGCTCTTTTTTCGGAGTTCCCAGCATGTCCATGCCCAGCCTGCGCCTGAAAGCCAACGCCGATCGACGCCTGCGCGCCGGCCATTTGTGGGTGTACAGCAACGAAATTGACGTTGCCGCCACGCCGTTGAGCGGTTTTGCCGCTGGCGATCAAGCCGTGCTCGAAGCCGCAGGGGGTAAGCCGCTGGGTATTGTCGCAATGAGCCCGAACAACCTCATCTGCGCGCGCCTGCTCTCGCGTGAAGTCAAGCACGTGTTGGACAAATCCCTGCTGGTGCATCGCCTGAACGTCGCCCTGTCGCTGCGTGAGCGGCTGTTCGATAAACCCTGCTACCGCCTGGTGTACGGCGATTCCGATCTGCTGCCCGGCCTGGTAGTCGACCGTTTCTTCGACATTCTGGTCGTACAGATCGCCTCCGCGACCATGGAGCAGCATAAGGACGACGTGCTCGCTGCCCTGGTTCAGGTGCTCAAGCCGCGCGGCATTCTGCTCAAGAACGACTCGGCCGCGCGCGACGCCGAAGGCCTGAACCGTTATGTGGAAACCGCGTTTGGCGTGGTGCCCGAGTGGGTCGCCCTGGAAGAGAACGGCGTGAAGTTTGAAGCACCGGTGATCGACGGGCAGAAGACCGGCTGGTTCTACGACCACCGCATGAACCGCGCGCGTCTGGCGCCTTACGTCAAAGGCAAGCGCGTACTCGACCTGTTCAGCTATATCGGCGGCTGGGGCGTGCAGGCTGCGGCCTTCGGTGCTAGCGACGTGATGTGCGTGGACGCCTCCGGTTTCGCCCTCGACGGGGTGGAGCGCAACGCTGCACTGAATGGCTTGACCGACCAGGTCGCCTGCGTCGAAGGCGATGTGTTCGAGGCGCTGAAACAGCTCAAGGCCTCGGAAGAGCGCTTCGACGTGATCGTCGCCGACCCACCCGCCTTTATCAAACGCAAGAAAGACCAGAAGAACGGCGAAGGCGCCTACCGTCGCCTCAACGAGCAAGCCATGCGCCTGCTCAACAAGGACGGCATTCTGATCAGCGCCAGCTGCTCCATGCACCTGGAAGAAGACAACCTGCAGAACATCCTGCTGACCAGCGCACGCCATCTGGACCGCAATATCCAGCTACTCGAACGCGGCGCCCAGGGCCCGGATCACCCGGTGCACCCGGCCATCGCCGAGACCCGTTACATCAAGAGTCTGACGGTGCGTCTGCTGCCCAACAGCTGATCCAGCAGCCTCACACAACTTGACCCATACTGGACATGCTTGGGCCAAGGGGGTGAGCGTGAGCGTTTGCACACATGACGAGGCACTGTTCAGCAAGGTCTTCGAATCAGCGCCACTGGGCATGGCGCTGATCGACTCGAACGGACGACTGCAGCACATCAATACGGCACTGGCGCAGCTGCTTCAGTGTTCGTCGCAGGCGCTGCTGGGGATGACCCTGGAAGACCTGCTGCACCCGCAGGACCGCGGCGTCTGCCGCTATGCCCGCGAGCAGGCGAGGCGTAAGCAAGCGGATACGCCCTGCGGAGAAGTCCGCCTCCAGCGCGGCGAGGACGATTATCTGTGGTCCCGGCTCAGCCTCTGCCCCGTGTCGACCGGCGACAGCCCTATCAGCCATTACCTGATTCGCGTGGAGCTGCCCCGCACCACCCAGGAACGCGCCGAACAGATCTACCTGCTCAGCTTTGCCCTGGACTACATCACGGACGGCGTGCTGTTACTGGATGATCAGCTCTGCATCCGTTACATCAACGAGGCCGCCAGCCGCCTGCTCGGTCAAGCTAGGCAGTACTTGCTGGGCCAGGCCATTGGCCAGGCATTGGCCCCGCTCGCCCGGCACAGTGACGAGGAGCTGCACGATGTCATCGACAGGCGGCACGCGCTCTCTCTGGACCTGGTACATCCGGCGGACAACAGCCATCACCACGTCTCTGTCCAGTTCAACCGGTTTCTCTATGACCGACGAGACTACAGCCTGGCGCTTATTCACGATGTCACTGACCAGCAACGCATGGCGGCAACCTTGCGTCAGAGCGAGCGCCAGTTCCGTGTGCTGATTGAAAATACCCACGATGCGATTGGCCGGCTCACCCCAGACTTTCGTTTGATCTATGCCAACCCGGCGCTGGAGGCGCTCTGCCAGCTGCCGCTGGTCGAGGCCCGGGGCCGTCCGGCGCGGGAGGCCTTCGGCGACAATTCGCAGGTCGACATCCTCGCTGACATGGTGCGCGAGGTGGCCAACAGCGCCACCTCGATCGAGCAGGAACTGATCCACGGCATCGACGGCCCGCCCGACCAGCAACATCATTACCTCGTGCAACTGGTCCCGGAACTCAACCCCGACGGCGAGGTGAATAGCGTGCTGTCGATGGCCCGCGACATCACCGGCATCCGCAAGACCGAGCGGCGCCTCTCGGAAAGTAACCAGCAATTGCGTGAGCTGACCAGCCGACGCGAATCGGCCCGCGAGGAAGAGCGCAAGCTGATCGCCCAGGAAATCCACGACGAGCTGGGCCAGCACCTCACCGCCCTGCGCATGGGCATCTCAATGCTGCGCTTGCAGTTCGGCGAGCAGGCTCCAGGCCTGAATGACAAGGTGTTGCACCTGATGGGTCTGTGCGATCGCACCATCCAGGTGGTCCGCTCCATCGCCACCAGCCTGCGCCCCGCCGCGCTCAACATGGGGTTGTACCCGGCGCTGGAGTGGCTGATTGGCGAGTTCCGCCAGCACAGCCAAATCCACTGCGATTTCACCACCCATACCGGCGAGCCACGGCTTAGCGATGAACAGGCGACGAAAGCCTTCCGCGTGGTCCAGGAAGCCCTCAACAACATTGCCCGGCATTCCGGCGCCAGCCGCGCCCAGGTCAGCCTTGAGCAACTCGATGATGTCTATCGGCTGGACATCACCGATAACGGACGCGGGTTCGACACCGACCTGGTCAATAAACGCTCGTTAGGCCTGGCGGGCATGCGCGAACGGGGGATCAGCCTGGGCGGCGAAGTCGTTATTTTCAGCCATCCAGGACAAGGCACCACCGTGCAAGCCACCTTTCCCGCTACGCCGCCCGAGGAGGCACCGTGATCCGTATTCTCATCGCTGACGACCACGCCATCATGCGGGGCGGGCTCAAACAACTGATCGAATTCGATCGACACCTGCAAGTCGTGGCGGAGGCGGAGAACGGCAGCCAGGTGCTCGAGCGGCTGCGCGACACAGCGGTCGACCTGCTGCTGCTGGACATGAGCATGCCTGGCCTGAGCGGCGAAGACCTGATCGCCCGCATACGCACCCATCACGCCAAGCTGCCTATTCTGGTGCTGAGCATGCACAACGAACCGCAGATCGCCCAGCGTGCACTCAAGGCCGGCGCGGCTGGCTACCTGACCAAGGATCACAACCCGGAAACCCTGCTCGCGGTGATCCACCGCACGGCGGCCGGCGGACGCTACCTGGACCCACGCATCGCCGAACAACTCGCCTTTGCCAGCACCTCAACCGGCGAGAGCACCCTCAAGGACCTCTCGGACCGCGAATACCAGATCCTGCGTATGCTCGCCCAAGGCCTGAGCGTCAACCAGATCGCCGAGCACCTGGTGATCAGCAATAAGACCGTCAGCACCCACAAGGCCCGACTTATGGAAAAAATGGGCTTCAGCTGCAACGCCGAAATCATCAAGTACGCCATGGCCCAGGGCCTGACCGAGTAGGGAAAACCTTACAAAAAAGCAGGATGTCCCGACGCCATCATCGGAATCCTCCGATAGTTCAGCCCCCCGCCTGACTCCATTCTGACACCAGCCCCGCAGCCCGGCATGCGCGGCCCTGGTGTCCAATGGAGCGCACACGTGACCAATCCGACCTCTTCAGCCCTTTGGCTTCCAACAGCCATCTCGAGCCTCAGCTGCTTCGTGTTGCTCGGGCTCGCCGCACAGGTCCCCTCCACGTATTGGCTCGCCAGCGCACTGTTGCCGGGTGCATTGGTTTACCTGTGTCAGCGCCACGCCGCCGGCATCCAGGCCACCGCGCTGCTGCAGGCGCAGCAGCAGGGCGTCGAGCACGGGCAGGCCGAAGAGGCCGCACGCCACGTCGCAGGCCTCCCCGAACTCTGCCGCACCATTACCCCGATCTGGTCGCAGCAGATTGACGCCGCCCGTCAGCACACCCAGACCGCCATCGACGCCCTCAGCGAGCGTTTCACCCACCTGGCGCAGCGCATCAGCGCGGCAGTGGGCACCGGCGCGCAACACGACAATGACACCCTGCTCAACTTGCTGGCCAGCAGTGAGCGCGAGCTGGAGGACATCGTCAGCCAGCTACGCCAGGCGCTCACCAGCAAAGAAACCCTGCTCGCCGAGGTAATCAGCCTCAACAGCCACACCGCTCAGCTCAGGGCCATGGCCAAGGACGTCGGCGACGTCGCCAAGCAAACCAACCTGCTCGCACTGAACGCCGCCATCGAGGCCGCGCGGGCCGGCGAAGCTGGGCGCGGTTTTGCCGTGGTCGCCGACGAAGTGCGCAAGCTTTCCACGCTGTCGGAAGAAACCGGCAAGCGCATCGGCGAGACCATCGAAACCGTCAGCTCCGCCATTGAACGCACCCTGCACGTCTCCAACGAGCATGCCAGCCGCGATGCCAACACCCTGGGCAACGCCAGTGAAGTGATCCGCCAGGTCATTGAAGACTTCCGTAACGGGGTCACTCGCCTGGTCGCGCATGGCAACGCGCTGCACACCCAGAACCAGGCAGTGGGTGACGAGATTTCCGAAGTTCTGGTGGCGCTGCAGTTCCAGGACCGGGTCAGCCAGATGCTTGGCCACATGCGTGATGACATCGAGAAGCTGGGCCTGCGCTTGGGCGAAACCACCCAGCACATCGACGCACGCGACTGGCTGGATGACCTGTCCCACACCTACACCACCCCCGAACAGCACGCCATCCACCATGGCCGTAGCACCCCCGCCGCCAGCAGCGCTGCCGACATCACTTTTTTCTGAGGACAAACCATGGCCAAGACCATTCTCATCGTCGACGACTCCGCCTCCATCCGCCAGGTCGTCGGCATGACCCTAAAAGGTGCCGGGTACGACGTCATTGAAGGTGTCGACGGCAAAGACGCGCTGACCAAGCTCGACGGGCGCAAGGTTCACCTGATCATCAGCGACGTGAACATGCCGAACATGGACGGCATCACCTTCCTGAAAAACGTCAAGCAACTGCCCAACTACAAATTCACCCCCGTGATCATGCTGACCACTGAAGCGGGCGACGGCAAAAAAGGCGAAGGCCAAGCCGCTGGCGCCAAGGCCTGGGTCGTCAAACCCTTCCAGCCGGCACAAATGCTGACGGCCGTCTCCAAACTGATTCTGCCTTAGGCCAGGAGCGACGCCATGCCTGCTACTTCGCTCGCCGACGACACCCGTCACCTGGCACTCGACGGCGCCCTGAGCATCTACACCGCCGCCGACACCAAGCCGCAACTGACCACTGCCCTGCAGGGTGCAATTGCCCTGCAGATCGACCTGAGCCAGGTTGAAGAATTTGACTGCGCCGGCCTGCAGCTGCTGCTGGCGGCCCAGGCGCACGCGCAGCGGATGGACATCTGCCTGCGCTTTATCGGTGCCAGCGCACCCATCGTCGAGCTGCTGCACCTGAGCGGCCTGGCCGGGCAACTGCCCATAGAGGAGGCCGGCGCATGAACCTCGACAGCGTGATCGGCACCTTCATCGCCGAAAGCCAAGAGTTGCTGCAGCAGATGGAAGACGCCTTGCTGCAGATTGAGCACGCGCCCGATGACGCTGAGCGGATCAATGCGATCTTCCGCACCGCGCACACCATCAAAGGCTCGGCGGGTCTGTTCGGCTTCGACTCCATCGTGGCCTTCACCCACGTCGCCGAAAGCGTGCTTGACCGGGTACGCGCCGGCGATGTGCGCTTCAATGGCGATCTCATCGCTCTGATGCTCAACGTGGGCGACCACCTCGCCGGGCTGATCAGCCAGCTCGCCAGCGGCCATGACCTGAGCGACCTGCCAGAGACCACACGGGCAACCGAAGCGACATTGACCCGTGAACTGAGCCACTACCTCGAACCGCAGCCGGCCAACACGACACCTGCCGCCGCGCCCGATATCCCCACACCGGTTGCCGGAGCCGGGCACTGGCACCTGTCGCTGCGCTTCGGTGTCGACACCCTGCGCAACGGCATGGACCCCCTGGCGTTCTTGCGCTACCTCGGCACCCTGGGCAGCATCCTGCATGTGGAACCGGTGCTCGACCACCTGCCGTCCCTGGAGGCGCTCGACCCGGAGAGCTGCTACCTCGGCCTGGAAGTGGCGTTCGAGTCCCTGGCCGACCAGAGCGCCATAGAAGGTGCCTTTGAATTCGTCCGCGAGGAAGGCAGCATTCGCATACTGCCGCCTCAGGCGCCCTTGTCCGCCTTCCGCGAGCTGATCGCAGAACGCGCCGCCGAAGGCAGCGCCCAGGTCGAGCGCCTGGTGCGTTGTGGAAGCCTGGCCGCTGACGCCTTCGAGCAGGCGGCGCAGCACACCGACAGCGCACACGAAACCGCCACCACCCGCGCCGCCGACACCCCGGAACGTACCGCCAAGGACAACAGCCGCACCAGCAAGGACGCCAACCTGATCCGCGTCGACGCCGACAAGCTCGACCAACTGATCAACCTGGTCGGCGAGCTGATCATCGCGGGCGCCAACACCCGCATGCTGGCCCAGCGCAGCAATCTGGCTGATATGTGCGAGTCCGCCGAGACCCTCTCGCGCCTGGTCGAAGAAGTGCGCGACAGCGCCCTGACCCTGCGCATGGTGCAGATCGGCGCCACCTTCAACCGCTTCCAGCGCGTGGTGCGTGATGTCTCCCGCGAGATAGGCAAAGACATCGTCCTGCAGATCAGCGGCGGCGATACCGAGCTGGACAAAACCGTGGTGGAAAAAATTGGCGATCCGCTCACCCACCTGGTGCGCAACGCCATGGATCACGGCATCGAACCGGCCGAAGTACGGCACAGCGCCGGCAAGCCATTGCAGGGCGTCGTGCGCCTGAACGCTTACCACGAGGCGGGCGGCATCGTCATCGAAGTGTCCGATGACGGCGGCGGTCTCAACCCGCAAAAGATTCTCGCCAAAGCGACCCAGCGCGGCCTGGTCAGCGAGGGCCAGCAGCTCAGTGACAAGGACCTGCTCAACCTGATCTTCGAGCCCGGCTTCTCCACCGCCGAACAGATCAGCAACCTCTCTGGCCGTGGCGTCGGCATGGACGTGGTCAAGCGCAACATCACCGCCCTGCGCGGCACCGTCGAACTCGACAGCGTGCTGGGCCAGGGCACCTGCGTGCGCATCCGCCTGCCCCTGACCCTGGCCATCATTGACGGCTTCTTGATCGGCGTCGGCCAGTCCAGCTATGTGGTGCCGCTGGACATGGTCGAGGAATGCATCGAACTGCCCAGTGCCGAGATCGCCGGGCAGCAGCACCTCGACCTGCGTGGTGAGGTATTGCCCTTCATTCGCCTGCGCCAGTTGTTCGATGACCAGAGCCAGCCGCCGCGCCGCGAAAACGTGGTGGTGGTGCGCTATGCCGGCATCCGTGCCGGGCTGGTGGTTGACCAGTTGCTCGGCGAGTTCCAGACGGTGATCAAACCCCTGGGCAAAGTGTTCTGCCAGGTGCCCGCACTGAGCGGCTTCACCATTCTCGGCAGCGGCGCCGTGGCCTTGATCCTCGATATCCCAGGCCTGCTGACGCAGGTCACGCAGCACGCCAATACGCGCATCGCAGGCCAATCCAATGCACTGAGGAGTACCGCGCAATGAACCGCGCCCTTCGCAGCATCGCGCTGCTTGGCTTGGCGTCCCGCCTGGCAGCCATTGCCGGTGGCATTTACGGATGCCTGGGTCGGCCATGCGCTGAGGCACTTCAACCCCGTGAACTGTGTGTCAATTGGGCAAACGTTGCTGGCCGTGGGCGCGGACTCATCCGCGTCGGGAGCTGAACCATGCAGAGCCATCTTGAACTGCACGGCCAGACAGAGCCGCAGCGCCAGTACCTGACATTCCGGGTCGACCAGGCTCTGTATGGCGTCGCGACCGGCCAAGTGCGTGAAATTCTCGAACTCGACCAGATCACGCTGGTACCGATGATGCCCAGCGTGGTGCGTGGCGTGATCAACCTGCGCGGTGTGATCGTACCGATCATCGATCTGGCAGAGCGTTTTGGCCACGGCCACACGCGCCTTGGCGTACGCACCTGCATCGTCATCATGGAAATTCACGAAGACGAGGAAACCCACTTGATGGGCGCCCTGGTCGACGCCGTCAACGCCGTCGTGGAAATCGAACCCAGCGCCATTCGCAAGGCGCCGGCGTTCGGCAGCCGCATTCGCGGCGAGTTTATCGAGGACATGGCCCGTATCGGCGAGCACTTCCTCACCCTGCTGTGCATGGAGCAGGTGCTGTCTGTCACCCAGATCGCCGCCATGGCAGGCCAACTCAGCGAAGTCCCCCATTTTTCATCCGATGCGCGCGTGCGCGCAGGAGCAAGCAAATGACCATCAGCAAAAAGATGATTCTTCTGGTTCTCTCCGCCGTGCTCGGCATCCTTGTGCTGTCCGGCGTGGGCTATCAGCAGATCAACCAGGTGTTCAACGCTGCCAACCACGGCAACATCAATTCAATCCCCAGCCTCGTTGCCCTGGAGAAAATGGGCGGCGCGGTGAACGTCCAGATCCAACTGGTCTACCAGCACATCCTGACGACCGATGCCGCCGACATGGCGGAACTCGAGCCAAGGATCACCAGCAATCGCAACGAAATCCAGCAATCGATTGAGGACTACACCAAGGTGTTGTCCGACGAACAGGACAAGCAGTTGCTTGAGGCCGACCGCACAGCCATCGTCACCTTCCTGCAGGGTGCTGACGCAGTCTTGGAGTTTTCACGCAAGAACGAGAACGAGGCCGCTCGCAATGCCCTCATCGCCTTGCAGCAGGGGGCCATCGATCCGCTGCTTGAAGCCATTCAGAGACACCTGGACTACAACATCGATGCCGCCAACAAGGGCAGCCAGTCGGCGCAGAGCACCCTTGAGCAAGCCACGCTGATCTCCATTGCCGTGTCGCTGGTCACCCTACTGGTCATCAGCCTGATCGGCACGCTGATCACCCGCAACCTGCTGAGCCAGCTCGGCGGTGAACCGCTCTATGCCGCCGACATGGTGAGCCGCATTGCCGCAGGTGACTTGACCGTCAATGTGGAGACCAAGGCCGGTGACACCACCAGCATGCTGGCGGCGATCAGAGGCATGGTGGACAAGCTCGCACAGATCATCGGCGAGGTGCGCAGCAACGCCGATTCACTGTCCAGCGCCTCCGAGCAGATTTCCTCTACGGCCCAAAGCATGAGCCAGGGCGCATCGGAACAAGCCGCTTCGGTCGAGGAAACCAGTGCGTCGATGGAGCAGATGTCCGCTTCCATCGCGCAGAACACCGAAAACGCCAAGGTCACTGATGGCATGGCCAGCAAGGCAGCGCGCGAGGCTGACGAGGGCGGTCAGGCGGTGAAGGACACCGTGGCGGCGATGAAGACCATCGCCGACAAGATCGGCATCGTCGACGACATCGCCTACCAGACCAACCTGCTGGCACTCAATGCGGCCATCGAAGCGGCCCGCGCCGGCGAGCACGGCAAAGGCTTCGCCGTGGTGGCGGCAGAAGTGCGCAAGCTGGCCGAGCGCAGCCAGGTTGCGGCTCAGGAAATCAGCGAAGTGGCCAAGAACAGCGTCTCGCTGGCCGAGCGCGCCGGCAGCCTGCTCGATCAGATGGTGCCGTCGATCGCCAAAACCTCCGATCTGGTGCAGGAAATCTCCGCCGCCTCCGAGGAGCAGAGCGCCGGTGTCGGGCAGATCAACACGGCCATGAACCAACTCAGCGAGATCACCCAGCAATCGGCCTCCGCGTCCGAGGAACTGGCCGCCACTGCCGAAGAGATGAGTGGCCAGGCCGAACAGCTGCAGCAGTTGATGGACTTTTTCAAAATCCACAGCAGCGGTGGCAGCAAACGTGCTGAGCGCAGTGAGGCGGTCAGGCGCACGCGTGACGACAGCGAGGTCAGCAATACCTCGTTCGCTCTGGAGTCGGCGCCTGGCGGTTTCATCCGCTTCCAACACTGACACCCCATTGGCAGCGGGCACCCTAAGGTGCCCCAGGAGCGATGCATGTCCAGCTTCAACCCAGCGACCGCCACGGACACCCGCCAGCAATACCTGACCTTCACCCTTGGCGAGGCGCTCTTTGCTGTCGGTACGCTGAATGTCCGCGAGATCATCGAATATGGGCACCTTACGCCGGTACCGCTGATGCCACCGAGCATCCTCGGCGTGATCAACCTGCGCGGCGGTGTAGTGCCGATCCTGGACCTGCGTCAGCGCTTCGGCCAGGGGGCCACCCAGGTCAGTCGGCGCTCCTGCATCGTCATTCTGGAAGTCCAGCGCAGCGGTATCGACCAGGTCATCGGCATCG
The DNA here is from genome assembly GCF_002786345.1 of Pseudomonas sp. FEMGT703P. Taxonomy (NCBI): domain Bacteria; kingdom Pseudomonadati; phylum Pseudomonadota; class Gammaproteobacteria; order Pseudomonadales; family Pseudomonadaceae; genus Pseudomonas; species Pseudomonas sp. FEMGT703P. The sequence goes on along the minus strand of NZ_PGCM01000013.1, from coordinate 114,698 downwards.
TCGTCGAGGCGGTGAATGCCGTGCTGGAGATTCCCGAACAGGACATCGAACCGCCGCCCAGCTTCGGCAGCCAAATTCCCACCGACTTCCTCATCGGCATGGGCAAGCTCGATACACGTCTAGTGGTGCTGCTCGACATTGGCCGCGTGCTGTCGCTCGATGACCTGCAGTTACTCGCCGGTCGCGAACTGCCCGAATCGGCCTGAGCCCAGGAGCCTGCAATGAGTGTCACCAACCTGAGCAACCGCGAATTCCAGCAGTTTCGCGACATGATCTACGAGATAGCCGGCATCGCCATGGGTGAGGCCAAACGCCAGCTGATCGCCGGTCGCCTGAGCAAGCGCCTGCGCCACTACGGGCTGAACAGCTTCGGCGATTATTTCCAGTTGCTGCTCAAGGACCAGGCCGAGTTGCAGACTGCGGTCGACCTGCTGACCACCAACGAAACCTACTTCTTCCGCGAGCCCAAGCATTTCGACTTTCTCCGCGAGCGCCTACAAAACGAACTGCGCAGCACAAGCCAACCGCTGCGCGTCTGGAGCGCGGCGTGCTCCAGTGGCGAGGAACCCTACACCCTCGCCCTGCTCCTGGCCGACTGTCTGGGCCCGCGGCCATGGGAGATACTCGCCTCGGACATCAGCACACGCATCCTCGACAAGGCGCGCGCCGGTATCTATCCCCTGGAGGATGCCAGTGGCATCCCGCGCGATCTGCTGCATCGCCACTGCCTGCAAGGCACCGGCCAGCATGCCGGCCTGTTCACCCTGGAGCCGTCGCTCAAGCAGCGGATCAGCTTTCGCCAGATCAACCTCAACAATGCCTTGCCTGACGTCGGCCTGTTCGACGTGATCTTCCTGCGCAATGTGATGATCTATTTCGACCAACCCACCAAACGCCAGGTGGTCCAACGCCTGAGTGCACGGCTGCGGCCGGGGGGGTACTTCTTCGTCAGCCACTCGGAAAGCCTTAACGGCTTCAGCGACGAGCTGCAGGCCCTGCGACCCTCCATTTACCGCAAGCCTCATGCATAAGCCCGAGGGCGTTATCGAGATATTCCTGCAACCAGGGGATCTCTACTTCGGTGACCGCCACACGCGCATCCGCACGTTATTGGGTTCGTGCGTGTCGCTGGTGCTGTGGCATCCCCGCGAACGGCTCGGTGGCATGTGCCATTACATGCTCCCCAGCCGCAACCGCCAGGGTGAGCAACTGGATGGCCGCTATGCCGACGAAGCGCTGCACCTGCTGCTCAAGGAGGTTAATGCCAGTGGCACCCATATCGAGGACTACCGCATCAGCCTGTTCGGCGGCGGCAACATGTTTGGCGCCCTGACGCCGCGCAACATTGGCGAAACAAACGTCAGCGCAGGCCTGGAACTGCTCGCCGCTCACGGCCTGCGTTGCCACGCTCGGCATGCCGGCGGGCGGGGCTACCGCAACCTGATTTTCGACATACGGAGCGGCCACGTCGCACTGCGCTGCCCCTCTCAACAACAGATCGCTACACGCCGCTATGAGGCGCAACCATCATGAAGAACATCAAGGTGATGATCGTCGACGACTCCGCTGTCGTCCGCCAAGTGTTGAGCGGGAGCCTGTCCGAACACGCAGGTATCGAGGTGATCGGCACAGCTGCCGACCCCCTCTTCGCCATGGACAAGATGCAACGTAACTGGCCTGACGTGATTGTCCTGGACGTGGAAATGCCGCGCATGGACGGCATCACCTTCCTCAAGAAGCTGATGGCCGAACACCCGACGCCCGTGGTGATCTGCTCGACCCTCACCGAGAGAGGCGCAGCCACCACCATGGAAGCCATGGCAGCAGGCGCGGTGGCCATCGTCACCAAGCCACAAGGTGGCCTGCGCCAGTTCCTGCTGGAGGCCACCGAGGAGCTGGTCAGCGCCATTCGCGCCGCCTCTCAGGCCCGGCTCAAGCGCCTCACGCCCGCATCACCGCCCGTACAGCCGACCCCGAAACTCAACGCCGACGCCATACTCGCCCCGGGCAGTGGCAATGCCATGACCCGCACCACCGAGCGCATCATCGCCCTTGGCACCTCCACCGGTGGCACACAGGCCCTGGAATACGTGCTCACTGCGTTGCCACGCGTCTGCCCGGGTATCGTCATTGTCCAGCACATGCCCGAACGCTTCACCGCAGCGTTCGCCGAGCGCCTCAACGGCCTCTGCCAGATCGAAGTAATAGAAGCCCGCAATGGCGACCGTGTCATACCCGGGCGCGCCCTGATCGCCCCCGGCGGACGCCATATGCTGCTCAAGCGCAGTGGTGCGCAATACCTGGTCGAAGTGGTCGACGGCCCGCCCGTATCCCGTCATAAACCCTCGGTCGACGTGCTGTTTCGCTCCACCGCCCGCGCCGCCGGGGCCAATGCCACCGGCATCATCATGACCGGCATGGGCGACGACGGCGCCCGTGGCCTGCGCGAAATGCACGACGCCGGCGCCCTCACCCTCGGCCAGGACGAAGCCAGTTGCGTGGTCTATGGCATGCCCAGAGAAGCGATGAAGCTCGGCGCGGTCAACCGCGAGATTGCGCTGGAGCAAATCCCCGCCTACATCCTGCGCAGCGACCGCCCCTAACCAGCAGCCTTCCCCACATACCCTGCCGGGCGTAGAATCAAGCGATTCATCGCCTGGCACCCCCCGGCGGACCCGTGAGCTCCGGCTGCCCGAACGGTGATCCCGTTTCGTCATGCAGCCCCACAACCCTGCGGCGACCTGCCGCCCAACGACGCTCACCGCACACATACCCCGAATTAGTCGCAGGAAACCGCCATGCCTGATTACCGCTCGAAAACATCCACCCACGGCCGCAATATGGCCGGCGCTCGCGCCCTGTGGCGCGCCACCGGGATGAAGGACGAAGACTTCAAGAAGCCGATCATCGCCATCGCCAACTCCTTCACCCAGTTCGTGCCCGGCCACGTGCACCTGAAGGACATGGGCCAGCTGGTCGCCCGCGAGATCGAAAAACACGGCGGCGTGGCCAAGGAATTCAACACTATCGCGGTCGACGACGGCATCGCCATGGGTCACGACGGTATGCTCTATTCGCTGCCAAGCCGCGAGATCATCGCCGACTCCGTGGAGTACATGGTCAACGCCCACTGCGCCGACGCCATCGTCTGCATCAGTAACTGCGACAAGATCACCCCCGGCATGTTGCTGGCATCGCTGCGCCTGAACATCCCGGTGATTTTCGTGTCCGGCGGCCCAATGGAAGCGGGCAAGACCAAGCTGGCCAGCCACGGTCTGGACTTGGTCGACGCCATGGTGATCGCCGCCGACGACACGGCCAGTGACGAAAAAGTTGCCGAATATGAGCGCAGCGCCTGCCCGACCTGCGGCAGCTGCTCCGGCATGTTTACCGCCAACTCGATGAACTGCCTGATGGAAGCCCTGGGTCTGGCCCTGCCGGGCAACGGTTCGACCCTGGCCACCCACAGCGACCGCGAACAGCTGTTCCTGCAAGCCGGCCGCACCGCCGTCGAGCTGTGCAAGCGCTACTACGGTGAAGGCGACGCGTCGGTGCTGCCGCGCAACATCGCCAACTTCAAGGCGTTCGAGAACGCTATGACCCTGGACATCGCCATGGGCGGCTCAACCAACACCATCCTCCACCTGCTGGCTGCCGCACAGGAGGGCGAAGTCGATTTCGACTTGCGCGATATCGACCGTCTGTCGCGCAAAGTACCGCAGCTGTGCAAAGTCGCGCCGAACATCCAGAAGTACCACATGGAAGACGTGCACCGCGCCGGCGGCATCTTCAGCATCCTCGGTTCGCTGGCCCGTGGCGGCCTGCTGCACACTGACCTGCCGACCGTACACAGCACGTCCATGGCCGAAGCCATCGCCAAATGGGACATCACCCAGACCGACGATGAAGCCGTGCATACCTTCTTCCGTGCAGGCCCGGCCGGCATCCCGACACAGACCGCGTTTAGCCAGAGCACCCGCTGGGACACCGTGGATGATGACCGTGAAAACGGTTGCATCCGCAGCGTCGAGCATGCGTATTCGCAAGAAGGCGGCCTGGCCGTGCTGTACGGCAATATCGCCGTCGACGGCTGCGTGGTGAAAACCGCGGGTGTGGATGAGTCCATCCACGTCTTCGAAGGCTCCGCGAAAATCTTCGAGAGCCAGGACAGCGCCGTGCGCGGCATCCTCGCCGACGAAGTGCAGGCTGGTGATATCGTCATCATCCGCTACGAAGGCCCGAAAGGCGGCCCGGGCATGCAGGAAATGCTCTACCCGACGTCCTACCTGAAGTCCAAAGGCCTGGGCAAAGCCTGCGCCCTGCTCACTGACGGCCGCTTCTCCGGCGGCACCTCGGGCCTGTCCATCGGCCACGCCTCGCCGGAAGCCGCAGCAGGTGGTGCCATCGGCCTGGTGCGCGAAGGCGACAAGATCCTGATCAACATCCACGAGCGCTCGATCAACCTGCTGATCAGCGATGAAGAGCTGGCCGCACGCCGCGTGGAACAGGACAAGAAAGGCTGGAAGCCGGTAGAAGTGCGCCCGCGCAAAGTGACCACAGCACTCAAGGCCTACGCCCTGCTCGCCACCAGCGCCGACAAGGGTGCAGTGCGTGACAAGGCCCTGTTGGACAAACTGGTGCCGTAAACCAACACGCAGCAGACACAAGCCCGGCCTAGTGCCGGGCTTTTTGTTTTCAGCTGACGCCCATGTAGCGCCCGGCGCGGTGGTTGATCGCCAGCACCATATTCAGCGCCAGCGCACCGAGGATCGACAGCGCCACCTTATCCAGCGGCACAACCAGCACGGCACCCAGCACGATCAGCACATCAATGGCCATCTGCACCTTGCCGGCGCGCAGGCCGAAACGTTCCTGCAGGTACAGCGCGAGGATATTCACCCCGCCGAGGCTGGCGCGGTGACGGAACAGCATCAGCAGCCCCAGGCCCATCGCGAAACCGCCGAACAGCGCGGCATACACCACATTCAGGTGAGTGAAGCCGATCCAGTGCGGGGTTAATTCGGCCAACAGCGAGACCATCCCCACCGCACAGAAGGTGCGCAGGGTGAACGGCCAGCCCATACGCCAGATGGCCAGGGCATAGAACGGCAGGTTGATCAGAAAGAACACCAGACCGAAGGGCCAGCCAAGCAGGTACTTCATCAGAAAGGCCAGACCCACCGTGCCGCCTGTGAGCAACCCGGCCTGGCTGTACAAGGTGATGCCCAGCGCCACCATGGCGGTACCCAGCAGCAGCGCCAGGCCATCTTCCCAGAGCGGGTGGCGAATAAAGAGCGCGGCAATACGATCCGGCTCGGCGTGATCGGCATCAGCGTCATGCATGGAGAACAACCTGTAGAGGGCAAACGACAAGAGACAGCGTAGCGGCCAGCAAGGCAGCGCCTGGCATGGATTAACACGACACAACGACGATGAGCAGCGTGACACGCTCTTCCGACGGCCAGCCTGGCGGAGATCAATGCTGCACAGAAAAACTCAGCCCGAACGGGCTATTTGCGATCCCACACTTCAAACACATAGCCCGGCGTTTCCATGCCTTCCGGGTGTTCGATGGCGGAAGACAGGTGCCAGCCAGCCTCATCCACGTCAGGGAAGTAGGCATCGCCCTGAGGGCTGATGCCGACGCGAGTCAGGTACAGGCGTTCGGCCTGGGCCAGGCCCAGTTCGTACAACTGCGCACCACCGATCAGCATCAGTTCCTCGGCATCCTCTTCGCGCGCCCAGGCTTCAGCCCGCTCAAGCGCGGCGTCGAGGCTGGCGAACACTTCTGCACCTTCCAGCTGCAAGCCAGGCTGACGGCTGACCACCAGATTAAGCCGACCCGGCAAGGGGCGACCGAGCGAGTCCCAGGTCTTGCGACCCATGATGATCGGCTTGCCGAGGGTCAGCGCCTTGAAGTGCTTGAGATCCGCCGGCAAATGCCAGGGCAGTTGGTTATCGCGGCCAATGACGCGGTTTTCCGCGAGGGCGGCGATCATGCAGAGAGGCAGGGAATTTTTCATAGACGCGAGAATACCGTCTGCGTAGCGATCATTGAAGCCTTCCCCTGAACAGACTCAGTACCCTTAACCATCCTGGCGCTTACCCACCACGCGGTTGCGCCCCTGCTCCTTGGCCAAGTAGAGCGCGACATCTGCCAGGCGCAAGGCATCGCCCATACTCTGATGCGGCTGCGGGGTCAGGTAGGCCATGCCGATGCTCAGCGTGACCACGCCGGCGGCATCCGAATGAGCATGCGTCAAGCCCAGACCTTCGATGGCGCTGCGAATGTCCTGCAGAATCGCCAGCAGTTGCGCTTCCTCCAGGCCATACCAAACGCCGACAAACTCCTCACCGCCATAGCGCGCCGCGCAATCCAACGGCCGCCGGGCATACTCGCCAATCACCCGAGCCACCTGGCGCAGCGCCTCGTCGCCGGCCGCGTGGCCATAGTGGTCGTTGTAACGTTTGAAGAAGTCCACATCCATCATCACCACGCCCAGGGCCTGCTTATCGCGCTGCGCCTGACGCCAGCTGCGCTCGGCACGCTCACTGAAGGCGCGACGGTTAAGCAGTCCGGTGAGGAAATCCTTCTCGGCCAGGTCCTGCAACAGCCCATTGGCCAGGAAGTTCTGCCGCGTGGCGTACTCGAGGGAATAGCAGCCCACCGAGCCAATGATGTTGGCCAGCGCCAGGAAAAGGGCGTTGCTCAGGAGCAATTCGCCTGCCAGCCCCAGGCTCAATTCCACAGCCAGATAGGCGAAGAAAGTCAGCCAGCCACACAACACCGCAGTGGTGAAGCGCAACCCGGTGAGGAAGTAGAAGAACACCGTGACCAGAATGATGCCCTCATAGGGCAGCGCAAAGTGGTGGTAACGGGCCAGGCCAATGATGCCCGCCACGGCCAGGCCGGAGAGTAACGCCACGATGCCGCCGATCAGCTGCAGATGATCACGCAAACCCGGTCGGTAGGTGGCCAGCCAGGCCAGGAGCAGCATCGGCTGGATGACCCCCAGTCGTAGGGCGAGTATCCGGCCGCGCAGTGGATCCGGCAGGTTGATCGCATCCAGCAACACAAACAACAGCGCCATCAGCGTCGCCACCAGCAATGACCAGCGCATACGTCGCAGAAACACGTTGGCGTGATAACGCTTGAACGCCTGCTCCAGTTCATCGTCAAAACTCAGCGCACGAAAACCCTGCTGATGCTGACGCAGGTAGGGCGAATCCTGATTGACCCAATCCAGATGCGGTAACTTCACGATGGCACTCGCTTTTATTGTTATGCATTCAGGGGCTAGTGATCGATACATGCAGCCGCCCGCTGACGACAGACTAGCTGGACTGGCCACAGTAGTACACGCATGCACCGCGGTGCCATGTACCGGCCGCTACGGTTATGCTCTGGCTTCCACTCAGCTATGGAACACCGCGTGAGCCCACTCAACACCCCCACGCCCAGCCGACTGCAGCGCCTCTGGCTCAGTGAAACCATTCGCTTGCGTGAGGAGCATGCCGGCCCGCTGGACGACAGCGAAGCCAACCGTCGCGCCCAGGCCAAAGGAGGGGCACTCGCTGAGCGCATCCAGAATCGTGCCTGGGCGCTGGGCGAACGCGACGGCCAGGTATCGGCGCTGCAGCATTGGTTACACGGCGCACGCCTGGCTGGGTTGTTGCTGGTGCTGCTGGCCATCCTCAGCGGCAGCGGCCTGGCAGTGGCAGCGTTGGGCGATGGTTTGCGCCCGGTCAATGTGTTCTGGGCCCTGGGCAGCCTGCTCGGGCTGAACCTGCTTCTGCTGCTGGGCTGGGCGCTGGGGCTGCTGCTAAGCCGCGACAGCGCGGGCGCCCTCGGCCATCTGTGGTTATGGCTGAGCGCCAAGCTCGCGCGCGACGCCCAAGCCGCACAACTGGCCCCTGCCCTGCTGTTGATGTTGCAACGCCAGCGCCTCAGTCGCTGGGGCCTGGGCGTACTGGTACAGGGCTTCTGGCTGCTGACCTTAATCACCGCGCTGCTGACCCTGCTGGCCCTGTTGGCCACCCGCCGTTACGGCTTTGTTTGGGAAAGCACCCTGCTTGGCGGCGACAGCTTTATCGCCATGACCCAAGCCATCGGCACCCTGCCGGCGCTACTGGGTTTTAGTCTGCCGGATGCTGAGTTAATCCGCGCCAGCGGCGACAGCGCTCTGGCCAACGAAAGCGCGCGGCTTAGCTGGGCCGGCTGGCTGGTCGGCGTATTGGTGGTCTATGGCCTACTGCCGCGCCTGGGCCTGCTGCTGTTCTGTCTATGGCGCTGGCGTCGCGGTTGTGCGGCGCTGAGCCTGGACCTCAGCTTGCCGGGCTACAGCCTGCTGCGCGAACGCCTACAACCGAGCAGCGAACGCCTCGGGGTGTGCGATGAGGCTCCGACGCAGCTGCATCAGCCGCATGCAGGCAGCCATACCGAAGGTAGCCAGGGCGCGCTGCTGGTAGCCGTCGAGCTGGACCCGCAACGCAGCTGGCCACCCGCGCTACCCAAGGGCGTCGGCGATGCCGGAGTGATCGACAGCCGCGAACAGCGCAACCAGCTGCTCGACCAGCTCAGTCGTTTCCCACCGGCGCGCCTGCTTATTGCCTGCGACCCGCGCCGCTCGCCGGATCGCGGCAGCCTGGCGCTGCTCGGAGAACTGGCGCGTACGGCCAGCGCTACGCGGATCTGGCTGCTGCCCCCACCGCCCGGTGAAGCGCTGGACAGCGCCCGCTTGGGCGACTGGCACCGCGCCCTGGAGCAATTGCAGCTGAGCTACAGCGACAGTGCGCCGTTCAGCTGGCTGGAGCATGGCCATGACTAAAGCCCTCAAGCTGGCCGTGGTCGGCCATACCAATGTCGGCAAGACCTCGCTGCTGCGCACGCTGACCCGCGATGTCGGCTTTGGTGAGGTGTCCCATCGCCCCAGCACCACCCGCCACGTCGAAGGCGCACGGCTGTCGGTGGACGGCGAGGCGCTGCTGGAGCTGTACGACACCCCCGGTCTGGAAGACGCCATCGCCCTGCTCGATTATCTGGAACGCCTGGATCGCCCCGGCGAACGCCTGGACGGTCCGGCAAGGCTGGCGCGCTTTCTCGACGGCAGCGAAGCACGCCAGCGTTTCGAGCAGGAAGCCAAGGTGCTGCGCCAGCTGCTGGCCTCGGATGCCGGCCTCTATGTGATCGATGCGCGCGAGCCGGTGCTGGCCAAATACCGTGATGAGCTGGCCGTACTGGCCATGTGCGGCAAACCCTTGCTGCCGGTGCTGAACTTCGTCAGCAGCAACCAACACCGCGAGCGAAACTGGCGCGATGCCCTGGCCCGCCTTGGCCTACATGCTCTGGTGTGTTTCGACAGCGTGGCGCCGCCGCTGGATGGCGAACGACGCCTGTACGACAGCCTGGCGCTGCTGCAGGAAAAAGCCCGACCGCAACTGCAACGCTTGATCGACGATCACCTGGCGCAGCGCCAATTACGCAAAAGCAGCGCTGCGCGGCTGATCGCCGAACTGCTGCTGGACTGCGCCGCCTGCCGCCGTAGCGTGGCGGCGCAAGCGGTGCTGGAACAGGGTGCAATCCGCGACCTGCATCAAACTATTCGCCAGCGCGAACAACGCTGTGTGGAAGCCCTGCTGCGTCTGTATGCCTTCCGCCAGGATGATGCCAAGGCCGGTGACCTGCCCTTGCTCGACGGTCGCTGGGGCGACGACCTGTTCAACCCGGAAACTCTCAAGCAACTCGGCATCAATATCGGCGGCGGTATGGCGGCGGGTGCGGCCACCGGGGTGGGCGTAGATCTGCTGGTCGGCGGCATCACCCTCGGTGCAGCCGCGCTGATCGGCGCCGTGCTCGGCGGCAGCGCGCAAACCCTGCGCGGCTATGGCGCGCGGCTGAAAGGCAAACTCAAGGGCCAACGCGAGCTGACCGTGGACGACGCCGTGCTGCGTCTGCTCGCGCTGCGTCAACAGCTGCTACTGCAAGCACTGGAAGCCCGTGGCCATGCTGCGGTTGAGGCCATCAACCTGAGCACGCCGCAGGACACCAGCTGGCGCGAAGGCAAGCTGCCGGAGGCCCTGCACAAAGCCCGCGCGCACCCGGAATGGTCATCGCTCAACCCCGGTGCAACGCTGGAAGACAGCGAACGCCAGGAGCAGGTGCAGCAGTTGGCGGCTGAGTTGCTCTAGCTCTAAGACATCGCGGCCATGGCCGCGATTAACGATCAGACCGCGACAGGCGCCGGAATATGCGGATGCGCCTGGTAGCCGACCAGCTCGAAGTCCTCAAACTTGAACGCCAGCAGGTCCTTCACCTCGGGATTGAGCTTCATCACCGGCAGCGGCAGCGGCTCACGGCTCAGTTGCAGGTCGGTCTGCTCGATATGGTTGGCGTATAGGTGACAGTCGCCGCCAGTCCAGATGAAGTCACCGGGCTGCAGGCCGCAGACCTGAGCAACCATCAGCGTCAGCAGCGCATAACTGGCAATGTTGAACGGCACCCCAAGAAAGATATCCGCCGAGCGCTGATAAAGCTGGCAGCTCAGCTTGCCGTCGGCCACATAGAACTGGAACAGCGCATGACACGGCGGCAGGGCCATCTGCTCGACCAGCGCCGGGTTCCAGGCGGAGACGATCAGACGGCGCGAGTCCGGATTCTTCTTGATCATCTCGATCAGCTTGCTGATCTGGTCGATCGACTCACCGTTCGGCGCCGGCCAGCTGCGCCACTGGTAGCCATAGACCGGGCCGAGGTCGCCATTCTCGTCGGCCCACTCGTCCCAAATGCGCACACCGTTGTCCTTCAGGTACTTGATGTTGGTGTCGCCCTGGAGGAACCACAGCAGCTCGTGAATGATGGATTTCAGGTGGCACTTCTTGGTGGTCACCAGCGGGAAGCCGTCTGCCAGGTTGAAACGCATCTGATGGGCAAAAATACTGTAGGTGCCAGTGCCAGTACGGTCACTCTTGAAGGTGCCCGTCTCGCGCACCAGGCGCATCAGGTCGAGGTACTGTTTCATTGCACGGCCTCCTGCGCCGCCTGGCGCTTGTAGGCATAGGCGATCAGACCCAGGCCACCGAGGATCATCGGCACGCAGAGTACCTGGCCCATGGTCAACCAGCCGCCTGCCAGGTAACCAAGTTGAGCATCCGGCACGCGGACGAACTCAACGATAAAACGGAAGATCCCGTAGCACATGGCAAACATGCCGGACACGGCCATGGTCGGCCGCGGCTTGCGCGAGTAGAACCAAAGGATGGCGAACAGCGCCACACCTTCCAAGGCGAATTGGTACAGCTGCGAGGGGTGGCGCGCCAGTTGCTGCGGGTCGGTGGGGAAGATCATCGCCCACGGCACGTCGGTCGCCTTGCCCCACAGTTCGGCGTTGATGAAGTTGCCGATACGCCCAGCACCCAAGCCAATCGGCACCAGCGGCGCAATAAAGTCCATCAGCTCAAAGAAGCTCTTGTTGTTGCGCTTGCCGAACCACCAGGTGGCCAGCATTACGCCGATCAACCCGCCGTGGAACGACATGCCGCCTTCCCAGATGCGCAGCATGCGCACCGGTTCGGCGATATAGGCAGCCAAATCGTAGAACAGCACGTACCCCAGGCGGCCACCGAGGATCACGCCCATGGCGACCCAGAACACCAGATCGGAGAGCTTCTCCTTGTTCCAAGTCGGCGCGAAGGCGTTGACCCGGCGCGAGGCCAGCCACCAAGCGCCGCCGATGCCGATCAGGTACATCAGGCCGTACCAATGGATTTTCAGTGGGCCAAGGGCCAGCGCAACTGGGTCGATCTGCGGGTAAGGCAGCATCAAAAACTCCTTAAACGAGGAAACTCAGGCCCACGCTAAACAGCAGCAGGGCAAACAGACGCTTGAGCAGGCGCGGCGACAGCTTGTGCGCCAAGCGTGCGCCGACACGAGCAAAGTACATGCTGGGGATCGCAATGCCGACCAACGCCGGCAGGTAGACAAAGCCCAGGCTCCACTCTGGCAGCGCGGGTTTATCCCAGCCCAGCCAGATAAAACTCAGGGCGCTGGCTATCGCAATCGGCAAACCGCAGGCCGAAGACGTGGCCACCGCCTGCTGCATCGCAACGCTGCGCCAAGTCAGGAATGGCACAGTCAGCGAACCGCCGCCAATCCCGAAAATCGCCGAGGCCCAGCCAATCACGCCACCGGCCAGGGTCAGCGCCGGCTTGCCTGGGACAGTGCGGCTGGCTTTGGGTTTCAGTTCCAGGGCCATTTGCACGGCAATAATGATCGCAAACACGCCGATGATCTTCTGCAGCAGCGGCCCCTGAATCGCCGCTGCAGTCATTGCGCCCAACCCGGCACCGAGCAGAATGCCCAGGGTCATCCAGGCAAATACCGGCCACAGCACCGCGCCTTTGCGCTGATGTTCTAGCACCGAGTTGATCGAGGTGAAGATGATCGTCGCCAGCGACGTACCGACCGCCAGGTGGGTCAGAATCATCGGATCAAAGCCCTGCGCAGCAAAACTCAGCACCAGCACCGGCACGATGATAATGCCGCCGCCCACCCCAAATAACCCGGCAAGCGTTCCGGCGGCAGCCCCCAGGACCAAATACAGCAGCAGTTCCATCAGCACCCCCGCAAACAATCCGGCATGGTAACGGATGCACAGGGCCGGACTCTACTTTGGGCGATGGATGTCCGTCCTGGCTTTGCGTAAAGTGCCTGCATCGCCTGTGGAATAGACCAGCATGCGCCCGACCCTGTACCTGAAGCTGAGCTGTAACCAGATGCACCTGACGCACCTGCAGAGTGGCCGCGTACTGCACTTGCAAGCGGACCCTGCGTTCAGCAACCCACGCCTATTGGTGGCAGATTTTGCGGCAGCCCAACACCTGCTGCTGGGCGGTATCACGGCCCTGTTGCCCCATCGCTTCCTGCGTCTGAGCCGACCACCACAACTGCTGATTCAACCGCTGGAACGCCTGGAGGGCGGTTTGTCTCAGGTTGAAGAACGCATTCTGCTGGAGCTTGGCCTCGGCTGCGGCGCGCGCAAGGTACGCCTGCACCTGGGCCAGGAGCTGGACAATGCCGGCGTGCTGGCGAAATTAGGGAGCTGATCATGTGCCTGATCGTCCTGGCCTGGCGACCGGGCCATGCCCAACCGCTGCTGGTGGCCGCCAACCGCGATGAGTTCTATGCCCGCCCGAGCCAACCTCTGGCCGAATGGCCCGACAGACCGGGACTGATTGCCGGGCGCGATCTGCAAGCCGGAGGTACCTGGCTGGGTATCGGTCCGGGCGGACGCTTTGCCGCACTGACCAATATTCGCGCCCCCGGCCAGGCATTAGGCAGCCGCTCTCGTGGCGAGCTACCGGTGGCCTTTCTTAGTGGCGAAAGCAGCATCGATACATTTCTACAAGACCTGCACGAGCAGCGGCACCACTACAGCGGCTTTAACCTGCTGCTGGGTGACCCTCAGCAACTCTGGCACTTCAACTCCCATACCGGGAACGCCACGCCCTTGGCGGAAGGCGTACACGGCCTGTCGAATGCCGACCTGAATACACCCTGGCCCAAGCTGCAGCGGGCCAAGCAGGCCCTGAGCGACGGCCTGCATGAAGCCACCCCACAAATGTTGCTCAAGCTGTTGGCCGACCCCACCGGTGCGGCGGACGCGGAGCTGCCGCAAACCGGTATCGGCCTAACCGGCGAACGCCTGCTTTCCAGCGTGTTTATTGCCAGCGCCAGCTACGGCACGCGCGCCAGCACCGCCTTGATTGTGAATGCCGACGGCAGCCGCACGCTCACCGAACGCACGTTCGGCAGCCATGGCAGTTATCTGGGTGAGGTGCTCGTTCCCTGTTGAGGCCGCTCAGTCGCTGCGCACAGGTTCGCTGAGCTCATCCAAGGTAAACAGCGGCGCGGCAATCGCCGGGTCGTCGGCATCCGCCACCAGCAGGGGTCGACCATCGGCCTGAAAGGCCAGCCCTTCGATCTTCACCACTGGCGCCAAGCGGTTCAGCGCGACGATATTCAGTTGCGCGTCCAGCCGCCCAAGCACGCTGCCAACGCAGGCACCGTCCAGGTAGCTGGAATCAGTAGCTTCCGCCGATGCCGTGAAATACAGCGCGCCACTGGGCGCCACGCTGAGATCGGTGAGGCTCAATTGCACACCGTCCAGCTCCGGTAATTGCAGCGGCACGATCTGCTGCAATGCAGCGGCACTCAGTTGTCCGTCCTGTAGATCGCGCAGCACATGCGGCAAATCGAGCAGCACCAGGGCGTTTTCTCGGCCGCGACCATTGCCGCGCTGCGCCAGCAGCACCTGCTCGCGATAGACCACGCCGCCTTCGATATTCAGGTCCTGAAAGTGCTCAGCGAGCGCCCGGTACAAGGGATTAAGGTCGATCACGCGCACATTCCCAGCCTCAACCAGACAACCGCGACAGCGGCGTTCGGTGGAACCGGAACCTAACGCCAACAGGCTGTCAGCGGGCAATGATATCAAGGCTTCGAAGTCGGGCTTTAGGCGCTTGCGCAGCTTGGCATCGCGGGGTAATTCGCCGGGGAGCAGAGTCAGCTCGGCCTGCCAGTCGCCGCTCAGGCTGTAGCGCTGCAGCACCAGCGCATCATCGGCCAACACCCAGAAACTATGCCCCTGACAGACCAATGCGCTGGCTGCCGACAGCCGCAGCGTGGTCAGTTGGCGCAATTGCATGGGGGTTGCGGCGAGCGTCAGCATGAGCCGCGAGCACTCACGCCTGAATATCTGACGCCGGATTGATCATCCGACCCAGGCCGAGGTTGCGCAGGGCCAGCTGCAGGGTGCTGTGAATCACCTGTGGGTTGTCGATGTTCATCACTTGGCCCAGCAGCTCCTGGGCTTTGCCCAGGCTGATCTGCCGCAGCAGCCATTTCACCTTGGGCAGGTTGGTGGCGTTCATCGACAAGCCATCGAAGCCCATCGCCATCAGCAATACTGCGCACGCCGGATCACCGGCCATCTCGCCGCAAATGCTCACCGGCTTGCCTTCGGCGTGGGCGCCGGCCACTACCAGGCGCAGCGCCTGCAAGACCGCCGGATGGAGGAAGTCGTAAAGATCAGCAACGCGAGGGTTGTTACGATCCACGGCCAACAAGTATTGGGTCAGGTCATTCGAGCCGACCGAGAGGAAGTCGACTTGGCGCGCCAGTTCGCGCACCTGATAGACCGCTGCGGGAATCTCAATCATCACCCCGACCGGCGGCAGTGGCACGTCGGTGCCTTCATCGCGCACTTCACCCCAAGCACGGTGAATCAAGTGCAGCGCCTCTTCCAGCTCCTGAATCCCGGAAATCATCGGCAGCAGAATGCGCAGGTTATTCAACCCTTCGCTGGCCTTAAGCATGGCGCGGGTCTGCACTAGGAAGATTTCCGGGTGGTCGAGGGTGACGCGAATACCGCGCCAGCCGAGGAAGGGGTTGTCTTCCTTGATCGGGAAATAGCTCAGCGCCTTGTCACCGCCGATATCCAGGCTGCGCATGGTCACCGGCAGCGGGTGGAAGGCGGCAAGCTGCTCGCGGTAGATCGCCAACTGCTCTTTCTCGCTGGGGAAGCGCTCCTTGATCATAAAAGGCACTTCGGTGCGGTACAGACCAACGCCTTCGGCACCGCGCTCCTGGGCGCGCTTTACATCAGCAAGCAGGCCGGTGTTGACCCACAGCGGCATACGGTGGCCGTCGAGGGTTTCGCACGGCAAGGCGCGCAGTGCATCAAGACCCTGCGCCAGCTGGCGTTCTTCCTCGACCACTTCGGCGTATTGCTTGCGCAACACTTCGCTCGGGTTGGTGAACACCTCACCGTGGTAGCCGTCGACGATCAGCTGAATACCGTCGATCTTCGAATACGGCAGGTCGACCACGCCCATGACCGTGGGAATACCCATGGCCCGCGCAAAGATGGCCACATGCGAGTTACCCGAGCCCTGCACCGAAACCAGGCCAACCAGCTTGCCTTCCGGCACTTCGCCAAGCATCGCCGGCGACAGCTCTTCGCTGACCAGAATGCAGTTGTCCGGGTACACCAAGGTCTGCTGCCGCGCCTGCTGCAGGTAGGCGAGCAGGCGTCGACCGAGGTCTTTGACATCGCTGGCGCGCTCACGCAGGTAGGCGTCGTCCATCAGTTCAAAACGATTGATGTGCTCGCCAATCACCTGACGCAGTGCGCCCTGGGCCCACTGGCCGGTGCGAATGACCTTGACCACCTCGTTACCCAGGGCGGCGTCTTCCAGCATCATCAGGTAGACATCGAACAGCGCGCGCTCTTCCGGGCGCAGCTGCGTGGCCATTCTCGCCGACAACGCGCGCATGTCGCTGCGTACGCCTTCCAGAGCATCATTGAACAGGGCCAGCTCGGCGGCGATGTCGTCGACGGTCTTATCCGGCACCACTTCCAGATCAGCCGGCGGCAGGACCACCACTGCGGTGCCCACGGCTGCGCCAGGCGAGCCGGGTACGCCGATGAACTTGGCTTCCTGAATGCCCTTGCCCTGCCGACCCAGGCCGCGGATCGAACCGGTGGCCTCGGCGTGGGCGATAACCCCGGCGAGCTGGGCGCTCATGGTGACTAGGAAGGCTTCTTCGCCTTCGTCGAACTGGCGCTGTTCTTTCTGCTGGATAACCAATACGCCCATCACCTTGCGGTGGTGAATGATCGGCGCACCGAGAAAGGAGGCGTAACGCTCCTCGCCGGTTTCGGCAAAGTAGCGGTAGCGTGGGTGCTCGGAAGCGTGTTCGAGGTTGAGCGGCTCTTCGCGGGTGCCGACCAGGCCGACCAAGCCCTCGTTGGGGGCCATGCTGACCTTGCCGATGGCTTTCTTGTTCAAGCCCTCGGTGGCCATCAGCACAAAGCGATTGCTTTCCGGGTCGAGCAGGTAGACCGAGCAGACCTGGCTGCCCATAGCCTCGCGCACTCGCTGCACGATAATGCCCAGCGCCGCCTTGAGGTCCTTGGCGGCATTTACTTCCTGGACAATCTTGCGCAGCGTATTGAGCATACTTGGCTCTAGCCTGTGTCAGTCCCGCGCCAAGAGGCGCGGAGCGAGTTCCTTGAGGGCGCGACGGTAAACCTCGCGCTTGAATGTCACCACCTGGCCCAGCGGGTACCAGTAACTGACCCAGCGCCAGCCGTCGAACTCCGGCTTACCGGTCAGGTCCATGCGCACCCGATCCTCTGCGCCAGTCAAACGCAGGAGGAACCACTTCTGTTTCTGCCCGATGCACAGCGGCTGGCTGTGCGTGCGCACCAGGCGCTGAGGCAGACGATAACGCAACCAGCCTCGGGTGCAGGCGAGAATTTTCACATCCTGCTGTTCAAGGCCAACTTCTTCGTTCAATTCGCGGTACAGCGCTTCTTCCGGCGACTCATGGTCATTGATCCCGCCCTGCGGAAACTGCCAAGCGTCCTGGTTTATCCGACGCGCCCACAGCACCTGGCCGACATCATTGGTCAGAATGATGCCGACATTCGGGCGAAAACCATCGGAATCGATCACGGCACACAACCTCGTAAACGCCTGAATTTAAGACATGCGGGCATTGTTCCACAAAGGCCGCGGCAGCAGCAACGCGAGCGGGGCGCGTAATAGGAATGACCTATAAAAGCCGTTATTCTTGCCGCCTTTCGTAGCTGGCAATCAAAGGTGCTCCCGTGCGTTTGGCTTTATTCGATCTCGACAACACCCTGCTCGGCGGCGACAGCGATCACGCCTGGGGAGACTACCTGTGTGAGCGCGGCATCCTCGACGGGATTGCCTATAAGGCGCGCAACGATGACTTCTATCAGGACTACCTGGCCGGCCGCCTGAACATCACCGACTACCTGAACTTCAGCCTGGAAATCCTCGGCCGCACGGAAATGGCGCAGCTGGAGCAGTGGCACCGCGAGTTTATGCGCGACTGCGTCGAGCCGATCATCCTTGCCAAAGGTGAAGCGCTGCTCGCCGAGCACCGCGAAGCCGGCGACAAGCTGCTGATCATCACCGCCACCAACCGCTTCGTCACCGCGCCGATTGCTGCGCGCCTTGGGGTCGACACCCTGCTGGCCACCGAATGTGAAATGGCCGACGGCCGCTACACCGGACGCACCACCGACGTGCCGTGCTTCAAGGAAGGCAAGGTCACCCGCCTTAACCGCTGGTTGGCGGAAAGCGGCCTTAACCTCAACGACAGCTACTTCTACAGTGACTCAATGAACGACCTGCCCCTGCTGGAGCAAGTCACTCACCCCTTCGCCGTCGACCCCGATCCAAACCTGCGCGCCGAAGCAGAAAAGCGCGGCTGGCCGGTGATCTCGCTACGCTAAACTGGCTACAAATAAAAACGCCGCCTGATCAGGCGGCGTTTTTTATTGCGGTATTGATCAAGCTGGCTTGGCGCCCATCAACCCCATGATCACCAGCAACAACAACACGATCAGCCCGGCATAGGCCGCGCAGAAACCCAGCAGGCGCTTGGGTGCTGGCGCGCCATTAAGGGCTTGCCAGGTGCTCAGGCGGCCCGCCAGCAGCAACCCGGCAACCATCAACACACCAAACAGCACGCTGCTGAGCAGAAGCCAGGTTTGGCTCAGCGGCAAACCGATCAGGTCAACCAGCAACCAGCCGGTTACCGGCAGGCTCAGGGCCAGCAGGCCGAGCACCGGCATGCTGATCAAGCGGGTGCGTTTCAGCTTGCGCTGCAAGATGGCGGCATCACCGCCACGCGAGGCCTTCCATAACATAAACAGATGTACCAGCACCCCAACCAGCAAGAGGATGCCGGGCAGCATGTGCAGCATTTTCAGCAATGGGTAATGTTCCATTGTTTCAGTCCTACCGGGTTTCCGGCTTATCCAAGAAAGAGTTTGTACGCCGGGTTATCGCTCTCATCCCAGTAGGGATAGCCGATGGCTTCCAGCGCCGCTGGCACCAAATGGCGCTCGGCCTGCGGCACCTGCAGGCCCGCGACCACTCGACCATCGGCCGCGCCGTGATTGCGGTAGTGGAACATCGAGATGTTCCAGCGCCCACCTAATTTCTGTAAGAAATTGAACAATGCACCCGGACGCTCAGGAAACTCGAAGCGGTAAACACACTCATCCGGCACCGCTGCCGCATGACCGCCGACCATATGGCGGATATGCAACTTGGCCAGTTCGTTGTCAGTCAGGTCCAACACCGGGAAGCCCTGGTCGCGCAGACCCTGAACCAGCGCGGCACGCGGGTCACTTTCCGGGTGGGTTTGCACGCCGACAAAGATGTGCGCCTCCTTATCTTCGTGATAGCGGTAGTTGAACTCGGTGATCTGCCGCTTGCCGATGGCTTCGCAGAACGCCTTGAAGCTACCCGGTTGCTCGGGGATGGTCACGGCGATGATCGCTTCACGCTTCTCGCCCAGTTCGGCGCGTTCAGCAACGTGGCGCAGACGGTCGAAGTTGACGTTGGCCCCCGAGTCGATGCCCACCAGCACGCGCCCACTGCAGCCCTCGCGCTCCACATACTTCTTGATCCCAGCCACGCTCAGCGCACCGGCCGGTTCGGTGATCGAACGGGTGTCGTCGTAGATGTCCTTGATCGCCGCACAGATCTCGTCGGTGCTGACGGTGATCACCTCGTCAACATGGTCCTTGCACACATCAAAGGTGTGCTGACCGATCTGCGCCACGGCCACGCCATCGGCAAACAGCCCAACCTGCGACAGCACAACACGTTCACCGGCGGCCATCGCGACCTGCAGGCAATTGGAATCGTCCGGCTCAACACCGATGACCTTGATCTCTGGACGCAAGTATTTGACATAGGCGGCGATACCCGCAATCAGCCCGCCGCCGCCCACCGGCACGAAGATCGCGTCGATCGCCCCCGGTTGCTGACGGAGGATTTCCATCGCAATGGTGCCCTGCCCGGCAATGGTGTGCGGGTCATCATAGGGATGGATATAGATGTAGCCCTTCTCATCGACCAGCTTCAGCGAGTAGGCCAGTGCTTCCGGGAAGCTGTCGCCGTGCAGCACCACCTTGCCGCCGCGCGAGCGTACGCCCTGCACCTTGATTTCCGGGGTGGTCTTGGGCATCACGATGGTCGCTTTGACCCCCAGCACCTTGGCCGCCAGCGCCAGGCCTTGGGCATGGTTGCCGGCCGAGGCGGTCACCACACCGCGCGCCAGCTCCTCAGTCGAAAGCTGCGCCAGTTTGTTGTAGGCACCGCGAATCTTGAACGAGTACACCGGCTGCAGGTCTTCACGCTTGAGCAGAATCTGGTTGCCCAGGCGCTCGGAAAGCTGGTTAGCGGCTTGCAGCGGGGTTTCAACCGCCACGTCATAAACGCGCGAGGTGAGGATTTTCTTGACGTACTGTTCGAGCATGGCGGGATCGCAGGCGGCTTTTCAGAGAGTCAGCGAGTCTACCCCAGCGCCGCGCCGAACGACCATACAAGCCACAGGGTTTTCCCGGCCAGCGGCCCCCTGGCGCCTCAGTCAGGCTATAATTCGCGCCTTTCAATCACTCCCACTCCAGGCCTAAAGATGAATCAGGATCAACTCAAGCAAGCCGTCGCCCAGGCTGCCGTCGACTTTATTCTCCCCAAACTCGACGCCAAGAGTGTGATCGGTGTCGGCACCGGCTCCACTGCCAACTGTTTTATCGATGCCCTGGCCAAGCACAAGATGGAATTCGACGGCGCTGTGGCCAGTTCCGAAGCCACCGCCGCACGCCTCAAGGGCCATGGCATTCCGGTGTATGAGCTGAACACCGTCAGCGACCTGGAGTTCTATGTGGATGGCGCCGATGAAAGCGACGAGCACCTCAACCTGATCAAGGGCGGTGGCGCGGCCCTGACCCGCGAAAAAATCGTCGCGGCCGTGGCACAGACCTTTATTTGCATCGCCGACGCCAGCAAGCTGGTGCCAGTCCTCGGCGCCTTCCCACTGCCGGTGGAAGTCATCCCGATGGCACGTAGCCATGTCGCCCGCCAGCTGGTCAAACTCGGCGGCGATCCGGTGTACCGCGAAGGCGTGGTGACCGACAACGGCAATATCATCCTCGATGTGTTCAACCTGTCGATCACCAACCCCGTGGAGCTGGAAACCCAGATCAACGCCATCGTCGGCGTGGTCACCAACGGCCTGTTCGCTGCACGCCCAGCTGACCTGCTGTTGCTCGGCACCGCAGAAGGCGTGAAAACCCTCAAGCGCGCCTGACGCGCAGAGCAGCAAGGTCTGACAGCTGTGCAAAAATGGATCAAGTCGGCAGACAGCCCACGCCCTTGGCGTCATGCTGCCGGCATTGCTTAGTTATCAGGATCGTCAGGGAGTTTTATGTCCGCATTCGTCTCGTCCGCCCATGACCGCCAGCTAGAGCTCGCCGATCTGCTGCGTGAGCTAGTCGCCCAGGGCCGGACCAATCAGGACAATGCCGAACAATGCCTGGCGATCCGCCGCAGTGCCGTCAATAACCAGCAGCATCCGCTGGAATTTCTTGCCGCACAGCAACTGGACGATCTAAAAAACCCTGGCAAGAAGCTTGAGCTGGAAGGCCTGACCAGTTGGCTGGCGGAACAATGCGGCCAGCCGTTTCTGCGCATCGACCCACTGAAGATCAATGTCGCGGCTATCACCCCGCTGATGTCCTATGCCTTCGCCCAGCGCCACAAGATTCTTGCCGTGGCGGTGGACAACGACAGCGTGACCATCGCCAGCAGCGAACCTTTGGTAAATAGCTGGGAAGCCAACCTGACCCACGTGCTCAAGCGTCCGATCAAGCGCGTGGTGGCTAGCCCAACGGATATCCAACGCTTTACTGTGGAGTTCTACCGCCTAGCCAAATCGGTAAGCGGCGCCTCAGCCGGCGACACTAAGCTCAGCAACATGGGCAACTTCGAGCAACTGCTCAACCTCGGCGCCCAGGATCAGGAGCCGGACGCTAACGACGCACATATCGTCAATATCGTCGACTGGCTGTTTCAATACGCCTTCACCCAACGCGCCAGCGATATCCATATCGAGCCACGCCGCGAACAGGGCAGCGTGCGTTTTCGCATCGACGGCGTGTTGCACACCGTCTACCAATTCCCGCCTCAGGTAACCATGGCCATCGTCAGCCGCCTGAAAAGCCTTGGGCGGATGAACGTTGCAGAAAAACGTAAACCGCAGGATGGCCGGGTGAAGACCAAGACCCCGGATGGCGGTGAAGTCGAACTGCGCCTGTCGACACTGCCCACCGCCTTTGGCGAAAAAATGGTGATGCGGATCTTCGACCCGGAAGTGCTGCTGAAAAGCTTCGACCAGCTGGGTTTCTCTGCCGATGACCTGAAACGCTGGCAGAGCATGACCAGCCAGCCCAACGGCATCATCCTGGTCACCGGCCCTACCGGCTCTGGCAAGACTACCACGCTGTACACCACGCTCAAGCAGCTGGCCACGCCTGAGGTCAACGTCTGCACCATCGAAGACCCGATCGAGATGATTGAGGGCGCCTTCAACCAGATGCAGGTGCAGAGCAATATCGACCTGACCTTCGCCAGCGGCGTGCGCGCCCTGATGCGCCAGGACCCGGACATCATCATGGTCGGTGAAATCCGCGACCTGGAAACCGCCGAGATGGCGATCCAGGCAGCGCTCACCGGGCACTTGGTACTCTCAACCCTGCACACCAACGACGCGCCCAGCGCCATCACCCGCCTGCTCGAACTGGGCGTACCGCATTACCTGCTCAAGGCCACCTTGCTCGGTGTGATGGCCCAGCGCCTGGTGCGCACTCTATGCCCGCATTGCAAGGCGCCACAGACGCTGGATGAAGACGGCTGGCAGAGCCTGACCAAACCCTGGAGCGCGCCGCTGCCGACTCAAGCCTGTAGCGCCGTCGGTTGCCTGGAGTGTCGCGACACCGGCTACCGCGGCCGCGCTGGGGTGTATGAAATCATGCTGATCAATGACGCGATGAAGCCGCTGATTACCGCCGATACCGACCTGATCGCGCTGCGCCGGCATGCGTTCAAGGAAGGTATGCGCAGCCTGCGCCTGTCCGGCGCGCAGAAGGTCGCCGCCGGCCTCACCACCATTGAGGAAGTGCTGCGGGTCACCCCGCAGAGTGAGCAGAAATAATCGCGGCCATGAAGTTTCAGCTGCGCGGCAAACGCTGCTGACGGGCGAGGATGCTCGCCACCCGCTGCGGCTTGCACTGCAGGTAAGCCGAGGCTTGCAGCAAGCGCTGATTGGAATGCCAGGCAAACAGAAACTGCCCGCCCTTGAGCTGATCGACCACCATCCGCGCCACTTCCGGACGCACCGCCGGGCAACCCAGGCTGCGGCCGATACGCCCATGCTTCTGTGCCCAGCGTGGGCTGACATAACCGGCGCCATGAATCACGATGGCACGCTCGCGGGCCAGGTCGTTCAGCCCAGGCTCCAGGCCATCCATACGCAGGGAATAGCCATGCTTGCCGCGGTAGCTTTCCGCCGTGCGGAACAGGCCCAGACTGGATTGGTGGCTGCCCAGACGATTGGAAAACGCCTCGGCAAAATTCTCCCCAGACTTGCGACCATGGGCGACGAAATCGCGTAATAGCAGACGCTTGCGCTGCAGATCGAATATCCACAAGCGCCGCTCGGTGGAAGGCCGCGAATAGTCGATCACTGCAAGGCGGCGAGCCGGATCCGCACCGTGATTGACCGCACACTGCATGGCCGCCAGCGCATGCTGCAGCGCCTGCTGATTAAGCCCGGGGGCAATCCGCGCCAGGTCCCTGAGCAAGCCATCCTGCTCGGTTGCAGTCGCCGACAAGGGCATGCAAGAAAGCCAAAATCCGATCAGGCAGAACCTGCCAAGACGTCCAAACATTGCGCAAATACCTCGAGTACCGTCGGACGTCCTGTCACAAGATCCGCCCCTAGCCCGCCTATACTGGTTGCGGCTAACCCGCTTTTCGGCCAAGGACTGGAGCAGTAGATTGTTCAAAAAACGTACACTCTACCTGAGCGCTGCCCTGCTCACCCTGCCATTGGTCGCCAACGCCACCGATGCGCCCTTCGCCACCAGCGTCGATCTGCGCCCATTGCTGGCTCAATTGACGCAGCGCTGCAGCCCATTACCGACAAGCCTAGACGAGAATGCTCAGCACCTGCTGCAGGCTTTTTATGCGCAACGCGACGGCCAGCCGGCCTGGCAGAACAGCGAACAACTGCTGCAATTGCGCGAACAGCTGGCGCAATTGGAAGATGACGGCCTGCAGCCCAGTGACTATCTGCTGCCCAGCCTGGTCGCGGAAAGCTTCGCCAAGCAGCGCGACTGCGCGGAACTGCTGACCAGCCACAGCTACCTGCAGGCCCTGCTGCACCTGCGTCGCGGCCGCTTGCTGCAACAGCGCATGGAACCGCTGTGGCAGGCGCCAGGGCAAACCAACCCGGACCCGCAACTGGCGACCCTCTCACTGGCCCTGCTGCATCTGCACACCCCGTCCCTGGCCTTTGCCAGCGCACGGCCGGCCACCGTGCAATACCAGCGGCTGCGTAGCGCTTATGCGCAACAACGCCTGCAGCCGCTGCAGGAGTGGACGACGCTCGCCAGCGGCCCACAGCTCAAACCCGGCGGCAAGGATGCGCGACTGCCAGCATTGCGCACACGCCTGATCGCCCAGGGTTACCTGGCTGTACCACCAGAAGAACTGGGCAACACCTATGATCTGGCCACACAAAGCGCCCTGGAGAATTTCCAACGCGACCACGGCCTCAACCCGGATGGCATTCTCGGCACCGCCAGCCTGACCGAGCTGAATGTCAGCCCACAGCTGCGCCGTGAGCAGCTGCGCGCCAACCTTGAGCGCCTGCGCTGGCTCGCCGACAACATGGGCGATGCCGAAGTGCTAATCAATGTCGCGGCCGCCGAAATCCAGGTGCAGCGCGATAATCAGCTGCTTTGGCGCAGCCGCACCCAGGTCGGCCGCGCCGAACGGCAAACGCCGCTGCTCGCCTCCAGCATTGTGCGGCTGACCCTCAATCCGACCTGGACCGTGCCGCCGACCATTCTGCGCGAAGACAAACTGCCGGCTATTCGCGACGACATCAGCTATCTGGAGCGCCACCAGATCAGCGTGCTCGACCGCGACGGCAACCTCCTCGACCCGCAGAGCATTGACTGGGAAAGCCCCGGAGCGATCCGCCTGCGGCAGTCGGCCGGCAGCCATAACCCGCTCGGCCGCGTCGCTGTGCGCTTCGACAATCCATTCGCGGTCTACCTGCACGACACTCCCAGCCAGCAGCTGTTCAGCAAAGCCCCGCGTGCTTTCAGCTCGGGCTGCGTAAGGGTCGAGGCGGTCGACACCCTACTCGCCTGGCTGCTCACCCCGGATGAGCTGAGCAGCGTGCAGACGCGTATCGCCAGCGGCGAAACCCAGCAATACCGCCTGCAGCATCCGGCGCCGCTGCTGATTGCCTATTGGACGGTCGAAGCCAGCAAGGACGGGGCACTGCGCTACTACCCGGACATCTACGCGCGCGACATGCGCCTGGTCAAAGCGCTGGCGCCAAACGTGCACTGATCGGTCGCCATGACCGTTGATCGGCACACTCTGCAACGCCATCGACAGCAGTGCCAACGCCAACTGTGCTTAGATAGCTGAACAGCTAATCCGCAGACTAAAACCCACCAAGGAGCTACACCACATGGAAATCGGCAGCGTCATCTTTCTCTTTGTCGGCCTCGCCGTCGCCATCGTTTTTATGGGCTTCAAGGTCGTGCCGCAGGGTTTTGAATGGACGGTGGAGCGCTTCGGTCGCTACACCAACACCCTTAAGCCGGGCCTGAACATCATCGTCCCGGTGATGGATAAAGTCGGCCGCAAGCTCAACGTAATGGAAAACGTGCTGGATATTCCGCCGCAGGAAGTGATCACCGCCGATAACGCCACGGTGCAGATCGACGCCATCTGCTTCTTCCAGATCATCAATTCGGCCCAGGCGGCTTACGAGGTGAACAACCTTGAACACGCCATCCGTAACCTGGTGATGACCAATATCCGTACCGTGCTCGGTTCCATGGAGCTGGACGCCATGCTCGGTCAGCGCGACGCAATCAACGAGAAGCTGCTGCGCACCGTCGATGAAGCAACCGCGCCCTGGGGCATCAAGATCACCCGTATCGAGATCAAGGACATCAGCCCACCCGCCGATCTGATGGCCGCCATGTCCGGGCAGATGAAAGCCGAGCGGATCAAGCGCGCACAGATTCTCGAAGCCGAAGGCCTGCGTGCCGCGGCCATCCTTACCGCCGAAGGGCAGAAGCAGGGCGACATCCTCAAGGCCGAAGGCCAGCGCCAGGCGGCCTTCCTCGAAGCCGAAGCGCGCGAACGTGCCGCCCAGGCAGAAGCTGAAGCCACGCGCATGGTTTCCGAAGCCATCGCCCAGGGCAACGTGCAGGCGGTTAACTACTTCGTCGCGCAGAAATACATCGAAGCCCTCGGCCAACTGGCCAGCGCCAATAACAGCAAAGTCATCCTGATGCCGCTGGAAGCCAGCCAGGTGATCGGTGCAGTCGGCGGTATCAGCGAAATTGTCAAAGCCACCTTCGGCGAGAAGAAGGGTTAAGCCATGTGGGACTTTTTACAGCACCTGTCGTACTGGAACTGGCTGGCGTTCGGCACCCTGCTGCTGATCCTCGAAGTGTTCGGTGCCGGTGGCTATCTGCTGTGGATCGGCCTGGCCGCCGCCAGCGTCGGCCTGCTGACCTTTATCTTTCCGGGCCTGCCCTGGGCTGCGCAGTTCATCCTGTTCGGCCTACTGTCGATACTCACCGCAGTGTTCTGGTGGCAGCGCCAACGCAGCGCCGCCAAGCCTTCCGACCAGCCAGGGCTGAACCAGCGTGGCAGCGAATTCATGGGACGCACCTTTGCCCTGCATGAAGCCATCCATGAGGGGCGTGGCAAGATAAAAGCCGGAGACTCGTTGTGGTTGGTCAGCGGCCCGAATCTACCGGCGGGCACGCCGGTGCGCGTGGTGGGTCAGGACGGTGTGGTGCTGCGGGTCGAAGCCGAGTAATCGGCCTAACAGGCAAACCGGCACTGGCGAAAAATGCTCAGTGCCGGCTTAGTTGCCTGTCACTCAGGCAAGGCGTACACCTTGAACAGCGCCTTGACCATATCCCCCGGCTCACCGAAGTAGCGACCGTAAATCTGCTCTAACTCACCGGAGCGCTGCGCATTGCTAAGGGCCGTGTCGACCAACAGGCGGAAGTCTTCGTCACCACGCGTTAAGGCCATCGCCACCGGGGCGAATTCGTAGATTCGCTCCAGCACCTGCATATCACTGGCATCATCACGCTTGGCCAGGTAATTCTTCAGGACCATGCGCTCAGAAAAGAACGCATCGGCCTTACCCTCGGCCACCAACTGCACACCTTCCTCCTGGCTGCTGACGGTCACCACCGTAGCGACAACACCCAGCATGCGTTGCTGCTTGCGAATCCAGGCTTCTGTCGCTTCGCCCTGTTTAACCGCATAGGTATGGTTAGCCAAGCCGCGATTGACCG
This sequence comes from Pseudomonas sp. FEMGT703P, assembly GCF_002786345.1. Taxonomy (NCBI): domain Bacteria; kingdom Pseudomonadati; phylum Pseudomonadota; class Gammaproteobacteria; order Pseudomonadales; family Pseudomonadaceae; genus Pseudomonas; species Pseudomonas sp. FEMGT703P. The sequence goes on along the minus strand of NZ_PGCM01000013.1, from coordinate 87,180 downwards.
TGGCGCGCCAAGTCGGTCCGCTGTGTGCAACCTCACCGTTGAGCACCTTGAGCAAAGCCACGGGCGCATCCTTACGCACCAAGACCGCCAGCCCGGCGGTGTAGATGGGCAGGGAGAAACTGACGTGCTTACGCTGACTGAGGCTTTCCACACTGGGCGAGCAGAGCAGGTCGAGCGAACCGTCACGCACGGCGTTAAGCCCTTGTGTCGCCTTCACAGACTGATAGCGCACCTGCAGCGCAGGCAGGTTCAGTTCGGTTTTGACCTGTTCGACCACCTTCTCGCACAGCTCGATGGCATAGCCGCCGACTTCACCATTTTGCAGGCTGCTGAACGGGGCAATATCGTCGATGTAGCCCAGATTAAGCGTGTTGCTGCTTTCGATGCGCTGCAACGTCTCGGCGTGGGTTACAGGCGACAGCGCCAGGAGGCAGGCCAGCAGCAGATTGAACGGATTACACAGGCGAAGATTCATATCCATATCCCCAGATTCAAAGGGTTTACCGGCCATTACGCCTTACCGGGCGTGGGTTGCTCGGCAACAAAGCGTTTGGCGATAAAGCCGTACAGCAGATAACCCAACGCCAGCACCAGCATCGCGCCGAACACCGCATCCTTGCCCGAGGCATACAGGGCGTAGAAGCAATAAACCATCGCCACCATCAGCACCACCACGTTGCGGGTATAGATCGCCGCGCTGACGCGGGCCTTGTACATGATCACCAACAAACCGGAGAGCGCCGTGACATAGGGAATCAGGTTGGTAACGGCCGCCAGATTGACCAACTTGCTGAACTGCGCGCTGGCGTTCGGCGAGATAGTCGAAAGCGCCAACAGAGTTTGCAGCACCCCGCACACGATCATGCCGATCACCGGTGCATTGGCCGCCGTCACTTTGCCGAACAGTTTGAGGAACATGCCCTGATCAGCCGTGACCTTGGCCGTTTGCGCCAAAGTGAACTGCCAACCCAGCAGCGAGCCGATACAGGCCATGACAGCCAGGCCCATGATGATGTTGCCGATAAAGGGGTTGAACATCTGCGCATAGACATAGGCAAATGGCGCGGTGGAGTTGGCCAGTTCGGCATTCGGTACGATGCCCTGAATCACCGTGGTCGACAGCACATACACCACGGCTGCGCCGAGGGTGCCGAAGAGGCAGGCCAGCGGCACATTGCGCTCTGGATTTTCCACCGCATCGGAGTTCTGCGCCGCCGACTCCATGCCGAGGAAGGCCCACAGAGTCAGCGGAATACTCTGTGCAATGGCATCGCTGATCTTCAGGCTGTGCGGGTTCCAGGCATCCTTCAACACCGCAGGGTCAAACCAGAACCAGCCGATCAGGCTGAGCCCCGCCACCGGAATGATCACGCCCCAGACAGTGATCGCGCCAATTCTGCCGGTGATACGCGGGCCGCCAAAGTTGGCCACTGTGGTCAGCCAGATCAGCCCGACCGTGCCGACAAACAGCGGAATCGCGCCGCTGCCCAGCCAGGGGAAGAACGGCGTGAGATAACCCACTGCAGAAATACCGATGGCCACGTTGCCGATGGCCAGCGAAAGAAAATACAGAAACGAACAGAGAAAGAACGCCGACTTGCCGTGCGCTTCCTCGGTATAGGCCGACATACCGCCCGAGCGGTGGCAGTAGATGCCGCATTGGGCGAAACAATAGGCAATGGCCATGGAGCCGACGGCCGTGATGATCCACGACAGCAACGAAACCGCGCCCAACTGGGCCATGCTCGACGGCAACATGATGATGCCGGAGCCCATCATATTGACCGACACCAGGGTGGTGAGCCCCACCAGGCTCATCTTCTTGCTTGACTCAGCCATCGACCTCTCCTTGTTCTTTGCGTGGCACTGGCGCGGCCAGCAGCCAAGGCTGCCGGCCCGGAGTGGCTAAGCGTTACTGTTTGACCACATAGACCTTGTAAGTCAGCCCACCCTGACCATCGCGCTCAATCTCGACGCCATGGTTGTCGTGCTCGAAACCGGGGAAGTGGCTGTCGAACAGCTCCATCGCCAGCAGGTAATCGATGATCGCCTGCTTGTCCGCGCCAGCCTTCTCGCCCGGCATCATCAGCGGGATGCCCGGTGGATAAGGCACGATTTGCACGGCCACGGTGCGGTCCAGCATGTCACGCACGGCGATCTGCTCGATCTGGCCTTTCACCAGCTTGGCAAACGTCGCCCGCGGTGATGACACCACATCCGGCAACAGGCTGAAGGCGGCGTCCATGTTGTGCAGCAGCTTGGAGGCGAGCATGTCCTGGTGCATGGCGTCGGCCAGGTCCTTGAGGCCCATGCCGGCGTAACGCTCGCCATGGCTAGCGACCAGCTCAGGCATCACCAATTCCAGCGAGGCGTTGCTGTCGTAGTGCTTCTTGAACTCCATCAGCCCGGCGACCAGTGAGCCCCACTTGCCCTTGGTTACGCCCAGGCTGAACAGCAGCAGAATCGAATACGGCTCGGTCTTTTCCACCACGATGCCGCGGCTGGAAAGGAACGATGACACCAGCGGCGCCGGAATGCCGCTGGCCTCCATCTGCCCTTCCAGGGTCTGCCCTGGGGTCAGCACGGTGACCTTGATCGGGTCGAGCATGCAGTAATCGCGGCCCAGGTCACCAAAGCCATGCCAGCTGGCGCTCGGCTGAAGCACCCAGGCATCACCCTGGCGTAACGTCTGCGGATCGAGGTCGGCAAAGGGCACGCCGTTGACCTCATCCGGTTGCCACACGCCAAACCACCAATCCTGCGGCTTGCGCTTACGCACCTCATTCCCCAGGCGCACCATGGCCTGGCGGAAGGCAATGGCTTCGCCGATGGACTCATCGGTGAGGTACTCGCCGGCATCGTCCATCATCTTCGCCGACACATCGGTGGAGGCAATGATGCTGTATTGCGGCGACGTCGAGGTGTGCATCATGAAGGCTTCATTGAACAGCGCCGGCTTGACCGGCACCTTGCCCGAACGGATATGGATCATCGAGGCCTGCGACAGCGCCGCCAGCAGCTTGTGGGTCGAGTGGGTGACGGTCACTGTGGCGTCATCGGCATGCCGTTCGCCACGGTGCATGCCGTAGCGGCCTTCATACAGCGGATTGAAGCGCGCGTAGGCATACCAGGCTTCGTCGTAGTGAATCCGGTCGACGCTCTGGCTCAGTTCGCGGGTGGTGGTCTGCACGTTGTAGCAGAGGCCGTCGTAGGTCGAGTTGGTCAGCACCGCCAGTACCGGACGGGCCTGTTTGTCGGTCATCAGCGGACTTTCGGCGATTTTCTGCGCCACAGCCTCGGGAATCAGCTCGCTGCGCGGCACCGGGCCGATCAGCCCGCGTGCGTTACGCCGTGGCCGCAGGTACAGCGGCACCGCGCCGGACATATTCAGCGCGTAGTTCAGCGATTTGTGGCAGTTGCGATCGACCAGCACCGCGTCGCCATCGGTGACCGCCGAGTGCAGGACGATCTCGTTGCTGGCTGAACTGCCACCGACCGAGAAGAAGGTGTAATCGGCACCAAACACCCGCGCGGCATTCTTTTCCGCCTCGGCAATCGGCCCGGAGTGATCATTCAGCGAGCCCAGCTCACCCACAGACACGCTGAGGTCGGAGCGCAGCATCTGCTCGCCGTAAAAGTCGAGAAAACTGCGACCCACAGCGGTCTTCATAAAGGCGGTGCCGCCGGTATGCCCTGGGGTGTGCCAGGAGTATTCGTGGGTGTCGGCGAAGTTAACCAGGGCGCCAAAAAATGGCGGCAGGATGCTGTCCAGATAACGCCGGGCAGCGGCTTCGATGCGACCGGCGACAAACGCCGGACTGTCTTCCGGCTGCCAGATAAACCCGTCGATATTTTCGACAAATTCCAGCGGCACCCGGCTCTGATGCGCCTGGCTCATGCCGAGCATGATCGGCAGCTGTGCGGTGCGCTGGCGGATCAGCTGAATCAGGTGCAGCGCTAACGGCAAGTTCTCCTCGCACAAGCCCCAGCCGAGGATGACGCAGCAATAGGCTGGGTCGGCGCGAAAGGCGATTTCCGCGTCATCCAGCGAGCTGACTCGCTCAACCTCCAGGCCATGTTGCTGCAAGGCCCGACCCACCTCCTCGGCGCTGCGCAGAACGATGCTGTCCGGGTGCTCCAGGGTGTTGACCACAATCAGCACCGGGTAACGCTGGGCTAGGGATGCCGGCAACGGCACTTTCGCGTGACTCATGATGAACTCCTTGTAATAGACCTGATGGGTGCCAGCCCTTAGCGCTTGAGGCACCAGAAGTGGTAGCCGCCGTCCTGATGCACGGCGCCCTCTACCTCTTTCTCGAAACCGGGGAAGTGGTTGCCCCAATCCTGCAGGGCCTGGATGTAGCGAATCCACGGGCCATCCAGCGGCCCGAGGTTCTCGCCGGGCATGACAATCGGGATGCCTGGTGGATACGGCATGATGCCAACCCCGGTAACCCGCCCTGCTGCCTGTTGCAGCGGCAACAGTTCGACCTCGCCGGTTTGCAGCGCCTGGAATGCAGCGCGCGGGGTTGTTTCGATCAACGGCAAATTACCGAAGGCTTTGGCCTGCAGGGCGTCCATGCGGCTGCTGCGCATGTACTCGAACATCTCGTTGCTGAGGTCACGCAGGCCCATGCCGCGGTAGCGCTCAGGCGCCTTGGCGACCAGATCAGGCAGCACTCGTTCCAGCGCCACGTTGCCGTCGTAGTGGCGCTTGAAGGCCAGCAGCACGTTGATCAGCGTGCCCCACTTGCCCTTGGTTACGCCGATGCTGAACAGGCACAGCACCATAAAATCGGTGATGCGCGACGGCACGATGTTGTTGCGGTAGAGAAAGGCACCGAGGATGGGCGCGGGGATGCCCTCCGCCAACAGCTGGCCGTCGGCGCCCATGCCCGGCACCATGATGCCGACCTTGATCGGGTCGAGCATGCACCAGCCTTTTTCCAGGCCAGCAAAGCCATGCCATTCAGCGCCTGGCTCCAGCTCCCAGCAGGCGGGATCGCTGGTCAGTTGCTCGGCATCGGCGTCAGCAAAATCAACCATCTTGCCGGTTTTGCTATCGCAGACCTGCGGCGCGTTCCATGGCTGGAAGAACCAGTCGCCGCGGCTGGCGAACTCGCGGTGGGTACGCGCCAAGGCCTGACGGAAATCCACCGCCTCGCGCAGCGAATCCTGGGTCAGGCTATAGCCACCATTGCCGTCCATCATCGCCGCGCCCACCTCGTTGGAGGCGAACAGCGCGTACAACGGCGAGGTACTGGCCTGAATCACGAAGGATTCATTGAAGCGGCTGTGCTCGACCGGGTTGCGGCCGTTACGAATATGGATAAACGAGGACTGCGACAGCGCCGCCAGCAACTTGTGGGTCGAGTGGGTGGCAAACACCGTTGGGCCGTCGGCCGGGTGGCGTGCTGGATCGCCACGCATGGCGTAACGCCCCTGGTACAGCGGATTGAAGCGTGCGTAGCCGTACCAGGCTTCATCGAAGTGAATGCGCTCGCTGCTCTGCGCCAGCATGCCCTCGGCGCGTTCGGCGTGCAGGCACATGCCGTCATAGGTGCAATTGGTGACCACGGCATACACCGGCTTGCTGCCCTTGGCCTGGGCGCGCAGCGGATGGTTGGCGATGGCGGCCTGGATGCGCTGCGCATCGAACTGCGCGGGCAGCAGTGGGCCGATAATCCCGTAGCGGTTGCGTGTCGGGGTCATATACAGCGGCAGGCCGCCAGTCAGCACCAGGCCCTGCTCGATGGATTTGTGACAATTGCGGTCGCACAGGGCGAACTGGTTTTCACCGACGCAGGCCATAAAGATCGCCCGGTTGGAGCCCGAGGTGCCGTTGAGTACCGAGTAGCTGGCGTGGGCGCCAAAGATCCGCGCCACATAGGCTTCGGAGTCTGCCACCGGGCCGCTGTGATCGAGCACTGAACCAAGGCTGCCGCGCTCGATACCGCTGTCGGTGCGAAACAGGTTTTCCCCGAAGAAATCGAAGAACACCCGGCCCACCGGCGACTTGGTAAAGGCAATCCCGCCCTGATGCCCCGGCGCAGCCCAGGAATGCTCATCTTTCATGGTGTAGCGCAGCAGTGCATCGGTAAACGGCGGCAGCAGGTGCTCAAGGTAGCGATTGATCGCGGCAATCACCCGACCGACGACAAAGGGCGCGGTGTCTTCGAGCATCCAGACGAACTCGTCGGCCAACCCCATGGCTTCCACCGTGATGCTCTTCTTGGCATTACGGTCGGCCATCAGAAATACCGGAACGTTTTCGTTGCGCTGGCGAATGCTGCGCAGCAACTCCAGCGCCTGGGCGTGGGAGCTGTCGTCATTCTTGCCCAGGGTCCAATCGACGCAGATGCAATGCAGCGCCGCATCGGACATCACCGCCGCCAACCCATCCTCATAGGAGGTGGCCTTGATCAGCTCGGCATTGCGACTGGCAAATTCGTCGACCAGCTCGTTGAGCACACGCCCACGCATGCTGGCAGGGCTGCCAAGGTCATCGTCAACCATCAGCACGCGCATTTTCAGGGGTTTGTTGGTTCGTCCAATCATCAACCTGCCTCCATCGTCCTTTTGCGCAAATGCAGTCGCACTGCCCATACCCTGACATCCAGTAACCGTGCGGGGGTTAGTGCATAGAAACCGGGGAATTGATGCATGCCCACTCAGCGCACTATGCACCGAGCAGCGAAACATCTTGTGACATGGATCAACAGCCTAGTCAGCATCGCGGGCCGCGCAAACTTTCTGACTGAACAAACGGCTGAGTGCGACGAATAGCCGTGCTAGAGCGGCACAGTGCCATTACGAGGGATGGGCAAAGACGCAGAAACAACAAAGCCCCGCGAGGCGGGGCTTTGTTTTGCAGCTAAGCGGGAAGCTTAAGCGTCGCTATCGGCTGTGGCCTTGTAAGCGGCCGCATCCAGCAGCTTGTCCAGCTCGCTGGCATCGCTTGGCTTGAGCTTGAAGAACCAGCTGCCGTAGGGATCGCTGTTGACGCTTTCCGGGCTGTCGGCCAAGCCGTCATTGATCGCGATGACTTCACCGGAAACTGGTGCATAGATGTCGGACGCGGCCTTGACCGATTCCACCACCCCGGCTTCCTGACCGGCATTCAGGCTCTTGCCGACTTCTGGCAGCTCGATGAATACCACATCACCCAGGGCTTCCTGCGCGTGATCGGAAATGCCTACGGTAACGCTGCCATCGGCTTCCAGGCGCGCCCACTCGTGGCTGGCGGCGTAACGCAGATCGGCGGGGATATTGCTCATGTGTCGTTCCTCATCTGACATGACGGCGACCACGCCGTCATGGAAATTTAGCAGGCCTTGGCCATACCGAAAGAAAGTCTTTAAAAACCTAGCGAGCCGCTCCAACACGGGCGCTCTCGACCATCCATGGCTAACTCAAGGCTTAGATAAGCGCCTTGCCGTTACGCACAAAACTCGGCTTGACCACCCGCACCGGGTACCACTTGCCGCGAATCTCAACCTCGGCACGCTCCTGAGTCGCCGCCGGCACGCGGGCCAGGGCGATAGATTTACCCAGGGTCGGCGAGAAGCTGCCGCTGGTAATCTCACCTTCGCCCACGCCCTCAACCCGCACCACCTGATGCGCACGCAGCACGCCGCGCTCTTCCAGCACCAGACCCACCAGCTTGGAGGGAACGCCTTCGGCCTTCTGCTTCTGCAGTGCAGCACGGCCAACAAAGCCACGGCTGGCCGGCTCCCAGGCGATGGTCCAGGCCATGTTGGCGGCCAATGGGGTAACACTTTCGTCCATGTCCTGGCCGTAAAGGTTCATCCCGGCTTCCAGGCGCAGGGTGTCGCGTGCACCAAGACCGATCGGGGAAATACCGGCACCGACCAGCTCATTAAGGAAGGCCACCACTTCGCTGGCTGGCAGCATGATTTCCAGGCCGTCTTCGCCGGTGTAGCCGGTGCGAGCGATAAACCACTCGCCATCGGGCTGGCCTTCGAACGGCTTGAGGCTCTGAATCAGGTTGGCGCGCGACTGGCTGACCAGCTCGGCAGTCTTGCTGCGCGCATGCGGGCCTTGAATGGCCAGCATCGCCAGCTCGGCGCGCTCTTGCAGCTGCACGTCAAAGTCGACGCTCTGCAGGCGCATCCAGGCCAGGTCCTTGTCGCGGGTCGAGGCATTCACCACCACGCGGTAACCAAAGTCGGTCAGGTAGACGATCAAATCATCCACCACCCCGCCCTGCTCATTGAGCATGCCGCTGTAGAGGGCTTTACCGATACTTTGCAGGCGCTCGATATCATTGGCCAGCAGGTGTTGCAAATAGGCCTTGGCCTGGCTGCCACTGACATCCACCACGGTCATGTGCGACACATCGAACACCCCGCAGTCGCGACGCACCTGATGGTGCTCCTCGACCTGCGAGCCATAGTGCAACGGCATGTCCCAACCGCCGAAGTCGACCATCTTGGCACCCAGAGCGAGGTGCAGGTCATAGAGCGGTGTGCGCTGTCCCATAAGTGTCTCCTTGCGGGCTGGGCAGTGCAGCGGCAACCCGGCTGAGCCCACACAATCGGGCACTGGCACAAGCTATCAAGATGATCGGCCGCTGCGAATGGCGCGCATTGTAGCCGCAACACCGGGGGCGGTCATCCCAACGTGGCAGCCTGTCGCGCAGGCCCGTTTGGCTAACCGTGACGGCGCGCCGAACGGCGGATCAGCAAAATCACCGGCAGCAGACCGACCAGTACCAGCGTCAGGGCCGGCAGCGCCGCGCGCGCCCACTCGCCCTCGCTGGTCATTTCAAACACCCGCACCGACAGCGTGTCCCAACCAAAGGGGCGCATCAGCAGGGTGGCAGGCATTTCCTTGAGCACATCGACAAACACCAGCAACGCCGCCGACAGCGCACCCGGCACCAGCAGGGGCAGGTAGACCTTGAAGAACAGCCCGATACCGCCGACGCCCAGGCTGCGCGACGCTTCCGGCAAGGACGGGCGAATGCGCGCCAGGCTGTTTTCCAGCGGCCCGTAGGCCACCGCCATAAAGCGGATCATATAGGCCAGCAACAGCGCCGACAGGCTGCCGAGCAGAATCGGCTTGCCCGCACCGCCGAGCCAGCTGGACAGCGGAATCACCAGCTCACGGTCCAGATAGCTGAAGGCCAGCATAATCGCCACCGCCAGCATCGAACCCGGCAGGGCATAGCCGAGGTTGGCCACGCCGACAGTGCCGCGCATCAAACGGGTCGGGGTTAAACGTCGAGAGAACGCCAGCAGCAAGGCCACACTGACGGTGATCAGCGCCGCCATCGCGCCCAGATACAAGGTGTGCAGGATCAATGCGCTGTAGCGTTCATCCAGATCGAAACGGCCGCGCTGCCAGAACCAGACGATCAGCTGCAGCACCGGGATAACAAAGCCGCAGGCGAACACCAGGCCGCACCAAGCACTGGCAGCCAGCGCCTTGCCGCCCTTGAGGTGATACAGCGCCTTGCCGCGCGGCCGCTCATTCACCGGACGCACCGCACCGCGGGCGCGGCGTTCGCCGTAGAGCACCAACATCACCGCAAGCAGCAGCAGGCTGGCCAGCTGGGTGGCGCTGGTCAGGCTGTAAAAGCTGTACCAGGTCTTGTAGATGGCCGTGGTGAAGGTATCGAAGTTGAACACCGAGACCGCGCCGAAATCTGCCAGGGTTTCCATGATGGCCAGGGCCAGACCGGCGCCAATCGCAGGGCGCGCCATCGGCAAGGCTACGCGCCAGAACGCTCGCCAGGGGCTCAGACCAAGCACCCGCGCCGCTTCCATCAAGCCCTTGCCCTGGGCCAGAAAGGCATTGCGCGCGAGCAGGTAGACGTAGGGGTAGAAAACCAGCACCAGCACGATGATCACCCCGCCGGTGGAGCGCACCCGAGGAAAGCGAATGTCACTGCCGAACCACTCGCGCAGCAGGGTCTGCAGCGGCCCGGCGAAATCCAGCAGACCGACAAACACGAACGCCAGCACATAGGCGGGAATGGCAAATGGCAGCATCAGCGCCCAGTCCAGCCAGCGCCTGCCGGGGAACTCACAGAGGCTGGTGAGCCAGGCCAGGCTGACGCCAAGCAGCGTCACACCCAGGCCCACACCGAGGACCAACACCAGGGTATTGCCGAGCAGGCGCGGCAACTGGGTTTGCCACAGGTGCGCCCAGATCTGCTGGTCGACCTCGTGCCAGCTAAACATCAGCACGCTCAGCGGCAGCAGCACCAGCAAGGCAACGGCAAAGGCGATGGGGTACCAGCGGCGCTGGGCAGGATGGGCCACGCAGAGTCCTCAAAACTGGAAAAGACAACGCCCCGGACTAAGCCGGGGCGTCGAGTATAACGGCGTAGGCCGTAGAACCTGTTTACGATTTCGCGAGCTAGAGTCCTGCAAGGCAAAAACAGGCGAGGAAGCGGAATGTACTTTTGTACATGAGCATTCCGAGCCTGTTTTTAACGCCGCAGGGCCGACGCGCAGCAAATCGTTAAGTTCTTAGTTCCAGCCAGCGCGATCCATCAGCATGGTCGCTTCAGCCTGGCGCTTGCCAGCCACTTCGGTGGCGATCGAGTCAGCCTTGAAGGTGCCCCAAGCAGCCACTTCCTTAGACGGTGCGACCGCCGGGTTGGCCGGGAACTCCTGGTTGACACCGGCGAAGATGGTCTGCGCTTCTGCGGTGGTCATCCACTCCAGCAGCTTGCGGGCGGCTTCGGCGTTTGGCGCGTGCTTGGTCACACCGGCACCAGCCAGGTTGACGTGCACACCACGGTCGTTCTGGTTCGGCCAGTACGGCTTCACTTTCAGATCCGGCTGCTGCTGGTGCAGGCGGCCGTAATAGTAGGTATTGGTGATGCCAACGTCGCACTGGCCGGCGTCGATGGCTTGCAGCAGCGCGGTGTCATCGGCGAACACGTCGGTGGCCAGGTTGTTGACCCAACCCTTGACGATTTCTTCAGTTTTGGCTGCGCCATGGGTTTCGATCAGGGTGGCGGTCAGCGACTGGTTGTAGACCTTCTTGCTGGTACGCAGGCACAGGCGGCCTTCCCAGTTCTTGTCAGCCAGGGCTTCGTAGGTGCTCAACTCGCTCGGTTTAACCCGCTCGGTGGAGTAGAAAATGGTCCGCGCGCGCAGGGACAAGCCTGTCCAGCTGTCAGTGCTGGAGCGGTACTGAGCCGGGATATTGGCGTTGATAAGCTCAGATTTGGTCGGCTGCAGCACGCCTTCCTGCTCGGCTTGCCAAAGGTTGCCGGCGTCGACGGTGATCAGCAGGTCAGCCGGGGTATTGGCACCTTCAGCCTTCAGACGCGCGATCAGCGGCGCTTCCTTGTCGGTGATGAACTTGACCTTAACCCCGGTTTTCGCGGTGTAGGCATCGAACACCGGCTTGATCAGCTCGTCGATGCGCGAGGAATACACCACCACTTCATCGGCGGCCTGCGCAGTGCTAGCGAGCGCAGTGAGGGAGAGTGCGGCGAACAAGCCTTTGCTTACCTGCATGGAGAGTGCCTCTTGGTATAGACGAGTTAAGGTGCCAAATAGTAGTGAATGGCATTTAGGTTCTCAACTCGTTATCTATTTAAACCTGTAACAAGCGCCTTCAATCCTCCTTAGGCCACTGCCTGCTGCGCGGCTAACTGCTTGGCTTGCTCACGCAACACAAACTTCTGCACCTTGCCGGTGCTGGTTTTCGGCAGACTGGTAAACACCACACAGCCCGGCACCTTGAAGCGCGCCATGCGCTGCTGACAGAAGGCGATTACTTCCTCGGCCGTCAGCTCGGCACCCGGCTTGAGGGTGACAAATGCGCAGGGCGTTTCGCCCCATTTGGCGTGGGCCATGGCCACCACAGCGGCTTCGAGGATCTGCGGATGGCGATACAGCACGTCTTCCACCTCGATGGAGGAGATGTTTTCGCCGCCGGAAATGATGATGTCCTTGCTGCGATCCTTGATCTCCACATAGCCGTCGGCATGCCACACCGCCAGGTCGCCGGAGTGGAACCAACCACCGGCAAAGGCCTCGGCGGTGGCTGAGGGGTTCTTCAGGTAGCCCTTCATCACCACGTTGCCGCGCATCATGATTTCGCCGATGGTCTGGCCGTCTTTCGGCACCGGTTGCAGGGTATCCGGGTCGGCCACCATCAGGCCGTCGAGCAGCGGCGCTCGCACGCCCTGGCGGGACTTCAGGCGCGCGCGTTGTTCCGGGCTTTCGCTGTCCCACTCGCTTTTCCACTCGCAAGCCACGCTGGGGCCGTAGGTTTCGGTCAGGCCATAAACGTGGGTAACCCGGAATTCCAGGGCTTCCATGGCTTCTATTACCGCAGCGGGTGGCGCGGCGCCGGCGGTGAGTACTTTAACCGGCTGGGTCTTCAGCGCTTTCAGCGCGTCATCGGCGTTGGCCAGCATATTGAGCACGATCGGCGCACCGCAGAAATGGTCGACGTCATGCTCGGCGAGCAACGGGTAGATGGCTTCGGCACGCACATGGCGCAGGCACACGTTGACCCCGACATAGGCGGCCAGCGCCCAGGGGAAGCACCAGCCGTTGCAGTGGAACATCGGCAGCGTCCACAGGTACACCGGGAAGCGGCTCATGTCCCAGCACATGGCGTTGGACAGGGCATTTAGGTGTGCGCCACGGTGGTGATAAACCACGCCTTTGGGGTTGCCGGTGGTGCCGGAGGTGTAATTGAGGGAGATCGCCTGCCACTCATCAGCCGGCAACTGCCAGGCATAGCCCGGGTCGCCTTCGGCCAACAGCGCCTCGTACTCCAGCTGACCAATCAGCATACCCTCGGCATATTCCGGGTCATCGATGCCAATCACCAGCGGCGGCTGCGGCAAGTGGCCGACCACGCGCTGGGCCAGCTCGCCAAACTCCTTGTCCACCAGCAGCACCTTGGCTTCGCCGTGCTGCAGGATAAAGGCGATGGCTTCGGCATCCAGACGGGTGTTGATGGCATTCAGCACCGCGCCACACATCGGCACGCCAAAATGCGCCTCGAACATCGCCGGGCCGTTGGGCGCTATCACTGCCACCGTGTCGCCCAGGCCGATGCCGCGCTGGGCCAGGGCCGAGGCCAAACGAATACTGCGGCTATAGGTTTCGCCCCAGGTCTGGCGCAGGCTGCCGTTAATCAGCGCCAGGCGCTGCGGGTAGACGCTGGCGGCGCGCTCAAGAAAGCTCAGCGGGCTGAGCGCCTGAAAATTTGCCGCATCACGGGGCATGCCGTATTCGTAGGGATTGACGCTGTGCATTGTTGTTCTCCAGCTGGGCGTTGTGCGCAGAGACCATAGCAGCCGTAAGGTTTTAGCGATGCGCGACCTTGGTCGAAACCGTGACTCGCAAGTCAGCAATCACGTCAGCATAGGCATCCGAACAGCCATGCTGGGCGCTTGATCGCGGCGCAATAACCGCCGCAGAGCGTTCCAGACTGCGTGACAAGCCTCCATAGCCTTATCTCGGTTTGTCTGGCGTTATCTTTTCAAGGAGTTATCGAGTGACCTCACGCTTACCTGTGATCGTTGGTTTTGGTGGCTATAACGCGGCTGGACGCAGCTCCTTCCACCATGGTTTCCGCCGCACCGTGATCGAGTCCATGGACACGCCTGCGCGCCAGCAGACCCTTGCCGGTCTGGCAGTGATGATGAAACTGGTCAAGGTGGTTGATGGCCACTATCAGGATGACGCCGGCAACACCCTGAGCCTGGCCGAGATCGACAGCCGCTTCGCCGAGCAGATTCTCGCCTCGACCCTGGTGCGACGCATCGAGAAGCAGCACCTGGATGTCGACGCCGCGCACTGGCAGAAGACCATCGACATCAGCGCCACCGCCGGCCAGCCGCTGAGTTTTATCACCCTGCGCAAGCACCTGCCCGAGCCGCTGCCATCCGACTGGACGGTGGACGAGTTGAACGCCAGCGAAGTGCTGGTGACCCTGCACGACAACTGCGAATTCAAGGTCGACAGCTACCGCGCCCTGCCGGTGAAATCCGCCGGACAGCTGCCCAGCGGCTTCGAACCGAGCGAGCTGTACAACGCACGCTTCCATCCGCGCGGCCTGGCCATGACCATCGCCGGCGTCACCGACGCGCTACGCGCCACCGGCATCGATTGGCAAACCATCATGCAGCACGTGGCCCCCGACGAAGTCGCGGTGTTCTCCAGTTGCATCATGAGTCAGCTCGACGAAAACGGCTTCGGCGGCCTGATGCAGTCGCGCCTCAAGGGCGGCCGCGTCACCGCCAAGCAACTTGCCCTGGGCCTCAACACCATGTCGGCGGACTTTATCAACGCCTACGTGCTGGGCAGCGTCGGCACCACCGGCGCCATCACCGGCGCCTGCGCCACCTTCCTCTATAACCTGCAGAAGGGCATCGAACAGATTGCCAATGGCAAAGCGCGGGTAGTCATCATTGGCAGCAGTGAAGCGCCGATCAATCAGGAATGCATCGAGGGTTACGGCGCCATGGGCGCGCTGGCCACCGAAGACGGCCTGCGCCAGATCGAAGGCAAGGACTCGGTCGACTTCCGCCGCGCCAGCCGCCCGTTTGGCGAAAACTGCGGCTTTACCCTGGCCGAGGCCTGCCAGTTCGTGGTGCTGATGGATGATGAGCTGGCCCTGGAGCTGGGCGCGGATATCCATGGCGCGGTGCCGGATGTGTTTATCAACGCCGACGGCTTCAAGAAATCCATCTCCGCCCCCGGCCCCGGCAACTACCTGACCGTGGCCAAAGCCGTGGCCAGCGCCGTGCAACTGCTGGGCATCGACGCGGTGCGCGAGCGCAGCTTCGTGCATGCCCACGGCTCCAGCACCCCGGCCAACCGGGTGACCGAATCGGAAATCCTCGACCGCGTGGCCAGTGCCTTCGCCATCGAGCAATGGCCGGTCACAGCAGTGAAAGCCTTTGTCGGCCATTCCCTGGCCACCGCCAGTGGTGACCAGGTGATCTCCGCCCTGGGCAGCTTCAAGTACGGCATCATCCCCGGCATCAAGACCATCGATGCGGTGGCTGAAGACGTGCACCAACAGAACCTAAGCTTCGCCACCCAGGATCGTTCACGCGCACCCGAGCAGCTGGATCTGTGCGTAATCAACTCCAAGGGCTTTGGTGGCAACAACGCTAGCGCCCTGCTGCTGGCGCCACATGTGGCCGAACGCATGCTGCGCAAGCGCCACGGCGAAGCGGCCTTTGCTGCCTACCTGCAGCGACGCGAAGCCACGCGCCACGCCGCTCAGGCCTACGACGCGCAGGCGCTGCTGGGGGATTTGGGGATTATCTATAACTTCGGCAACGACCTGATCGACGATAAGCAGATCGAGATCAGCGCCGAGCAGATCAAGGTGCCGGGCTTCGCCCAGCCGCTGCTGTTCAAAAAGGACGAACGCTACGGCGATATGCTCGACTGAGCATCAGTGATGGGTTGGCCTGCGGCTAACCCATCCTACGGCCACGTCTTAATCCAACGCGCGAGCCAGCTGAATCAGCTCGGCGCGCCAGGGAGCGGCGGCCGGCAGCGCCAGAAAGTACGGATTGAGCAACGACTCACGCGCCTCATAGGTCAGCGTCTCGCCCTTTAGCGTCAGCACTTCACCACCCGCGCCCTCCAACACGCCCTGCGCCGCGGCGGTGTCCCACTGCGAGGTCGGCGCCAGGCGCGGGTAACAATCGGCATTGCCTTCGGCCAGTTGGCAGAACTTCAGCGAGCTGCCGACATTGGCCAATTGCAGATCACCAAAACGCTCGCTCAACCCGGTCAACAACGCTTCCTGCGCCGGGCTGGAATGGCGGCGGCTGGCCACCAGGGTAAAGGCCTCCTGCGGGGCCAGACGCACACGAATCGGCTCAGCCGTACCTGCCGCATCCGCGCGCCAAGCCCCAAGACCGGCACCGCCGTAATAGCACTGGCCGGTGGCCGGAATACCCACCACGCCAAACAACACGCGGCCTTGTTCGATCAACGCGACGTTGACGGTGAACTCCTCGGAGCCACCGATAAATTCTTTGGTGCCATCCAGCGGGTCGACCAACCACCAGCGGCTCCACTGCCCGCGCTCGCTCAGGGCAATATCGGCCGCCTCTTCAGACAGCACCGGAATATCTGCGGCAAGGGCAAGCAGGCCGTCATTCAGAATATGGTGCGCGGCCATGTCGGCAGCCGTGACCGGAGACGCATCGGCTTTTTCATTCACCGTCACATCGGCGCGCCAATGCGGCAATGTTGCCGCGCCAGCCTGACGCACCAGTTCAATCACAGCGGGGATCAGTGGATGGCTCATGGCTTAAAGATCCCACGCTGAGTCAGTACATCGCGGGCCAGGTACAACGCCGCCAGGGCGCGACCTTCGGTGAATTGAGGATGCTGGATCAGGCTCGATAGCTCGCGCAGGCTGGTTTGGTCGACGCGCATCGGCTCAGGTTCATCGCCGGGCAGGCGTTCTTCATAGAGATCCGAGGCCAGCACTACCTGAATCTTCTGGCTCATATAACCCGGCGACAGGCTCAGCTCGGCCAGCAGCTCCAGCTGGCGCGCGCCAAAGCCGGCTTCTTCCTTCAGCTCGCGGTTGGCCGCCACCAACACGTCCTCACCGGGTTCAATCAGCCCTTTGGGCAGCGACAACTGGTAGTCATCGGTGCCGCCGCAGTATTCCTCAACCAGCAGGGCGTGCTCGTCATCGACCATCGCCACCACCATCACCGCGCCATAGCCGGAACCCTTGCCCACCAACCGCTCGTAGGTGCGCTCCACGCCGTTGCTGAAACGCAGTTGCAGCTCCTCAACGCGGAACAGGCGGCTGCTGGCGACGATTTCGCGAGCGAGTACGGTGGGTTTCTGACGCATGGGGCGGCTCCTGGGCAGGACATAGCGGGTTATCATAGCGCGGCTTTTCCTATTATCTGCGTAGGAGATTGCGCGATCACGACGCCTGCGGCGCAAATCGCGACCGCCTGCGCATCTACCAGAAGAACTGCGCATGCCTGCCTTGCCCTGGAACGCCATCGACACCGTCCTGCTGGATATGGACGGCACCCTGCTCGACCTGCACTTCGACAACCACTTCTGGTTGCAGCACCTGCCGCAGCGCTATGCCGAGCACCACGGTGTCAGCCGCGCGCTGGCCGAAGCCGAACTGCTGCCGCTGTTTCGCGAGCACGCAGGTACGCTCAACTGGTACTGCACGGATTTCTGGAGCCGCGAGCTGAACCTGTCGATCCGCGACCTCAAGCGCGAAGTCGCGCACCTGATCGCCCTGCGCCCGGACGCCGACACCTTTATCCAGGCATTGCGCCAAGCCGGCAAGCAGGTGGTGCTGATCACCAACGCGCACCGCGATTCGCTGTCGCTGAAGCTGGAACGCATCGAACTGGCGCCCTACTTCGACCGGCTGATCAGCTCCCACGACTATGGCTTCCCCAAGGAAGACCAGCAGTTCTGGCACGCCCTGCAGCAGGACATCAGCTTCGAGCCGGCGCGCAGCCTGTTTATCGACGACAGCCTGCCAATCCTGCGCAGTGCCGGACATTTTGGCGTCGGCCACCTGCTTGCCGTGCGCCAACCCGATAGCCAAGCGGGGCCAAAGGACACCGAGGAGTTTGCAGCCGTCGAAGACTACCGCGCACTGGTGCAGGGGCTTTAACCTCACACCCGTTGGCCGCCCCAGGACGTTGAGGACGCATCATGGACATTAAACAGCTGAAGTTCCTCATCGCCCTGGATGAAACCCGCCACTTCGGCCAGGCCGCCGCGCGTTGCCATATCACCCAGCCAACCCTGTCGATGCGCCTGCGTCAGTTGGAGGACGAACTGGGTCTGGAGTTGGTGCGCCGTGGCCAACGCTTTGAGGGGTTCAGCGCCGAGGGTGAGCGCATTCTGGCCTGGGCGCGAAGCCTGATGGCCGCGCACGATGGCCTGTATGCCGAAGCGGCCGCCTGCCGTGGCCAGTTGGTCGGCACCTTGCGTTTGGGCGTGGTGCCACTGGCAGGTTTCGATCCGATGCGCCTGGTGCAGTTTTTCGCTGAGCAGCATGCCGGGCTGCGCTTTCAGTTGTTCGCCCTGAGCAGCGAGGAAATTCTCGAGCGCCTGGGGCGTAATCAACTCGACCTTGGCCTGTCGTATCTCGACCGCCTCAACCCGGAACACTTCGACAGCCTGGAGTTGGCGGAAACGCGCATGGGCCTGCTGCATGACCGTCGACATTTTCACTTCACCGACCCGTCCCTGCGCTGGGAAAGCCTGACTGATCTGCCGCTGGGCCTGCTCTCGGCCGGCATGCACTTTCGCCAGTCCATCGACCACAGCTTTCGCTCCCGTGGCCTGACGCCCAATCCACGGTTGGAAACCGATGCCGTGCATCAACTGCTGCAAGCGGTCAGCGCCGGGCTGTGCTGCGCGATCATGCCGCTCAACGGCGGCCTGGCCGAGTTCACCGAGCACTTGGCGCTCACGCCGATTGAGGATGCCCACACCCTCGCCCCGCTGGGCCTGATCCTGCGCCGCAGCGCGCCGCGCTCGGCCCTGGCCGAAGCCTGCTTTGCCGAAGCGCAGAAACTTTTACCGGGCGCGACAGGCTGAAAGGCCCAAGCTTGAAGCCTTGATAGATGCTGTCTATCACGAGATCGGCAACAGCGATTAGACGCACCCGTTAGAGCGGCCTAGGCTGGCGCTATTGCCTCGCTGCCGGGAAGCCTGCTCATGCCACGTCACGCCCCGACCATCGATAAAGATTCCGCGCCGGTGCTGCTGCCAGCGCCCACCTACAGCTACGTCGAGCTGGCGGACGCACCGCAGGATGGCGCTGCCGCGCTGGCCAGTGAAACGGCGCTAGCGATCAGCTACAACGGCATCAGCCACAGCGTGATGATGGTCTCGCCTAGCGACCTTGAAGACTTTATCTACGGTTTCAGCCTGAGTGCCGGCCTGATCGATAGCTTCGATGAGGTCTACGATATTCGTCTGCAGCAACACGACAGCGCCATCAGCGCCGAGGTGCAGGTCAGCAACCGCGCCTTTTGGGCACTCAAGCAGCAGCGTCGCACCCTAGCCGGCAACAGCGGCTGCGGCCTGTGTGGGGTGGAGGCGCTGGAACAAGCCCTGCCGCACCTGCCCAGCCTCACGCCCAGTCCACTGCCGGCAGCCGCCCACTTACAAGGTTTGCGTACGCGAATTCAGGCCGTACAAACCATGGCCCGCCACAGCGGCGCCGTGCATGCCGCGCTGTTTGTTGATGGCCAGGGGCAGATCCGCCTGTGCCGAGAAGACATCGGCCGGCATAACGCCCTCGATAAGCTGCTCGGCGCCTTGCACCGCGAAGGGGAAAACCCGCGCCAGGGTTTTGCCGTGGTCACCAGCCGTTGCAGCCTGGAGCTGATCCACAAGACCCTGCGCGCCGGCATCAGCACCTTGGTCAGCCTGTCCGCGCCGACCACCCTCAGCGTGCAGTGGGCGCGCCAGCACAACCTCAACCTGATCCACCTGCCCCAGCACAACGCGCCACGGGTCTACAGCCCGGCCGCACCCGGAGTCGCCCAGCCATGAGCCTGCAACCGATCAATCCGCGCTATCAACCGTACAAGGGCGCAGCCGCCGGCTGGGGCGCGCTGCGCAGCGTGACGCACTTCTGGCTGGACAGTAAGCAGCCGTTCAAGAACCTGCGTGCCCTGCTCAAGACCAACCAGCACGGCGGCTTCGACTGCCCCGGCTGCGCCTGGGGTGATTCGCCGGAAGACGGCCACATCAAGTTCTGCGAGAACGGCGCCAAAGCAGTCAACTGGGAGGCCACCAAGCGCCGTGTGGACGCCGCTTTTTTCGCCCGTTACAGCGTCAGCCAACTGCGTGAACAAAGCGATTACTGGCTTGAATACCAGGGCCGCCTGACCGAGCCAATCCGTTATGACGCCGCCAGCGATCATTACCAACCGATCAGCTGGGGCGCCGCCTTCGCCCTGATCGCCGAGCACCTGAATGCGCTGCAAAGCCCCAACCAGGCCGAGTTCTACACCTCCGGCCGCGCCAGCAACGAGGCGGCCTACCTGTATCAGCTGTTTGTCCGCGCCTTTGGCAGCAACAACTTTCCCGACTGCTCGAACATGTGCCACGAAGCCAGTGGTGTGGCGCTCGGGCAGAGCGTAGGCGTCGGCAAGGGTAGTGTGACCTTCGCCGATTTCGAGCACAGCGATGCGATCTTCGTGCTCGGGCAAAACCCCGGCACCAACCACCCACGCATGCTTGAACCGCTGCGCGAGGCGGTGAAGCGCGGCGCGCAGGTGGTGTGCTTCAACCCGCTGAAAGAGCGCGGTCTGGAACGTTTTCAACATCCGCAACATGCGTTGGAAATGCTCAGCAACGGCTCCGAACCGCTGAACACCGCATTCTTCCGCCCGGCTTTGGGCGGCGATTTAGCCGCCCTGCGCGGCATGGCCAAGTTCCTCCTGCAATGGCACCGCGAAGCGCTGACGAATGGCGAGCCAGCGGTGTTCGACCTGGCCTTTATCGCGGAACACACCCACGGCGTGGACGGCTATTTAGCGCTGCTGGATGCCAGCAGCTGGGATTCGTTGGTCGAGCAATCCGGCCTGAGCCTGGATGAACTAAAGCATGCCGCCCTGCTTTATCGCCGTGCCGAGCGAGTGATCATCTGCTGGGCCATGGGCATCACCCAGCACCACAACTCGGTGGCGACCATTCAGGAAATCGTCAACCTGCAGCTGCTGCGCGGCAACCTCGGCCGCCCGGGTGCCGGCCTGTGCCCGGTACGCGGCCACAGTAACGTGCAGGGCGACCGCACCATGGGTATCAATGAGCGCCCGTCGGCAGCCTTTCTCGATGCGCTGGAGCAGCGCTTTAACTTCCAAGTGCCGCGCGCGCAGGGCCACAACACCGTTGAGGCGATCAACGCCATGCTCGACGGTCAGGCCAAAGTGTTTATCGGTTTGGGCGGCAACTTTGCCCAAGCCACCCCGGACAGCCCGCGCAGCCATGCCGCGCTGAGCCGCTGCGCGCTGACCGTACAGATCAGCACCAAACTCAACCGCAGCCACCTGACCACCGGCACGGATGCGCTGATCCTGCCGTGCCTGGGCCGCACAGATATCGACCAGCAGGCCGGCGGCCCACAGGCGGTAACCGTGGAAGACTCGTTCAGCATGATCCACGCCTCCTACGGCCAGCTCGAACCGCTGTCGGCGCAGATGCGTTCGGAACCAGCGATCATTGCCGGTATCGCCAGGGCCACCCTGGGTAACCATCCGGTCGACTGGGACGCGCTGATTGCCGATTACCGACGCATCCGCGAACTGATTGCCGAGACCATTCCTGGCTTCAAGGACTTCAACCAACGCCTGCAACACCCCGGCGGTTTCTACCTGGGTAACCCCGCCGCCGAGCGCCGCTGGCTGACCGCCAGCCACAAAGCCAACTTCAAGGCCAACCCGCTGCCTACCGATCTGCTGCCGCCGCAAGTGCGCAGCAGCGGGCAAACGCCGGACCTAATCCTGCAGACGCTGCGCTCCCACGATCAGTACAACACCACCATCTATGGTCTGGATGACCGCTACCGTGGGGTCAAAGGCCAGCGCCAGGTGCTGTTCGTCAATGAAGCGGACATTCTGCGCCTAGGCTTTCAGCCGGGGCAGCAGGTCGATATCCAGTCCATCTGGGATGACGGCATCGAGCGCAAGGTTGTGGGTTTTACCCTGCTGGCTTTCGACATTCCCGCTGGCCAGGCCGCCGCCTACTACCCGGAAGCCAACCCCTTGGTGCCGTTGCAGAGTTTCGGGACGGGCAGCTTTACCCCGACCTCGAAATACGTAGCCATCCGCTTGCAGGCCCATCAGGCCACTGCGCGCATTCTTTAAGTGAATCTGTGGCGGCGATCACAGCGGCGACCAGCGGCAGGGAATTTTTCGGCAAACCGCCCTCTAAGACTGTGCGCGGAGTAATCATCCTTTAAAAACAAAGGCCTAGGTCCGCACCCTGTTCAATCGAGAAGGTCTGCCGTATGCGTACATTATTTTCTGCGCTGGTATTCAGCGCCCTGGCTTCGCCCCTGGCCCTGGCGGGCGATACCGGCAAGGTCGCCATCGGCGGCGGTATTGGTGGTGCCCTGGGCAACGTAATCGGTCAACAAGTCGGTGGCAGCACCGGCGCGGCGATTGGTGCAGGCCTGGGTGGCGCGGCAGGTGGCGTCATTACCGCACGCGACGGTAACAAGACCGAAGCCGCATTGGGCAGCGGCCTGGGTGCAGCCGGTGGCTCGGTACTGGGTAACAAGGTCGGCGGCAGCACCGGTTCAACCATCGGCGCCGGCCTGGGCGGCGCAGCCGGTGGCGCGCTGGCCAATGAATACGCCGGCGGCAGCGAACGTGATCGCGGCCACTACAATGGCAAGAAACATAAGAAGCATAAAAAGCACAAACATCACTAAGTGCCGAGCGCTGACAACAAAAAGCCGCCTAACAGCGGCTTTTTTGTGTGTGGTAAGCGCCTTAGCCGCGACGCCAGCCTGGCGGCGCGCAGCTCAAGCGCCGCTACGCAGCCGGTTCCATCAGTAGCACCGTCAGCGCCGCCCGCAGGTTCTCGGGAATGCTCATCGGGCGGTTGCTGCTGCGATCGACGAAGACATGCACAAAGCGCCCGGCCGCGCAGGCCTCATCTTCATCGGCCTTGAACACGGCCAGCTCGTACTGCACCGAACTGTTGCCCAGCTTGCCGACCCGCAGGCCGATCTCGATGCGCTCGGGGAAGGCGATGGAAGCGAAGTAGTCGCAGCTGGAGCTGACCACAAAACCGACCACCTCGCCGTGATGGATATCCAGGCCGCCGACTTCGATCAGGTAGGTGTTCACCGCGCTGTCGAAGAAGCTGTAGTAGGTGACGTTGTTGACGTGACCGTAGACATCGTTGTCATGCCAGCGCGTGGTGATCGGCTGGAAGTGCCGGTAATCGCTGCGCAAGTGTTGGGGTTGGCTCATCGGAAGTCCTTGAGGTTGACGAGGCGGCTTAATAGGCCACCTGGTAGATGGCCAGGGCATGGGCCTCGGTCATTTCCCGTGGGTTGTTCACCAGCAGGCGCTGTTGCTGCATGGCGTCGCGGGCCAGGGTCGGCAGCATGTCTTGCGGCACACCGGCATCACGCAGGCGCGTGGGCAGGCCGCTGCGCAAGCTGAAATCGGCTAGTGCACCGATAAACTGCTCGGTCTGCTGCAAAACACTGCCGGCGCGCAGCTGATCGCCCAGCACCAGCGGCGCCAGCTCGGCATACAACGGCGCGGCCGCATTGCCGTTGAAGCCCAGCACATGCGGCAGCACCAAGGCGTTACTCAAGCCGTGGGGAATATGGAAATGCCCGCCCAGCGGATAAGCCAGCGCATGCACCGCCGCCACCGGCGCATTGGCAAACGCCTGGCCGGCCAGGCAGGAACCCAGCAACATGGCCTGACGCGCCTCGCGGTTACCGCCGTTATGCACCACTTCATCCAGATTGGCCGCCAGCAGGCGCAACGCTTCGCGGGCCAGCAGGTCGGATAACGGATTCTTTTTCAGCGCGCTGGTGTAGGCCTCGATGGCATGCACCATAGCGTCGATTCCGGTGGCGGCGGTCACAGCCGGCGGCAGGCCAAGGGTCAGCTCGGCATCGAGCAGCGCCAGGTCCGGCAGCAGCAGCGGCGAGACCACACCCATCTTGGTGGTTTCGCCGGTGGTGATGATGGAAATCTGCGTGACTTCCGAACCGGTGCCGGCGGTGGTCGGCACCAGAATCAGCGGCAAACGCTGACCCCGGGCATTGCCAACGCCGTAAATCTGCGCCAGCTCCTGGCCGCACTCGGGATGCGCCAGCAACGCCACCAGCTTGGCCACATCCATCGAGCTGCCGCCGCCAAAGCCGACGATCAGCTGCGCCTTGAGCGCGCGGGCCTGCTCGACCGCTGCCAGCAGAATCGTCTCGGGCGGGTCGGCGACCACCTGATCGAAGACCTCAACCGTCAGCTCGGCACGGGCAAAACCTGGCAGCACCTCATCCAGCAGGCCGAGCTTGCTGATGCCCGGGTCGGTGACGATCAGCACCCGTTGCGCGCCGCGCTCGCGGCACAGCTCGGCCAGACGCTGGGATGCACCGATCTCACACAGAATCTGCGCCGTGGTGGCAAAGCTAAAGGGCAGCATGGGGTGATCCTCTTGTTGTAATGATTGGCTCGCGCCGCAGCGTGGCTTGCACCCACGCTACGCGCTTCGGTCAGAAGGCGAAACTCGCCTCATCCATGGCCATCAGACAGTCGGCACCGCCCAGCAGGGACTCGCGATGGGCGCTGGCCCGTGGCAACACCCGGCGCAGGTAGAAGTCCGCGGACTGCAGCTTGGCCTGGTAGAACGCGGCCTCGCCGCTGCCCGTCTCCAGGGCATCCTGCGCCCGTGCCGCCGCCTGCAGCCAGAAACCGGCCAACAGCACATAGGCCGAATACTGGAGGAAATCCACCGAAACCGCGCCGATCTCCTGCACATCGCGCTGGCTGGCGGCAATCACTGCGCTGCTCAGCTCACGCCACTCGCCCAGACGCGCCTGCACCGTTTGAGCCAGCGCGGCCAGCGCCGGGCGGCCAACCTGAGCGTCGCACAGCTCGCTGAACTCGGCCTGCAGCGCCGACAGTTCCGCTCCGCCGTCACCGAGCACCTTGCGGCGGATATAGTCCAGCGCCTGAATGCCGTTGGTGCCCTCATACAACTGGGTAATACGGCTGTCGCGCATCAGCTGCTCAATGCCCCACTCGCGGATAAAACCGTGGCCGCCATACACCTGCACCGCATGGCTGGCGACTTCCTGGCCCATATCGGTAAAGAAGGCTTTGACGATCGGGATCAGCAGCGCCGCGCGCTTGCCGGCGGCCTTGCGCGCGGCGGCGTCCGGGTGAGCGTGCTCCAGATCAAGTTGGCGCGCGCAGTAAGCCGCCAGCATACGGCTGCCTTCGACCAGGCTCTTCTGCGTCAGCAGCATGCGCCGCACATCGGGATGCACGATGATCGGATCGGCCGCTTTGCCCGGCTCCGCCGCCCCATTCAGGGCGCGCGATTGCAGGCGCTCGCGGGCATAGCGCAGCGCACCCTGGAAGGCCGCTTCGCCAATGCCCAGCCCCTGCAAACCGACCTGAAAGCGCGCGTCGTTCATCATGGTGAACATGCAGGCCAGGCCCTGGTTGGCTTCACCGATCAGCCAGCCGGTGGCGCCGTCGAAGTTCATCACGCAGGTGGACGCACCCTTGATGCCCATCTTGTGCTCGATGGCACCGCAGGACAGCGCGTTGCGCGCGCCAGGAGTACCGTCGGCAGCGGCGACAAATTTCGGCACCAGCAGCAGGCTGATACCCTTCACCCCGGCTGGCGCATCCGGCAGGCGGGCGAGCACCAGATGAATGATGTTTTCTGACAGGTCCTGCTCGCCGCCGCTGATAAATATCTTGCTGCCGCTGACCTTGAAGCTGCCGTCCGCCTGCGGCTCAGCCTTGGTGCGCAGCAGGGCCAGGTCGGTACCGGCCTGCGGCTCGGTGAGGCACATGGTGCCGGCCCACTGGCCACTGACCAGTTTGTGCAGGTAGGTGTTTTTCAGCGACTCGCTGCCGTGCTTGTACAGCGCCAGCACCGCGCCTTCGGTCAGCCCGGAATACACGCGAAACGACAACGAGGCACCCATCAGCATCTCGTGAAAGTTGCACGCAAGCATCTGCGGCAGCGCCTGGCCGCCGTATTCGCTGGGCCCGGTCATACTTGCCCAGCCGTTATCGACATACTGCTGATAAGCCTCGGCAAAGCCATCCGGCGTGCGCACCTGGCCTTCGCTCAGCTGGCAACCTTGCTCATCACTGTTGCGATTCAGCGGCGCCACCACCTCGGCGGCGTAACGTGCGCCCTCCTCCAGCACGCCGTCGATCAGCTCGCGATCAAGGCCGTTGCCGAGCAGCTCACAGTGGCCGCTGATATCGAACAGTTCGTGCAGCACAAAGCGCATATCGCGCAGCGGAGCCTGATAACTCATACCTGGCCCTCCTGCACGTCGGATACCCGCACGTCGGCGAAGCGCTGGCCGCTGCTGGCCAGTTTTTCAATCAGGCGTGCCGGCAACCAGTGCTCACCGAACGCCGCCTGCAGCGCTTTCAAACGATCATGAATCGCCGCCACACCCTGGCCATCGGCCCAGTTCATCGGTCCACCCTTGTCGGCGGGGAAGCCGTAGCCGTTGAGGTAGACCAGATCGATGTCATGACTATTGGCAGCGATATTCTCTTCGAGAATCTTCGCGCCCTCGTTGACCAGCGCCAGCAGGCAGCGTTCGAGGATTTCCTCGGGGCCGATCTCGCGGCGCGTGAAGCCCAGCTGCTCGGATACCTGCAGCACCAGCGCATCCACTTCAGGGTCATGCTCGGCCTGGCGGCTGCCCTCGGCGTAGCGGTAATAGCCCATGCGCACCTTCTGGCCAAAACGGCCGAGGCCGCACAGGCGGTTATCCACCTGCACCGCCGGATCATCCTGGCCCTTGCCGGCCAGCTCGCGGGCGCGCCATTCCAGGTCGATACCGACCACGTCATACATGCGGAACGGCCCCATGGCGAAACCAAAGCCCTGCAGCGCGGCGTCGACCTGATGCGGATAAACCCCTTCGAGCAGCAGCATGCGCGCCTCGCGGACATAGGTGTGCAGCATGCGGTTGCCGATAAAACCGTCGCAGTTACCCGCCACCACGCTGACCTTGCCGATACGCTGACCCAGGGCCAGTGCCGCGTCCAATACCGCCTGCGCTGTCTTGGCGCCACGGACGATTTCCAGCAGCTTCATGATGTGCGCCGGGCTGAAGAAGTGCAGACCGAGCACGTCCTGCGGGCGCGCCGTGACGGCGGCAATGGCGTCGATATCCAGCGCCGAGGTGTTGCTGGCGAGAATGGCGCCTGGCTTCAGGGTGGCGTCGAGCGTGCGGAAAATCTGCTGCTTGAGTTCCAGGTTCTCGTACACCGCTTCGATCACCAAATCAGCATCGGCCAGCGCCGCGTAGTCGCCCACCGGGGTGACGCAGGCGAGGCGCGCAGCCGACTGCTCTTCGCTGATACGACCCAGTTTGAGGTTGTGGGCATTGGTCTCGGCCACCACCTTTATGGCCTGCTCGAGCATCTGCGGGTTGTTGTCCAGCCACAGCACTTGAATGCCGGCGTTGGCCAGGCTCATGACGATACCGCGCCCCATAGTGCCCGCGCCGATCACGGCGGCCTGTCGAACCTCGAATGCCTTGCTCATGCCCACTCCTCTAATTAGTGCCGAACGAAATGCCTGTGCTGCAAAGAAAATTCGCCAGCCACCTTAAGCAAGGCGCTACTATTTTTGAAATTTAGTCTTGTGATAAGTCGTATTCAGCAGATGAATTTCTCTACCTTCGACCTCAACCTGCTGCGCGTGTTCGATGCACTGATGCGCGAGCAGAACGTTTCCCGCGCGGCCGAACGCCTGGCCCTGAGCCAGCCGGCAGTCAGCAACGCACTGAATCGTCTGCGCGAACTGCTCGATGACCCGCTGCTGGTGCGGGTGGGCCGCAGCATGCAGCCCACGCCGCGCGCCCAGGCGCTGGAAACGCCGATCCGCGCGGCCCTGCAGCAACTGGAACAGAGTCTCAGTGCCGGCGACGTGTTCGATCCGGCCAGCAGCCGTCAGCACTTCAGCATCGCCGTTACCGACTATGTCGAGCTGATCTGCATGCCACGGCTGCTTGAACAACTCAGCCAGCAGGCACCCGGCATGCGCATCGACATCCGCCACCTGAGCCCCAGCCTGCCGGCCGAAGCGCTGGACAAGGGCGAGTTGGACCTGGTGCTGGGGCGTTTCGAGGACATACCTGCGCGCTTTGCCCGCCAACACTGGATGAGCGAAACCCTGCAACTGGCGCTGCGCCGCGACCATCCGCTGGGCAACCAACCGATGGATCTGCCGACCTTTCTGCAGCTGCGCCACCTGTGGGTACACGGCGGTCAGACGCGCGGCATGGTCGACCAGTGGCTGGGCGAACAGGGCCTGTGCAGGGAGATTCGCTACACCACGCCCAATTACCTGCAGGCCGCGCATATCGTCGCCAGCAGTGAACTGGCTGCCGTGCTGCCGACCCAGCTGGCGCGCCACTTTGCCCGCCTGCTGCCGCTGCAACTGTTCGAGCTGCCGTTCGCCCTCGGCCCGTTTCACCTGGAAATCGTCAGCCTGGCCCAGCGCCAACGTGACCCGGCGCTGCATTGGCTGATTGAGCAGATCCAGCAGATCGATCAGCGCTGATCACCCGTCAGCCGGGAAAAGCCTTCCTATACTGACGGCTACTGTCGTGGGGTCGTGGGGGATCAATCATGCTGAAATCGGCGTTGGCACTGCTGTTAGTGCTGCTGGGCACACTGGCGCAGGCCCAGAATCTGGAGATCGTGCTGCTCGATAATCAGGGCAAACCGCTGAGTGACGCCGTGCTGTGGATCGAACCCGGTCCGGCGCAAAGCCAACCCGCCACTGCAGTGATGGACCAGCAGAAGCGCCAGTTCACCCCCTATGTCCTGCCAGTACAAGTCGGCACCACGGTGAGCTTCCCCAACGCCGACCCGATCAACCATCACGTTTACTCCTTCTCGCCGGCCAAGCGTTTCGAGCTGCGCCTGCACCAGCAGAAAGCCGCACCGCAGGAGATGCGTTTCGACCAGCCTGGCCTGGTCACCCTGGGCTGCAATATCCATGACTGGATGCTCGGCTTTATCCTCGTGCTCGACACCCCCTGGTTCACCCAGACCGACAGCCAAGGCAAAACCCGCCTGGACTTCGATGCCGCCGCCGGACAAACCCTGCACATCTGGCACCCACGCATCGCCGATCCGCAGGAAGCCATGAGCCGTGCCGTACCCGGCGACGGCACGTTGACCTGGCAACTCACCGGCGCGCTGAAGCGCGACCCTCGGCCGAAAGAGCCGAAAGCGCGCCCCATGGCCAAAGATGACTACGCCTCATGACCCTGCGCGGCAAGATTCTCGGCTTCTTCCTGCTGTTGCTGCTGGCGGTCATGGTGCTGCTATTGGCACTGGTTTATCGCTCCACGTATCAACACACCCTGAGCCAGGTGGCCGGGCAGCTGAACTTCGCCCATGCAGTGCTGAGTAACGAGCTGCAAAGCCGCCGTCAGGCGCAGAGCGCCATGGCCGATCTGATCGCCAAGGACTTCACCCTGCTCGGCGAAATCGCCGACCTGATCGCCAGCCCCCAGCAGGAAGCGCAATCACTGTCCGCAGCCCTGGAATCGTTTGCCTCGCGCAGCCAGGCAAGCTTTGCCCTGGTCAGTGCGCCCGAGGGGCTGATCCTGGCTGGCACCAGTGGCGAACTGTTGCCGGGCGCGCAATTGCCCTGGAATGACCTGCTCGACACAGAAGAGGCACAGAGCAAAGAACGCCTGGTGGTGTTCGGTGAGCGGGTACTGCATATCAACGCCACGCCAATCTTCGCCCCACGGCCCAACCTGATGGGCTGGCTGCTGATGGCTTTTGAACTGGACGATCAGGCAACCGCTCACCTGGCCCGTCTCAGCGGCGCCGACGTCGCGCTGCTCGACGGCCACCCTGGGCAATACCGGGTATTGGCCAGCAACCTGCAGGCGTTGCCTCGGGCCGAGCTGGCCAGCCAGCTGCTGCCAAATGCTGAGGGCGTGTTCCGCTTCGACTTACAGGGCCTTGAGCAAGTGGCCCTGCGCGCTCCGCTAGTGGATACCAGTAGCGAACTGCAGGTGCTGCTGATGCGCTCGCTGGCCGCCGAGCTGGCTGATTACCAACCGCTGCAATGGCAGCTGGCAACCATCTTTACCATCGCCCTGCTGCTGGCCGGGCTCGGCGCGCTGTGGATTGCCAACACCGTCAGCCGGCCGCTGAGTCAGATGGTCGACAACGTGCGGCGCATCGCCAGCGGCGACTATCAGGTACCAATGGAAACGCAGGCGAGCGGCGAAGTCGGCTTACTCGCCCGCGAATTCGTCGCCATGCAGCAAGGCATTGCCGAGCGCGAAACCACCATCAGCTTTCTCGCTTACCGCGACCCGCTGACCGAACTGGCCAACCGCAACCGTTTTGTCGCCGAGCTGCAACAGGCCCTGACGCAGTGTCCGCCAGGCGCAGGTATCGCCGTGCTGCTGATGGACCTGGACAACTTCAAGGACCTTAACGACACCCTCGGTCACGACGCCGGTGACCAGCTGCTCTGCCAGCTCGCCGCACGCCTGCAGGTGCTGCTACGCCCCGGCGAGCAACTGGCGCGTCTCGGTGGTGACGAGTTTGCGCTGCTGATCAGCCCCTGCCAGCCGGGCTGGCTGATCCCTGCCGCCGAGCATTACCGCGCCGCTCTGCACGAACCATTCGCCGTACGCGGCATCAGCATGACCCTCAACGCCACGGTTGGCATCGCCCTGTATCCGGACCACGGTGAAAGCGCCGGCAGCCTGCTGCAGCATGCCGAAGTGGCGATGTACCTGGGCAAACAGCAGCGCTCGCCCTACGCCCTCTACCGCCCAGAGCTGGACCGCCACAGCCTGCTGCGCCTGGCATTGATGAGCGAATTGAAAGGTGCGGTGGAAGGCGGCCAACTCAGCCTGTATTTCCAACCGAAACTGAATATCCGTGCGCGCAGCCTGTATGGCGTGGAATGCCTGGTGCGCTGGATTCACCCGGTGCATGGGTTTATTCCGCCGGACGAATTTATCCCCTTGGCCGAACAGACCGGCAACGTTTGCGCCCTGACCCGCTGGGTGGTGCGCACAGCCGTGGCGCAGAGTCGCGCCTGGCAGGAACTGGGGCTGGCGCTGAAGACCGCGATCAATATCTCCGCACTGGATCTGGCCGATCCCGGCTTTGCTGGCTTTATCGCCGCGCAACTGGCCGCGCATGGCGTGCCGCCATCCGCCCTGATTGTGGAAATCACTGAAAGCGCGGTGATGGCCGACCCGGAACTGGCCATGGGGCAATTGCAGGAGTTGTGCGAATTGGGCGTGAAACTGTCGATCGACGACTACGGTACGGGTTACTCAAGCATGGCCCAACTCAAGCGCCTGCCGGTACATGAGCTGAAGATCGACAAGTCCTTCGTCCTCGACCTGTTGAGCAACCCCGATGACGACATCATCGTCCGTTCGACCATCGAGTTGGGCCACAACATGGGCCTGAAGATCGTCGCCGAAGGGGTGGAAACCGAGGCCATTCTCGACCGTCTGGATCAGCTCGGTTGCGATATCGCCCAGGGCTACTTGCTGAGCAAACCGCTGCCACCCGCCGCGTTTGCCAGCTGGCTGGAAAACTGCCAGTGGCACTTGCCTGTCGCAACTACTGAAGGCGCTGCTCGCCAACCGCGACCACCGGGCAATTAACGATAATCCCACTGGCTCTCACACTGACCAAGCCTTGTTCCTGCGCTTGCAACACGGCATCAGCCGAGCGCAACGGGCTGCCTGGCGTACCACTCAACCAGCGCACCTCATAGACATGCCACAACGGGCTGTAAGCCGTATCCTGGTTCTCCCCACCTAACGGCAGTGGGATAGACGGGAACACGCTGGCCTGACTGTCATCAACAAATTTGTAGACCCGATCATAAGTCGCCAACGGGTGCGGGCCGGGCTCATCGGGCAATGCATTGGCCAGCCTCGGCACATAATTGGCCTGCATCACTGTCGCCATCTGCGCATCCGAAATATCGGTGGTCAGGTAGTAAACCTGCTCACCGTTGTACCAACCCGGCAACACCGGCAGGCTCATATGAGTAACGTGCGACCGGCTACAACCGCTCAACAACGCGGCTAAAAAAAACACACCCAGCAAAGCACGCATGCACAGCTCCCTTAGACTTTTCCAGTGATCCGGCCAGTAGAGTCTGATTGTCCGGCGTTATTACAGATTCAGGCATAGCCCGCCTTGGCCCGTTGCCAACAGCGCTGCGATACAGGCATACCTGCCGCCAGTAAGCGCCTGAACAATGCAACACGCACAAAAAAGGCCGCTGCTGATCATCTTGATCAGCAGCGGCCCGGGAAAACAGTGGGGGCGCAGGTTAAAACGCGTTATCGCCAATCAACATGCCGTGCACAACCATGTAGGTCTTACGCCCGGACTGCAGAGTCAGCGGGCTGCGCTCAGCGATCACCCAGCCTTTGGCCAGCAATTTGTCGATGTGCGCCCGCAGCTCTGGCAGGTAACGTTGCTCTTGCTGAAGCGATTCCATTCTTTTCATCCTCTAGAGGACTCCTTTGCGACAGCAGCCAGGTATACCGGCCCGTTCATCCGTGAAAGCTGTCACAAAAGCATAGTGGCCTAATGCCTGTCTCTAAAGCGGCAAATGGCCACATCTCTGTAGGCATAACGCAGCAAGCAGCTATAGCGTTTGGCTTACATCACTGTTCAGTCTAGACCGCTGTCGCCGCAGTGGCAGTTTCGCCGACATGCGGTGAGCTGAACTCCAGGTAGCCGTCTTCCACCTTGCCATAGCGCAGCAGCGCCAGGTCGAGCAGATAGTTCTGGTAGAGCTTCCATGGCGCGCGATCACCCTGGGTGGGAATCTTGTCGGCGGCGCGCTGGATATAGCCGGACGCCAGATCAAGGAAGGGCGCCTCTTTAACCTTCCGCGAACTGTCACGCGGGGTGCACTGGCGCATGCCGTTGGCATCCATATGGTTGATCAGACGGCAGAAGTATTCGCTGGAGAGGTCCGCCTTGAGCGTCCAGCTGGCATTGGTGTACCCCAGTACCACTGCAGCATTGGGCAGATCACGCAGCATGATGCCGCGATAGCCCATGCTCTTGGCCGCATCGAAGGGCACCCCATCCACCACCACTTGCATGCCGCCAAACAGCTGCAATTCCAGACCGGTGGCGCTGATGATCACATCCGCTGGCAGCTCCTGGCCCGACTTTAGGCGGATGCCCTTGGCGGTGAACCCGTCGATAAATTCAGTCACCACCGAGGCCTTGCCCTGGCGTAGCACCTTGAACAGGTCGCCATTGGGCACTGCGCACACACGCTCGTCCCAGGGTTTGTAGCGCGGGCTGAAGTGACGCATGTCGAAGCCCTTGCCCAACTGATGACGCGCCAACCCGAGCAACGCCTTGCGTACCAGGTTGGGGAAGGCCTTGGACAGTTTGTAGAAGCCCAGTTGCACCGTCACATTGCGCGTGCGCGCCAGGCGGTAGACCCAGTTTTCCGGCAGGAACTTGCGCAGCACGTCGGAAATCGGATCACCCTGCGGCAGGCTCACCACATAGGTCGGTGAGCGTTGCAGCATGGTCACGTGCCTGGCCTTGTCGGTCATCGCCGGCACCAGGGTCACGGCCGTGGCGCCGCTGCCGATGACCACCACGTTCTTGCCGCTGTAATCGAAGTTTTCCGGCCACAGCTGCGGGTGGATAAAGTCGCCCTTGAATAGTTCGCGACCTTTGAACTCGGGGGTGTAGCCTGCTTCGTAGCGGTAATAGCCGGTGCACATCAGCAGATGCTGACAGCTCAGTTTGATCGGCTCCGGTTCATCGCCGCGCTGCACCTGCAGGGTCCAGGTGGCGCGCTCGCTGCACCAGTCGGCCTTGAGTACCTTGTGCTGGAAGCGGATGTGCTGCTGGATGCCGTTTTCCTCGGCCGTTTCTGCGATATAGCTGCGGATCGACGGGCCGTCAGCGATCGCCAGCGGGTTGGTCCAGGGTTTGAAGTTGTAGCCAAGGGTGAACATGTCCGAGTCGGAACGGATGCCTGGATAACGGAACAGATCCCAGGTACCGCCCAGCGCTTCCCGGCCTTCGAGGATGGCGAAGCGCTTGCCGGGGCAATGCTTCATCAGGTGATAGGCCGCACCGATGCCGGACAGGCCGGCACCAATGATCAAGACATCCAGGTGTTCGACAGACATGGGGGCTCCTCAGGCTTCTTGTTATGGCTGCAGGTCGATAGATCGACCCGTAATGCCCGCCAGATTCACCCCCAATAGCGCGTTTGTCATCCAACCTTTAGTGGTGTGATCAGGCGCAGGCTGACCACAGTTATGGCTGAAGAATGACCAGAGCGCTCAACAACCTGCCCAGCGATCAGAAACGGTCGCGCAACACCACTTCGGTGTACGGCAGTTTGCCGATACGCGGCTTGGGCTCAATGGTCTTCTTGCCTACCGCGACCATCAGGGCGATGACATGGTTTTCAGGCAGGTTGATCAACTTGCCCACCGCATCGAAATCAAAGCCGTCCATCGGGCAGGAATCCAGACCCTTGCCGCGCGCGGCGAGCATCAGGGTCTGCGCCATCAGGCCACAGCTGCGCATGGTTTCATCGCGCTGCACCTGCGGTTTGTCGCGGTAATAGGTGTCGATGGCACCGGCCATATAGGCCTGTACTTCTTGCGGAGCGCCTTCCCAGACGCGGCCGACATCCTGCTGCCAGCTGTCGAGTTTGGCGCAGACCACCACCAGCATCGAGGCGTCGGTCACCTGCGCCTGGCCCCAAGCCACGTCACGCAGCTGCTGGCGCAGTGCGGGATCGCTGACTTCAACCAAACGCACGTGCTGCAGGTTGAACGCTGAAGGTGCGAGCAACGCCAGTTGCAGCAGCTCATCCTTCTCGGCATCACTCAGGGTAAATGCCGGGTCATAGCCTTTGACGGCGCGGCGGCTGCGGATGGCTTCGTCGATATGCATGGGGGATCCTTATATGCAGGTGTGAAAGAGAGCAATGCTAGGCACTTGCCGGGCGTAACGCCAAACGCCTTTACCGATAACAATGATCGATACAGACGATTCTAGGCGGCCGCCTGTTAAAATCGCCGCCTCGCCAAATTGACCACAGCCCATGACACCAGCCGCACTCATGACCCTCCAGCAACACCTGCTCGACGCCCTAACTGCGCCGCCCAGTGAAACCCGCCGGCTGTTTCACGGCAGAGGCCGCTGCTGGCCGGGGCTGGAACAGATCACCGTGGATTGGTTGCAAGGCGTGCTGCTGGTGGCGCTGTTCAAGCCGGTGAGCGATACCGAACTGGCCGCACTGCAGCAGATGCTGCTCGACCTCGGGCAATCTAACGCCTGGCAGCAAAGTGGCGCGCACAGCCTGTTGCTGCAACAGCGCTACCTGCCAGAAAGCCCCACGCAATGGCTACTGGGCGAACCGGTTGAGCACTGGGATATCTGTGAGCACGGCCTGCACTACCGCCTCGATCTGGGCAAAAAGCAAAACAGCGGGCTGTTTCTCGATATGCGCTATGGCCGTCAATGGGTACAGGCGCAGGCAGCGGGCAAGCGCGTGCTCAACCTATTCGCCTACACCTGCGGGTTTTCCGTGGCTGCACTGGCCGGCGGCGCGCATCAGGTGGTCAATCTGGACATGGCCAGAGCAGCACTCAGCCGTGGCCGCGATAATCATCGGCTGAACCAGCACGACCTCAGCCAGGTGGTATTTCTCGGCCACGACCTGTTCAAATCCTGGGGCAAGGTGGCCAAGTACGGTCCTTATGACCTGATCATCATCGACCCACCATCGTTTCAGCGCGGCAGTTTCGTGCTGAGCAAGGACTACCCGAAGGTGCTGCGCCGCCTGCCCGAATTGTTGAGTGCAAACGGAACGGTACTGGCCTGCAGCAATGAGCCGGAAATCGGCCCCGATTACCTGATCCAGGCCATGGCCGCTGAAGCATCAAGCCTGCACTTCAGCGAACGCCTGGACAACCCGCCAGAGTTTCCCGACAGCCAGCCAGACAGCGCCCTCAAGGCCCTGGTGTTTCAGCGGCACTGAACCCGCTCGCAGGGCGCCGGCTAAGGACGATATTGCCTGTTGCTGGCTGGTCTACAGTTAGGCGACCACCCCTCGCGAGATCGCCGCAATGACGCTAAAAATCCTTGGCCTTGCCCTTTCCGCCACGCTGTTACTGACCGCTTGCGCCAGCAGCACACCGCAACCGTCGCAGTATTCGGGCTTCCTCAGTGATTACTCACAGCTACAGCCCGCACAGTCGGCCAGCGGCGCGCCGGTGATGCGCTGGGTATCACCGGACTTTAAGCCCGAGAACTACCGCTCAGTATTGGTCGAGCGGCCAGTGTTTTACCCCGCACCGACGCCCACTGCCCAAGTTAGCCAGCAGACCTTGGACAGCATTGCCCTCTACTTGCAGCAGGCCATACGCCTTGAACTGGCTGGACGATTCAAGGTTGTCGAATATGCCGACCGTGACACCCTGGTACTGCGCTCAGCCATAACCGCGGTCAACCTGTCGCCGGAAGGGCTGAAAGTCTATGAAGTGGTGCCGATTGCCCTGGTTGCCGCGGCCGCCAGCACCGCCGCCGGTACTCGCGATCTCAACAGCAGCATTTATGTTGAGCTGGAAGCCATCGACGGGCGCAACAGCCAGCCGATGACCCGCGTGATACGCAAGGGCCATGGCCTGCAGCTGGAAAACGACAGCACTCAGCTCAACCTCAAGGACATCAAGCCGGCGCTGGATGAGTGGGCCAAAGATGCGCGCAACTTCAAACCCTAAGGTCTGACGGCTTAGGCAAATACAAAGTATTTGCGCACCGTCTCGACCACCTCCCAGGTGCCTTTCATCCCGGGCTCGACGATAAAAATGTCGCCGGCCCGCAGATGAATCGGCGCCTGCCCCTCAGGGGTGATGATGCAGTAACCCTCCTGGAAGTGGCAGTACTCCCATTTTTCATAGGCCACCTGCCATTTACCGGGCGTGCAGATCCAAGTGCCCATTATCTTGCTGCCGTCCGCCGAGGTGTAGGCGTTGAGGTTGACGGTGTGAGGCTCGCCGGCGATGCGCGTCCACTTGCAGGCATCCAGCAGCGGAATCGGCTGGGTATCACGCAGTACGGTAATCGGTGACATGAGTGGCTCCTAAGGTCGGTATAACATCACCCGCAGCCTACGGCCGCCCACCTGTCGCGACTGTCCTGAGGTCGACCTGCAACTGCCTGGAAGCGCAGCCCCTCCACTCAGGCCGACGTACCAACCGCGTGCTACTTTGAAGAGGGCCTGTTGGCTTATTCAGCCGTTTGCCCGATCCGGAGATGCTCTATGTCCAGTCTTTACCGCTTGGTCACCCGCAGTGATTTTGACGGCCTGGTGTGCGCCGCCCTGCTCAAACACCTGAACCTGATCGACGACATCCTCTTCGTCCACCCCAAAGACATGCAGGACGGCAAAGTGGCGATCACCAGTCACGACATCACCACCAACCTGCCGTATGTCCCTGGCTGCCACCTGGCCTTTGACCATCACCTCAGCGAGACCCTGCGTAACCAACCGGCGAGCAATCATCTGATTGATGCCGATGCGCCTTCCGCAGCCAGGGTGGTGTGGAAGCACTACGGCGGTCACGACGCATTCCCACGGGACTGGGACGAAATGATGGAGGCCGTGGACAAGGCAGACGCCGCACAATTCAGCCGCGAGGACATCCTCGACCCACAGGGCTGGGAGCTGCTGAGCTTTATCATGGATGCGCGCACCGGCCTCGGCCGCTTCCGTGATTTCCGTATTTCCAATTACCAACTGATGATGCAGCTGATCGACTTCTGCCAGACCCACGGCATCAATGAAATTCTCCAGCTGCCCGATGTTGAAGAGCGTGTGGCGCTGTACCTGGATCACCAACGCGAGGCCAAAGCACAGATCCAGCGCTGTGCCACGGTCTACCACAACTTGGTGGTGCTTGATCTGCGCAATGAAGAAACGATCTACGCGGTCAACCGCTTCGTCATCTATGCCCTCTATCCGCAGTGCAATATCTCGATCCACGTGATGTGGGGCGTTAAACAGCAGAACACCGTGTTCGCCATCGGCAAATCGATCCTCGACCGCAGCTCCAACACCAATGTCGGCGAGCTCTGCCTGAGCTACAACGGCGGCGGCCATGCCAATGCCGGCACTTGCCAGCTGGCCAACGAGGACGCTGAAGCCGCTTTGCGCGAGCTGATTGCCGAAATCACTGCCGACGGTTAGGCAGCACGATGTCCTAAGCAGGCTGGGCGTAGCCTCTGCTAGAGGGTTAAGCTGTGCCCTATGAGCACAGTACCTTTTATCACGCCGCTTGAGTCCAGCCGCACGGATGCGCCTTCTGGGTTGCGCATCGGCGGCGACTGGACACTCGCTCACTACGCCGACCTGGAAGCCCAGGTTCGGCAACTGCACGGCACATTGAGCAGCACCGCCAGCGTCGACTTGCAAAGCCTTGGCGCTCTGGACACTGCGGGTGCTGCCTTGTTGGTGGAGTTGCTCGGGAGTCAGCGCTTAGCGCAACTGGCTCAGGACGCGCCAGGACTGCCCAGCGAGCGCCGCGCCCTGTTGCAAACCGTGGGCACAGCGATTGCCGACGCCGGCGATGCGCTGTCCAGCAAACACATCCCCGCCTGGCGTGAATTCTTCGGGCAGATCGGGCAGGCCGTCGATGAGCTCTGGCAACAAGGCATCGCCCTGCTCGGCTTTATCGGCATGACCCTGGCGGCGATGTTCGCCATCCTTCTGCGCCCCGGCCGCTGGCGCATCACCTCACTGGTCGCGCATTTGCAGCAGAGCGGCCTGAATGCCGTACCCATCGTCGCCCTGCTGACGTTTCTGGTCGGCGCGGTGGTGGCCTTTCTCGGCGCGACGGTGCTCGCCGACTTTGGCGCGAGCATCTATACGGTCGACCTGGTGGCGTTTTCCTTCCTGCGTGAATTTGGCGTGCTGCTCACCGCCATTCTGATGGCCGGGCGCACCGCCAGCGCCTTTACCGCGCAGATCGGCTCGATGAAGGCCAACGAGGAAATTGACGCCATCCGCACCCTGGGCCTGAGCCCCATGGAGCTGTTGGTATTGCCGCGGGTATTCGCCCTGCTGATCGCCCTGCCGATCCTCACCTTTATCGCCATGCTCAGCGGCATCCTTGGCGGCGCGGTGGTCTGCGCCCTGAGCCTGGATATCTCACCGGCCATGTACTTAGCCATGCTGCAGGAAAATATCGCCCTCAAGCACTTCCTGGTGGGCATGGCCAAGGCGCCGATCTTTGCCTTCCTGATTGCCGTGATCGGCTGCCTGGAGGGCTTCAAGGTCACTGGCAGCGCGCAGTCAGTGGGCGAGCGCACCACCTCCAGCGTGGTCCAGTCGATTTTCGTGGTGAT
This sequence comes from Pseudomonas sp. FEMGT703P, assembly GCF_002786345.1. Lineage (NCBI taxonomy): Bacteria > Pseudomonadati > Pseudomonadota > Gammaproteobacteria > Pseudomonadales > Pseudomonadaceae > Pseudomonas > Pseudomonas sp. FEMGT703P. The sequence continues at coordinate 48,020 of NZ_PGCM01000013.1, read as the reverse complement.
CGTACTGGATGCCCTGGCGGCGCTGTTTCTGATGGAGATGGGCTGGTGAAGGGCGAAGCGATTATCGAAGTGCGCAACCTGGTCAACCGCTTCGGCGCGCAGACCGTGCACCAGGACCTGGCGCTGGACCTGTATCGCGGCGAAGTGCTCGGTGTGGTCGGCGGCTCAGGCACGGGTAAATCAGTGCTGCTGCGCAGCATTCTCGGCCTGCGCCGCGCCAACTCCGGCACCGTGCGGGTGTTCGGTGAAGAACTGCTGAGCCTGCCTCCCGAGCGCCGCTCGCAGCTGGAACGGCGGTTTGGTGTGCTCTACCAGCGCGGTGCGCTGTTCTCCTCGCTGACGGTGACCGAAAACACCGCCTTGCCGCTGATCGAACATGCCGGCCTCACGCGCGCCGCCGCCGAACGTCTGGCTCAGGTCAAGCTGGCACTGGTCGGTCTGCCACGTGGCGCGGGCGACAAATACCCGACCGAACTGTCCGGCGGCATGATCAAACGCGCGGCTCTGGCCCGCGCCCTGGCCCTGGAGCCGGACATCCTGTTTCTCGACGAACCCACCGCAGGGCTCGACCCGATTGGCGCGGCGGCCTTCGACCAATTGATCCTGACCCTGCGCGACGCCCTTGGGCTCAGCGTGTTTCTGGTCACCCATGACCTCGACACCCTCTACACCATCTGTGATCGGGTGGCCGTACTGGCGGAAAAACGCGTGCTGGTGGCCGACCGCTTGGACGTGGTAGCCGCCACCGACAACCCTTGGATTCACGAGTATTTTCACGGCCCGCGCGGACGCGCAGCCGAACAGGCCGCCAGCGGCGCGCCAGGGAGCAACTGAATGGAACCGCGTGCCCACCACGTGTTGATTGGCCTGTTTACTGTGCTGATGGTTGCCGCGGCCTTGGGCTTTGCCCTGTGGCTGAGCAAGGCCAGCTCGGACCAGGAAACCCACGACTTTGACGTGATCTTTAACGAAGCGGTCAGCGGTCTGTCGGCCGGCAGCGCGGTGCAGTACAGCGGCATCAAGGTCGGCGACGTGATCAGCCTGCGTCTCGACCCGAACGATCCGCGCAAGGTTCGCGCGCACATCCGCGTCAACGCCAACACACCGATCAAACAGGACACCCGCGCTCGCCTGTCGATCACCGGGATCACCGGCGCCTCACTGATCCAGTTGCACAGCGGCACCCCGGAAAGCCCGGCATTGGAAGGCAAGAACGACCAACTGGCGGAAATCATCGCCGATCCATCGCCGCTGACCCGCCTGATGTCCAACGGTGAAGACCTGGTTGTCAGCGTCACCCGCCTGCTCGACCGCGCCAATCAGCTGTTCTCGCACGAAAACATCGGGCGTATTTCCCGCACCCTGGACAACATCGAACAAACCAGCGCCAGCGTGGCTGAACAGCGCGACGAACTGCGCCAGGCCCTGCAACAGATGACCCGCGCCAGCCAGGAGGCCACTGACTTGATGCGCAACGCCAACCAGCTGCTCAGCGGCCCAGGCCACGACGCGGTCAACAGCGCCAATCGTCTGATGGCCTCATTGGAGCGCAGCAGCAGCAGCGTCGAACGCTTGTTAGCGGATAACCACAGCACCCTTAACAACGGCATGCAAGGCATCGGCGAACTGGGCCCGACCATTGTCGAACTGCGCGAAACCCTCAGCGCCCTGCGTTCCTTCGCCCGCCGCCTGGAAGAAGACCCGGCCGGCTACCTGCTGCGCAGTGACACCATCAAGGAGTTTCAACCATGAGTCGTCTTCGCCTGCTCGCCGCCCTGCTGCTGATCGGCAACCTGGCCGCCTGCTCGGTCTTGCCGAAAAGCCAGGTGCTGAGCATCTACCGCCTGCCGGCCAGCAGCCTGCCCAGCCATGACGCCAGCACCGATTGGGCGTTGCGGGTGAACAAGCCCTACAGCAGCCAGCTGCTCGACAGCACGCGGATTGCCGTGTTGCCGCCGGGTGACCAGATCAGCGCCTACCAGGGTGTGCGCTGGAGCGACCGCGCACCACTGCTACTGCGCGACCGGTTAATTGACGCCTTCCTCGACGACGGCCGCCTCAAGGCGGTGAGCAGCGATGAAAGCCGCCTGCAGGCCGACCTGGAGCTGGACGGCGACCTGCGCGCCTTCCACAGCGAATACCAGAACGGCCGCCCAGCCGCGCGCATCCTATTCGAAGCCCGCCTGGTGCAGAGTGGCAGCCTGCGCATCCTCGCCAGCCGGCGTTTTGAAGTCAGCCAGGCGGCCAGCGACACCTCGGTGCCGGCGGTGGTCAACGCCTTTGGCCAGGCCGGCGACCAACTGGCCCGCGAGGTGCTGGAGTGGACCCTGACCCAAGGTCAGACCGCGCAGCAAAAATGAACTGAGTTGTTCCAGCGAGGGGCGAACCATGGACAAATTTATGCAAGCGGCCATCGACGAAGCCCGCCAGGGCCTGGCCGAGGGCGGCATCCCAATCGGCTCGGTGCTGGTGCACAACGGCCAGATTATCGGCCGTGGCCATAACCGTCGCGTGCAACAAGGCAGCGCCATCCGCCATGGTGAAATGGACGCCCTGGAAAACGCCGGCCGGCAAAGCGCGCAGACCTACCGCGAGTCAGTGCTCTACACCACCCTTTCACCCTGCGCGATGTGCAGCGGCGCAATCCTGTTGTATGGCATCCCCAAGGTGATCATCGGCGAGAACCAGACCTTCCTCGGCGAAGAAGCGTTGCTGCGCGAGCGCGGCGTGCAGCTCGATGTGCTGCACAACAACGAATGCCTGCACCTGATGCAGGCCTTTATCGCCGCACAACCGACGCTGTGGAACGAGGATATTGGCGAGTAGCGGCTAGCCGCGCTGGGCGATCAGCCACTCGCGCACTGCCGCATAGGGGTAGGCGTCCAACGCAGCAAAGCCACTGAACTGACGCGCTTTGAGCTTGGTGAACAGCGGCACGCTGATGCCACAGAGGTAGCGCGTCAGGCATTCAGTGCTCGGCTCAACGCCCTTGAGTTCCTGATGCTTGCGCACAAAACCGTCACAGAGTGCCTGCATATCCAGCTCCGCCAGCGGCGGCAACGCTGGCGGCTCGGGTAGCAGGGCAACCTGCCCCCGGCACACAGAACAATGCCCACACTGCTGCGGCGCGTTGGCGTCACCGAAATAGGCGGCCAAACGCTGACTCAGGCACTGCTCGCTGGCAAACAGCGCGAGCATGGCGTGAATCCGGCTGATCTCGCTGGCCTCCTGCTGGCTGAAATAGCCATGCAGTTCGACGCTCAAGGCCGCCGGATCGAAGCCGGGGTCGAGCAGCGCGTAGACCTCAGTCATCTGCTTGCTTTCCAATTCGACCCAACCCTTTTCCTGGAAGTAATCCAGGGCTTTGATCACCCGACCGCGCTCGGCCTGATGCTGCTGGTAGAGCTGGTCGAAATCCACCGTGCACCAGGTACGGGCGCGCTGCGAGGTGCTGATCAATGCCTCGACAAACTGCCGCCGCTCGCCCTCAAACTTCTCCAGCAGCGCTTCGGGCTCAAGGAGGAATTTGAAACGATATTCGGCGAAATAGGCGTAACGCGGGGCGATGATGCCGCGTAGCTCCAACTGCACCAGCAGGGTTTTCAGCGGCAGCTGGCGGATATTGCTCTGCTCGGAGAGCTGGTTAAGCATCAGCTCCCATTCGCCGTTATCACTTTCACTCAGCAGCTTATCGAGCACACAACGAATGCCGTCCAGCTCCGGCGTATCGCCATAAACAAAGTTTTCCAGCACGTTGAGGCTGTCGCGATTGGCCAGCACCAGGCAGTCGGAGGGCTGGCCATCGCGCCCAGCGCGACCGATCTCCTGGCTGTAATTCTCGATGGATTTTGGCAGGTCGAAGTGCAGCACATTGCGGATATCGGCCTTGTCGATGCCCATGCCGAAGGCGATGGTGGCGACGATGCAGTTGATCGTCCCGGCCATAAACTGACGCTGAATCGCCTCGCGCGCCTCATGCGGCATACCGGCGTGGTAGGCACTGGCAGCAATGCCCCGCTGGCTCAGGCGCGTGGCCACTTGCTCAGCAGTTTTCTGCTGGGTGACGTAAACGATGCTTGGCTGCCCGGCTTTGGCATCCAACCACTGCTCCAGACGACGCTGCTTGTCGGCGCCGCCGACTGGCTCGACTAGCAGGTTGAGGTTGGCGCGGTAGAAACCGGTGGTGACCACATCATCAGCGGCGATGGCAAACTTCTGCTGCATATCGGCAATCACCGGCGGCGTGGCCGTGGCAGTGAGCAGCAGCACCTGCGGGATGCCGAACTGGCGCTGATAGTCCGGCAGTTTGAGGTAATCCGGGCGGAAGTTATGGCCCCACTCGGAGATGCAATGAGCCTCGTCAATCACCAGCAACGAGATCGGCACCTGGCCGATAAAGTTGCGAAAGCGCTCGTTCTTCAGCCGTTCGACCGAGATCATCAGAATTTTCAGCTCGCCGGATTTCGCCCGGCTCATCACCGCGCTGGCCTCCTCGCGACTTTGCGCCGAATCGATACTGGCGGCGCTGATGCCGCGGCCATGCAGGAACGCCAGCTGGTCCTGCATTAACGCCAGCAAGGGTGAGACCACCAGGGTCAGATGCGGCAGATGCAACGCCGGCAGCTGATAACACAACGACTTGCCCGAACCGGTGGGGAAGATCGCCGCCGCCGAACGTCCGGCGAGCACGGCCGTGACCACACGCTCCTGACCGGGGCGCAATTGCTTGAAGCCGAACACACGTTCCAGGGTACTCATGGCTGTCACTCCATTGACCGCCGCGGCGGTAAACAATGATTAATTCCTACAGGTCGCACCGCTATTGCCAATCCAACTAACACGACGGGCAACACAGGCGTACATTCAAACCATGCCAATAAAAAGGAGATGAGTATGCAGGTATCTGGTTTCAGCGGCAGCTTGCCGGTTATCCACTAGATCGCTCACCACCCAGGCCAGATGGCCGCGCAGCAAAGACCCCGGCGGAACCGGAGTAGCTGATGCGAACCACAGGCCGATGCGCAGTCTGGCGGGAAACTCAGGTTCGCCGTTAGGTGTGCCAAACCATGGCCCTAACGCCGCCACACAACTCGAAAGCACCAGCGGCCACCCGCGACATATCGACACCTACCTGGCACTCGCCAGTCATGCTGAAGTCGACAGTCGCAGGCAAAGGCCCTGGATATCGCCTGAGTTGCCAACCCGGTTAGCGCTGTGGCCTGAGACAGCCATACAGCAACAGCCAAGGCCGTGCAGAGCGGCCACCTGAGCAAGAGTGCAACGCGCGACACCCGCAAACGTGCCTGATCTGCTAGCAGATACGCACCCAAAGCCGCCTCCGGGCGGCTTTTCCGTTTCTTACTGTGCCTGCCAGTGCACCGCAAGAGGGGCTTTAGCCGCGACAACTCGCTCATTAACGAAAGTTCGCCGCTAAAGCGCCTCCTACAGATTGATGCTTAATTTCCCATGCATAAAAAAACCGCCGATTTCGGCGGTTTTTTCAACGCGGCAGTTACAACTTAAAGCTGCGGGCCGGCGTTCTTGATGGCATCGCTGACATCGAACTTCTTGAAGTTCTCGATGAACAGACCGGCCAGGCCTTTGGCGGCTTCGTCGTAGGCGTTCTTGTCTTCCCAGGTGTTGCGTGGGTTGAGCAGATTGGTTTCAACGCCCGGTACCGACTTCGGCACGCTCAGGTTGATGATCGGCAGCAGCTCGGTCTCGGTACCAATCAGCGCACCGCTCTGAATCGCTGCAATCACGCCACGGGTAGTCGGGATGTTGAAGCGCTTGCCAACACCGTAGCCACCGCCGGTCCAGCCAGTGTTGACCAGGTAGACCTTGGAGCCGAAGCCGCGGATACGCTTGATCAGCAGTTCAGCGTATTCACCAGCTGGACGCGGGAAGAATGGCGCACCGAAGCAGGTTGAGAAGGTCGACTTGATGCCGCCGCCCGAACCCATTTCGGTGGACCCGACCAGCGCGGTGTAACCGGAGAGGAAGTGGTAAGCCGCTTGCTCTTCGTTGAGGATCGACACCGGCGGCAGTACGCCAGTCAGGTCGCAGGTGAGGAAGATCACGGCGTTCGGCTCACCGCCGAGGTTCTTCTCGCTGCGCTTCTCGACCAGCTCCAGCGGGTAAGCCGCGCGGCTGTTCTGGGTCAGGCTGTCGTCGGCGTAGTTCGGTACGCGGTTCTCATCGAGCACCACGTTTTCCAGCACGGCGCCAAACTGGATGGCTTTCCAGATCACCGGCTCGTTCTTCTCGGACAGGTCGATGCACTTGGCATAGCAACCGCCTTCGATGTTGAACACCACGCCCACGCCCCAGCCGTGCTCGTCGTCGCCGATCAGGTAGCGGCTTTCGTCGGCCGAGAGGGTGGTCTTGCCGGTGCCGGACAGACCGAAGAACAGGGTCACGTCGCCTTCTTCACCGATGTTGGCCGCGCAGTGCATCGGCAGCACGTCGGCGTCCGGCAGCAGGAAGTTCTGCACGCTGAACATGGCTTTCTTCATTTCACCGGCGTAACGCATGCCGGCGATCAGGACTTTCTTGGCGGCGAAGTTGAGGATCACGCAGCCATCGGAGTTGGTGCCGTCACGCTCCGGTACGCACTCGAAGTTGGCAACGTTGAGCACTTGCCACTCGTCTTTGCCAGCCGGGTTGTACTGCTCCGGATTGATAAACAGGCAACGGCCGAACAGGTTCTGCCAGGCAGTGGCGGTGGTCATTTTGACCGGCAGGTAGTGCGCGTCGGCAGAACCTACATGAACGTAGGACACGAAGCTGTCCTGCGCGTCGGAGAACGCTTGTACGCGGTCCCACAGGGCATCGAACTTGTCAGCCGGGAACGGACGGTTGATTGCGCCCCAGGCGATTTTCGCCTCGGTGCTCGGCTCTTGCACGATGAAGCGATCAGCCGGCGAACGACCAGTGCGATGGCCTGTGCGTACGACCAGCGAGCCGTTGGCGGCCAGCTCGCCTTCACCGCGACGAAGAGCTTCTTCGACCAGTTGGGCAGCGCTGATGTCGGTGTACACGGCGTTGTTGGCTTGCGTCATGTGGGTCCCCGTCGGCCACGTGGCCGAGTCTTCCGAACGTTTTGTAGTAGAAATATAGGCACTACTACAGCGAAAAAAGTGCGCCGGATTATGCCAGAAAAAGCCAGCTGCGGGTGCAGCCTCTGATCAGATCATTCCGACACGGTTTAGGGGCTGTGTGCCCCCGAATCTGCTTGAAACTCAGTGGCGCGTATCCGATGGCGCTTCGATGCTGCCATCGATAAACAGTTGCAGCACATCGGCGGCATCGAACAGATAGCGCTCGTTGCAGAACTGGCAATCGATTTCCACGCTGCCGCCGTGCTCCTGCACAAGCGCTTCGGCGTCGGCTTGGCCAAGGCTGATCAGCGCGCGGCTGGAGCGCTCACGCGAGCAGCTGCAGCGAAACAGCAAGGCACGTGGGTCGAACAGGCGCAGCGCTTCCTGGTGATACAGGCGATGCAACAGGGTTTCGTTATCCAGGCCCAGCAGTTCTTCAGCCTTCAGCGTATCGGCCAGGGCCATGGCGTGCTGCCAGCTGGCTTCACGCTCATCCGCTTCTTTCAGGCGGTCCGCCGGCAGCTGCTGCAACAGCAGGCCGCGAGCACGCTGACCATCGGCGCTGAGCCAGAAACGCGTCGGCAGCTGCTCGGACGTGGCGAAGTAATTGGTCAGGCAATCGGCCAGGGTATCCCCTTCCAGATCGACAATCCCCTGATAACGCTGCCCGGATTTCGGGTCAACGGTCATGGCCAGTACGCCATCGGGCATCAGCTCGCGCAGGTTGGCATCGGCAGTGATCTGTTCAGCGTGGTAGCGGGCGATACCGCGCAGCTCACCTTCGCTGGAGCACTCAACCATCAGCAACGGCACAGCACCGGAAGAGCGCGCTTGGAGAATCAGCAGGCCTTCAAATTTCAGGGTGCCAATCAGCAAGGAGGCGGCAGCAAGCAGTTCACCCAACAGCTGAGCGACCGGTTGCGGGTAGGTGTGTTTGGCCAGCACATGGCTGTAGCTGTCGGTCAGACCGACCAGTTCGCCACGGATATCGCTGTCGTCGAACAAGAAGCGTTGGGAAAAATCAGACATGCCAACTTCACTGAATGTGACTCGGCCCGCGATTTTAGGCGCAAACGCCCATCCGACCAAGCGCCTCTTATCTATCAGCGCTGCGGGTGGAAGCTATCGATACAAAACCGGGTCACAGTTGTCGACAAAAGACAGGGGGAATTTTGCATTCTCAGGCCCGACTCCCTAGGATGCCGGCCGCTTTAAACCCCTACAGATGACAAGGATGCCTCTGCATGACCTCTTCTTTTCTTAACGATCAGTGGCGTATTCGCCCATTGGTTGCCAGCCATTTCGTCGCTCTGCTGCTGCTTGCCAGTTGGTTGTGGGCACCCAGCCGCGCGCTGTGGGACCAATTCGACCTGCAGCTGTTTACCCTGCTCAATGAGCCCGTGCACAGCGCCGGGCTGTGGGCGCAAACCTGGGCGATCGGCAGCATGCGCCCGGTGGACATGGGTGTTGGCGTGCTGATGCTGGCCGTGATGCTCAAGGCCGGTCTGGTGTTCAGCGGCGCCCAGGTGCGCAAGGCGCTGTATGCCTTTCTCGCGGCGCTGATCGTGATGCTGCTGTTTCGCGTCGGTTTCGCCGAGCTGGTCAAGCTGATGGGTTGGCAGCGCCCGAGCGCATCCCTGGTGGTGGAAGGCGCCGCACGGCTGACCGAACTGTTCCCTGACTGGGAAGAACGCTGGGATATGAAGGACAGCGCCACCCGCAGCTTCCCTGGCGATCACGCATCGGTGCTGTTGATCTGGGCGATGTTTATGAGCTTCTTTGCACGCAACTGGCGTTTGCTGCTGGTCTGGAGCCTGGCGGTGATCTTTATGCTGCCGCGTCTGGTAGCGGGTGCGCACTGGGGTTCGGATGCCCTGGTGGGCGGCCTGTTCCTCGCCTTGCTGGGCCTGGCCTGGTCCTGCTTTACCCCGTTTGCGTACAGGACCAGCGAATGGCTGGAATATGTTACCCAGCCGCTGATCAAGAGCCTGGCCGCGCTGCCAATGCTGGGCCGACTGAACGTTATCAGCGGCCGCTAGGCGTGGGCTATGCAGTGCGCAGCTGAACAGTGCAGCGCTGCTGAGCACGGCGGTCGGCGACACGCGGCCTAGAACTCGTCATCAGCCCACGGATGGCGAAGACCGCCATCCTGCCGGTCATTGAAGTCGTGAATCTGCCGCCGTTGCTTCTTGCTGGGCCGACCCTCGGTCTGCATGCCCAGTGCTCCGGCTTTGCGCTGTGCGGCGGCCTGTTCGCGGCGCTCAATGCTTTCGGCTGTCTCGGTGTACAACGCCTGCGCTTCAGGCGCACCGCGACGCACCACGGACAGTGCCTGCACCACTACACTGCGCTCCTCAAAGCAAGTGCGAATCACATAGACATCACCCACCCTCGGCTCCTTGCCGGGTTTGCAGCGCTCACCGCGATGATGCACCTTGCCACCCTCAATCGCCGCCTTGGCCAAGGCGCGGGTTTTATAGAAACGCGCAGCCCACAGCCATTTATCCAGGCGTACCTTGTCGTCGTCTTTTTTCTCGCTCATCCGGCCCTCGCTGATCACACCGTGCAGGCGGACATTTTGCCTGATGCAGTTGTCACACGTGCCAACTAGAATGCCCGCACATAACCCGGAACTGCCCTTTGAAGACTTTTGACCAACTTGGCGTAATCGGTTTGCGCGAATGGATCAACCTGCCGGAACTGGGCATGGTCGGCCTGCGCGCCAAGATTGATACCGGGGCCAGTACCTCCAGCCTGCATGCCAGCGATATTCAACCGTTCGACCGCGACGGCGAGCCGTGGGTGCGCTTTACCGCCCACCTCGGCACAGTGGTGCAGCGTCGGCATCGCTGCGAGGCACAACTGGTTTCAGTGAAAACCATCAAAAGCTCCAACGGCCACAGTCAGTCGCGCTATGTGATTCGCACCCCTCTGACGCTAGGCGAACGCGAATGGCCGGTCGAATTCACCCTGACATGCCGCAAAACCATGCGCTACCGCGTGTTGCTTGGCTCCAAGGCGCTGATTGCCGGTCAGCTGCTGGTCAACCCGGCGCTGACTTACGTACAGAACAAACCCACCCTCGCTGACTCCCCTGGTGCCCCATGAAGATCGCCGTGCTGTCGCGCAACCCGCGCCTGTATTCCACCCGCCGCCTGGTCGAAGCCGGGCAACAGCGGGGCCACGAGATGGTGGTGATCGACACCCTGCGTGCCTATATGAACATTGCCAGCCACAAGCCGCAGATCCATTACCGCGGCAAGCCGCTGGAAGGCTTCGATGCAGTGATTCCACGCATCGGCGCCTCGGTGACGTTCTATGGCTGCGCGGTGCTGCGCCAGTTCGAGATGATGGGCGTGTTCCCACTCAACGAGTCGGTGGCCATCGCCCGCTCACGGGACAAACTTCGCTCACTGCAACTGCTGTCCCGCCGTGGCATTGGCCTGCCGGTGACCGGTTTCGCCCACTCTCCGGATGACATCGCCGACCTGATCGACATGGTCAATGGTGCACCGTTGGTGATCAAGGTGCTGGAAGGCACCCAGGGCATTGGCGTGGTGCTGTGTGAAACGGCGACGGCGGCCGAGTCGGTGATCGAGGCCTTTATGGGCCTCAAGCAGGACATCATGGTGCAGGAATACATCAAGGAAGCCGGCGGCGCGGACATCCGCTGTTTTGTGGTCGGCGACAAGGTGATTGCGGCGATGAAGCGCCAAGCCAAGCCAGGCGAGTTCCGCTCCAACCTACACCGGGGCGGCAGCGCCAGCCTGATCAAGATCACCCCGGAGGAACGCATGACCGCCATCCGTGCGGCCAAGGTGATGGGGCTGAGCGTAGCCGGCGTGGATATCCTGCGCTCCAATCACGGCCCGCTGGTGATGGAAGTGAACTCATCGCCCGGCCTGGAAGGCATCGAAACCACCACCGGCAAGGATGTCGCCAGCCTGGTAATCCAGCACCTGGAGAAGAACAGCGGCCCAAACCTGACGCGCACCAAGGGCAAGGGTTGAGCCGGATATAGGCGAACGCACGGCCAAACATGGCCGGGCCTGTATGGCAGGACGCGGCAAAGGTGCCGACACACAGACTCAAGCCTATACGTCGTGCCGCTCCATCCAGGCCTGGAAATCCGCTTCTTTCAGCGGGTGACTGAAGTGATAGCCCTGCCCCAACGAGCAGCCATGCTGGCGCAGGCAATCAAGTTGCCACTGGCTTTCAATGCCTTCGGCCACGCACTCCAGCCCCAGGTTGCGGGCGATCACCAAGATGGTCTGCACCAATACCAGGCCGCTGCCGTCTTCAGCGTCCATGTCCCAGGTAAAGCTGCGGTCAATCTTCAAGCGATCCAGCGGCAGGCGCTTGAGGTAAGTCAGCGAGGAGTAGCCAGTGCCGAAATCATCAATGGCAAACCGCACGCCCAGCGTCTTGAGCGCCTGCATATTGCTGATGCACTGCTCGACTTCTTCCAGCAACACGCCTTCGGTGATTTCCAGCTCCAGCGCCGTCGCCGGCACCTGATGGCGCGCCAAGCACTCACTGATGCGCGCGACACAGTGACGCTGGCGCAGTTCACGCGGGCTCAGGTTGACTGCCAATACCAGCTGCGGCCACTGCGGTAACCAGCGTGCCAGTGCTGCGCAGGCCTGTTCCAGCACCCAGGCGCCGAGTTCCTCGATCAACCCCGTTTCTTCGGCCAGCGGGATAAAGTCGCCGGGCATGACTTCGCCGCGTTCCGGGTGCACCCAACGCAGCAGTACTTCTGCGCCGGCAATACGCTCGGTGGCCAACGCCAGTTGCGGCTGAAACACCAGGTACAGCTGGTTGCGCTGCACCGCCTGACGCAGTTCGCTTTGCATCTGCAAGCGCTGGTCGATGGCCGCCTGCATCTCCGGGGCAAAGAAATGCAACGCGTTGCGCCCGCCCTGCTTGGCCCGGTACATGGCGGTGTCCGCCTGTTTCAGCACGTCGGAGGCCACCTGACTGCCGAAAGGATGCAGGGCGATACCGATACTGGCGCTGATCGACAACTCGTGGCCATCAATCCAGCAGGTGCCCACCAGGCTTTTCAGCAGCTTCTCCGCTGTAATGGCTGCCGCTTCAGCCGCCAGTTGCGGGTTGCTGTCGAGCCCTTCGAGCAGCACCACAAATTCGTCCCCGCCCATCCGCGCCAGGGTGTCTTCGGCACGTAAACCACTGGCCAGTCGCGCCGTCACCTCACGCAGGAGGCCATCGCCGACCAAATGACCGAGGCTGTCGTTGACCGTTTTGAAGTGATCCAGGTCGATGAACAACAGGGCGCCCAGGGTGTTTTCGCGCTGCTCACGGTCCATCGCATGCTGCAGGCGGTCGAGCAGCAGGCGTCGATTGGGCAGACCGGTGAGTTCATCGCTGAACGCCAGTCGCTCAATTTCACGCTGATAACGCTGACGTTCGGAAATATCGGTGACGCTGCCGCGAATCAGCACCGGCTCACCGGGCATGCGCACCAGGCGTACCTCGCACGGAATCTGTCGCCCTTTACTGTCGCGGTGCAACCAGTCGAATACTGGCGCTTCACCGTTCATTGCCCGCTTCAAGTAAACCTTACCCAGCTCAGCCGTAAGCTGGCCATCGGCCTGTTTGTTAGGGCTCAGATCAAACACACGCTTGCTGGCGATTTCCTCGCGGCTATAACCCAGCAAACGCAGGGCATTGTCGTTGCACTCGACCAGCGTTCCGTTGAGATCGAACAGCAGGATCGCTTCAGGTGCATTCTCGACGATGGTGCGGTAGCGCGCCTCGGCCTGCAGGCGCTCGCTGATGTCTTCGACCAGCAACAGAAACATGCGCACCCGACCGGTGCTGTGGCGCACCGCACGCAGGCTGACACGGGTGTGCACCAGGCTGCCGTCGGCCCGACGGAAGCGCTTTTCCAACTCGAACCCTTCACGATGCCCGCTGAGTACCTGGTCGAGCAGCGGCTGTTCGTTTCGCAGGTCATCGTCCTGCGACAGCTCTTCCCAGCTGGCCGCCAGCAGCTGTTCGCGCGAGCGCCCAAGGATGCTGCAGAGCTTATGGTTGACCTCTTCCCAGGCAAAGCTCGGGCTGGTCAGGGCCATACCGATCAGCGGCGCTTCGAAGAACAGGCGCAGCCGCTCATCACGTTCGCGCAGTTGCTGCTCGGCGTATTTGCGCGCACTGACATCCTGCAACGCGCCATACACCCTGACCAGTTCGGCGCCATCACGCTCGGTAATACCGCGGATACGCAGCCAGCGCGTCTTGCCCTTGGCAGTCAGCAGGCGCACCTCAATGTCGAATTGCTCCAGCCCATCAATCAGCTGCTGCAGCACTTGCTCGGCCAATACTCGGCCGCTGGCATCCAGGTAGCTCAGGGCACCACTGAGGTCCGGCGTGCCGTTTTTCGGGTCCAGCTCGTAAATACGAAAGCAGCCGGCGCTCCAGTCCATATTCTGCTCGGGCATGTTCAACACCCAGCCGCCCAGGTTGGCAATGTGCTCGGTCTGGCTGAACAGGTAGCTTTGCTTGAGCAGCTCGTCGCTCTGCGAACGCACCTGGGTGGCCAGCTGCTCGCGGGCAGTGACATCACTTTGCAGGGCGACGAAATGGCTAATGCCCTGGTCGTCACGCATCGGCGCAAGGGTAAATTCATTCCAGAACTGCTGACCATCCTTGCGGTAGTTACGCAGCACCACATCGCAGCCCATGCCCTCGCGCACCGCCTGCTGCAAACGGCTCAAGCCCTGTTGCTGCTGATCATCACGCAGCAGGAAGTTCCAGTTATTACCCAGGGCTTCCTCGCGGCTGTAACCGGTAATCTGCTCGAACGCCGGGTTGCAGTAGATCAGCGGCAACGCCGGCTGGCGGGCATCAGCAATGATCACGCCCAGTGGGCTGGCCTCCAGCGCCAGGTTGGCCAGGGCCAGTTGCTGCTGTATCTGCGCACTGCGCGCCAGGGCCTGGCGCAGGTCACTCAGGCTGCGCCCCACCAGCAGCGTGGCGAGCATAAATAGCAGTACGCTGAAATGCAGTTCCAGACGCTGCGGGTCGAGCCAGGCTGAACTGTTCACCAAGCCGCGCAACAGCGGCAGAATCAACACCATCAACACACTGAGCGCCGCGCCACAGAGGCCGCCGGCAAAGCCCCAGACCAAGGCCAGTCCCAGCATCATCACGCCGATCAATGGCAAATTGAGGGTTAGCGGCAATACACCGAGCAGCCAAGGCATGCCGATTAACAGCACCAGCAGCAGCGGCCATGGCGGTAACTGGCGTAGCACCTCGGGCACGTGCTCGCAGCCGCTGCGCACGGGGCCCGCCAGCCAACCGCGGCGGCGCAACCAGGGCGTCAGGTAGACCAATAAGGGGATGGCGAGGGCCAGGGCTGTGAGGCTGTCAGCCAGCCATAGCGTCATGCTGCCCGAAAGCAACGCCTCAAGCGGTATGTGGCCGAACAGCCAGAGATTGCCCTGTAACCCCAGCACCATGGGCGCAATTGGCAACAGCACACCGAGCAACATAAAGCGCAGCAAATGGCTGAGATCGGGCAAGGCCGGGTCAAACGGCCGCAATCGCAGCAACAGCCAGGCCAGCGCTACACCCAGGGTTTCCGGCAGGGCATAGAGCGCAGCCCATTGCCACTCCAGCCCCCACAGTGGAATCGAAAACGCAGCATTGAGGTACACCGCCAGCAGCACGCGCGGCCCCCACCACAGCGCAAACACCAGTGCCAAGGCAAACGGCGGATACCAAAGTGCTGCCCCGTCGGTGAACTGAGTCGCCAGGGACAGCCAAGTGGCCAGATGGAGCAATGGCAACGGCAGCAGCCAAGTCCATAGAGAGAGGCGGTGGGGAACTGCAGGCATGCTGACCTCATGTCATCGCGCTGATAAAGCATAGTTCAGCGCAGTGATGACAGTATGCCAGTGCGGTCTAGACGGCGTCGCGCGGTAACAACAGACCCAACGGCAGGCACACCCGCGCCTCCAGGCCGCCGCCAGAGCGGTTGCGCAACTCGACGCTGCCGCCATGCAAGGCGGCAATCCGCTTGACGATGGCCAAACCCAGGCCGGCACCTTGCCCGCCCCGGGCACGGTCACCACGAATAAAGGGATTGAAAATACTGCCCAGCTCCGCCGGATCAATCCCTGTCCCACGGTCCAGCACGCTCAACACCACATACGGAGCGCTGTGGTCACCCGACAGGGAAACCGCCACCTCCACCGCATTGCCGCCGTAGCGCAGGGCGTTTTCGATCAGATTGACCAGCAACCGCTTGAGCGACACTCGGCGCAATGGGAACGCCGGCACGGACTCCAGGCACAGCCGGACCATTTCCTGCTTCTGGTTATACGGCGCAACCACTTCACGGATCAGCTCAAGCAAATCCAGCTGCTCCAGCGGCTCATCACGCCCGTCGCGGATAAAGGCCAGGAACTGGTCGAGAATCGCATCCATATCCTCGATATCGCGCACCATATCTTCGGTCAGTTCCGAGTCGGTGTGCAGAAACTCCATGGACAAGCGCAGGCGAGTCAGCGGCGTGCGCAGGTCATGCGACACCCCGGCGAGCATCAGCTCCCGCTCGCGGGCTGCCTGTTCAACGTCTTCGGCCATCTGGTTGAAAGCGCGGTACACCTCGGTCATCTCGCTCGGCGTATCGCTAACCGGCAGCCTGACGCTGCGGCCTTTACCGATCTGCCGGGCAGCGAATACCAGGCGCTTGAGCGGTGCACTGAGCTGACGCACAAAAATCCACGCGGCGGCGGTGGACAGTAAGCCAATGGCCAGGAACCAGCCCAGCACACTCCAGATCCGCTGGCCGCGCAGCGGGTGCGGATACAGCGGCACCCGTAACCAATCATCACCCAGCGCCGGTGCATGCACCCAAAGCGCAGGCGGGCTCTTGGCGCGCACCCGTACCTCGGTGTCGGGACCCAGCTCGGTGCGCATCTGACGCTCGAAAATCTCACTGTAGGGCCAGTGCTGTTCGGTGGCGGGCACCTGCTCGTAAGGCACCCGCTTCAGCCCGGCAGCCTCGGCGATGGTGGCGCGGTCTTCCGGGTCCGCCGCCCAATAGGCGCGCAGGGTCAATGCGGCGCCGTGGCTGTACTGACGGTCGACCAGCACATCCTCGTTCATCATCAGATAAACCAGGGTCAGCGCCTTGGAGAACAGCACCACGATCAGCACCAGCCACAGCGTGCGGGCGAAAAAGCTTTGCGGGAACCAGAGAGGGGTTTTCATGCATCAGACCGTAAGCGAACAGTGAAACCGCGCCGCTGTATAAGCGGCCATACATTCTGGCCAGCCAGAGACAAGGCAAAACCTGCCGTGGAGCAAAAGAGTAAAAGTGCCCAACGATAAGGATGAGCCCAAGGTGCAAAGGGGTTCGCCAACAGCGTTAAAAACCCCGCGAAGGTCAGCCATACCAACACAGCCAATCGTGTTCGTCTGGCGGGCCAACGCACTGCAGCGGCATTTTGCAGCACTGACAGGGCAACAAAAACATACAGCGCGAGGTGCAGCGCAATGCCCCAGCTGATCCCGCCACGCAGGCTCAGCCCGCGTGACGCTGCCATTGATACAGCGGTTTCATGCAGATACACGAATAGCAGAACAGCCGAAGCGCTTAACAGCAGTGCCTGCCAGCACGCCATGAGCACCACCCGCCATGTCACTTATTACCATCCGGCACAAACACGTAGCCCACACCCCAGACGGTCTGGATATAGCGCGGTTTGGACGGATCCGGCTCGATCAGTCGGCGCAGACGGGATATCTGCACGTCGATGGAACGCTCCAGGGCGTCCCACTCGCGGCCACGGGCTAGATTCATCAGCTTGTCACGGGTCAGTGGCTCACGGGCGTGCTGCACCAGCGCCTTGAGTACGGCGAACTCGCCAGTGGTGAGCATGTGCACTTCCTCACCTTTCTTCAGCTCGCGAGTGGCCAGAGACAGTTCGTACTCGCCGAAACTCACGCTTTCGTCTTCGCTGCCCGGCGCGCCTGGCACTACCGGGGCCTGACGGCGCAGCACAGCCTTGATCCGCGCCAGCAGTTCACGCGGGTTGAACGGCTTAGCCAGGTAATCGTCGGCGCCCAGTTCCAGGCCTTGAATACGGCTGGCTTCATCGCCCTTGGCGGTGAGCATGATGATCGGTACTTGGTTGTTCGACTCACGCAGGCGACGGCAGGCAGACAGCCCGTCCTCACCCGGCAGCATCAGGTCGAGCACCACCAGGTTGAACAGCTCGCGGGCCAGCAGGCGGTCCATCTGCTCGACGTTTTCCACCGCGCGCACACGGTAGCCCTGCTCGTCGAAGAAGCGCTCAAGCAGGCGACGCAGGCGAGCGTCGTCGTCGACGATCAGGATTTTTTCGCCTTCAACAGGAAGTGCAGTGCTGCTCATTCAGGGCTCCTTGACCAGACCTCCGCCGGGCGCGGACGCGCTGGCAGTATGCAATGGCCGGCATTATGGCTCAGGTGCCACAGCCGACGTGCAGCCCATTGTTAGCAGATTTTTCCCGGACGGGTTCCCGGCGCGTTGCCGGGCAATGTTTATAATGCGCGGCTTTCGTGTCTGGCCCGTGGTCTGCGTGGCTGGTTTTTCGTTTCCGTGTGGGTAGCTTTTTCTATGCTCAGCATCAACAACCGCATCGCCGAAGAACTGGGCGTACGCCCGCAACAGGTCGCCGCCGCCGTGGCGCTGCTCGACGAAGGCTCTACCGTGCCGTTTATCGCGCGCTACCGTAAAGAGGTCACCGGCAGCTTGGATGACACCCAACTGCGCAACCTGGAAGAGCGCTTACGCTACCTGCGCGAACTCGACGAGCGCCGCGCCAGCATCCTCGCCAGCATCGAGGAACAGGGCAAACTGACCCCTGAGCTGACCCGCGACATTAACTTGGCTGACACCAAGACTCGCCTGGAAGACCTCTACCTGCCGTTCAAACAGAAGCGCCGCACCAAGGGCCAGATTGCCCTGGAAGCGGGCCTCGGCGAGCTGGCCGACGCCCTGTTTAACGACCCCGAGCTGAATCCCGAGAGCGAAGCCGAACGCTTTATCGACGCTGAAAAAGGCTTTGCCGACGTCAAGGCTGTGCTCGAAGGCGCCAAGTACATCCTGATGGAGCGCTTCGCCGAAGATGCCAACCTGCTGGCCAGCCTGCGCAGCTACCTCAAAGACAACGCCATCCTCAGCGCCCGCGTAGTCGCCGGCAAAGAGAACGAAGGCGCCAAGTTCCGCGACTATTTTGAGCATGACGAGAAGCTCAAGGGCGCACCGTCGCATCGTGCCCTGGCGATTTTCCGCGGCCGCAACGAAGGCATCCTCAGCGCCAGCCTGAAAGTCGGCGACGAGCTGCCGGGCGGCGCTCCGTCGGGTAGCATGCACCCGTGCGAAGGCATGATCGGCGAGCGCTTCGGCATCAGCGCCCGTGGCCGCGCGGCCGACAAGTGGCTGGGCGAAGTGGTGCGCTGGACCTGGAAGGTCAAGCTCTACACCCACCTGGAAACCGACCTGTTCGGCGAACTGCGTGAAGCCGCCGAAGACGAAGCGATCAACGTGTTTGCGCGCAACCTGCACGACCTGCTGCTGGCCGCCCCGGCCGGCCCGCGCGCCACCCTGGCGCTGGACCCGGGCTTGCGCACCGGCTGCAAAGTGGCGGTGGTCGACGCCACCGGCAAGGTGCTGGAAACCTCCACGGTTTACCCCCACGCGCCACGCAACGACTGGGACGGCACATTGGCGATCCTCGCCAAGCTGTGCGCCAAGCACGCGGTCGACCTGATCTCCATCGGCAACGGCACCGCCAGCCGCGAGACCGACAAGCTGGCCGCGGACCTGATCAAGAAGTTGCCGGGCCTGAATCTGACCAAAGTCATGGTCTCCGAGGCTGGCGCCTCGGTGTATTCCGCCTCGGAGCTGGCCGCCAAGGAATTCCCGGATATGGACGTGTCGCTGCGCGGCGCCGTGTCTATCGCCCGTCGCCTGCAGGACCCGCTGGCCGAATTGGTGAAGATCGACCCGAAATCCATCGGTGTCGGCCAGTACCAGCACGACGTATCGCAGCTGAAGCTGGCGCGCTCGCTGGATGCGGTGGTCGAGGACTGCGTAAACGCAGTCGGCGTGGACGTGAACACCGCCTCCGCCGCCCTGCTGGCGCGCATCTCCGGGCTGAATACCACTTTGGCGCAGAATATCGTCGCCTTCCGCGATGCCAACGGCGCGTTCAACAGCCGCGCCGACCTGCTCAAGGTGCCGCGCCTGGGTGACAAGACCTTCGAACAGGCCGCAGGCTTTCTGCGCGTGATGAACGGCAGCAACCCGCTGGACGCCTCCGCCGTGCACCCGGAAACCTACCCGCTGGTGCAACGCATCGCTGCCGATACTGGCCGCGATATTCGTTCGCTGATCGGCGATTCAAGCTTCCTCAAGCGCCTCGACCCAAAGCAGTTCACCGACGATAAATTCGGCCTGGTGACCATCGGCGATATCCTTAGCGAGCTGGAAAAACCCGGCCGCGACCCGCGCCCGGAGTTCAAGACCGCCGAGTTCCAGGAAGGTGTGGAAACCCTCAACGACCTCAAACTGGGCATGATGCTCGAGGGCGTGGTGACCAACGTGACCAACTTCGGCGCCTTCGTCGATATCGGCGTACACCAGGACGGTCTGGTGCATATCTCGGCGCTGTCGGAGAAGTTCATCAAAGACCCGCACGAAGCGGTCAAGGCCGGCGACGTGGTCAAGGTCAAGGTTATGGAGGTCGACATCCCGCGTAACCGCATTGCCCTGTCGATGCGCATGGGTGATACGCCGGGCGAGAAAATCGAAGGTCCGCGCGGCGGCGCACGTGGTGGCAAGCCGGCCGGTAATGCGCCGCGCAGCGAACGCCACTCCAGCCAGGACAAGCCGGCTCCGGCCAGCGGCGGCATGGCGGCACTGTTTGCCAATGCCAAACAACTGAAGAAATAAGCCAACGCCCACGGACATAGGCGCTATGTCCGTGGGCCGCCCTTGCAGCGTCGCCCAGATGCAAAAGCACAGCGCCCAGCTATAACCTTCTTCATCCGCGCCGGGTTATAAAGCGCTATCGACCGCTGAACGCGGTTTTCTCGCCCCCTTGTAGAGCGTGCGTGTCGTCCCCATATTGAGGCGACCGATGCGTGAAGGAATGCAATCTTGAGCGACCTGTTACCCCGCCGCCTGGCCCAGCTTGGCGAGCGCGCCAACCTCTCCCTGCTTTCCCAATGCCTGCACGGTATCGAGCGCGAATGCCTACGCGTCGACGGCGATGGCCAGCTGGCCCTCACGCCGCACCCGGCCGCCCTCGGCTCGGCGCTGACCCATACGCAGATCACCACTGACTACTCCGAGTCGCTGCTGGAATTTATCACCCCGGCCGAGCCTGATCCGGCGGCGACCCTGGCCGATCTGGAGCAGATCCACCGCTTCGCCTACAGCAAGCTGGATGGCGAGTACCTGTGGAGCCCGTCGATGCCCTGCGCCCTGCCGGACGAAGAGACGATTCCAATCGCCCGTTATGGCAGCTCGCATATCGGCGAACTCAAGTACGTCTACCGCAAGGGCCTGGCCCTGCGTTACGGCAAAACAATGCAGTGTATTGCCGGCATCCATTACAACTTCTCGCTGCCGGAAGCGCTGTGGCAACTGCAACAGCAGGCCGAAGCTGATACGCGCAGCGCGCGGGACTATCAGTCGGCGCGTTATATCGCGCTGATCCGCAATTTCCGCCGCTACAGTTGGCTGCTGATGTACCTGTTCGGTGCCTCACCAGCGCTGCACAAGGGCTTTATGCGCGGCCGCCCACATCAGTTGCAGGAACTGGACGCAGAAACCCTCTACCTGCCCTACGCGACCAGCCTGCGCATGAGCGATCTGGGCTATCAGAGCACTGCCCAGTCCGGTCTGACACCCTGCTACAACGACCTGGCCAGCTACACCGACAGCCTGCGCCAGGCCGTCGGCACGCCCTACCCGCCCTATGTGGAAATCGGCGCGAAGAAGGATGGCGAGTGGCTGCAACTGAACACCAATATTCTGCAGATCGAAAACGAGTACTACTCGAATATCCGCCCCAAGCGCGTCACCTACAGCGGCGAGCGGCCGATCCAGGCGCTGATGGCCCGTGGCGTGCAATACGTTGAAGTGCGCTGCCTGGACATCAACCCGTTTCTGCCGCTGGGCATTGATCTGAGCGAATCGCGCTTCCTCGACGCCTTCCTGCTGTTCTGCGCATTGGCCGACAGTCCGCTGCTGGAAAGCGGCGAATGCCATGCCTGCACCGACAACTTCCTGGCCGTGGTCAAGGAAGGTCGCCGGCCAGGTCTAGAGCTGCAGCGCAATGGCCAGCCAGTGGCGCTGCAGGCATGGGCCGATGAGTTGCTGGAGCAGATCCGTCCGCTGGCCGAACTGCTCGACCAGAACCACGGCGACAACGCCCATAGCCTGGCCTTGCAGGCGCAACAGGCCAAGGTTGTCGACCCCAGCCTGACGCCTTCCGCTCAAGTGCTGGCGCAACTGCAGCAGGGCCTGAGCTTTACCGAGTTCGCCTTGCGCCAGAGCAAGCGGCACGCCGAGTACTTCCGCAGCCAGCCGTTGAGCGCCGAACAGCAAGCGGCCTTCGAAGCCAGCGCCGCCCAGTCGCTACACGACCAAGCCGAACTGGAAGCCCACGAAGAAGGCGACTTTGACAGCTTTGCCGCGGCGTATCAGGCCAGCATCCTGGCTCTGGCTGTTTAACCTGCGGAGAATGCCGGCTCGCGCGCAGCCGGCATTTCGCCAACTGCATCACATAAACTGCCAGCGGTGGCAAAAGCGAGATCAGCGGCGCAGCCCTGCCCAAGCGATGCGGCTAGCATTGCACGGGTAAATCCACTGCGAGCTGCCGCCATGGCCTGCGCCGACCTCAACACGGAAGATGACCAGCACTGGAGCCTGGAAAGCCTTAATAAGGCTTACCAACAGGGCTACATGGCAGGGCTGACCGGGCAAAACAACACCCCACGCGCGCTCGCCGCCGATGTGCTGATCGCCGCCTGGGAAGCCGGCTGGGACGACGGCCACGAGCAATTCGAGCTGCACAAACGCTACAGCGCCTGATCCCTCGCTCTACCCAACCTTCATCTGCACACACCGTTCACGCCCACAGCACGTCAATCTGCGCGGCTGTGCATCGCCTTGCCTTTGATCGGCGATTGATTTGCCATAGCGCATTAATTCGATTTTTATTCGATATAAATCGATAAAAACTCATATAGCGTCTTATATTTTGCTTTTAAAGCCGATTTTTATCGGATATAAATAGGCCATCCACTGTCGTGACTCGCCCGCGAGGCATGGCACAGTCGCCGGCCTCTGCTAGTGTCAGATGACCGCCCCAACTGCTCTTGAGGTGCCAAATCATGCCCCGTATCGTTACTGTCGCCGCCACCCAGATGGCCTGCTCCTGGGATACCGCTGCGAATCTCGCCAACGCCGAGCGCCTGGTGCGTCAGGCCGCCGGCAAGGGCGCACAGATCATCCTGCTGCAAGAGCTGTTCGAGGCGCCGTACTTCTGCCAGAAGCCCAACCCGGACTACCTGCAACTGGCCACCCCGGCCGAGAGCAACCCGGCGATCCTGCACTTCCAGAAAATCGCCAAAGAGCTGCAAGTGGTCCTGCCGATCAGCTTCTACGAACTGGCCGGCCGCGCGCGTTTCAACAGCATCGCGATCATCGACGCAGACGGCAGCAACCTCGGGATTTATCGGAAAAGCCATATCCCGGACGGCCCGGGCTACCACGAGAAGTACTACTTCAACCCCGGCGACACCGGTTTCAAAGTGTGGAACACCCGCTACGCCAAGATCGGCGTGGGCATCTGCTGGGATCAGTGGTTCCCCGAGTGCGCGCGCAGTATGGCGCTGCTCGGTGCCGAGATTCTGTTCTACCCAACCGCCATCGGCAGCGAGCCACATGACCCGAGCATCAGCTCGCGCGACCATTGGCAGCGCGTACAGCAGGGCCACGCCGGTGCTAACCTGATGCCGCTGATCGCCAGCAACCGCATCGGTCGTGAAGACCAGGGCGACTACCACATCAACTTCTATGGCTCGTCGTTTATTGCCGACCAGTTCGGCGCCAAGGTGCAGGAAGCCAACGAAACCAGCGAGGCGGTGCTGATGCACAGCTTCGATCTGGATCAGCTGGAGCATATCCGCAGCGCCTGGGGCAGCTTCCGTGACCGCCGCCCGAACCTCTACGGCCCGCTAAAAACCCTCGACGGCCATCTGGCCTCCGAGTAACAACGCCCCTGTAAGAACGCCCCTATAAGATGGGAGGCGACGCGCAGCGTTAATACCCATCCGTCCCCGCTCAATGTTTTGGTGAATTTATGACTACCCTGACGACTACCCCACGCGCCGACGGCTTCCGCATGCCCGCCGAGTGGGAAAGCCACAGCCAAACCTGGATGGTCTGGCCCGAGCGCCCGGACAACTGGCGCTTGGGTGGCAAGCCTGCGCAAGCCGCGTTCACCGCCGTGGCCAGGGCGATTGCCGAATTCGAGCCAGTGACCGTTGGCGTGTCCGCCGGCCAGTATGAGAACGCCTGCGAGCGCCTCACCCACGCCAATATCCGCGTGGTGGAAATCACCACCGACGACGCCTGGGTGCGCGACACCGGGCCGACCTTCGTCACCAACAACAGCGGCGAAGTGCGCGGCGTGGACTGGGCCTTCAACGCCTGGGGCGGCCTGAATGGCGGCCTGTACGCCAATTGGGTACGTGACGATCAGGTAGCCCGCAAGATTCTGCAGATCGAAGGCTGCGCGCGTTATCGCACCGATGAGCTGATCCTCGAAGGCGGCTCGATCCATGTCGACGGCGAAGGCACCCTGATCACCACCGAGGAATGCCTGCTCAACCCCAACCGCAACCCACACCTGAACCGCGAGCAGATCGAGCAATACCTGGCTGATCACCTGGCCATCGACACGGTAATCTGGCTGCCGGACGGCCTGTTCAATGACGAAACCGACGGCCACGTCGACAACTTCTGCTGCTACGTGCGCCCCGGTGAAGTGCTGCTGGCCTGGACCGACGATGCCAACGACCCCAACTACCCGCGCTGCCAGGCCGCCATGCGCGTGCTGGAAAGCGTGCGGGACGCCAAGGGCCGTCAGCTGATCGTGCACAAGATGCCGATTCCCGGCCCGCTGTATGCCAGCGATGAAGAATGCGCCGGCGTCGATCTGGTCGCTGGTACTCAGGAGCGTGATCCGTCGATCCGTCTGGCGGGTTCCTACGTCAACTTCCTGATCGTCAACGGCGGCATCATCGCGCCAAAGTTCGACGACCCCAAGGATGCCGAAGCTGAGGCGATTCTGCGTCGCCTGTTCCCTGAGCACCGCGTGGTGATGGTGCCGGGCCGGGAGATTCTGCTGGGCGGCGGCAATATTCACTGCATTACCCAGCAGCAGCCGGGCCCGCAAATGGCTGGTTAAACATTCAAGGTAGGATGTAAAGTTTCGCCCTGCCAGTCCGATACAGTTCTGGTGAGCGCCAGTGGGCTGGCAGGGGAAAATGATGTTCAACAAGGCAATTAAACAAGCGCTCAGCAGCGCGCTGGCTAAACTGCGTGCCGCAGAAGCCAGGAAGATGGCCGTCGACCGCTCGACCGCCATGATTGAATTCAAACCTGACGGCACCATCGTCAGCGCCAACGAAAACCTGCTGGCCACAATGGGTTATCGACTTGAGGAAATCGTTGGTCAGCATCATCGCATCTTCTGTTTTCCCGACTACCAAGCCAGTGCCGAGTACCGGAAGTTCTGGCAGCGCCTGGCCGCGGGTGAGTTCATCCGCGAGCGTTTCCTCAGACGCCACAAGCAAGGCCAGGAAGTATGGCTAGAGGCCAGTTACAACCCGATCAAGGGTCCTGATGGCCGTATTGAAGGCGTGCTCAAACTGGCTACCGACATTACCGCGCAGGTAGCCCGCGAGCAGGAACAAAACAGCATGGTTGAGGCCATTAGCCGCTCCATGGCCGTAATTGCCTTCAACCCCAAAGGCGAAGTGCTCGAAGCCAATGAAAACTTCGAGCAAACCATGGGTTATCGCCTGAATGAGATTCGCAGCAAACACCACCGCATGTTCTGCACCCGAGAGGAGGCGGACTCCGCCGAATACCGCCGCTTCTGGGAGCGTTTGAACAAAGGAGAGTTCTTCTCCGGTCGCTTCCAGCGTATCAATCGGCATGGCGACACCATTTGGCTGAGCGCCACATACAACCCAGTGTTTGACGCCAGCGGCAAGCTCTACAAAGTCGTCAAATTTGCCCGTGATGTCACGGGCCTGGTACGTCAGCAGCAGGCCGAGTCAGAAGCCGCCAAGCTGGCCTACGAGATCTCCCAGCAAACCGATGAAAGCGCTCGCCATGGTGCCAAGGTGATTCGTGAAACCGTTGATGTCGTGCGCGGCATCGCCGATGAGCTGTCACGCGCCGCCGAAGGCATCACCGCTGTCAGCCAGCAATCGGAGATGATCAGCAGCATCGTTCAGGTGATCCGCGGGATTGCCGAACAAACCAATCTATTGGCGCTCAATGCGGCCATCGAAGCGGCGCGTGCCGGTGAGCAAGGCCGTGGCTTTGCCGTGGTGGCGGATGAAGTGCGCAACCTGGCGGCGCGCACCAGCCAAGCCACCGTGGAGATTGTCGAGGTTGTCAAGCGCAACCATGAACTGGCGCAGGTTTCGGTCGATAGCATGCAGGCAAGCCGTCACAAGGTTGACCAAGGGGTGAACCTGGTCAACCAGGCCGGTGATGTCATCGAAGAAATCCAGAGCGGCGCACGGCAAGTGGTGGAAGCCGTCCGCCAGTTCGCCGACGCCCTAGAAGAGCACTGATTGCGGCGCGCGAGCCGCGCCGCTAGACCGCTGTGAGCAGCGTGCCCGCGCTATAAAGCGGCATTTCTTAATGCTGCATGACTTCAGTGAATCGTCCAATAGCATCGACAACACGCTGGGCCTCATCGCGTATTTCCAGCATGACCTCACCAGCCCGATTGGCCAACAGTACACCTTGTTCCGCACGCTGTTTGCTGCCATCCATGCCACTAACGGCCTGCAAGGCCAAGTCATGATTCAGGCGCACCACGTCATTGATCTCAACTGTCGCCTGGCTGGTACGCGCGGCAAGATTGCGTACCTCGTCGGCTACCACCGCAAAACCTCGCCCCTGCTCACCAGCACGCGCCGCTTCGATGGCCGCATTGAGAGCAAGCAGATTGGTTTGCTCGGCGATACCCCGAATAACCTGAACAATGCTGCTGATTCGTTCTGACTGAGCACTCAAAGCACCAATACTGCTGGAGACCTTTTCCAACTCATCTGCTATACCGCGCACAACCTGGACTGTCTCATCTACTGTGTGTGCACCTTTAACAGCGCTTGCATCCGTTTCACGTGCAATCTCAAAAGCAAGCTTGGCAGCAGCAGCCTCGGCATAACTATGCTCAATTTGAGCAGTAATATCTGTAGCAAATTTGACCACGCCGTATAACTTTCCATGTACGTCATAGAGCGGGTTATAGGAAGCGCGCAACCAAACTACGTTACCGCTCTTGCTAATTCGCTTAAATTGATCGGCAATAAACTCGCCTCGATTCAAGCGCTGCCAGAACTGACGATATCCTTCGCTAGCAAGATCGTCAGCCGTACAGAATTGTCGGTGGTGCTTGCCAAAAATCTCCTCCGGCCGGTAGCCCATAGTGCTGAGGAAGTTCTCATTTGCCACTACCACTTCACCCGCTAAGTTAAATTCGATGACCGCAGTCGAACGATTGATAGCATTCAAATAACTCTCGTGCTGATGCTCAGCATGCATACGCTCGGTGATATCGACAGCAAGCTTGATGACCTTGCTGAACTTGCCCTGTGTATCGCGCACCGGCATATAGCTGGCCTCCAGCCAAACTTCACGACCATCCTTGGTCACACGCATAAATCGATCGCTGAGGTTCTCACCATCAGCTAGGCGCTGCCAAAATTGCGCGTAAGACGGGCTCGCCACCTGCTCCTTGCTGCAGAACAGGCGGTGATGCTGGCCACGCAATTCCTCCGGGCGATAGCCCATGGTTGCGAGAAATAGCGGGTTGGCATCGAGAATCTCACCCTGGGCGGTGAACTCGATCATGGCAAAGGTCTGTCGAATTGCCCCGACGAACTGCTGATTGGTTGCCAGTTGCAGCTGGCACTGCTGCAACTCACTGCGAAGCTGTGATCCGAACATAGGAAGCGCCTCAAAAAGGACAATTTTTGCTCAGGGCACGCGGCAATGAGTTTATCCCTGACACACCAGCGTATCGACACGCGGTGGTTAACGTTTAGCTCAGATTCACTGCGCGCGCATGGCCCGCGCCGTGCTTTCTGCATCCAGCGTTCGCAACGCCTGGTACTGGCTGACAAATACCTGCCCGCCAAAGCGCTGCAGAAACTCCGAACGCTGCAGCCGATCCATCACCGGCCCCTTCACTTCGGCCAGGTGCAGCTGCACGCCTGCGCTGTGCAGACGCTCGCTGATCGCCTCCAGGGTATCCAGCGCGCTGGCATCAATTTGATTGACCCCGGAGCACATCAGCACCAGATGCCGCACGCTTGAGCGGTTAGCGATCAGCGCGCCGATACGCTCTTCCAGAAACCGCGCATTGGGGAAGTACAGGCTTTCATCGACGCGCAGCGACAGCACGCTGGGACTTTCCACGACCTGATAGCGCTCGACATTGCGAAAGTGCTCGCTGCCGGGCAGCTGGCCGACCACCGCCATATGCGGCCGGCTGGTACGCCAGAGAAACAACAGGAGCGACAGACTCACCCCGAGCAGAATGCCGGCCTCAACACCGTACAACAGCACGCCGACCAGCGTTGCCAGCTGCGCCATCCCTTCCTGCGGTGAGTAGCGCCAGGTGCGGCGCAGGCTGGATACATCAATCAGCCCCACTACCGCGACAATAATGCTCGCGGCCAATACCGCTTGCGGCAGGTGCTGCAGCAACGGCGCCAGCCCCAGAACCGCAGCCAGCATCAGCACCGCCGCAAACACACCCACCAACGGCGTGGCCACATTGCTTTGCAGCGCCAGCGCCGAGCGCGAAAAGCTCGCCGCGACCGGCATGCCACCACTGCATGCGGCAGCAATGTTGGCGGCGCCCTGGCCGAGCAGTTCCTGGTCAGGGTTGATCGACTGACGCTTGCGCATCGCCTGGCTCTGGGCAATGGACACCGACTCGACAAAGCCCACCAGGGCAATCAACACGGCCGCTGGCAGCAACTCGCGCAACAAGCCCATCTCCAGGTTCGGCAGCCCCAGTGGCGGTAGACCCGCGGCCACCGTGCCGACCACCCGCACGCCATAAACTTCCAGTTGTAGCGCCGCGCCCAGGGCCATCGCCAACAGCATCAGCAGCAACGCACTCAACTGCCTGATACGCAGCGCCAGCGCCTCAGGCACACCGAACATGCCCAGGTTACGCAGCAGCACCAGCAGCGCCAGGCTACCCAGCCCCAACAGCAGCGTCGGCAGGTGCAGCGCCGGCAACTGCGTATACAGCGCGGGCAACACCTGCAACAGGGTCAGCCCGTCGGCCGAGATGCCCAATAAATGCTTGAACTGGCTGACCGCAATCAGCAACGCCGAGCCGCTAACAAAACCGGAAATCACCGGATGGCTAAGAAAGTTGGCGACAAAGCCCATCCGCAACAGGCCCATCAGCAGCAGGAACACCCCGACCAGCAGGGTCAAGGTGGTGGCCGCTGCCAGATACGCCGCAGTACCAGCGGCAGCCAACGGGGCCAAGGCCGCCGCAGTCATCAGCGATAGCACCGCCACCGGGCCGAACGACAGTGCCACGCCGGGGCTAGCCCCGATCAAGGCATAGACAACCAGCGGCAGAATGCTCGCGTACAACCCCGCCACCGCCGGCAACCCGGCCAGCTGCGCGTAGGCCAACGCCTGTGGCACCAGCAGCAGACAGACCAAGCAGGCGGCGAGCAGATCGCGGCCAGCCTGATCGCGGTCGTAACGACGCAAGGTAGTTAGCAGCGTCCATCTAGAGAACATTCAGCGGCACCTTGAGGTAACGCACACCATTGTCTTCGGCGGGCGGCAGATGGCCGGCGCGCATATTCACCTGCACCGAGGGCAGCATCAAAGCCGGCATGCCCAGGCTGGCATCGCGGGCCTGACGCATGGCGACAAAGGCCTCCTCGTCGACGCCCTGGTGTACATGCACGTTATGCACGCGCTGCTCGGCCACGGTGGTCTGGTAGCGATGCTGCTCACGCCCCGGCGCCAGGTAGTCGTGGCACATGAATAGTCGGGTGCTGCCTGGCAGGGCAAACAGCCGACTAATCGAACGGTACAACGCCCGTGCATCGCCACCCGGAAAGTCGCAGCGCGCGGTGCCGTAATCCGGCATAAACAGGGTGTCGCCGACAAACGCTGCATCGCCGATCAGGTAAGTCATGCAGGCTGGAGTATGCCCAGGGGTGTGCAGGGCACGGGCATTTAGCGAACCGAGCTGAAACACCTGCTCATCGCGGAACAACTGATCGAACTGGCGGCCATCAACGGCGAACTCGCTACCGGCATTGAACAACTTGCCGAAAGTATTCTGCACCACGCGGATCTGCTCACCGATTGCCAATTGCCCACCCAAAGCAGCCTTGAGATAGGGCGCGGCGGACAGGTGGTCGGCATGCACATGGGTTTCCAGCAACCATTGCACGCTCAGGCCCTGCTCGCGCACGTAGGCGATCAAGCGGTCGGCGCTGGTGGTGGCGGTGCGCCCTGCAGCCGCGTCGTAATCCAGCACCGAATCGATAATGGCGCACTGCGCGGTGGCTGGATCGCTGACGACATAACTGTAGGTCGAGGTGGCAGGGTCGAAAAAAGCCTGAATGAGCGGGGACATGGCAGCTCCAACCGACCGGCGGCGAAACCGGTCGGTATTGCAGTGGGTTAAGCCTTGGTCTTGCAGGTGCTGATACCCAGCAGCGGGTACAGCGGACAGAAGCGAAACAGACCGGTTGCCAGCGGCACGATGCCGATCAGCCCCCAGAGGCCAATCACGCCGCTCAGGCTCAAGCCCAACAGAATCAGACCTGCGGCAATGCGCAGGCTACGGTCGAGGGTGCCAACATTTGCTTTCATAGTGATCTCCCGATCATCAATTACCCGCGCCGGCGTTCCAGCGCAGCAAACACAACCATTCCCACCAGCATGGCCGCCACGAACAGCAGCACCTGCCAGCGCCCTGTGAGCAGAATCGCCACGGCCGGCCCCGGACAGATGCCAGCAATCCCCCAGCCGATACCGAACAACAGGCTGCCGCCGATCAACCGCCGATCCAGCTCACGTTTGCCCGGTAACTGCATCGGCGCACCAAGCAGACTGCTGCGCTGCGAGCGCGCCCAACTGAACGGCAGAAATGCCACGCCAATCGCCGCCACCATCACCAGGGCCAGCGATGGATCCCAGGCACCTGCCAGATCGAGAAACGCCAGCACCTTGGCCGGGTTGGCCATGCCTGCGCTAAGCAGGCCGATGCCAAAGGTCACACCGGCGAGAAAGGCCAACAGTTTGCGCATGTTCAAGCCCCCAGCAGGTGACGCAGGACAAACACGGTGGCGAAACCGGCGGCCATAAAACTCAAGGTGGCAGCCAGGGAACGCGGTGACAGCCGCGATAAACCACAGACGCCATGCCCGCTGGTGCAACCTGCGCCATAACGGGTGCCGACACCGACCAGCAGACCGGCAACCGTCAGCGCCAGCCAGCCGCTGTCGATCTGAATTTCGGGCTGACGACTAAACAGCTGCCAGAGCAGCGGCGCGATCAGCACGCCCAGCAGAAATAGGCCCTTCTCGCCCCGCCCTTCACCGCGCTCGAGCAAACTGCCGAGCAGGCCGCTGATGCCAGCCATCCGGCCATTCATTACGGCAAACAAGCTGGCGGCCAGGCCAATCAATGCGCCACCCGCCAGGGCGCTCCAGGGCGTGAAGTTGTACCAGTCGATGCTCATTGCTCGGCACCTGCGCAGAACAGCTGATAAAGGGTGTTGATCACCGCCAACGCCGCCGGGCTGCTGATGCAGTAATAGATCTGCTTACCCTCACGACGCGTCGCCACCAGCCCTTCACGGCGCAACACCGCCAGTTGCTGCGACAACGTCGGCTGTTGAATACCCAGCAGCGTTTCCAGCTCGCTGACATTGCGTTCGCCCTGGGAGAGCTGACACAGCAACAACAGGCGATCCGGATTGCCCAGGGCCTTGAGCAACTGCCCCGCCGCATCGGCATTGGCGCGCAGTTGCTGGATATCGAGTGGCGGATGTTCAGGCGTCATGGCAAGCAACTCAGTTAAGATAAAAACAATCTATTCTTTTATATATTGAATAGCAAGCACCGTCCGATCACTACGCAGCGGTCAATCGCGGGCGATAAAAAACCCGGAACAGAGTCCGGGTTTTTTGTTCAGTGTGGGCAGGGCTGGATGCAACAACTCAGCCTACAACCACCACAATCAGAGCAGTGGCAGGGTGTAGCTGACGATCAGACGGTTTTCGTCGATGTCGTTCGCGAAGTTGGAACGCACCGACGCGTTACGCCAGCGTACGCCCAGGTTCTTCAACGCCCCCTCCTGGAACACATACATCAACTCGCTATTGCGCTCCCACTCCTTGCCTTCGGATATCCCGCGACCACGATCGACATTGTCGCCGGTCAAGTAACGAGTCATAAAGGTCAGGCCCGGAATACCGATCGAGGCGAAATTGAAGTCATAACGTGCCTGGTAAGACTTTTCGTCTTTGTTGGCAAAGTCGCCGATCTGCACGTAGTTAACCAGGAACGGGTCAGTGCCATTGATATAGGCGAAGCCAGTGTCACCGCTCATTTTCTGGTAGCCCAGGCCGAAGGCATGACCATCCAGACCATAGGTAACCATGGCACCTATAGCTGTGTTGTCGATGTTGCTACGGTTGCCGTCGTCAGTGGAGCGCGCATAACGCAGGTCAGTTTTCAGGCTTTGCTTATCGCCCAGAGGCAGTACATGCACGGCGTTAAAGGAATGCTGCTTATACAGCTCGTCCAGGTTGGAATAGTAATAACCGGCCGTCAGATCCTTGGTGATTTTGTAGGTACCGCCAATGAAATCAAAAGCATCAGTCGTGGAACCACCGCTCAAGCGGATACCACGGGTACCTACAGTTCCACGGGTGCTATTGAAGCTATTGGTAACCGAAATATCTTCGTAGTCACTGGAGTTACGATTATTCACTTCACGCACATGTGCAGCTTCAAGCATCAGCCCATCGATCTCCTGCGAGACCAGGTGGCCAGCTTCAAACACCTGCGGCAGAAGGCGACTGTCGCTGGATGCGATAGCAGCATTCTTGAACTGCATCTGACCTACGCGCAGGGTGCTATTGGAAATCTTCGCCTTGGCAGCAACTGCCAGGTCTGAGTAGTTGTCCTGAGAACCACCGGAGGAATTATCAGGGACCAGCAAGCCACTGCCGGCGGTACCGTCACCAGAATCCAGCTTGAAACCGAACATGCCGATGGCATCAGCACCAAAGCCAACGGTACCGTCGGTAAACCCAGAGTTCGCACGCAGAATAAAACCTTGCGCCCACTCTTCTTGCTTGGACTGGCTCTGCGCAGGCGCATCGCTATTGCCCTGGCGGAAATCACGGTTGAAGTAGAAGTTACGCGCTTCGAGAGTGGCTTTGCTGTCGCCAATAAAATCGGCATGGGCGACTTGGCTCAGGGACAAGCCCAGGGTGCTGGCCGCGACGGCCAGGGCCAGGGAGGTCTTTCTCATTATGTTTTCTCCAGTTGTGTGTGGGTTGCACATCGGTGCGGGTACTGTCTTCACGGATGAAGCGGCAGGCGCGCACCGAATTCGGGGGTTATTGCAAAGCCAGGCGCCGGACAGGCGAACGGGGGCCGCAGCCAGAGTGGCCGTGCAATAAGCGAGATCAGGTGAGCGCGTGAGAACAGTCAGCGCGAGCTGGGGAATGAGGGCATGGCAGCGGACAGGTCAGCATCATGGCGCAGGTCTCTTCATTTTTATTGTCGGCCCATCAACCAGGCCGTTATGTAGAGAGCCCTACGCAGATACTGTGCCAGCCGCCAAAAACAGCTCGCCGACGCGTCTATTACAAGGTTTTACAGGCTTTCCGGGGGAGTGCCGAAGCCTGACCGAAGCAGCGATAAGCGGATTTTTGCCGATAGCAAAATATGAAGAGGCGGTTTATCGCCAGCACGCAGACCGTCATACCTCGGCGCGTGATCAGTCCACCACCACCTGATTCTTGCCCTGGCGTTTAGCCCGGTACATCGCGGCATCCGCCCGGGCATACAAGGCATCCAGGCTTGCATCTTCGGGGCGCAGGCTGGTGAGGCCCTGGCTCAGGGTGATGCCGAAGGTTGTCCCGGCATGGCTGAAACTCAGCCGCCGTGTATCACGCTGTAACCGCTCGGCAATCTGCTCGGCCAAGGCCGGCTCGCAGCGCGGAAACAACGCGGCAAACTCCTCCCCACCGATGCGTCCGAACAGATCACCACGGCGCAGAGTGGTCGCCCCGCAGTAGGCCAGACGCTGCAGCACCTGATCACCCATCTGGTGGCCATAGCGGTCATTGATCTGCTTGAAGTCATCCAGGTCGAGCAGCAGAAAGGCCAGTGGACTGTTGTATTCACGGGCCTGCTCGAACTCGCGCTGAGCGCATTCGAAGAAGTGCCGACGGTTACTGCTCTGGGTCAGCACATCGGTGGTGGCCAGGCGGTGCAGCTCACCTTCCAGCTGTTTCTTCTCAGTGATGTCTTCGGCAATGCCAACAATAATATGCGGCTTACCCGGCGAGCTTTCACGGCTGACAAAGCACTTATCACTCAGCCAGCGGACCTGACCATCGCCACGGATGATGCGGTACTCGCGCGCTTCGACGGCGCCGGTTTCCAGCACTTGGGCAAAGCTCTCGGCGGCGTATTCCAGGTCATCGGGGTAGATGTTGTTGCGCCACTCGTCGTAGCCGGCCAGCAACAGCTCGGTGGAGCGCCCGAAGACGCGCTCATAGGCGGGGCTGACGTAGACCACCCGCTGGGCATTCCAGTCAAATGCCCAGAGCACCGCGTTCACACTGCCAAGTAGGGTGCTGAACAGCTGCTCGCGCTCCTGTAGCCGCGCCACCTCGGCACGCGTGTGCAACAACGCCAGTGTCAGCTCTTCCTGCTCCAGCTGCTGTCTGTTGACTTCATCCATAAACACCGCCGCCGCTCTCAGATAACGGGGATATGACAGCAGCATACGCCAGAAGTTAAAAAGCCCGCCAATAGGCGGGCTTCGTGGGCGTAAAAGACCGTCAGGCCGTCGCCGGACGCAGCGAGTAGGTCTTCAGTTGTTCGGCGAATTCACGCAGCGACTGAATGCCACTGGCTTCGGCCTCAGTGACCCACTGCTTGATGGCTTCAAGCATGTCATGACCATTGGCGCTGGTTTTCACCCAGATTTGCTGCAGCGCCAGGCGCTTTTCGTAGATCACCTTAAGTGCCTGGCTCTGCTCCAGCATGCGCTGGATACGGGCCTGGTGACCTTCGTCCAGCAGGCTCGGCTCACGCGAGAGCAAACGCTTGGCGCGGTGGAAGTGGTGACGAACCGAGGCATCAGCCTTGGCCAGTTCCTGCTGCACCAGCGGTGCGATCACCAGCTTGCGGTACTGCGCCATGATCTGGAAGCGGTTGTTGAGGATAGCCATTGCAGTGTCCATGTCCAGGCTGCGCTTACCTTCTACCCGGTGGGCAATCGGCGCAACGCGCTGCACCTGGGCCAAACCAAGCAGACTGAACAGTTTGATCCAGAACCAGCCCATGTCGAATTCCCACTTCTTCACCGACAGCTTGGCGCTGTTTGGATAAGTGTGGTGATTGTTATGCAGCTCTTCACCGCCAATCAGAATGCCCCACGGCACTAGGTTGGTCGCCGCATCGCGGCACTCGAAGTTGCGGTAGCCAACGGCATGACCAAGACCATTGATCACGCCCGCAGCCCAGACAGGAATCCACATCATCTGAATAGCCCAGATGGTGATACCCGCAGCACCAAACAGCGCCAGGTCGATGGCGCCCATCAATGCCACGCCGCCAACCGGGAAGCGTGAATAGAGGTTACGTTCGATCCAGTCTTCGGGGCAGTTTTTGCCGTAGATGCGCAGGGTTTCCAGGTTCTTCGCCTCTTCGCGGTACAGCTCGGCACCGGTACGCAACACGGTGCCCAGGCCCTTGATCACCGGACTGTGCGGATCATCCACGGTTTCGCATTTGGCATGGTGTTTACGGTGGATTGCCGTCCACTCGCGGGTGTTTTGTGCCGTGGTCAGCCACAGCCAGAAACGGAAAAAGTGCTTCAGCGCCGGGTGCAATTCAAGCGCGCGGTGCGCCGAGTAGCGATGCAGGTAGACCGTGACACTGACGATGGTCACGTGCGTCATCAGCAGAGTGACTGCGATCAGCTGCCAGACCGACAGATCGAGAAAACCGTTGTACCACATGGATCACGTGCCTCATGAAAAAGGAAAGACATGGCTGCTTTTTAGCGCACATCTGTACACATTATCCCTGACCCGGATCAGAAAACCAGTTGGTCTTTTGCATAAGAATGCCGCGCCCTATCTACATCTATAATGCCGGCCTTACGCAAAGGACTGACTTTTACCCCATGAATATCCCGCAAAGCCCTTGGCGCTTGACGCTCACCTATACCTTGGCCGCTGGCCTTTGGGTGTTTTTTAGTGACCGTTTGCTGGCCACTCTGGGCCTGCCGTTGGCGCAACTGGAACGCGCACAACTGCTCAAGGGGCTGGGCTTTGTGCTGCTCACTGCTGGTTTGCTGTACGCCGTTCTGCGCACCCATCGTCAACAACACAACCTGGTTAACCTGGCACTGAGCAGCAGTAAGCAGCGCTTGCATCAGGCATTAGAGGCGGCCAAGGACGGTATGTGGGACTGGGACCTGCAAACTCAGAAGCTGTATTTCTCCCCCGGCTACTCGGCCCTCCTGGGCGTTGCCCCTGAAGCACTGGGCGATGACCCCGACCTCTGGCGACAGCGACTGCACCCCGATGACCGCGTGCTCTTCGACCGTAACCTGGAACAGCGCCTGGCCGCCCGCAACCCTGCGCCCTATGAAGTCAACTATCGCCTGCTGCACCAAGACGGCAGCTACCGCTGGATTCAGTCACGCGGACGCCTGTTGCTCGACGAGCATGGCCAGGCCGAACGCCTGATCGGTACCGCCAGCGACATTACCCAGCGCCGCTACGACGAAGACAGCCTGCGCCAGGCTGCTGCGGTCTTCGATGCTACCCAAGAAGGCGTACTGGTCACCGATGTGCAGCAACACATCGTGCACTGCAACCCGGCTTTTACCCGTATCACCGGTTACAGCCAGGATGAAATCCTCGGCCAGTCACCGGCCATTCTGAAATCCGGGCGGCATGACCAGGCCTTTTACGACAGCCTATGGCATGCCTTGGAAAACCGCGGGGCGTGGAGCGGTGAAATTTGGAATCGGCGCAAAAGCGGCGAAATCTACCCGCAGTGGCAATGCATCCGCGTGATTCACGACGAGCAGGGCGAGATCAGCCATTACGTCGCAGTGTTCTCCGATATCAGCGCGTTGAAACGCTCACAACGCGAGTTGGATTACCTGGCGCATCACGACCCATTGAGCAACCTGCCCAACCGCCTGCTGTTCACCGAGCGTGTCGAGCGCGCCCTCGAGCGCGCCACGCATGATGAGCAGCGTGGCGCGGTACTGCTGATTGACCTCGATCATTTCAAGCACATCAACGAAAGCCTCGGCCACACCATCGGTGACATGCTACTCAAGGAGGTGGGCGAGCGCCTCGGCCAGCAGCTCGGCAAGCGTATGACGCTCGCCCGCCTGGGCGGCGACGAGTTCGGCCTACTCGATGAGAGCTGCAGCAGCGCCGAGCAGGCCGCCGTGGTCGCCCAGCGCTTGCAGGCGTGCCTGACACAGGCCTTCCGAATCAATCAACAGGAGCTGTTCGTCACCGCCAGCATCGGCATCAGCCTCTACCCCGCAGAGGCCACTGATGTCGGCCAGGTGTTGCGCAATGCCGACTCAGCGCTGTTCAAAGCCAAAAGTAACGGCCGCGAAAGCTACGCCTTTTACAGCCAGGAGCTGACTGAACACGCCCGCCAGCGCGTCGAACTGGCCAGCGCCCTGCGTCATGCCCTGGATCATCAGGAGCTGCGCGTCTACTACCAACCGCTGATCTGCCTGCACAGCCAGGAAATGATCGGCGTTGAAGCCCTGGTGCGCTGGCAGCACCCGCAACGCGGGCTGGTGCCGCCCGGCGAATTTATCCCGATTGCCGAAGAAACCGGGCTGATCGGCGCCATCGACGCCTGGGTACTGGAGCAGAGTTGTCGGCAGATGGTCGCCTGGCAGATCGCGGGGTATTCACTGCGCTTTGTTTCCGTGAATGCCTCCAGTCGCCTGTTCAGCCGGGGTGGGCTGGACCGACGAGTGGCAGAGGTACTGCGTGATACCGGCCTGGCCCCGGCATACCTGGAGCTGGAAGTGACCGAAAGCGCGGTGATGGAAGACCCCGACGCCGCGCTGGCCTTGCTTGAGCGCCTGCGCGTACTCGGTATCCGCCTGGCGATTGATGACTTCGGCACGGGCTACAGCTCGCTGGCACGCCTCAAGCGCCTGCCCGTGCACAAACTTAAACTGGATCAGAGCTTTGTCAGTGGCTTACCGCATGATCAGGACGACGTGGCCATCACGCGAGCCGTCATCGCGCTAGGTCATAGCCTGGGGCTCAAGGTACTGGCCGAAGGCATTGAGCAGCTCGAACAGGTCGAATTGCTCCAACAACTCGGCTGCGACCATGCCCAGGGCTACTATTTCGGTCGCCCGCAACCGGCAGAACACTTGATCGCACACCTGGCGCGCAGCGCCACAACCACGAGCTAAGGCAGCACGCATGCGCGTCATGATTCTGGAAGATGACAGCTGGATCGCCGATCTGCTCAAGCAGATCGTCCTCAGCCTGCGCCCTACCAGCCACGTGGTATGCCTCGACAGCGTCAGCGCGGCCCTGCGCGAATGGCAGCAGCACCCCGCTGAGCTGGTCATTTGTGATTGGAATCTGCCGGACGGCCCCGGCACCCGCTTGCTTGAGCAGGTGCGCCGCGACAACAGCAGCACACCGCTGGTAGTGATCACCGGCCGTTCCGACCGCGCCAGCGTACTGGCCGTGCGTGCTTTGAAAATCAGCGCTTTTATCAGCAAGCCCTTTCAGGCCGCGCATGTCGCCGCCAGCCTGGCCGTCTTGCTGCCCTCGACAGGTGATGAGTCACACCACCCGAGCGCCTTACACCAGGACCTGCTCAGCCACCTGGCCAACGTGCCCAGTCATGAGCTGCAGTTACCGCTCAAATCACATGTTCGCGATCATCTGCTGCAACGCTTTAGGGGTGAGTCTGTCGACTTACGCCAGTTGGCCAGCGAATGGCAGCACGACCCCGCACTCACCGCACGCCTGCTCGCCGTGGCCAATAGCAGTGCCTACAACCTGGCGGGAAAGCCCTGCATCAGCCTGCTCGACGCGTTGCAGAAACTGGGCGCAGACAACAGCCTGAACCTGGCACTGGGCCTGGCATTACGCCAATGCAGCGTGCTGGATAACGCCCTGCTGCGCCTGTTTGCCCAGGCCCACCTGGACAGCAGCGAGTTACTGATTGAGCGCAGCACTCAGCTCGCCCGCCAATGCGCCCTGGACCCAGCGCCGCTGCACACCGCGGCCCTGCTGCACCGCATGGGCGAGTTGTGTGTGCTGTACCTGGCGCAGGTCTGGCAGGACAGCGGGCAGTGTTTCAGTGAAGGCCATGTGTTGCAGGCCCTGGACCAATTCAGCGGCCCGTTTGCCATCAGTATCAAGGCACAATGGCACGTGCCATTGCAGCTGCGCGAGCTGATCGGCGCGTGCTACAACCTGCCTGCCCACAACCTCAAACGCGAGAACATCCTCATGCGCCTGGCCGCCTGTGAACTCAACAGTGCACCTGATGACCCCGAGTTGGCCCGCCTACGCCGGCTGGCGGGGCTGATCTGAATGGCACTCTGCCTGGCTAGACGCATGACGGAGCTGAAGGATGTTTAAACCCTTCAAAGTCAACGCCATCCACGGGATTGTCGGCTTGGGTAGCCTGGGCCTGGCGCTGCTTTTCAGCGTGCTCGGCGGTATTGCGCTGAACGAGCGGGAAACCCTGTGGACCCTGCAAATCGCCAAACAGCATGAGCTGCAACGCCTCACCCTGAACAACAGCCAGCATGAGCTGGAGCAACAGGCGCAGCTACTCGCTGAAACCTTAGCGGCCGACGCCTGGCTGGTTGACCTGGTGCGCCAGGCCCAGACGCTAACAGGCGGTGCGCCCGCAGACAGACAACACCTCAACGCTATCCGCGACCAGCTCTACACCCGCCTTGCCCCCCGTTGGAGAAACCTGCAGGGCATTCGCCCGTTTAACCTCTCGATCCACCTGGCTCCTTCGGCCGAAGTGCTGCTGCGTGTCCATGAACCGCAGTCGTTTGCCGACTTCCCCAGCGCGCAGCGCCCCATGTTGCTCGACAGCCTGAGCGAAGGTGCAGCCAAGGCAGGCCTGACGGTGGATGGCGACGCCCTAAGCATGCGCGCCATTGTGCCATTGACGGTGGACACCCCTGACGGTCGCATGAATGTCGGCGCGCTGGAGGTCAGCCTGGATGTATTGAATAACTTGCCACAGCTGGATCGTGAGCTGGATGCCGGCGTAGCCCTGTTGGTCAAACGCCAGATTCAAACGTCCGCCAGCCGCGATGACGCGCGTAACGCTCCGGCGAAACCGCACGCTTACTGGCACCTAGCGGGCTTCTCACAGGTGCAGATACAACACTGGCAAGCAGAGCATCGCCTGCCCGCCCCGGATGCAGGCAATACCTTCACACTGCTGGAGGATCGCGGCCGCACCTACCTGCTCAACCAGGTGCTCTTGAATGACTACCAAGTCGAGCCGGCCAACACCGAAAGCAGCGTT
Organism: Pseudomonas sp. FEMGT703P; assembly: GCF_002786345.1. NCBI lineage: Bacteria > Pseudomonadati > Pseudomonadota > Gammaproteobacteria > Pseudomonadales > Pseudomonadaceae > Pseudomonas > Pseudomonas sp. FEMGT703P. The sequence continues at coordinate 7,749 of NZ_PGCM01000013.1, read as the reverse complement.
ACCGTCCTGAGCTGGCGTGACATCACCACGCTGTACAGCCTGCACCTGCGCGACAACCACTGGCTGGTGGCCAAGTGGTTACTGGCCTGGCTGGCCGCCGAAATGCTGTTGCTGTTGCTGCTCCGGGCCACCCGTCACAGCAGCCAACGGTTTATTCAGCGCCACAACGCCGAACTAGAGGCCAAGCACCAACAAAGCGAAGAGGCGCGCCAGCTACTGGCGTTGATCACCGAAACGCAGGCGGCCTATATCAATGCCGACAATCAGCGAGAATCCTTCGAAACGCTGCTCGGCCGTATTCTGCAAGTCAGTGCCAGTCAGTTCGGCTTTATCGGCGAAATCCGTCGTGACGAAGCCGGTGCGCCCTACCTGCGTACATTCGCCATCAGCAATATCGCCTGGGATGCCCAGAGCAGCGCGTTCTTCGCCGCCCATGCGCCGCAAGGTCTGGAGTTTCGCAACCTCAACAGCCTGTTTGGCCAGGTGATCCGCAGTGGTCATGCACTGATCAGCAACGACCCCGCCAATCACCCGAACCGTGCCGGATTGCCCCTCGGCCACCCGCCGCTATTGGCATTTGCCGGCTTGCCCATTCATGCCAATGGCGAGCTGCGCGGCATGCTCGGTTTGGCGAACCGCGAAGGTGGCTACGACGAAGAGTTCGCCACACAACTGCAACCGCTGCTGACCACCCTCGGCCAGCTGCTCGAAGCCCTGCGCCGCGACCATCAACGCATGCAGACCCAGCAACATATGCAGCGACAGCAAGCAGCCTTACGCGCGCTCAATGAAATTGCCGCACTGCCTAAGCTGAGCAGCCACGAACAACTGCGCCAGGCCCTGCAACTGGGTGCACAATTCTATGACATGCCAATTGGCATCATCAGCCAGATCGAGGCGGACACCTACCAGGTCAGGGTTCAAGTGTCGCCGCCCGACACCCTGCAGGACGGTCAATGCTTCGTCCTCGGTGACACCTATTGCAGCATTACCCTGCGCAGCAATGATGTAGTCGCCATTGCAGCCATGGGCCAGAGTGAACATGCCGCCCATCCCTGTTACCCGCTGTTTGCCTTGGAAAGCTATATCGGCACCAGCATCTGGGTCACCGGTCAGCGCTTCGGCACCCTGTGCTTCGCGTCCAGCAAGGCGCGCGCGACGCCCTTTGATGAGGCCGATGAAGAGTTTATGCGCCTGTTCGCCCGCTGGGTCGGCGCCACCCTGGAGCGCATGCGCCATGAAGAACAGACCCGCGAAGCGCGCAGCTTTCTGCAGGCAGTGCTCGACTCTGCGACCGGAGTCAGCATCATCACCACCCATACCGACGGCCTGATTACCCTGTTCAACTCCGGCGCCGAACGCCTGCTGGGTTATCGCAGCGCCGAAGTCATTGGCCGCCACACCCCAGCCTTGTTCCACCTGACCGAGGAAATTCAGGCGCGCGGCCAGCAGTTGACTCGCCAGCTGGGCACGGACGTCAGCGGCTTTGCGGTGTTCACCCGCGTTCCCGACCAAGGCGAGCCGGAAACCCGTCAGTGGACCTACCGCCGTAAAAACGGCGAGCTGCGTATCGTCAACCTCACCGTCAGCACCATGCGTGATACACAGGGCGTGATCACCGGTTACCTGGGCATCGCCAGCGACATCAATGACCAGCACATGACCACCCGCGCCCTGCAAAAGAGTGAAAGTCGTTTTCGCGGTCTGGTCAGCAATTTACCGGGCGCGGTGTACCGCTGCCGCAATGACGAAAACTGGTCAATGAGCTACCTGAGCGAGGAGATTTATGCGCTCAGCGGCTACCCTGCCCACGACTTTATCAACAACCGCGTGCGCAGCTTCTCCAGCGTGGTGCACCCGGATGACCTGCCGATCACCTACCGCGCAGTGGCCGCGATTGAGCGTAAGGAGTCCTTCGAACTGACCTACCGTCTGTTGCATGCCGACGGACGCAGCGTCTGGGTACGGGAAAAGGGCCGCGGCGAATACGACAGCCACGGCGAGTTGCAATGGATTTCCGGCTTCATCTGGGACATCAGCGACCGCAAGGCCGTGGAAGACCAGCTGCGCCTCAGTCAACAGCGTTTCAGCAGCGCCTTCAGCACCGCGCCCCAGGGCATGGCGCTGGTCTCACTGCAAGGGCAATGGCTGGAAGTCAACGAAGTGCTCTGCGAGATGCTTGGCTACAGCCGCGAAGAGCTGCTGCGCAGTAACTTTCAGCAGATCACCCACCCTGACGACCTGGATGCCGATCTGCAACATATCGAAGAACTGCTGGCCGGCGAGATCAGTACCTATCAGATGGAGAAGCGCTACCTGGATAGCCAGAGGCGGATCATCTGGGTACTGATGAGCGTGTCACTGGTACGCGACAGCAACGATGCGCCAGTGCACTTCGTGGTGCAGATCCAGGACTTCAACGAACGTATCGCCGCCGAAATGGCCATCCGTGAGCGCGAGGATTACCTGCGCACCCTGCTCGACAACGTGCTCGACGCAATCGTTACCATCGACCAGCAGGGCTATATCGAAACCTTCAACCACGCCGCCGAGCGCATCTTCGGCTACAGCCACCTGGAGGTTTCCGGGCACCGGGCCACCCTGCTGCTGCCTGAGCCGCAACGTTCAATGCGTGCCCGCTACCTCAACCATTTCCTGAAAACCGGCATCCAGCAGATTCTGGGCAAGGAAATCGAGCTGACCGCCCTGCGCAAGAATGGCGAGAGCTTCGCCATTGAGCTGGCCATTTCGCAGATCAGTCACCAGGGTGAGCGGCGCTTTATTGCGGTCATCCGCGATATTGAAGAGCGCAAACGCATTGAGCGGATGAAGAACGAATTCGTCTCCACCGTCAGCCATGAACTGCGCACGCCACTGACTGCGATTGCCGGCTCCCTGGGCCTGGTCAATGGCGGCGCGCTGGGCGCCGTGCCGGCGGGCATGCAACAGATGCTGCAGATCGCTCAGGACAACAGCCAACGCCTCAACCTGCTGATCAATGACCTGCTCGACATGGAAAAACTGGTGGCCGGCAAGATGCTCTTCGAGCTACAGGACGAAGCACTGCAACCGCTGCTGGAACAGGCCATTGAAGAAAACCAGCCTTACGCCAGCCACTATCAGGTGCACTTGCAGCTACACGACCTGCCTATCAAGACCCGCGTGCGTGTCGACAAACTGCGCCTGGCTCAGGTGCTGGCAAACCTGCTGTCCAATGCCGCGAAGTTCTCACCGCAGGGCCAGACCGTTGATGTGCGCGTGCACGAACAGGGCACGCGCGTTCGCGTCAGCGTGACCGACCACGGGCCCGGTGTTCCAGAGAATTTCCAGGCGCGCATCTTCAGCAAATTCTCCCAGGCGGATGCCACCGATACCCGGCAGAAAGGCGGCACAGGCCTGGGCCTGGCGATCAGCAAGGAAATCATCGAGCGGATGAACGGTCACATCGGTTTCGACTCGAGCCCCGGTCATGGCGCGACTTTCTGGTTTGAACTGACTACCCTGGCCCAAGAAGCCAGCCCTGAGGAAACCCGGCATGTCTGAGCTACAGCGTATTTTGCACGTGGAAGACGACCCCTCCATCCAAGCCGTGGCCAAGCTCGCGCTGGAAGCAGTGGGCGGTTTTCAGGTGCTCAGCTGCTCATCCGGCCAGGACGCCCTGGATCAACTGCAGGGCTTCGCCCCGGACTTTATCCTGCTGGACGTGATGATGCCGGACATGGACGGCCCGCAAACCCTGGCGCAGATCGCCCGGCTGATCGACATCAACCAGGTGCCAGTGGCCTTTATGACCGCCAAGGTGCAACCGGCGGAAATCGCTCATTACCGCAGCCTCGGCGCCCGCGATGTGATCATCAAACCCTTCGACCCGATGCAGCTGGCCGCGCAGGTGCGCCAGATCTGGAGCCTGGCCCATGAGTAAAGGCAAAAGCACCGCTGATGAACTGCAGCAACACCTGCAGCAGTTAAGCAACGCCTTCGCCGTGCGCCTGCAGGTAGAACTGCCCGCCCTCGCACAGAACGCCGAACGCCTGTTGCACGCCGCCGACCCGCAGGAGCAGCTACAGCACCTGCAAAGCCTGCGCGACCAATTACACAAACTGGCCGGCGCCGCTGGCACCTTTGGCTTCAGTAGCCTGGGCCAGCGCGCCCGCGAGCTGGAACAAGAAGCCGATCAGTGGCTGGAAACCCTGCAGCAGGAACAACAGAGCCTGCAGGACTTCAGCCACAGCCTGCAGCAACTCGCACTTCAGCAGTTTCAAGCCGAACGCGGGCAGGAAGCCGCCACCCGCGCAGTCAAACCGCCACGACCGAACAGCAGTGCGCGGCGCATTTATATCCTCGAAGATCAATTGGCGATTGGCGAAAACATGCGCCTGACACTGAACAACTTCGGCTATCACGCCGAACACTTCAGCCATATCGCCGACCTCGACCACGCACTGCAACAACAACTGCCCGATGCGCTGATCGTCGACGTCAACCTGCCTGACGAAAGCCTCACCGGCCTGGAATATGCCGCCAGCCTGCAACAACGCCTGGATGAACCGCTGCCGCTGCTGGTGATCACCACCCAGGACGATTTCGCCACCTACCTTGAAGCCGTGCGCGTTGGCGCCATGGGTTTTTTCACCAAACCCGTCGACATCCCACAACTGGAAAACCGCCTGGAGCGCTGTTTTGCCCAGCAACAGGGGGAACCGTATCGGGTGCTGATCATCGATGACGACCGCGAACTGGCCAGCCGCTTCAGCCTGATTCTGCGCGGCGCCAATATGCTGGTGGAGATGCTTCACGAACCGGCTGATATCTTCGCCCGCATGCGCAGCTTCAACCCCGAGGTGGTGCTGCTGGACGTGAGCATGCCCGGCTGTACCGGTCCCGAGCTGGCGCAGATCATCCGTATGAACGACGACTGGCTGCGTGTACCCATCGTTTACCTGTCGGCGGAAACCGATATCAACCGGCAGATGAACGCACTGATCAAGGCCGGTGATGACTTCGTCACCAAACCGATTTCCGACAACGCCCTGGTCGCCGCCGTGTTCTCCCGCGCCCAGCGCGCGCGCCTGCTGAGCAATGCGCTGTCGCGCGACAGCCTCACTGGGCTACTCAAACATGCCGACATCAAAGAGCAGGCGGCAGTCGAGCTGGAGCGTGCGCAGCGCAGCGGCAAACCCGCCAGCGTGGCCATGCTCGATATCGATTTCTTCAAGAAGGTTAACGACAGTTACGGCCACGCCGCCGGCGACAACGTGATTCGTGCCCTGGCCAACTTGCTGCGCCAGCGCCTGCGGCGCATCGACAGCCTGGGACGTTACGGCGGCGAAGAGTTCCTCGTTGTGCTACCGGACTGCCCGCCCGATCAAGCCTTACGGATTCTTGATGAAATCCGCCAGCGCTTTGCCGACCTGCACTTTATTGCCGACGGCCAGCAATTCTCGGTCACGCTGAGCGCCGGCATTGCCTCCACCGATGATGCCCCGGCAAGTGCCGACGACCTGCTGGATAAGGCAGACCGCGCGCTCTACACCGCTAAACACGGCGGACGCAATCAAGTGCGATAGCCGCCGTCGAACAGCCCTCTCGACCTGCCACCACCTCACGCCACAGGCCAACGCTCAGCCGGGATGGGCTGCGCCTGCTCGCCAGACAAGCTTTACAAATCATGTCGAAGCCTGAACTCTGCGGCATATTGTTGTACAAAGGTTGTGCAAAACAAATAACCCTGAATCAGGAGATTTTTATGTTTGCCCAACTGACTTCGACCACTCAACGTCTCAAGCGCACGCTCATGCTCACAACTGCCGCACTGACATTCGCGGCAATGCCAGCGTTCGCCGACATGCACGGTGATAAGAAAGACATCGTCGACAGCGCGGTTGCCGCCGGCCAATTCAACACCCTGGTGACCGCTGTAACCGCCGCCGGCCTTGCTGAAACCCTCAAAGGTGAAGGCCCTTTCACCGTTTTCGCCCCCACTGACGCGGCGTTTGCCAAGATCCCTAAAGCCGACCTCGATGCCTTATTGGCCGACAAGGAAAAGCTCACCGCCGTGCTCACTTATCACGTCGTACCCGGCAAGCTGATGGCCGCTGACCTGGCCGGGAAAACCAGCCTGAAAACTGTACAAGGTGGTGAGCTGACGCTGGATACCAGCAATGGCGTGACCGTCGACGGTGCAGCCGTCACGAGTGCCGACATTGAAGCCAGTAATGGTGTGATCCATGTCATCGACTCAGTCGTACTGCCCAAGTAAACCGCACCAACGCTGCACAAAAGCCGACCCTGTTTAGGGTCGGCTTTTTTGTTGGCGGACCGATGAGATGTAGCCCGATTTGGCTTTATGAAATTTGTAGCGTAGATTTTCATGAAATTATTCAAATAGAATTTCATGAGGCGCACCATGTTCAAACAATCCGCCCAGCACATCGGCACCTACTACGCCGGCACCTACCCCGGTGCCATCCCGCTGCGCCCGCGCCTGCAGGAAGCGTTGCAATGCGATGTGCTGATTATCGGCGGTGGCTTCAGCGGCCTGCACAGCGCACTGCGCCTGGCACTCGCCGGCAAGAAGGTGGTGCTGCTGGAAGCCAGTCGCCTGGCCTGGGCCGCCTCCGGACGTAACGGTGGTCAGGCGCTGCCGGGTTGGTCCTGCGACATGCCGCCGTTCGAGAAGGCCCTCGGGCTGGAACGCGCCCGCCGCCTGTGGGACAGCATGGTCTGGGCTGCCGAGGAAATGCGCGAACTGCCCGAGCGGCACAACTTCGATATCGACTACCGCACCGGCGCGATCTACACCGCCGTACTGCCGCGCCGTGTGCGCCAGTTGCAGGAAAGCCTGGAAGAAGCCGAGCAGAAGTACGGCTATACGCAGCTGAGCTTTATCCCCAAGGAGCAATTGCCCGAGTGGATTGCCAGCCCGCGTTACCTGGCTGCCCTGCACGACAGCGGCGCCGCGCACCTCAACCCGCTGAAACTGGCCCAAGGCCTGGCCGATGCCATCGAGAAGGCTGGCGGAAAAATCTTCGAGCAGAGCAAGGCGCTGAGCTATCAGGAAACGGCTGACGGTTACCTGGCCCGCACGGAACAGGGCGAAATTCGCAGCGATATGCTGGTACTGGCCTGCAATGCCTATATCGACAAGCTCGATCCGCAACTGTCGAAACGCCTGCTGCCGGTCGGTTCCTACCAGGTCGCCACCGCGCCACTGGATCCAGAGCTGGCGCGCTCACTGTTCCCGCGTGGCACCTGCGCCATCGACAACCAGTTCGTACCGGACTACTTCCGCGTTACCCCGGACAACCGCCTGCTGTTCGGCGGCGGCTGCACCTACCTGGGCGGTATCCCCGCGGACGTGCCAGCAGCCACCCGACCTTATCTGGAGCGGGTGTTCCCGCAACTGCGCGGCGTGCAGATCGACTACGGCTGGGGCGGGCATATCGACTGCACCATGCACCGCACCCCGGATGTCGGCCGCAGTGGGCAGAAGTACTGGCTGCAGGGCTTCTCCGGCCACGGCATCCTGCCGACCCTAGCTGCCGCCCGCGCGGTCAGCGATGCGATCCTCGGCGACGCCGACCTGCTCGATCTGTACCAGGGCCTGAGCAACCCGCGCTTCCCTGGCGGCGATCTGCTCGCGGCGCCGATTGAGGCGGTGGGTAAGGCCTGGTATCGCCTGCGCGATGTAATCTGACGAGGGCCAGTCCCCTCTCCCCTCGGGGAGAGGGTTAGGGAGAGGGGGCAGCC
>NZ_PGCM01000007.1:0-39884 GCF_002786345.1 Pseudomonas sp. FEMGT703P | reverse complement strand
GGTGATCACCGCTTCGGTCACTGGCTCGCCGAGGTAGTCTTCGGCGGTTTTCTTCATTTTCTTCAGGATTTCAGCCGAGATTTGCGGCGGAGCCATCTTCTGGCCGTTCACTTCAACCCAGGCGTCACCGTTGTCCGCCTTGGCGATCTTGTACGGCACCATTTGGATGTCTTTCTGCACGACGTCTTCTTCAAAACGACGACCGATCAGACGCTTTACCGCATACAGGGTGTTGTGCGGATTGGTCACGGCCTGACGCTTGGCCGACTGGCCGACGAGGATTTCACCGTCATTGGCATACGCGATGATCGACGGCGTAGTACGCGCGCCTTCAGCGTTTTCGATAACTTTAGCGACACCGTTTTCCAGAACCGAGACGCACGAGTTGGTGGTCCCCAGGTCGATACCAATAATTTTGCCCATCTTCACTCTCCCGAAACTTTGATAATCCCGCCGCTGATCGTTGTCAGCGGCGGTAGCACTAAAACGCTTGACTGTTTAATGGGGGCAGCTCGGCGAATTTCAAGCCTGCTCATCGATCGATGGCGGCGCTTCTACCGGCGCCTTGCTGACCACCACCATGGCGGGGCGCAGCAGACGACCATTGAGCATGTAGCCCTTCTGGAACACCTTGAGCACGCTGTTTGGCTCGACGCTGGTGCTTTCCTGCATCGCCATCGCCTGATGATGCTCGGCGTTGAACGGTGCACCATGCGGATCAATGGCTTCCAACTGGTGACGCTTGAGGGTGTCGCCGAACAGCTTGAGTGTCAGCTCCATGCCCTCACGTACAGCCTTGATCGCCTCATCATCAGGATTCGACAGTTCAAGACCGCGCTCCAGGCTATCCACCACCGGCAACAGGTCGTTGGCGAATTTCTCCAGAGCGAATTTGTGCGCCTTCTCTACATCCTGCTCGGCGCGGCGGCGCACATTCTGCAGATCGGCAGCCATGCGCAGCGACTGATCCTGCGCAGTAGCCAGTTGCTCTTCCAGCGCTTGCACGCGGGCAACCAGTTCATCGCCCGCAGCCGCTTCGGCAGCTGTTTGTACATCGGGGTTCTGCGTATCCAGGGTCTGTTCGTCAGCCATGCGTCTCTCCTCTTATAAATCCGACGCGAGCCTTAACTCACGTACCTGGCTGCTATATGGGGTCAAAAAATGTGGTTTCAAGGACAACAGACGGATTGTCAGCCCACAAAAAAACACTGTATAAATAACCAGACATGAACTTGGGAGGCCCTCGCCATGCTGGTGCACCTGTCCGTACATAACTACGCCATCGTTGAACACCTTGATCTAGAGCTGGACGCCGGCATGAGCGTGATCAGCGGCGAAACCGGTGCCGGCAAGTCGATCATGCTCGACGCCCTCGGCCTGACCCTGGGCGATCGCGCCGACAGCGGCGTGGTGCGTCCCGGCGCGGATAAAGCGGACATCCTCGCCAGCTTCGACCTGCACGACATCCCCGAAGCCCGCGCCTGGCTGGCCGAGCGTGATCTGGACAACGACGGCCCGTGCATCCTGCGTCGAGTGATCACCGCCGAAGGCCGCTCCCGCGGCTACATCAACGGCTCACCCTGCCCGCAAGGTGATCTCAAAGCCTTGGGCGAGCTGTTGATCGACATCCACAGCCAGCATGAACACCAATCCCTGCTCAAGCCCGATACCCACCGCCGCCTGCTCGACGAATACGCCGGCAGCCAGGAACTGGCGCGCCAGGTGCAGCTCGCTGCACAGCGCTGGAAACAGACGCGCAATGAGCTGGAACGCATCGCCAACATCGGCGACGAGCAACGCGCCCGCCACCAATTGCTCAGTTATCAGCTCGAAGAACTGGACAACCTAGCTTTGGGTGAGGACGAGCTAGAACAACTGGAGCAGGAACATAAAACCCTGACCAACGCCGAAAGCCTGCTCAGCGCATGCCGCCTGGTGATCGAGCAATGCAGCGAGAATGACGCTGGCAACGTGCTGTCCGCCCTGACCAGCAGCCTCAATCGCCTCAGCGCCTTCCAGGGTCAGCCCGGCGCACTGAGCGAAGCCACCAACCTGTTGGCCAGCGCCCAAATTCAGGTAGAAGAAGCCGTCGGCGAGCTGAACCGCTTTCTCGACCACTTCGACGCAGACCCCGAGCGCCTGCAGCAAATGGAAGAACGCCTGGACGCGATCTACACCCTGGCGCGCAAGCACCGCATCCAACCAACCGAGTTGGGCGCCATGCAGCAACAGCTGTTTGAAGAGCTGGAAAGCCTGAATGCCGACGACCAAGCTGCCGAGCGCCTGAGCGACGAACTGGCCGCCTTCGAGCGGCATTATCAGGAAAAAGCCAGCGAGCTGAGCACCCTGCGCAACAACGCTGCCAGCCAACTGGCCAGCGCGGTGGAGCTGGAAATGCAGAACCTCGGCATGCCGGGCGGGCGCTTCAACATCAAGCTAAGCGCTAACAGCAGCAGCGAGCCACACCCGAATGGCCTGGAGCAGCTGGAATTCTTGGTCAGCGCCAACCCTGGCCAACCGCTGAAAGCCCTGGCCAAAGTTGCCTCGGGCGGCGAGTTGTCGCGTATCAGCCTGGCGATTCAGGTGATCACCGCACAAACTTCGCGGGTGCCGACGCTGGTATTCGATGAAGTCGACGTCGGCATCGGCGGCCCCACCGCCGAAGTGGTCGGACAACTGTTGCGCCGGCTCGGCGAGCGCGGCCAGGTGCTGACTGTTACCCACTTGCCGCAAGTAGCCGCACAAGGTCACCAGCACTTATTTGTGCACAAAGTGCGCGACAGTGACGCCACCCGCACCGCTGTCAGCAAGCTAGACAGCGCGCAGCGTGTCGAGGAAATCGCACGCATGCTCGGCGGCGTCGACCTGACAGAGGAGTCATTGGCCCACGCCAGAAAGATGGTCAGCAGCGCTCAAGCCTGACCCCAAAACACAGCAAGAAAAAAGGCGACCCCAGGGTCGCCTTTTTCATATGCCAATCAATCAGCTCTTTTTACGCACATACAGCACAAGGTTGTGATCAACCAGCTCAAAGCCGTGTTCTTTGACGATTTCTTTCTGACGCTTTTCAATCTCGGCGTCGAAGAACTCGATCACTTCACCGGAATCGACACAGACCATATGGTCGTGATGGCCGCTGTCCGCCAATTCGAAGACCGCATGACCGCCATCGAAGTTATGACGAACCACCAGACCTGCTGCTTCAAACTGGGTCAGTACGCGGTACACAGTCGCCAAACCTACGTCGTCACCCGCCTCCATCAGTGCCTTGTAGACATCTTCAGCACTCATGTGACGCTGACCGGCAGAGTCGAGCATTTGCAGTATCTTGACCCGTGGCAGGGTCACTTTCAGGCCAGCCTTGCGTAGTTCGCTATTTTCAACCATGGTCTGCTTTCTCACGGAAGCGGCTTCGCAGCTTCCTTTATTGCGGGTATGATCCGGGGTTATATTGCCCAGCCAAGATAGTGGAAGTCGCCCACCGATGCAAAAAACCAAACTCCTGCTGACCAGCCTCACCCTTACGGGGCTACTCGCACTCGCCGGTTGTTCATTCCCCGGGGTTTATAAAATCGACATTCAACAGGGCAATGTCGTCACGCAGGACATGATAGACCAGTTGCGCCCGGGAATGACCCGCAAGCAAGTGCGGTTTATCATGGGCAACCCTCTGCTGACTGACACCTTCCACGCCAATCGTTGGGATTACCTGTACAGCATCCAGCCGGGTGGCGGTAAGCGCCTGCAGGAGCGTGTAAGCGTTAACTTCAATGCCGACGACCAACTGGTTGGCTTGTCTGGCGACTTTATGCCGGGCGTCAGCCGCGACCAGGCCATCCTAGGTGAAGACAGCGGCGTTACCACCCCGCAAGCCACTCAGCAGCCGCAGGTTGAAGAGAAACCCGCCCCAGGCTCGCTGCTTGAGCAAATTCAGCGCGAAGTGGACGACGTGAAAGTCGTGCCGGTACCGACTCCAGAGCCTCTGGAAAGCACACCGCAGTAACATTTGCTGATAAAAAGCCCGGACATGTCCGGGCTTTTTTATGCCTGCATCGCTGCTGGCTAACACTTCAGCACTTACTGCGCCGCATCCTCGGCCTTGGCTTGCGCCGCTTTGGCCGCACGCTGCTTGCGCACCTCTTTCGGATCGGCAATCAGCGGCCGGTAGATCTCCACCCGCTCACCCTCTTCCAGCACGCGCTCATCGGGTTTGCTCACTGCCTTACCAAAGATTCCCAACGGGCTGTTGTGCAGGTCCAGATCAGGAAAATGCGCCTGCATTCCGGACTGCACCGCCGCCTGCCGCACCGTGGTGCCATAAGGCAGGCTTAGGCGCAGCAGCTTCTGCTTGTCGGCAAGGGCGTAGACCACTTCGACCACGATGTTTGGCTTATCCATAGAGTTGCTTGGCCCTTTGGCAGAAAGCATCGACCAGAGTATTGGTAGCCTGATTGAACAGCGGCCCGAGGGTAGCCCGTACCAGAGGCCCGGCATAGTCGAAGGTCAGATCCAGGCTGATCTTGCAGGCTTTGTCGCCCAGCGCCTTGAACTCCCAATGCCCATACAGCTGGGTGAACGGCCCCTCGACCAGAGTCAGCTTGATCAGCTCGCCAGGCACTAGGGTATTGGCCGTGACAAAGCGCTGGCTCAAGCCGCCTTTAGCCACCGCAAGGCTGGCGCGCATATGCGTGTCGCTGACCTCAAGCACTTCACTGGCCGAACACCAGGGCAGAAACTGCGGGTAACTGGCCACATCATTGACCAGATCAAACAGCGCCCGCGCGGGATAAGGCAACAGCGCCGAACGCTGAATATGAGTGCTCATAACCCAACCACTTGGTTAAACAGGATGCAGGCGATCATTTGCTCAGCTCTGCGACAAACACGATCAGCACGCCAATTGGCGCGACTACACGAATCAACCAGTACACCACGCTGAACAGTAGCGGGCTTTTTATCGCCAGCTCTTCGCGCACTGCTTCACGCTTAAGCACCCAGCCGGCGAATAGGGCGAATGCCAGGCCACCGAGCGGCAACAGAATACGGCTGGTCAGGTAATCGATGGTGTCGAAGAAATTCCGCCCACCTTCGGCGCCCCATTGGAATAGGTGGAAACCATCCTCGCCAAAAACAAAGAACTTCGCTTCAGCCCCCAGGTTAAAGGACAGCACCGTACCCATACCGACTACCCAGCAGAGGAACGCCAGCACGCTGGTGACCAGCACCCGGCTGCGCTTGGTGCGCTCGACCAAATAGGCCACCGCCGGCTCCAGCATGGAGATCGACGAGGTCCAGGCAGCGATCAGCACCAGGATAAAGAACAGCGTGCCCATCACCTGGCCAAAAGCGATATTGCCGAACGCCACCGGCAAGGTGACAAACATCAGCCCTGGCCCTGCGCCAGGCTCCAGACCACCGGCGAAGACGATGGGGAACAGCGCCATACCAGCAGTGAGAGCTACTAGGGTATCGAGAATACCGACGGTGAGAATGGTGCCGCCAATCGAGGCGTTCTTCGGCATATAAGCGCCGTAGACCATGATCGAACCCACACCGACGCTCAGGGTAAAGAAGGCATGCCCCATGGCCGCCAGCACACCATCGAGCACACGATCCGGCTGGAAATCGAAGAGAAAGTGAAAGCCCTGCATAAAGTACCCAGTGGTCATGCTGTAGCCCAGCAGCACCAGTAGCAGCACGAACAGCAGCGGCATCATGATCCGCAGGCTGCGCTCAAGGCCGGCCACCACGCCACGGGCGATAACAAAGCCGGTCAGCAGCATAAACAGCGTATGCCATAAGGTCAGCCGCCATGGGTCGGCCGTCAGCGCACCAAACGCGGCGCCAGCACCCTCGGCACTAACGCCGGTAAACTGCCCGCCACCCATGCTGAGGATGTAATCCAGCGACCAACCGGCGACCACACTATAAAACGACAGAATCAGCAACGCCGCGATCATGCCCATCAGCGCTGCCCAGGACCATTTCGGCGAAGCACCCGACTCGATGGCCAGGGTCTTGAGGGTGTTCACCGGGCTCTGCCGGCCGCGCCGACCGATCAGGGTTTCGGCGAGCATGATCGGCAAGCCGACCATAAAAATGCACACCAGGTACATCATCACGAAAGCCCCGCCGCCGTACATGCCGGTCATATAGGGGAACTTCCAGATATTGCCCAAGCCAACAGCCGAACCAGTCGCAGCCAGAATAAACACCCAACGGCTGGCCCAGGCGCCGTGTATCGAAACCTTATCGTTCGCCATGTTCGGCTAGCCTGCTCTATTGAAAAAAGATCGCGCATTGTCGGGGATTCGCCAGGGCGGCTCAAGCACAGCCGACACCGCGCAGAGCCCAGCCTCTAAGCAGAGCCGATTTTGCCCTGCCGTACACATAGCGCCCGCGCCAGTGACTCCCTATAATGCGCGCCCTATGGCTAAACAAAAGAAACACCCACAAGGCACCATCGCGCAAAACAAGAAGGCGATGCATGACTACTTCGTCGAATCCAGGTTCGAGGCAGGCTTGGTCCTGGCTGGCTGGGAAGTGAAAAGTCTGCGCGCCGGCAAAGCTCAGTTGGTCGACAGCTATGTGCTGCTGAAAAACGACGAAGCCTGGCTGATGGGCTGCCACATCACTCCTCTGACGGCAGCGAGCACCCATGTGATCGCCGACCCAACACGCACCCGCAAGCTGCTGCTGAACAAGCGTGAGCTGGACAAGCTGTTCGGCGCCGTGCAGCAGAAAGGCTACGCCTGCGTGGCGATGTCGATTTACTGGAAGGCGCACCTGATCAAGTGCGAAATTGCCCTGGCCAAGGGTAAGAAAGACTTTGACAAGCGCCACACCGAGAAAGAACGCGACGCCGACCGCGAAGTGCAGCGCGCGATGCGCAGTAAAGGCAAAGACGAGTAAATCGACTCTGCACTAATGAAAACGCCCCGCAATGCGGGGCGTTTTCGTTGCAGCGTTCGGTTCAGCGCAACTCGCTAAAAGCCAGTTTAACGCCCAACCCCACCAGAACAGCCCCCATCAGCCGATCAAACCAGTGGCCCATCCGCGCAAAACCGGCACGCACGCGCTGATGGCTGAACAGCTGGGCGACCATGCAGAACCACAGCGCCGTGGCCACCGCCAGATAAACGCCGTAGCCCGCCTGTACCGGCAGCGGCGTATGCGGGTTGATCACCACGGTAAACAGCGAGAGGAAGAACAGCGTGGCCTTGGGGTTCAGGCCATTGGTTACAAAGCCCGCCACAAAGGCGGCACGCGGCGAGCGCTCACCTTCATCCAGGCTCAACTCGGCATCGCTCGGGTTTGCTGGCTTGGCCCGCAGCGCTCTGATGCCGATGTACAGCAGGTAAGCCGCCGCCAGCCACTTCAGGGCGTTAAACAGCACAATCGACTGCGACACGATCAAGCCGATGCCCAGCAGCGAATAGGCCACATGGATAAAAATCCCGCAGCCCACACCAATCGCACTGAAAATGCCAGCACGCCGCCCGTGCGCCACACTCTCGCGCACCACAATCGCGAAATCCGGGCCAGGGCTGGCCACCGCCAGCAAGTGGATCAGGGCCACAGCTAAAAACTCGGTCCAGTACATGGGGCGGCTCCGCGACGTCGAAATGATTCTGTTAGGCTCGCCACCTTACTCCCCGCTCAAACCCGCAGGATAGATACAGCTGATGAGTAACAGTCACCGCGCCGCCTTTCTCGACCACAACTCACTCGACCTGGGCGACCTCGACCTGTCCGGCCTGAGCGCCTGCTTTGCCGACCTACAGCTGTATCCGCACAGCACCCAGGCGCAAACCATCGAACGCCTGCAGGGCGTGCAGGTGGCGATCAGCAACAAAGTCCCGCTGAATGCCGAGGTGTTCGCCGCCTGCCCGGAACTGAAGCTGGTACTGGTGGCCGCTACCGGGACCAACCCGATTGATCTGGCCGCCGCCAGCGCCCATGGCGTCAGCGTATGCAACTGCCAGGGTTACGGCACGCCCTCGGTGGCGCAACACACCCTAATGTTGCTTCTTGCCCTGGCCACGCGCCTGCCCGATTACCAACAGGACGTTCGCGCAGGCCGCTGGCAACAGGCGCAGCAGTTCTGCCTGCTCGATCACCCGATCGTCGAACTGCACGGCAAGACCCTTGGCCTGCTTGGCCACGGCGAGCTGGGCGGCGCAGTCGCAAAACTAGCCGAAGCCTTTGGCATGCGCGTACTGCTCGGCCAGCTGCCCGGCCGCCCTGCGCGTGAAGACCGCCTGTCACTGGATGAGTTGCTGCCCCAGGTCGATGCGCTGACCCTGCACTGCCCGCTGAACAGTGACACCCTGAACCTGATCGACGCGCGCGAACTCAGCCTGATGAAGCCCACCGCTTTTCTGATCAATACCGCCCGCGGCGGTCTGATCAATGAGCAAGCCCTGGCTGACGTACTGCGCGCCGGCCACCTAGGCGGCGCGGCAACCGATGTACTGACCCAGGAGCCGCCGAAAGACGGCAATCCCTTGCTCGCCGCCGACATTCCAAGGTTGATCATCACCCCACACAGCGCTTGGGGCAGCCGCGAAGCGCGGCAACGCATCGTCGGCCAACTGAGTGAAAATGCTCAGGCCTTCTTCAACGGCACGCCTATGCGCGTTGTCAGCTAAGCTACGCGACTTTTTTCGAGGAGCGCTTATGGACCCGCGAAGCGAAGTACTGCTACGCCAGGCTGATCTATTCAACGGCCCGCTGCTTGCCGGTTTACCAGCAGATGATCTGCTTGGCCAACTTCCTGACGCCCACGGCTGGAGCTGGCATGCCGGCGAGCACGCACTGCTGGAAGCCCGTTTCAGCACTCGCTGTCACTTTGGCACTCAACCTGGAGAACGCGACTTCCAGGCAGCCGTGCTGTTTCTACCGAAGTCCCGCGAGCTGACCGAATACCTACTCAATGCCCTGGCGGCGCGCCTGAATGGCCGCGAACTGTTTCTGGTCGGTGAAAAACGTGCCGGCATTGAGCGCGCCGCCAAGCAGCTGGCGAACTTCGGTCAAGCACGCAAGCTCGACAGCGCGCGGCACTGCCAGCTCTGGCAAGTACGGGTTGAGTACGCACCCGCCGCGCCGGATCTGCGCAGCCTGGCACAACGCTACGAACTTGTCCTAACCGACGGACCGCTGCAGGTGCTTAGCCTGCCGGGCGTATTCAGCCATGGTCGCCTGGACGTAGGCAGTGCCCTGCTACTTGAACACCTCGATGGCTTGCCCAGCGGACATATTCTGGATTTCGGCTGCGGAGCCGGCGTACTCGGCGCGGCGCTGAAACGCCGCTACCCAGACAGCCAGATCACCCTGCTGGACGTGGACGCTTTTGCCGTCGAAAGCAGCCGCCTGACTCTTGCTGCCAATGGCCTGCAGGCTGACGTGATCAATGGCGACGGCATTGATGCGGCACCCACGGGCCTGAGTGCCATCCTCAGTAACCCGCCCTTTCACCAAGGCGTGCACACTCACTACCAGGCCACCGAACACCTGCTGCGTCAGGCCAGTCAGCACCTGACCAGCAAAGGCGAATTGCGCCTGGTGGCTAACAGCTTTCTTAAATACCCACCACTGATCGAACAGCACCTCGGCCCCTGCCAGACCCTGGCCGACGCCAAAGGCTTTCGCATCTACCGCGCCAGCAATAGCTAAACGGGGCTTGCCCTATCATGGATGCGCGGGCAGAATGCGCGCGTCCTAGGGGAGTAGTCTCCCGCGAGCGCCAGCTCGCCCGGCACGCGTCAACATACTTGCTCAGCAGAGCATGGCGCGTGCGACCCAAGGCCCACCCAGTGGGGCCTGCGGTTTGACAAGACCTATGACACGCACACCTTACCCGGGGCGGGAAGGCTGTACGTGTCATAGCCATGTCGACCCGCCCCTTTAGGAAAGCCTGATGCTCGAATCCCTGTTTGTCCCCACTTTTATCGTGGCCTTGGCCGAAATCGGCGACAAAACGCAGTTGCTCGCTTTACTGCTGGCTGCGCGCTTTCGCAAACCGTGGCCCATCATTTGGGGCATCGTGGTCGCCACCCTGGCCAACCATTTTGCGGCCGGCGCCATCGGCAACTGGGTTGCCAGCTTCTTCTCCCCCGCCACCTTGAGCTGGATTCTCGCCGCCAGTTTTGTAGCTGTGGCCCTGTGGACACTGATCCCAGACAAACTGGATGACGACGAAAGCTCCAAGTTCAAGCGCTACGGACCGTTCCTGACCACCCTGATTGCCTTCTTCCTCGCGGAAATGGGCGACAAAACCCAGGTCGCTACGGTGATGCTGGCCGCGCAGTACCCGTACTTTGTTCTGGTGGTCATTGGCACAACCCTCGGTATGCTGATTGCCAACGTGCCAGTGGTACTGGCCGGCAACTTCGCGGCGGAACGCCTGCCACTGACACTGATCCGCCGTGTGGCCGCCTGTGCATTTGCGGCGTTGGCGGTGTATGCGGTGTACCAGGCACTGAAATTCAGCGGGCTTGTCTGACAGTCAGTTGACGCCAGGAGACTGGCGTTTCGGCCAATACCTCGGCTTCCAGGCGGCTGCTACAGTGCGCAACATTCTGCCCACACAGCCGTCAGGGAGACGCCCATGTCACTGGATGATCGGAAAAAACTGGTCCGCCACCATATCGACCTGTCCTGGAACAAAGGCCGCACGGCGCTGGCAGAACAACTGCACAGCAAAGACTTTCTCTATAAGAGTTCGTTTATTGGCAGACCGCTGACCAGCTCTGCCTTTGCCCAGATGGTGCAGGACATCCGCCATGCCATGCCGGACCTGCAGGTGGTGATCGAGGAGTGCATCGCCGAAGGCAACAAAGTGGTCACCTGGAGCACCTTGATCGGCACCATCCAGAAACCCGCACTCGGCTACCCGCCCAGTGACAAGGTGCTGAGCATCTCAGCCATGGCCTTCTGGACCATTACCTCCACTAATGAAATTCAGGAAATCTGCACCATGTTTGACATGGAGAGCTTCCGCTCACAATTGGGCCTGGCCACCCAACCCTTTGCGGCCAAAGCCTTGCCCTGATCAACAAACACCCAATAAAAAGCCCCCATTTGGGGGCTTTTTGCTTAACGCGGATTAGCGTGCCTGCTCATACAGCGGCATCACCTTGGGAATAGCTGCCTGCAGAGACGCGATACGGCTATTGGATGACGGGTGCGTGCTCATGAACTCAGGTGGCGAACCTTCACTGGCGGCGGCCATCTTCTGCCACAGGCTGACCGCAGCATTGGGGTTGTAGCCACCCCGGGCTGCGAGCTCCAGGCCAATCAGATCCGCCTCGTTTTCATTGCCACGGCTGTTTGGCAGCATCATGCCGTACTGCACGGCGGCGTCGGCGAGCGCCAAACTGTCGGAACCCAACCCCAGCAAAGCACCGGCGCCCTGCTTGGCCAGTTCAACACCATAGGCTTTGGACATGGACTCACGGCTGTGCTCGCGCAGTGCGTGGGCCATTTCGTGCCCCATGATCGCGGCGATTTCATCGTCAGTGAGTTTGAGCTTTTCGATGATCCCGCTGTAGAAAATGATCTTCCCACCTGGGCCGCAGTTGGCGTTCAGCTCAGGGCTTTTGATCAGGTTGACCTCCCACTGCCACTGCGCCGCATCCGGGCGAAACAACGGGGCATGCTTGATCAAACGGTCGGCAATGGTGCGCAAGCGCTTGGCATTGTTACTGGTTTTATCCAACACACCCTTGCTGGAGGCTTCACCCAGGGTCTGCTGATAGGACTGCGCATACATCTGATTGACTTCTTGGGTCGAGAGCATGCTGAACATGTACTGCTTACGCTCGACACCGACAGCGCCGCCGCTAGTGGTGTTTACGGCCTGGCAGGCCGTCAGCAGGCTGCAGAGCGCCAAAGCGGCCAGACGAAATGGGGTATTCATGTCAGTTCTCCTTCACGACAGGGACCGTATGCTAGGCCGTGCACCTGGGCAACACAACCCGCAGGCGCTGCAGAATGGGCCGCCGTACACGTTGCTAAATCACAGAATCAAGCTAATGCTTTGAAGCTACACAGCCGATATACCAGGGACAGGTGTAACCCGTAGTTGAGGAGTCCCTATGCGATTCAAATCGATCCAGTCTTCCGTTGCGCTTATGGCGGGGGCCAGCATTCTGGCTGTTATCGTCGCATTGGTACTCTACGCCCTGTTCGCCGGGGGGCGTACCCAGACCCAGGTGCAAGAGCGCACCCAAGCGCTGCTCGAAACAGTGATTGATCAGCGCCTGAACGCTCTGGCTCAAGCCCAGGTTGGCCAACTGCAGCGCCAATTCGAACGCCCCATGACCGTTGCCAAATCCCTGGCCACCCTCAACAGCCAGATGGCCAGTGCCGATGGCAGCCCCGGTATCAGCCTGACTCGCGAGGAACTGAGCAAGCTGGTCAGTGAGTACCTCAAGGTCAACCCAGAACTCATCGACCTCTATATCGGCTGGGAACCGAACGCGTTCGACCAGGACGACGACCTGTATGTTGACCAAAAAGAGAATGGGTACGACAGCACCGGCCGTTTCATGCCCTGGTGGTACCGAGAAGGCGACCAAATCAAGCTCGACGCACTGACCGTTGAGCAAATGGAAAGTGAAGAAATTCAACCCACCGGGGTGCGCACAGGCGAGTATTACCTGTGCCCCAAGGAAACTGGCAAACCCTGCGTAATTGACCCCGCCTCCTATGACTTTGGCGGTAAGCAGGTGCTGGTTGCCGCCTTCAACGCGCCGATCATGGTCAATGGTCAATTCCGCGGCGTAGCTGGCAACGACCTGGCCCTGGACTTTATTCAGGAGCTGCTCACAACCGCCAAGGCCGGGTTGTATGACGGCGCCGGGGAACTGGCCTTGATTGCATCCAACGGCACCCTGATCGCCGCAACCCAGGACGCTACATTGATTGGCCAGCTGGCAAGCAAGGCGATTGATGCCGAGCTGCTGAGCCAGCTCAAGCAGAGCAGCAATGAGCAGCCAATCAACAAACTCGACGAAGAGCGCCAACTACTCCAACTGCTGCTGCCGTTCCAAGTGGCTGGCACCTCGACACGCTGGACCCTGGCCATCGTTCTGCCAACCAGTGCCGTGTTTGCGGACCTGAATGAGCTGCAGGCCGGCCTCACTGAGCAGGCCGAAGCAGATACCTTGGGCATGGCATTGGTGGGTTTACTGGTTGCAGGCCTAGGCATGCTGGTGATCTGGTTCGTCGGCTATGGCATCGCCCGCCCACTGCGACAGATGGTGGTCATGCTCGACGACATTGCCAAGGGCGATGGCGATTTGACACGTCGTCTGGACGTGAACCGCAGCGATGAACTGGGCGATATCGCTAGGGGCTTCAACACCTTCCTCGGTAAGCTACAAAGCATGATTACCCAGGTGGTCAGTTCGGTGCAGAAAGTCAGCGACTCTTCCGAACACACCGCCGACATCGCCATCCGCACCAACACGGGCGTGCAGAAGCAGCTGGCGGAGATCGAGCTGGTCGCCACCGCCGTACATGAAATGACCGCGACCGCCCAGGACGTGGCGCGCAACGCCACCCATGCCGCCGAAGCCGCCAACCATGCAGACCGCGCCGCCAATCAAGGCAAACAGACAGTGCAAC
This sequence comes from Pseudomonas sp. FEMGT703P, assembly GCF_002786345.1. Lineage (NCBI taxonomy): Bacteria > Pseudomonadati > Pseudomonadota > Gammaproteobacteria > Pseudomonadales > Pseudomonadaceae > Pseudomonas > Pseudomonas sp. FEMGT703P. The sequence continues at coordinate 26,252 of NZ_PGCM01000007.1, read as the reverse complement.
ACACCGCCGAGGCAATTGCCGCCCTGGCACAAGAAATTGGTCGCGCGGTCACCGTGGTGCAAACGCTGGCCAAGGACAGCGAGAATATCACCGCCATCCTGGTCGCCATTCGCGGGATTGCCGAGCAAACCAACCTGCTGGCACTCAATGCTGCCATCGAGGCCGCCCGTGCAGGCGAACAGGGTCGCGGCTTTGCCGTGGTAGCCGATGAGGTGCGCAATCTGGCGCAGAAAACCCAAAAGGCCACCGAAGAAATCCAGACCATGATCCAGCAACTGCAACAAGGCACTCGCGATGTCGTAACGGTCATGGAAGACAGCCAGAGCAAGACCGAGGTCAGCGTGCAGCAGGCCAGCCAGGCCGCCGAGGCACTGGAGTCCATCACTCAGGCGGTCTCGGTGATCAATGACATGAACACGCAGATCGCCAGCGCCGCCGAGGAGCAAAGTGCGGTGGCCGAAGACATCAACCGTAACGTCACCAACATTGGCCAAGTGGCCAATGAAGTGGCCGGTGGCGCCGATGAAGCCAGCCAGGCCAGCGCCGAATTGACCCAACTGGCCGAACAGCAACGTCGCTTGATCAATCAGTTCAAGGTTTGACTACGCGTAAGCAAAAGGGCGGACTGCTATGCAGTCCGCCCTTTTTTTTGCACCTTGTTAATAATCTAGGCCGGCGTCAGGCACTCAGGCGCATCCAGCTTGGGATCATTGATCAAATTGGCCAGCACCCCCTCACGCAGCGCCGGTTGCGGGCTCGCCAATAAAGCCTGCAACTCAACAGCCGGTGTATCGGCAGCTAACCAGGCCGCCTGACCCGCGTCATCGAGAATCAGCGGGCGGCGCTGGCTAGCAGCCGCCTGAGTCACCACTGCGGCGCTCAAATAGACACACCCCTCCACCGGATAAGCCTCCCATAAAGCGGCGAAATACAGCGGCGTGGCATCACCCGTAAGCCAGTACGGGCGCTTGCGCGCAGTGCCGCGCCACTCATAAAAACCGTTGGCAGGGAGTAGGCCGCGGCGCAGACGAAACGCCTCACGAAACATCGGCTGTTCCGCCAGGGTTTCCGCTCGCGCCTGGGCGGGGGTCTTGGTCAGATCCGTAAGCCAGGGTGGGGTCAGCCCCCAGCGTGCACGCGTCAACTGGCGCTCGCCCTCGACATTGCGCAGCAGCAACACCTGACTATGCGGCGAAATACTCCAGTGCGGTAACTGATCAGCAGGAAAACCGGGAATCGCCGCAAATGTAGGCGTCCAACGGAACAGGGCATAACGTCCACACATGGGGAAACTCGATAACACTTGAAGGAAAGGCCGCAGGGCAGAAGCGCTACAGACCGCAATCAGCAGAGCAACGTACCTTGTAGGATATCCGGCTCATCGCCGGGCAGAGGCAGGGCGGCATTGTACGCGGCGATCAGCTGATGCGCGCGGTGCGCTTGGTCATCCTCCACCATCACACCAAGCAGACCACAGGCCGGCAACTCACCCACAGCGCCGGCCAAGTGCTGCCCAGTGAGGTAGGCCTCGATCCCTTCACTGGCCAGCATGCCCAGCAGCAGCTCGCCCTCCATCAGGTCTTGCGGCTCGTAGATTCGCTGCATCAATCATTCTCCCCGCGCACGTCCAGGCTCCAGTCCTCGCCATCCGTCTGCAGCGAAAACACAATCGGCCGGCAGCACACCGGACAGTCTTCGATGTACTCCTGATCGCCTGCCGACAGGTCGAGCAACGCCTCAGCCTGCTCACCACAATAAGGACATTGGTAGTCCTGACTTTCCAGCATCGCTGCCTCCTTGTGACTTGGCGTTATAATCGCCGGTCTATAGCTGGCCCTGCAGTCGCGTGTGATCCCGTATCGCGCCCGACGTTCAGCGCAGTGAGCATATCCACAGCCACCCACAACAAGAGAGCATGATGGGCGAATTCGATGCCATCCGACCTTACGCCGACGCCGAAGTTCCTGCCGTGTTGGCGCGCCTGCTGGCCGACGATGCGTTTCTCGGCATCCTCACTCAGTTCCGCTTCCCGCGCCTGGCATCTTCGCTAGGCTGGCTGCTTAAACCACTTATAGCCTATCGCCTGCGTCTTGAGTTTCGCGACGTGAGTTCAGTGGCGCAATTACAGACGCGTATCGAGAGCTATGTCGATCGCACCATCGAGCAGGCGACCGATGGCGTGAGCTATTCCGGTATAGAACACCTGCAAGCCGGTAACGCTTATCTGTTTCTGGCTAACCACCGCGACATCGTCATGGATCCGGCGTTCGTCAACTATGCGGTGTACCACGCCGGCCTGCCAACGCCGCGTATTGCCATCGGCGACAACCTGCTGCAGAAGCCCTTTGTCAGCGACCTGATGCGCCTGAACAAGAGCTTTATCGTGCACCGTTCGATCAGCGGACGGCGCGAGAAGCTGGCGGCTTACCAATTGCTGTCGGCATACATCAATCACTCGATCCGCAATGATGGCGAGTCGATCTGGATCGCCCAGGCCGAAGGCCGCGCCAAGGATGGTGATGACCGTACCGATTCGGCGATCCTCAAGATGTTCCATATGAGCCGCAAGGGTGAGCCATTCGCCGAAGTGATCAATGCCCTACGCCTGACTCCGGTGTCGATCAGCTACGAGTACGACCCCTGCGACCAAGCCAAGGCTCGCGAGCTGTTTATCCGCGCCAGCAGCGGCAGCTACACCAAAGCGGCGGGCGAGGATGACCAGAGCATTGCCCTCGGCATTACGGGCTACAAAGGTCGCGTGCATGTGCACTTCGGTGCACCGGTCAGCCAAGGGATTGAAGACAGCAAACTGCTGGCTGCGGAAATGGACAGGCAGATTCTCACCGGCTACCGGCTATTTCCTGTGCATTACCTGGCCTACGCCATGTGGGCGGATCGCGACCTGGAACTGGCCGTGCCCAGCGCCGCAGACGTATTTCCTGCCGAGGAGCTCAGTGCGGCCAAGAGTGAGTGGCAGCGGCGCCTGGCCAACTGCCCGAGCGAGCAGCAGCCCTATCTGATTCTGCAATACGCCAACCCGGTGCGTAACCATTACCGGATCAAGGCTGGCCTGCCGCTTTAGGCAAACCGCGGCAATAAAAAACGGCAGCCGATGGCTGCCGTTTTTTATTGCCGCATAGGGCGTGTTACAGCCGCGTGCTAAGCCAGGAAAGCAGCAGTGCGCTCCCCAGGCAGACAGAGCCAAACCGGACGAAAAACTGGTTCAGCCGCCATGTAGGTTCATCACAGGCGTAGGTCTGCTCCGCCAGCTCATTCAACTCATTACCCGCCAACACGCGGGCCTGTGCACGCTGCTCACGCAGACGGGTAGCCAACAGCAACCAGGCGCCGGCCAAGGCAAAAAACAGCGCCAGCCCATTAAGCCACTGCCCAGGCTGACCTTCGATCAGCAACCAAAGCGCTTGCAACGACATCCTCGACCTCTACTACGTCTATATGGCATGCGACCAACATCGCGCCTAATTAGCAGCACACCCGATGCACGATCGGGCAGCCCAAATACGGTCGCGGAGTCTACCGAAGGTTGCAGCGCTCGCGGCTCGAATCCGACGAATCGCAGCCACTATGACTAAGCGGTCTAAACACTGTCATCTTCGTGAACTATGGTCTAACACTCGTCGCAACGCCCTGGCCAAAAAAGGCTTCAAGCATGGCGACAGGTTTTAAACATCCATGGAGGAACACACCATGCTGCATGCCCAACCGCAAGACCGCGACTACCTGATCGACTCGCTGGATGAGGTGGACGATGTGGTAAACGAGCTGTCTTTCAATGTGCAGGACGACCACTGGCTGGTCTATTGCGCCATGGGCGGCCACGAGCATTACGCCCTGCCTGATGTCGATACGCTGACCGGCATGAGCATGCCGGATTTTTACAGCGAAGCGGCTTGAGGCAGGGGTTATCGTTTTTGGGCGTACAAAGCGCAGATGTAAAAAAGCCCGGATCAATCCGGGCTTTTTGATTACAGCGATAAGGCTTACTGCCCGAGCATCTGGCCGATGGTCGGATCCTTGAAAGCGCGGGTCAGGGCGTCGCTCAACACGTCGCCAACCAACTTGGTGTTGGTTGCCTGGTTTGGCGCCATGCCAAAACGCTGATTCAACGAGGCACCGTAACGACCGCTGTAGCGACGGCTGCTGTTCTGCACGTCAACGCGGAAAGTCGCGGTCATGTCAGCTTCGGTTACGTACATACCCTCTTTCGGCGACTGGTATTTCAGTTCGGCCAGGGTCAGGGTCAGCTGCGGCGCGTTGTAGGCATTCGCGCTTGGGGTAAAGCCGAGCAAACGTACAGCCGCTTCAGCCTGGGCCTGCAGCTTGGGCAGGATGTCCTGGCCGCTCACGCTGATGGCGCTGGTTTCCGGGTAGAGACCACCGCGAGTTCCCAATACTGGCGAAGGACGGCCATCGGCTACGCGCACCACCACCGGCTGGCCTTGGCCAACAGCGGTCAGCGGGCTATTAAGCTTGGGTTGTGGGCTGAGTTGTTGCGGGCTGTGGGCACAACCCACCAGAGTAAGGCTGGCAACAGCCACCAGACCAAACAGCAGACGATGCAGCATGCTCAACTCTCCATACATAAGGGGTAGAAGTGGCGCGCAGTATAACCAGCGCGGCAAATGCCTGACAGCGCTGCTTGCCAGGGTCTGCTGCCATTTCTCACAGCAATGCGGCTCGCGATGAAACGGCGACAGAACCTAGGACGCTTATCGCGCTTACTGGTTCCCGTAACACCCCTGTAACCCGCGTCAGGCATAAGACTTTAGTCTTCCCTGTTCGTGAGTGATTCGCCATGTTCTCACTGCGCAACCTGCTCGCCCCACGCCGCCCAATGCGCTCATTTGCACTGGTCGATGCGCAAGGCATCTGCCGCGCCCTGCGCCAGTCAGCCCAGGCGCCACAAGGCTCCGGCTGGATTGAGGTGCAACACAGCTGCCTGAGCTGGCTCAACCGACCGCTGCCCGCTGGCGCCAGAACTGCCCAGGTCACGCCATGCCTACGCGTGCGGCAAACGCTGGCAGCCTGACCGGCGGAAGAAGAAAAGTCACACCAGGCGATCAATTTTCCTGCTTTGCCCTTATAATCTCGCCCCGATTATAAGGACGCCTCCTGTTCGGGCCTTGCCGTATCGCTGATGCTCCATTGCACCAGCTCCGCCCCAGAGAGTCGCCCACTTCGCGCTGCCTTCCGGCTGCCGCTTACTCCCACGTATAGCGCCTGCAATCGCTGCATGGCCATTCTATGTCGTAGAGAAGCGTGCCCAGCAGACGTGTTTTGAGGTTCACGACTCCAAAAGAGCGTGGAAAAAACGGTTTGGAAAACTTCACAAGAGTGTGGCGAAAATGAACGATCTCGCGGTTGGCATCTGCTTCCAGAAGCCTGCTTCCCTCAACCCTGAGCGTCTCGCCGACTGCTGATTGGCTGTGTGCATACATAAGCTGACGAACGTCTATTGAGTGCTGGTTTGCGGAGAAGTGGTAATGGCGCAAAACGATTACGAAACAATGGATGTGGTGCTGGTGGGTGCCGGCATCATGAGTGCGACCTTGGCCGTACTGCTCAAAGAGCTCGACCCGGCGATCAAGCTGGAAGTGCTCGAAATGATGGAATCGGGGGCAATTGAAAGCTCCAACCCCTGGAACAACGCAGGCACCGGCCACGCCGGCCTGTGTGAGTTGAACTACACGCCGGAGTCGGCGGACGGTTCGATCGACATCAAGAAGTCGGTAACAATCAATACTCAGTTCGAAGAGTCCAAGCAGTTCTGGGCCTACTTGGTCGAGAAAGGCCGCTTTGGTTCGCCCAAATCGTTCATCAATCCAGTGCCACACCTGAGCTTCGTGCGCGGCCAGAAAGGTATCGATTACCTGAAGAAGCGCTTCCAGGCGTTGACCGTGCACCATGCCTTTGCGGACATGGAATACACCGAAGACAAAGCCACCCTGGCGGAGTGGATGCCGCTGATGATGCCGGGCCGCGACCCGAACGAGCCAATTGCAGCCACTCGCGTCATGGCGGGCACCGACGTCAACTTCGGCAACCTGACCACGCACCTGCTCGCGCACCTCGGCCAGCAAGCTGATGCCAAGGTTTCCTGCAACCAAAAAGTGGTTGGTCTGAAGCGCAGCGGCCAAGGCTGGCGGGTCAGCGTCAAGGACCTGCAAAGCGGCAACAACCGCGAGATCCAGGCTAAATTCGTCTTCCTTGGCGCTGGTGGCGCGGCGCTGCCGCTGCTGCAGATGTCTGGCATCCCGGAAGGCAAAGGCTTCGGCGGCTTCCCGGTCAGCGGCCAGTGGCTGCGTTGCGACAACCCTGACGTGGTCAAACAGCATCAGGCCAAGGTCTATAGCCAAGCAGCCGTGGGCTCGCCGCCGATGTCAGTGCCTCACCTGGACACCCGCGTGGTAGACGGTAAAACCTCGCTGCTGTTCGGACCCTATGCCGGCTTCACCACCAAGTTCCTCAAGCGCGGATCGTTCCTTGATCTGCCGCTGTCGATTCGCTTTAACAACATCGGCCCCATGCTGGCCGTGGCGCGCGACAACTTCGACCTGACCCGCTACTTGGTCAAGGAAGTGCTGCAATCCGAAGACCAGCGCCTGGAAACCCTGCGCGGCTTCTATCCACAGGCCAAGGCCGAGGACTGGAGCCTGGAAATCGCCGGTCAGCGCGTGCAGATCATCAAAAAGGATGCGAAGAACGGTGGCATCCTGCAGTTCGGGACCGAACTGGTCGCGGCCGAAGACGGCTCCATCGCCGCGCTGCTCGGTGCCTCGCCAGGCGCTTCGGTCACGGTGTCGATCATGCTCGACCTGATCCAGCGTTGCTTCGGTACTCAGGCCAAATCAGAGCAGTGGCGCAGCAAGCTGAACGAGATGTTCCCTGCCTTGGGCGCAGTACTCGCCAGCGATGCCGAACGCTATCGTGAAGTACAGTCGCGCTCTGACGCCCTGCTGCAGTTGGAACAAACCGTCAGCGCCTAACCCGCACTGCAATAAAAAACCGCCTCTTGGGGCGGTTTTTTATTGCCTTTCATTCACGGAAGGCAGTTTCAGACCAATCGCGTATTTAAGCGGATGTGGGCATCGGCCGGAAACTGAAGTAATGCCGCAAGGCATCAACCATCTCGACGTAATCACCTGGGGGCGCGACCAGGGCGAAACCCGAGTCGTAACTGCCGGGGGTTACATCCTCTCGGGACCATTGGCAGGTGGCCGAAAAGTCGATGTAGTGCGGGGCATCGTGCCCTGGAATTTTCAGACGCATATCAAAACGCGCGCCCACTAACAGGGGTAGCTGACTGATTAACATCAACCCGTCCAATGAGACATTACCGATATAGCCCATGGGCTTGTCGGTGATGCGATTGAATACCTTCAGGTAGTAGGGCAGTTGATGGCGTTCGATGCTGCGCTGAATATGCTTTTGCATAGTGGCAAATCGCTATTGATGGCCATTGAGTATGGCCCCACTACTGCGCTTAAACCAGTTTCAGGAACAGCGTTCAGACACCCGACTCTGGAGTTGCTGACGGGCGGTATCAACCTGCTCATCGCTGTAATAGCTGCGCTGACCATCCGCCTCGGTGCGGTAATAGCTACGCCCCTCAGGGATCGAGGCCAGCTTTTTGCGCAGCTCGTGACATTCCTCAGCGCGCTTGGCCTGTTTTTCCGCAGCCACAGCCGAAACCTGCGCCTGCTCGTCGCGGCGTGCATCGTAAAACCGATTGGTACGCTCTTCGCGCTCACGGGTCAGTTGGTCGCGTTCGACCACCTGCGGTTTGACTTCGACCTTTTCGGCTCCAACCGCCGCTGGACGCTGACCGAAGTGCACCTGTCCATTGGCATCAGTCCAACGGTAGATTTCCGCCGCCGCCAGCCCCGGCATTAACAACAGACACAACAAGACACGCATGGATTCCCTCCCGTAAAACATCAGCTTACTGCCGAGAATAGCCTTCTATGGCCTGTGACGACCAGCGGTCAGGGCTTCACCGGGGTGACCTTGACCGCCGCACCGGCGCCTTCATGTCCCAGCTCGCGCAGAGTATCCATACGTGCGCGGGCGCGATAAGCGTACTCGCTGGCCGGGTAATTAGTGACGATGAACTGGTAGGTATGCATGGCATCAACAAACAGCGCCTGACGCTCCAGGCACTGACCGCGCAGCAGGGATATTTCCGGCTGCATGTAACGCCGTGAACGGCTGTTGCGCTCGGCCTTGGACAGCGACAGGATCGCTGCTTCGCACTCGCCACGGTCATAGGCCTCATAGGCACTATTGAGGTGGTGATCAAACGAATAACGGTTGCACCCCGCCACCCCCAACACCAGCAGAACAATAAACAGTATGCGCATAAGCCTCTCCTCCGATGAGCAGTGTATCGACTGCTCAGGAAAATTCTGCAGCAACATATCCTCTGATGGGTAATGCCGCCAGCCACTTGGCCACCGCCCGCCCGCCTGGCTAGACTGGCGCGCAACGGCCATTGCGCCCAGGAGCTGTCATGTCGTCGTCACCTCGCCTGTTAGTGCTGCTGTGTACCGTTCTGTTGAGCGCCTGCTCGCCCACCACGCCGCTGTTTATTGCGCAGATCACCACCAACGAAGTGGTGGAATACAAAACCCTGAAGAACAACCGCATGCTCGCTGCCATTGAGGATGAAGGCGACCTGCTGACCTACAGTGCCCAGGCCATACGCGACGCCAAAAGCGAACAAGCCGAGCAGCTGTACCTCACTGGTTACCGTGACGAGAAGCTCAGCGATGAGGTGCGTGCCATCTCGCTGTACCAGATCGGCCTGCTCTATATGAACCGCTTCAACGATCAGCGCGACGACAATAAAGCGCTCAACTACTTCTATCAGGTGCTTAACCAATTCCCATCCAGCCGGGCTGCCGAACGGGCCGAGGCGCGGATTGTGATGATCCGCGAGCGCGCAGACGAGCCAGTGCACAAGACCTCGCGCGAACTGCTGGCACACTGGAAGCCCAACCAGCAACTTGACCTGTACAAGCCCAGCCTCGATACCGACATGACCCTGCTGTCGCGCCGCGCCGTACTGAAAAATCGCGTCGGTGAAGCTGAAGAGCTGTACCTGCTGGCCTTGAGCGACCCCGGCATCCCCGCCGACATCAAGGAAAAAGCCCTGTACCAACTCGGCCTGATGTACCTGGCACCAGACAACCCGCAGGCCAGCCGCGACAAGGCCATCACCTACCTGCGTCGTCTACTGGTGCAATTCCCCAATAGCGACCTGAACACCAAGGCCGCCCGCCATCTGGACCAGGCACTTAATCGCTAGCAGGTGGGCCAAGGTAGTACAGAGGAACAATGACTACAGGGTTGCGGCATAGTAGCCTCATGCGCAGCTGCCACTCAGGAGTCTGTGCATGACCTTTCGCCGCACCAAAATCGTCGCCACCCTCGGCCCCGCTAGCAACAGCCCAGAGGTGCTTGAACAACTGATCATCGCTGGCCTGGATGTCGCCCGCCTGAACTTCTCCCACGGTTCGCCCGATGAGCACAAAGCCCGCGCCAAGCTGGTGCGCGAATTGGCGGCCAAACACGGCCGTCACGTAGCGCTACTGGGTGATCTGCAAGGCCCAAAAATCCGTATCGCCAAATTCGCCAACAAGCGCATTGAGCTCAAGCTGGGCGACCGCTTCACCTTCTCCACCAGCCATCCGCTGACTGCCGGTACGCAAGACATCGTCGGCATCGACTACCCGGACCTGGTCAAGGATTGCGGCGTCGGTGACGAGCTGCTGCTCGACGACGGCCGCGTGGTGATGCGCGTGATGGAAGCCACCGCAGATGCCCTGCACTGTGAAGTGATCATTGGCGGCCCGCTGTCCGACCACAAAGGCATCAACCGCCGTGGCGGCGGCCTGACTGCGCCGGCGCTGACAGAAAAAGACAAGGCAGACATCAAACTGGCTGCTGAGATGGAGCTGGATTACCTGGCCGTGTCCTTCCCGCGCGATGCCGACGACATGCATTACGCGCGCAAGCTGCGCGACGAAGCCGGCGGTACCGCCTGGCTGGTGGCGAAGATCGAACGCGCCGAAGCGGTAGCCGACGACGAAACCCTCGACGGCCTGATCCGCGCCAGTGATGCGGTGATGGTTGCCCGTGGTGACCTGGGTGTAGAGATCGGCGACGCCGAACTGTGCGGCATCCAGAAGAAAATCATCCTGCACGCGCGCCGCCACAACAAGGCAGTGATCACGGCGACGCAGATGATGGAGTCGATGATCCAGAACCCGATGCCGACCCGCGCGGAAGTCTCCGACGTAGCAAACGCCGTGCTCGACTACACCGATGCGGTGATGCTCTCGGCGGAAAGTGCCGCCGGTGCCTACCCGCTGGAAGCCGTGCAGGCCATGGCGCGCATTTGCCTGGGTGCGGAAAAGCACCCCACCAGCAAAAAATCCAGCCACCGCATGGGCACCGAGTTCGAGCGTTGCGACGAAAGCATCGCCCTAGCGGCCATGTACACGGCCAACCACTTCCCCGGTGTGAAAGCGATCATCGCGCTGACCGAAAGTGGCTACACCCCACTGATCATGTCGCGCATCCGTTCTTCGGTGCCGATCTTCGCCTTCTCTCCGCACCGCGAAACCCAGGCCCGCGCGGCCATGTTCCGCGGCGTCTACACCGTGCCGTTCGACCCAGCCGCCTTGCAACCGGCAGAAGTCAGCCAGGCCGCGGTGGACGAACTGCTCAAGCGCGGCGTAGTGCAGGCCGGTGATTGGGTAATCCTGACCAAGGGCGACAGTTACCACACCATCGGCGGCACCAACACCATGAAGCTGCTGCATGTGGGTGAAGCACTCGTATAACTGCTTCGCTGCAACGCAAAAGGCCGCTCAATCGAGCGGCCTTTTTTGTTTGCCTCAAGGCATCAGGCGAACTTGCTGAAGTCCGGCGTGCGCCGCTGCATAAAGGCAGTCAGCGCTTCGATAGCTTCTGGCGAGCGCAAACGCTGGCCGAACAAGGCGCCCTCCTCCTCGATAACCCGGCGCAGTTGCTCGCGATCCGGCGCACGCATCAGGCGTTTGCTGTCCGCCACTGCAGCCGGTGCCAACTGTTGAAAGCGCAGGGCCATTTCGCGAGCCTTGGCCAGGGTTGCCGCGCCGCTATCCAGCGCCTGATTGGCGATGCCCCAGGTTGCGGCCTGCTCACCGGTAAAACTCTGCCCGAGCAGCAACAGCTCGGCAGCGCGGGCGTGGCCAAGCAGGCGCGGCAGGATCAGGCTGGAACCGTATTCAGGGCACAGACCCAGGTTGACGAAGGGCATCTTCAGCGTGGCATCACGGCTGACATACACCAGGTCGCAGTGCAGCAGCATGGTCGTGCCGATGCCCACCGCCGGACCGTTGACGGCGGCCACCACTGGCTTGCTGAACTCGAACAGCGCCTGCATAAACTGGAACACTTCGCTGTTCAGGCCAGTCGGCGGCGCCTTGATAAAGTCGGCGACATCATTGCCGCTGGTAAAGCAGCTGTCGCCACCGGTGATCAGCACGGCGCGCACGCTTTTATCCTGATCGGCCTGCACCAGCACTTCGGCCATGCCGCTGTACATGGCGCGGGTCAGGGCATTCTTTTTGTCAGGGCGGTGCATGCGTAAGGTCAACAGCCCTTGTTCACGCTCTACCAGCAGGTGCTCGCTCATCATCAATCCTCACGGCAGGCCACCCGCGAGCTGAGAACCTGAACGGCTAGCGCGCGTGGGGCAAAAAGACGTCAGCGAAAACCTGGCTGCGCGGTAAACCCGCCAGATACAGGCGGCGCGCAAAAGTTTCGACGCTGTCGGGGTGGCCGCAGAGTAAGGCGATGGTTCGCCGTGAAACAAGGCGCAGTTCGGCCAAAGCAGCCGTCAACTCGGCCGTGGTGAGCAACTCGATCTGCACCTGCGGATGGCTGGCCGCCAACGCCTGCAAGGGCTCAGCCAGATAATGTGCGGCCGCATCATGGGCCAGGTGAATAACCCGAATGGCGCCCTGATGCTCTTGACGTATTGCCTCACGCAGCACCCCATAGAGCGGCGCCAAACCGGTGCCAGAGGCCATCAGCCAAAGCGGGCGGGCTTGCCAGTCCGGGTCATAGTGCAGCGCCGCACCGCGCAATTCGCCCAGACGCAGGTTGCCATCCGGCTGAAACGTCCGCGCTGCCGTGGCAAAGGCACCGCCGTGTCGACAGTCAATATGAAATTCCAGCCAAGGATCATCGCCCGGCACGCTGGCCAGCGAATAAGGTCGGGCTATGCCGTCCTCAGTCCAGAGTTGCAGGTGCTGGCCGGCGCTGTAGCGCAGCGGCCGCTGTGGGGTCAGGCGCAGACGCAGCACATCGCTGCTAAGCCAATCGCAACTGTGAATAACGGCAGGGGCCGCATCGCGCAGCGGGTCGAATACCTCGATGCTTACGTACTCGACCACCCGACACTGGCAAGCCAGGCGCCAACCCTGCTCACGCCGCGCATCGTCCAGGGCTTCCGGTTTGCCATCGAGCAACTCGCCGGCCACGCAACGCACCAGGCAGGCATGACAACTGCCGGCGCGGCAGCTGTAGGGCACGGCGATGCCGGCAGCCAGCAGGCTGTCCAGCAGGTTACTGGCGGGGGCGACATCAAGGCAGCGATCAGCGGCCCGTAACTCAGGCATCCACATCCTCCCAGGTCGCCGCGCAACGGTTACGGCCGTCGCGTTTGGCCTGGTACAGCGCCTGATCGGCACGTTGCAGGGCTTCGTCGAGATCATCGTGCACGGTCAGCAGCGTCATGCCGATGGACACGCTCAGGCTGGCTACTTTGACACCCAGCGGCTCGGCGCGGCTAAAGGCCTCACGCAAGCGCTCGCAGCAGGCGGTGAACTGATCGGCTTCGGTATTGGGTAACAACAACACAAATTCCTCACCGCCGTAGCGGGCGACCACATCGCCGTCGCGCAGGCAGGCGCGGGCGACGGCGGCGAACGTTTGCAGAACGCGGTCCCCGGCAGCGTGGCCGTGGATATCGTTGATCCGCTTGAAATGATCCAGATCGAGCAGCGCCAGACCGTGCTGACGCCCATGATGCAGCCCCTCCAGTTCACGACTGGCCAGACGCAGGAAGTGCCGGCGATTACACAGGCCGGTCAACTCGTCCGTGGCGGCCAGGTCTTCCAGTTGACGCATCATGCCACGCAGCGTGTCCTGATGCGCCTGCAGGGCAAAACGCCGTTGGCGCATGCGCTGACGCATAGCTTGGGCGTAACTGGCAAACAGACACAGCCACACCAGCACCACGGCCAGCACACACGCCTGCATAAAGGCCGCGCGCGGCTCATTCAACTGCAGGGTATAGGCTTCATACAGGTTCAAGCCGGCAAAACCGAAAAAGGCAAACAGCGCACAGCGGGCGAACACCCGTGGTGGTAGCTGGAACACGCCGAATAGCATGATCAGCAGGTAAATCACCAGCATGCTGCCGCGCCCTTCACTGAACAGTGACAGCAGCACCGTCAGCCAGGCCAATGCCACCAGCACCTGAGGTTCAGTCAGGCTGGGGTCGGATAATCGCAGGTTGAAGTGGGACAGAAACAGCACGAGGAACACCAGCTGGCTAGCGGCGGCCAAGGCAGTGATGGTCAGCGCCGTAAGAGGCGAGGCATGAAACAGCCCAGCGAATACAGCGGCCCAGCACAGCAGCCCAGTCATTGCATAGGTCGCCACTGCCATGCCGAAACGCTTCAGCAGCAGGCTTTGCAGAGATCGCTGGGTTACCCGCTGGCTACTTAGGCTCATGGGTTTATGGGCTCCGTCCCATGCTGGCATCTAGCCGCCACTCTACCCTTGTGATCACAGAATGCCTAGGCCGCTACCGCGTCATTAGTCGGCTCAAATAGCCGACCAGCGACCATGGTCTGGGCCGCCACAGGTGTCCGCCTGGCGGTGTGCGCGGTATACTGCCGCGCCTTTTTATCTTGTGCTTTGGCTATGTCCTTTGACCTTGATAGCACTGCGCAGGGCCGTGACTCTGCGCAGTTCGAAGTTCCTGCCCTACTCCTCCCCTACAAAAAGGAGCGCCAAGCATGACCGTGATCAAGCAAGACGACCTGATCCAGAGCGTCGCCGACGCCCTGCAGTTCATCTCCTATTACCACCCCGTGGATTTTATTCAGGCCATGCATGAGGCCTACCTGCGCGAAGAGTCCCCCGCCGCGCGCGACTCCATGGCGCAGATCCTGATCAACTCGCGCATGTGCGCCACCGGTCATCGGCCGATCTGCCAGGACACCGGCATCGTCACCGTATTTATCCGCGTCGGCATGGACGTGCGCTGGACCGGCGCCACCATGAGCGTCGACGACATGATCAACGAAGGCGTGCGCCGCGCTTACAACCTTCCGGAAAACGTCCTGCGCGCCTCGATCCTCGCCGACCCAGCCGGCGCACGGAAGAACACCAAAGACAACACCCCGGCCGTCATCCACTACTCCATCGTCCCTGGCGACAAGGTGGAAGTGGACGTCGCAGCCAAAGGCGGCGGCTCCGAGAACAAATCGAAGATGGCCATGCTCAACCCGTCCGACTCGATCGTTGACTGGGTACTCAAGACCGTCCCGGAAATGGGCGCCGGCTGGTGCCCGCCAGGCATGCTCGGCATCGGCATCGGCGGCACCGCCGAGAAAGCCGCGGTAATGGCCAAGGAAGTGCTGATGGAGCACATCGACATCCATGAACTGAAAGCCCGCGGCCCGCAGAACAAGATCGAGGAAATGCGCCTCGAACTGTTCGAAAAAGTTAACCAGCTGGGCATCGGCGCCCAGGGTCTGGGCGGCCTGACCACCGTGCTCGACGTGAAGATCATGGACTACCCGACCCACGCCGCAAGCCTGCCGGTGTGCATGATCCCCAACTGCGCCGCCACCCGTCACGCCCACTTCGTGCTTGATGGCACTGGCCCGGCCGAACTGGAAGCGCCGGATCTGTCCGCCTACCCGGAAATCGTCTGGGAAGCCGGCCCAAGCGCCCGCCGCGTCGACCTCGACACCCTGACCCCGGAAGACGTGCAAAGCTGGAAGCCGGGCGAAACCGTACTGCTCAACGGCAAGATGCTCACCGGCCGCGACGCCGCGCACAAGCGCATGGTCGACATGCTGAACAAGGGCGAAGAGCTGCCGGTGGACCTCAAAGGTCGCTTTATCTATTACGTCGGCCCGGTTGATCCGGTACGCGAAGAAGTGGTTGGCCCAGCTGGCCCGACCACCGCCACGCGGATGGACAAGTTCACCCGGCAGATCCTCGAAAGCACTGGCCTGCTCGGCATGATCGGTAAATCCGAGCGCGGCCCGATTGCCATCGAAGCGATCAAAGACAACAAGGCCGTGTACCTGATGGCCGTTGGCGGCGCTGCTTATCTGGTCGCCCAGGCGATCAAGAAATCGCGCGTGGTGGCATTCGCCGAACTGGGTATGGAAGCCATCTACGAGTTCGACGTGAAAGACATGCCAGTTACCGTGGCGGTCGACACCAAGGGCGAGTCGGTGCATATCACGGGACCTGCGATCTGGAACAAAAAGATCCACGACAGCCTGGCCGTCGAGATCAAGTAAACCCTGCGGCAAAAACAACAAACCCGGCCATGTGCCGGGTTTGTTGTTCAAGAGGTCGGTTTAATGGGCCTTGCTCGCCGCCTCAGCCGGTGGCGACAAGCGCGACAGAATGTGCGCCTTCATCCCGCGGGCCAGCTCTTCCTCATCAAAGAACACCTGCCCCAGACCGTCTTTGCGGAACATCTCCACCGCATCCGGGCTGTGAGTACGGATCACCACGTCGATATCCGGGTTCAACGCCCGCGCCGTTTCCACCATGCGCTGTACGTTCATCGGGTCCGGGGTGGCGATGACCAGCATCGCGGCATCGGCGATATGCGCCTGGATCAGCGTATCGGGCTCGGCTGAGTCTCCCGTTACAGCCACCAAGCCCTGTCCACGAATCTGTTCAACGCGCTCACGGTTCTGCTCAACCACCACAAAGGGGATATTGCGCTCGGCCAGGCTGCGGATAATCCGCCGCCCAACCCGGCCATAGCCGACCACCACGATCTGCCCTTTGAGGTACTTGTGCTCGGTGCTCATCGGCAGCACGGCCAGTGGGTCCTCGCGGTGCTCGAGTTTGCGCGCCAGAGCCGAGCGGCGTAGCGCCAGTTCCTTGAGCGGCTTGATCAGGGCAAACAGCGCTGGGTTCAAGGCAATCGAAATCAGCGCACCGGCCAGCACCAGGCTCATGCCCTCTTGCGGCAACAAGCCCAGCGTCATGCCCAATCCGGCCAGGATGAAGGAGAACTCGCCGATCTGCGCCAGGCTCGCCGCCACGGTCAGCGCTGTATTCAACGGGTAACGAAAGGCCAGCACCAAAGCCGCCGCCGCAAGAGTCTTGCCGATCACGATAATGCCGACCACCGCCAGCACGTGCAGCGGCTCCTTGATCAGTACCAGCGGGTCGAACAGCATGCCAACCGAGACGAAGAACAGCACCGCAAAGGCATCCCGCAGCGGCAGTGACTCTTCCGCCGCGCGGTGGCTGAGGTCAGACTCGCGCATCACCATGCCGGCAAAGAATGCACCGAGGGCAAAAGACACCTGGAACAGCGCCGCCGCGCCGTAGGCAATCCCGATCGCTGATGCCACCACGGACAGGGTGAACAGCTCACGCGAACCGGTCTTGGCCACCTGCATCAGCATCCAGGGCAGAATGCGCCGCCCGGCCACCAACATCACCACGATAAACACCACCACCAGCAGCAGGGTCTTGCCAAGGGTGTACCACAGCGGATCGCTGCCCATCTCGGCGGTTGGCGTACCACCCAGCACACCCGCCAAAGGCGGCAGCAAGACCAGCACCAGCACGGTCACTAGGTCTTCAACCACCAGCCAGCCGACGGCGATGCGCCCATTCATGGACTCAAGAATGCCGCGCGACTCCAGCGCCTTGAGTAGCACCACGGTACTGGCACATGACAGTGACAGGCCGAACACCAGCCCGGCACCGAAACTCCAGCCCCACCAGTGCGCCACTGCCATACCAAGCACCGTGGCCAGGCCCATCTGTACCACCGCTCCCGGCAGGGCAATCTTCTTAACCGACAACAGATCATCGAGGGAAAAGTGCAGGCCAACGCCGAACATCAGCAGCATCACGCCGATTTCCGACAGCTGCGCCGCCAGCTCAATGTCCGCGACAAAGCCAGGGGTAGCCGGGCCCAGCAGGATACCGGCACAGAGATAACCAATCAGCGCGGGCAGTTTTATCTTCTCGGCAATAAAGCCGAAGATCAGCGCCAGGCCGAAACCACCTGCCAGGGTGGTGATCAAGGAGATGTTGTGTTCCATTCAGAATCCTCTGCAATGGGTGATTGGGGTGGTTTGCCAGCCCTGCACATAGCAAACACAAGCACCTCAACTGGACGCAAGCGCTCCCCACAATAGCGCATGGCAAATGGCAGTCGAGCTGCCAGGCCATCCATGGCCCCGGATGCTGTTTATCGCCAGCAGGGCAAACAGCATAGAGAGTCGTCTTTAATTCTTTTAGTGAATAACAAAAGAATTCTTTAGATCAATAAAAAATTAACTTCGCAGCCACTGCCATGACGAATGGCAATACCTCCTACAGCTATAACGCACAAATTATCCGCATGGATCGTTCCCCGATTGCTGGCCACTCATCCCGATCCGCCATTGCGCAGTGAACTCCCCGCGCGTCGCACAGGTCTGTCCTCTGTCGGCCACTGAAGGTGGGCCTGCTGGCCATTTGCCCAGCAGACAACTGCATTGCAGCGCCCCGGCTGCTCATCAGTACACGGCAATGCGCCTGACCGACCGCTATCGCACCTGCCCGCAGGGTTTCATTCAATCGCTATATGAAGACAGCCCATGTCCCTATCCCATTACCTCCCCTCATGTACTCGCCCGCTGCACAACCTCGCCCTGAGTGTTTGCCTGCTAGGCAGCTTGAGTGCACACGCTGAAGAGCCCGCCGCCAATACTCGCTGGGTCAGCGACAGCCTGAATACCTATGTACGCAGCGGCCCAACCGACGGCTACCGGATCGTCGGCACCCTGGTTTCCGGGCAAAAGGTCACCCTGCTGCAAACCTCCGGCGATTACAGCCAGGTGCGTGGCGAAAACGGCAACGCCGTATGGATCGCCAACCGCGACCTGCAGGACCTCCCTGGCCAGGCCGAGCGCCTGCCGCAGCTGGAACAGCAAGTGGCGCAACTGAGCAGCGAACTTGAAGGCATCAACGACACCTGGAAAACCCGCGTGCAGGGCATGCAGGAAACTCTGGATTCGCGCAAAACCCTGATCGACGAACTGCAAACCGCGCGCTCGGCGCTGGACAGTGAGCTAAGCCAGACCAACTCCGAACTGCGCGCGCTGCAAGCGCAACTGGGTGAGGAAAACCAGCAAGTGCTGATGCGCTATATGGCCTACGGCGGCGGCATAGCCGGCGCTGGGCTACTCGCAGGGCTGGTTCTGCCGACCATGCTGCGCGTAAGGCGTAAGCGCAATGATCAGTGGGTTTGAAGGCTGGCCAAATAAACATGCCGACGATCTGAAATAAAAAACTCATGACAGCCTGGCTATTAAGACCCAGTCAGCATTGATGCTAGAACAACAAACCCGGCTTGGTGCCGGGTTTGTTGTTTTTATAAATAGCGGTAAATCAGCTTGATTTCGACCCTTTCAACCTTTGGTAACCGGCAGAAATCGGCCAATAGCGGACTTTCATCAGAGATTTTGACCTGCCGGCAATTAAAGGCGAAAGTCGAAACAGGTGGAGCTGATTAAGCCAGAAGCCCCCACCACTGTCGAGAATGGGCCGATCTGATTGAGGTGAACCACGCCCTCCTTTAGCCTTTTTTGGCGTAGTTACACATGACATCGGTAGACGTCAGCCGCTGACTGACATTCAGCGGCTTGACAATGAATTGGTACTTGCGGCTTCGACTGGCATTAGCGTAGGGCGGGTGGGCAACCACAGCCCGATTTGTCCCAGCGCCGCGAACGCCCTCTGCTACGCCCTCTCAAGGGTTAGGGATTTAGCTGCCCCACCGATAGTCTCGACTCTCCTTCCCGCAGCGCTTGTGCCAGGGTGGACAGCCGGGCGTCTGGAATACTGGGTGGCAGCAGATCAACCCCCGCACTGACAAATACCTGGTTGTAGGCATTACGGAGATCGGCATAGGCCAGGTCACGCCTGAGCTGGGCCTGCAGAGTGTTCAGCTCGCCCTGGATCAGCTCCAGCTCGCCGATACTCTGGGTGCTGTAACGGTTACGCAGTTGCTCGGCGATCTGACCGTCCAGATCGGCCAACTGCTGGCTGGTCTGGAACTGACGGCGGGCTTCAGCGTAGTTGGCGTTAGCCACGTAAAGCTGTGCGAGGATGGCCATGGACATGGCCTGGCGACGGGCATTGGCGACCTCCTGGCCTGTTTTGGCAACATCGATAGCCATCGGTGCAGAGAGCACGTTGAACAGGTTCCAGGTGACCTTAACGCCGTAGTCGGCCCAACTCTGGTTTACCAGGAAGCTGTTGCTGTCGTAGTGGCCGCCGGCAGAGAACTCCAGGCCGGGCAGCAGGCGCAGCATGGCCTTGCGGGTCTCGGCGGCGCTGATGCGCGCCTGATAGTCCTGCTCGCGCAGTTCCGGGCGGCTGGCCAGGGCCTGCTGCTCCAGCTGGGCGAAGTTCACCTTCAGCTCTGGCACGACATAGTCGTTGCTGGCGGCCAGCTGGAAGTCGGTGTTCAGCGGCAGGTTGATCAGCGCGGCCAGCTCGGTCTTGGCCAGGGACAGCGCGCGGCGTTGCTCTTCCAACTGGCGGGTGGCCTCGATCAGCGCGCGCTGGTAGCTCAGCGCCTGCACCGGGTCACCGATGCGCTGGGTGCTGAGGTTGCGGCTGTCGGTGCGGGCCTTGTCGACGCGGGCCATGAGGCTGTCGATCTGCTTGAGCAGGCGCTCAGCGGCCACAGCCCGCCAGTAGGCGGAGCGTACGTCCTGGGTGATGGTGTGGATGACCTTGCGGCGGCGCTCCTCGACGATCAGGCGCTGATCGGCCTGCTGCTTGACGCTCATGTAGCTGACGCCGAAGTCGAGCACGTTCCACACCATGGTCAGGTCCGCCACGCCACGGTCGCTGTCCTGGGAGGTGGACGGTTCCAGGGACTGGGAACCGGTCTCGATGCTGCGGCTGCTGGAGGCGCTGACGTTGTTGCGCCCTGCGTAGCCAGCGGACAGCGCCATGCGCGGCAGCATGTCGAAGGTGGCCAGGTCCAGCTGTCGCTCGGCCAGGGCATGTTCCATCACCTTGAGGCGTGCCTCGAGGTTGTACTTGATGGCGCGGGCCATGGACTCGTTCAGGGTCAGCGGACCGCTGAGGGGCTCCTGGTCCTTGAACATGCTGGAAAGGTCCGCCCGTGCGCGGGCCTCGCTCTCGCCGCGATCGATGGGCTGAGTGGTCACGGCACATCCGCTGATGGCCAAGGCCAGCAGGCTGGCGGTGAAGAGCTTGTAGGTCTGGTTCATGCTGACGGCCGCCCCCTGGTACGGCACGGTGATTCCCTTTCTTGTCATGTCAGCCACGGGTGGTGGCCCCCGCCACCTGCCCGAGGGCTTGTGCCAAGTCGCGCACGGGGCGCAGGTCGGCTTCCTTCATGGCCTGCAGTTGCTGGCCGAGAGTGGGGGCGCCGGTCAGGCCCCGCCCGTTCTTGCCGGTGTCGCCACCGCGCCACTGCTTACCGTCGAATACCTTCAGTTGCATGTCCTGCTGCGGCACATCCTTGCCGAACATGCTGGAGAAGCTGCTGCTGCCGAACACGCCACCGTCGCCCCCGCCAAAGCCGAGGAAGCCGTTGGCGCCGCCGTCACTGGCGGAGCTGTCGCTGCTGGCGAAGACCTGGGCGATGTAGCTGGGCGCCAGGGCGTTCAGGTTGATGAAGATGTTGCCCACGGTGGGCACCCCGCTGCCCAGGGTCGGCTGCTCGAACAGCGGCGGCGGCAGCAACGGCGAGGTGGTGCTGGATGGCGGCAGGCCGGGCACGTTGGGCTGGGTCGGCGTGGTCGGTGTGGTCGGCACGCTGGGCGTCGGGTTGGCACGGAACTCGGGGTCGCCCTCGACCCCGCCGAGCACGTAGCCCACGGTGGCGAAGTTGTTCGTCATGGCATTGCCGACGGTATCGGTGATGCCACTGCCGGCGGCCGCCAGGGACAGCCCCAGGGTGCCCTGGCCGGTGACACCGCTGACGGTGACGCGGTAGGTGCGCGCATCCACCTGTACCAGCGACAGCAAGGTACCGCTGGCGCTGCCGCTGGTGGCCAGGGCGAAGTCGGCCAGGTCGACGCCGCTGACGTTCTCGCTGAAGGTCACGGTGAAGCTGAGAGTGGTGTCGCGGGTCGGCGAGGTGCCATCGATGGCGATGTTGGTGAGCTGCGGAACGGCGGCATCCACCAGCACACCGGCGGTGGAACCCACGTTGTTGAGCACGGTCTGGGCGTTGTTGCCGGCGGCATCACGCAGGGTCGCGCCGTTGGCATCGAGGCTGGCGCCGACGGCGATGCCGTTGCTGTCCTGCTGGCCGCTGGCGACGGTGAGGCGGAACACCAGGGCAGTACCGCCCGAGCCGCTGAGGTAGTTGGCGTAGACGGTGCCGCCGGTGTCCAGGGTGATGGCCAGGCGCGGCGTGCCGCCGGTGGTGTCCACGGTCACGGCTTCGTCGAAGTTCACCGTGAAGTCGAGGGTGTTGCCGATCAGGTAGGTGCCGTTGGCCGGCACACCGACGGAGGTGACGGCCGGGGCACGGCTGTCGATGGCGTAGTTGTTGGAGTCGGTGGTGCCGGTGCCGGTGTTGCCGGCGGCGTCGGTGTAGCCAGTGTTGTCCAGGGTAATCAGGTTGGTGGTGTCGGTGACGTTGTTGCTTGGCGTCAGGGTCGCCGTCCAGGTGATGCCGCCGTCGGCGGAGCTGAGCCCGCTCAGGCTGCCGTTGGCGACGCTGAAGTCCGCCGTGGTCAGCCCGCTCACCGCCTCGCTGAAAGTGATGGTGACAGTGGTGCCCTGCCCGGCCTTCAGCGCGGTGTCGGTGACCACGATGGTGGCGGTCGGGCGCTGGGTGTCGATGGCGTAGTTGTTGGAGTCGGAGGTGCCGATACCGGCGTTGCCGGCAATGTCGGTGTAGCCGGTGTTGTCCAGGGTGATTAGGTTGGTCGGGTCGTTGCCACTGGCACTGGGCGTCAGGGTCGCCGTCCAGGTGATGCCACCGTCGTTGGAGCTGAGGCCATTCAGGGTGCCGTTGGCCACGCTGAAATCCGCCGTGGTCAGCCCGGTCACCGCCTCGTTGAAGATGATGGTGACGATGGTGGTCTGCCCGGCTTTCAGCACGCTATCGCTGACCACGATGGTGGCCGTCGGGCGCTGGGTGTCGATGGCGTAGTTGACCGAGTCGGTGGTGCCGCTGCCGATGTTGCCCGCCTGGTCCATCACGCCGGTGTTGTCGAGGGTGATCAGGTTGGTGGCATCGCTGACGTTGGCGCTGGGGGTGAAGGTCGCCGTCCAGGTCAGGCCGCCATCGCTGGTGCTGAGCCCACTCAGGCTGCCGTTGGCCACGCTGAAGTCAGCGATGTCCAGGCCGGTGACCTGCTCATTAAAGGTCACGGTGACGGTGGCGGTCTCGCCGATGCGCAGGGCCGTGTCGCTGAGGGTGATGCTGGTGGCGGCCGGTCGCACGCCGTCTACCACCAGAGCATTGTTGGCGCCTAGGGAACCCGCCGCACCGGGGGTGGCCAGGGTGAGAATGGCGCTTTGGTTGGCGCCGTCCTGGATGGAGCCGCCATTGAGGCTCAGGGCTGTGGTGGAGGCATAGTCGAGGTCGGCAGAGCTGTCGCCGGCCTGCACGGTGTAGCTGAAGCTCAGGGTGTCGGTGCCTGAGCCAGACACGTAGTTGAGCACCCGGTCGGTGGCGCCGGTCTCCAGGGTCAGGGTCGGGGTGCCGGTGACGTTCACCGCGCTGTCGAAGCGCACGGTGACCGTTATGACGTCACCGATCTTGTAGGTGCCGTTGGCCGTGCTGGACGAAACGCTGGTGATCGTCGGAGCAGTGGGGGCGGTCAGGGTCAGGTCATTGCCAGTGCCGCCGGCATAGCTAGTAGTCAATTGGGTGCCATTGCCCGCCGCGTTGAACGTACTGCCCTCGTTGAGGCCACTGAAGGTGCCGGTGATCGCATCGGCGGCATCATTGAGGATGATCTGATAGACCTCGCCATTACCGGCCGCATAACCATGGTTGACTGTCAGGGTCGCGCCGGAAACGTCGACGTTGCCGTTGACCACCACCCGGTCATAACCGGTGCCGGCGGTGGCGCCGTGGATGTCCAGGGCCAGGGTGCTGCCCGAGGCCAGGGTCAGGTTGCCGTTGACCGTCAGGGTGCCGGCGCCGCCGTTGCCTGGGGAGAGGGTGCCGCCGCTCTGCACGGTGACGTTGCCATTTAACATGCCACTGCCCGCCAAGGTGGCACCATTAAAGACTGTCAAAGGGGCATCGATGCGGCCATCGGCCACCAGACAACCACTCGCTACATAAAATGTACGGCCATAAGTATTCACAGAGCCCAAAATGGTTAACGTCCCTGCACCAGACTTGTAAATATCTCCAAACCCCGAAACTGCTCCAGAGAAGGTTGTATCCGCATCAATGGTTAACGTGGCTGTATTGCTTACACCGATGGCATTACTGATTATCGTACTTGCCGTAATCCGCAGTCCCCCTCGTTCCACTTCGACTTGACCACGACCCAGATTAATGTCGCTGCTGATAACGACACGACCATCCATGATCCGAGTATCCGCATACGTATTATTACCCGCCAGAATAAGCTCGCCCGCATCAGTCTTGATTAAAGTACCACCACTGATCGTGCCACTTAGCGTAGTAGAACCTGATGTCTCTATGGTTGCCGAGCGCCCCAAAACGATCGCATTATCGACAACCGAATAGCCAGATATACTGAACGTACCCGATTCATTTATCGTCACCGCACCGCTGCCGAGGCTGGCATCGGAACCGATGGTTAATTTACCGGTAGTAATAAAAGTTTCCGCATAACTGTTTCGACCCAAAAGCGTCAGATTTTTATCACCGGTTTTAGTAAGGCTGTAAGCGCCACTGATATCACCGAGTATATCGATTGCGCCAGCCGCATTGATTGTGCTGTCGCCGCGCAATAATATTGCGTTAGATACTAACACCCTCATTGATAAACCACTAAACGTTGTCCCTCCATCTAAAATTAACTGCCCCTGACCCAAACGCCCATTACCGTCAATTGCGAGTGCACCTTGGTTAACCGTGGTGCTTCCCGTATAAGTATTTAGACCTGTTAATGTGAGAATCCCAGTACCCTGCTTGACCAGAGACCCCTCACCTGAGATAACACCACCATAATGTCCTGAGGTGTTTGAACTTCCAACACTCAGAACATATGAACCTAATTGGATATTGCTATAACTGCTTGAACCCAGAACACTTTTTACAGTTTGATCAGACAACAACGTCAGCACACCAACGCCATTAAAGCTAATACCTCCTGTGTCTGCGAGCACATTAGCGCCACCAAGCTTCAGCCAACCAGCGTTTTCAATTAAAGTATCCCCGGTGTATGTATTGCGCCCGGTAAGTGTCAGCGCGTGGTTGGCTGCACCATACTGATTTACAACAACCCCACCATACCCCGCTATTACGCCAGAAAATACGCTATCCGCCGTAACATTAACCGTTAAAGTACTGGAAATTGAACTATCCGGCCTTAGGTATACCGAGCCAGAACCAGAGAGATTACTCACTGCAGCATCATTGAACACTTCCAGAACAGCATCCGACAAAACACTCACACTACTATTGGAAAATGTATAACCATTACCAACCCGCAAAACACCCTCAGCCACTACAGTATTACCGGTGAATTCACCGGCATAACTGCTACCCTGATAAACGCTCAAAACCCCTTGTCCAGTCTTGCTCAACGTTCCGGTGCCGGCAAACATATTTTGCAAGTTAACATTATAATTACGGGTATCTAAGGTAAGCGTTATACCGTTATCGAGGGTCAATGCGCCGCCAGAAATACGAGCAAGTTTACTCATATCAAAGACCAAACTTTCGCTAAGGCTAACGTTGTTGATGGTTAGCTGAGAGATAGCGAATGCAATCGTCTGACTGCCGGTGCTATCGGCCTCAGCAATCGCAATGGCTTCACGGAAACTGACGCCGTCGCTGAGGTCAATGGTGCCCGTATTATCGTTGGGGTTAGTCACATAGATAATGTCACTGGTAACAGTAACGCTTGCACTGACACTTACATCATTGCCATAGCTGAGGGTGTAACGGATCACCGCATCGCCAGCAGGCGTATCGTTGCGGTAAGTGATGCGCTGCGTCACGTCATTGACCAACGCGGTGGTGGCCGGCGTAGCACTGCTGGTAAAGGTGATGGTCAACACACCACCTGTATGGGTAAAGGTGGCAAAGGTCTGTCCGCCCGCCTGCAAGGTATTACCACTGACGGTAAACAGTGCTCCAGCAGTGTCGAACCCCAACACATCACGGTTTAAAGCAGCACCATGGCGCTGCACAACCATACTGACGCCGGCCCAATTGCCATTGCCATTGTTCAGTCCCCCTAACTCCACATCGGCCACGCTGGCTTGACTGCCGGCATCGAGCCGTACGGTATTGCCTACCCCCCCCCAGACCACACTGTCACCATTGAGGTTGCCGAGGGTCGGTGCGACGTTGGGGTTGTAACTGGTATCGGTGGTGCCACCCGACGTGGTGTAGATGGTCGAGTTGGCCGCGCCATTGGCACCGTCGATGTTGGGGCCGCCGGCGGCCTTGCCGCCAAGGCCGCCGGCGCCGGCGTTGCCGGCGTTGAGGGTATTGAAGCTGGTGCTGTCCATCCGCACCGTGCCGCCGGCGTTCCAGATGGCGCCGACCCCGGCGCCCCCTGCACCACCATTGCCCACTCGGCCGTCGTAGGCGAACCGGTCGCTGGACACACCGCCACCACCGCCACCACCAGCCCCCAGGTTGTTGGTCACGCTGCTGTTGACGATGGTCAGGATACCGGTGCTGGCGTTGTAGATGCCCCCCACGGCGGCGCCCCCCTTGCCGCCTGCCGCGGAGGAGCCTCCACCAC